>JBDSSD010000145.1:0-33044 GCA_039928945.1 Opitutus sp. | reverse complement strand
TCGCGGCGGAGGAAGTGGACCGCGTGGCACGAATGGATGCTGCTTCCGTGGTAGTGGCGCTGCAGTCGGTCGATGACGTATTTCGGGCTCCGCTCACGCTGTTTTATCTCGAGGATTTGTCCTACCAGGAGATCGCTGATGCGCTGGAGGTTCCGATCGGCACGGTGATGTCACGGTTGTCGCGGGGGAAAGCTCAGTTGCGCGCGGCGTTGGCGCGAGAGGAGACGGACGCGAAAGCCAAGGTGGTTCCGTTCGCGAGCAGCGGTGGGAGGAAACCAGCATGAACAACCAAGAAGCCAAATTTATCCTGAGCGCGTACCGTGCTAACGGAGCCGACGCCAACGAACCCCTTTTCGCGGACGCGCTAAAACAAACCAACCAGGATCCGGCGCTGGGCGCATGGTTTGCGCGCGAACAAGCGCATGATCGCGCGATGGTCGAGAAGCTCGCGTCGCTTCAGCCTCCGGCAGGCCTTCGGGACGCGATTTTAATGGGTTCACGAGTGAGCGGGCGGAAGACCTCTGGTTGGAAAGGCGGACTGTGGCTGGCGACAAGTTTAGCGGCGGCCGTTCTCATCGTCGTTACTGCGTCCTTCTGGCCCAAGCGATCCGCCGCGAATGAAGGTCAATTGGCGACGTTCGCGCTCAAAGATGCAATCGGAGAAAAACACGATGTGCACGGCGCCGAAGTGAAAGCGCTGCAGACGATTTTAGCAGATCCCAATCTGAAGTTGGGTCGCGGACTCGCGGTGGACTTCGAGGCGATGCGGGGATCGGGTTGCCGGACGATCGCAATGGGCGGGCGGGAAGTGTTCGAAGTGTGTTTCAATCGAAACGGCGCATGGTTTCACCTCTATGCGATGCGCGAGGCTGCGCCGGCCGGTGTGACCAGCGGCGGCATGGTACTCGAGAAGAGTGACAAGCTCGCCTGCGCCACGTGGAGTGATCCGGTGAAGGGTTATCGGTATGCGGTCGTCGGAGACGCAGGCTTGGACGCGGTGAAAAATCTGCTCTGAGTCCGGCGAAGCGTTGCGGCGGCAACGCGGCAATGTGAGACGTGCTGAGGCGAAGGGGGAGTGGCGAGCGCTGATGGGCGTTTACGTCGAGTCAACGACGTTGGTCGCGGATTTGCGGCACCTTTCATGGGCTTTCGTCTCGATCTTGGGCGCGCGTCGGCAAACCTTGGCCTTCCGCCATGCCGAAGAGTCCTCAGAAAACCGCCGAGCACCTCCGATTACATCAGGATGCTCAGCGTGAACTGAATTGGACTCGGTGGGGGCCCTATCTCTCGGAACGACAGTGGGGCACGGTGCGGGAAGACTATTCTCCCAACGGAGAATCGTGGGGCTACTTCACTCACGAACATGCGCAAAGTCGGGCGTACCGCTGGGGAGAGGATGGTCTGTTGGGCATCACAGACCGTGAGTGTCGGCTCTGCTTTTCAATTGCGCTCTGGAACGGCCGAGATCCGTACCTGAAGGAACGCTTGTTCGGCTTGACCGGCCCGGAAGGAAACCACGGCGAAGATGTGAAGGAGTGTTACTTTTACTTGGACGCGACTCCAACGAGTTCATGGTTGCGCGCACTCTACAAATATCCGCAATCCGAGTTTCCCTACCGGAATCTGCGGGAGGAGAGTCGAAGGCGAAGCCGCACCGATCCAGAGTACGAACTCCTGGATACCGGCATTTTCGATGGTGGCCGGTACTTCGATGTGTTTGCCGAATACGCCAAAGCGGGTCCGGACGATTTGCTAATCCAAATCAGAGTGGTAAATCGGGGTCCGGACGTCGCTGAGCTCCACGTGTTGCCCACGCTCTGGTTTCGCAACACCTGGTCATGGGGCAGTCGCCATGAAGGTACGGGCAAGCCGCTCATGCAGAAGTTGGACAATGGTCGCGTACACTGCGACCACGTGACTCTCGGACGATTTTTCCTGGAGGCGGAAGCCGAAGGGCCGCAGGTGGGCGTACCTCCGCAAGAATTCCTCTTCACGGAAAACGAGACGAATGTGGCGAAGCTGTTTAACGGGCCGAACGAATCGCCGTTCGTCAAAGACGCCTTTCATCGGCACGTGGTGGAGGGCATGAAGAACGTCGTGAACCCCGAGCAGAAGGGGACCAAGTGCGCGTTGCATCGCATCGTGCGACTGGCGCCGGGCGAAGAACGGGTGCTGCGCCTGCGGCTGTATGCTGACGGCACGAACGCCAACGATCCGTTCGGCCCTGGCTTCGCAGTGACGATGAAGTCGCGACAATCTGAAGCGAACCAATTCTACGCGACGGTGGCTAAGGCGCGGAAAACGCTGCCAAGTACGCGCAAGCCGCCGCCCCAGAATGAAACGAAGACGAATTCGACGGAATCGAATCGGGTGGTGCGGCAAGCGTATGCGGGTCTGCTTTGGTCGAAGCAGTTTTATCATTACATTGTGCGAGACTGGATCGATGGGGATGTCGCTCAGCCGCCACCTCCGGCCGAGCGAAAGGCCGGCCGGAACACGGACTGGCCGCACCTTTATTCGCGGGACATTTTGTCGATGCCGGACAAATGGGAGTACCCGTGGTTTGCGGCGTGGGATCTCGCGTTTCACATGATCCCGATGGCGGAAATCGATCCTGATTTCGCCAAGCACCAGTTGAATCTTTTGCTGCGGGAGTGGTACATGCATCCCAACGGACAGTTGCCCGCGTACGAGTGGAACTTTTCCGATGTGAACCCGCCGGTGCATGCGTGGGCCTGTTGGCGAGTTTACAAAATCTCGGCTTCTCGTGGAGAGCGTGACCGCACCTGGCTGGCCAGGGTGTTTCAGAAGCTGATGTTGAACTTCACCTGGTGGGTGAATCGCAAGGATCTCGACGGTCAGCATCTGTTCAGCGGAGGCTTTTTGGGTTTGGATAACATCGGCGTATTCGATCGGTCGAAACCGATTCTTGGTGGAGGCGCACTTGAACAGGCGGACGGTACCGCATGGATGGCGTTCTATTGTGGAACGATGCTTTCGATGGCGCTCGAACTCGCGGAGGGTGACTCGGCGTACGAGGATATCGCGTCCAAATTCTTTGAGCACTTCATCGCCATTGCGGATGCCATGAACCGACTGGGCGGACAGGGACTCTGGCATGAGCAGGACGGTTTCTATTATGACCAACTGAAAGTTGATGGCCGAACGTTGCCGGTTCAGCTCCGCTCGATGGTTGGAATCATCCCGATCTTTGCGGTCGAACTGCTCGAGGAACGTCAGCTCGCGAAGCTCCCCGGGTTTGCCAAGCGCACGCGGTGGCTGATGGAGAACCGACCTGACCTCGCGAGCCAGATCTCTTATTTGGAGAAGAAGGACGGGTGCGGCCATTTTCTCCTCGCGATTCCGTCGCGTGAGCGGTTGCAGCGGGTCCTGCGTTACATTCTGGACGAATCCGAATTTCTGTCACCGTTTGGCGTCCGCTCTTTGTCGCAGATTTACCGGGAGCATCCGTTCGTGCTGCGAAGCACCGGGAACGAATGGCGCGTGGATTATGCGCCAGGCGAATCGGACACCGGGCTCTTCGGCGGTAATTCAAACTGGCGTGGTCCCGTGTGGATGCCGGTGAACTATCTGTTGATTGAGGCACTGGAACGCTATCACCACTTCTATGGCGACAGCTTCACGGTCGAGTTTCCGGTTGGTAGTGGAAATCAGGTGACGCTTCATGAGATTGCGAAGGAACTCAGTCGAAGGCTGGAGAGCCTCTTCCTTCCTAATGCCGGAGGCCGGCGTGCATGCCTCGGCATGGACCCGCGGTTCGTCAGCGACCCCCATTGGCACGATTTGCTGTGGTTTCATGAGTATTTCCACGGCGACACTGGCCAGGGCTTGGGTGCGTCGCATCAGACTGGTTGGACGTCACTTATAGCTCGTCTGCTGCGATGAATGACCCTTGTTGCAGGTTGTCTACATGGGTATTTACCCCTAAATCGTACAATTAGAGTACTTATGTCTTGAACTAGTGGGGGGGTATGAGGTCATCATGGCCCCCGTGCCAACCAGCTCACGACACTCTCACCGGTGGGGCAGCCTTCCGGTCATCGGGCTGGCAATCGCATTGGCGATGGCCCCCGCAATCTGCCGCGCCTCCAGCCGCGCTGAAATCTTGGAGGCCATCCACCGGGTGGAGAATCCCCTCGATTCATCACGGCCAGGAAAATTCGGCGAGCTCGGCGCTTATCAGTTTCGCCGCTCTACTTGGTCAATGCACACAAGTGCTCCGTTCGAACAGGCCTTGGAGCGCACGGTTTCTGAGGAAGTGGCGATCCGTCACTATGAGTGGCTCCGACGTGGGCTGCTGCGGAACGGTCTTCCGCAAACGCCTTATTATATCGCCCTCGCTTGGAATGGGGGGCTCAGCTCAGTCGTTCGCGGTCGAGCGACCAGTTCGACGCGAGACTACGCGCAACGCGTCAGCAATCTCGCGACGGAGTTGAAGACGAATCAGCTGGCCGTCGTTCCTTAAGCGCAAGACGGAGCTTTAGCTCTCGTCCAAGAAGGAAGATTGGCGGGGAGCACGACTTGCGAGCGCGGCGGCGATCTCCTCTGGCGTAGCGTTCAAGTGACGAGGCGGCTTGGTCGCCTTCAGCGCAACCGCCGCTTCACGGTCGACAACGATGCGATCGCAAATCTGATGAAGATGCATCCGGAGCCACTGGGCGGTGCTGCTTTTTTCCGTATAGTCGGCGGGTCCGTAGCCGTGAATGCGGCCGGATTGCAGTAGCCGATCATTTTGCGCGAACTCCGCCGGGCTCGCCGGGTTGTAGACAGCGTAAGCTCGGCCGCCGCCTCGCTTGACGACGGAAAAGCTCGGCACGTCGCTTGGTCCGTCCGCGATGTAGATCATGTTTTGGAACGGAATCCGCCGATCCTCCGCTGCCATCTTGGAGTTAACGTCGATGGCCGGATTCTTGTTCGTCCCTTTGTTGATCTCGAAAATCGCCCGAGTCTTCGTCGTGTTATCGATCACCATTCCGATCTGGGCAATGGACGCCGTGTCCTCGATTGAGAGTTCCTTCTGCTGAAGGAAACCGGGTTGCAGCGGATTCTCGATGAACTCGCACGCCCAAATTCCATCGATGTACGGTGAAATCGCACTGCCGCGGATCATCGGCGCGATGCCCGTGCTCACGACGTAATGCTCGAGCGTGATGTCGTGCTTCTGATATTCCGGGCGTTCCTTGACGAACGTTTTGGCGCGGTTGAAGAACTCCGGCAGTCCTTGGTAAAACCGGATGTCCTTGCCGCACTCCTGCAGAATTTTGTTGTTCAAGCCAGCGAGTGGCCCGGCCAGAACGTAGGTGAGCAGGTGATTGAGGTAACTGATTTCTGGCGAGAGGTGATAGCCGCGTCGTCGATAGTGCTCGGCGAGTTTGTTGGTTTCCTCCCAAAAGTTCGCTTCATCAATTCCGTAGCGCCGAAACAGCGGCGACTGCATGTATTCAGGGATTAAGGTCTTGTCGAAATCCCAAATGCAGGCGATGGTGTTTTGAGTGAAAAGCGTAGTAGCCATTGCTAGTTGGAACCGTTAGGCGGACTCGCCTGGCGGACCGATGCCGCAGCCAAGCCGCAACCGGCCGGGCGCGCAATTAGCAAATCGTCCCGCGCTTCCTCGTTCCATGGACGAACTTCCTGACATTGCTCCCTTTCAACGCCGCCTTGACGAACTCGATGCGCAAATGGCGGAGCCAAGCTTCTACGCGAATCCGCGGCGCGCAGCCGAAACGTCGCGCGAGCAGCAAAAAGTTCAGCAGCTCGTCGCTGATCACGCTGAATTTGTCCGGCTGGAACGTGAGACCAAAGAGGCCGTGGCGTTGAGCCGAGATCCACAAGCCGATCCAGACATGCGCGAGCTTGCGACCGCCGAGTTGCCCGAGCTCGAGCGCCGTCGGGCGCAGCTGAAGGAAGCGGTGTTGCTGTCGATGATACCGCCCGAACCGACCGACTCGCGCAATACGGTCATGGAAATTCGCGCTGGTACCGGCGGTGACGAAGCGAGTCTTTTTGGCGCCGAGCTCTATCGCATGTACTCGCGTTACGCCGATACGAGAGGCTGGAAAATTCAGTCGATGAGCAGCAGTACGTCCGAGCGAGGAGGGTACAAGGAAGTCATTTTTCTGATCACGGGCTCAGACGTGTACAAGCAGCTCAAGTTCGAGAGCGGCGTGCACCGGGTTCAACGCGTGCCGGTCACAGAAGCGAATGGCCGGATTCATACGTCGACCGTGACGGTCGCCGTTTTGCCGGAAGCGGAGGAGGTCGATGTCGAGATTGATCCCCAAGATCTGGAAATCACCGTTACGCGAGCGAGCGGACCGGGCGGCCAAGGCGTCAACACCACCGATTCGGCCGTCCAGATCATGCACAAGCCCACGGGTTTGATCGTCACCTGTGCGGACGAACGGTCGCAGATCAAGAACAAGGCTCGAGCCATGACGGTGCTACGCTCACGGCTTTTGCAACGGCGCGAAGATGAGGAACGCGCGAAATACGCGGCCGCGAGAAAAAGCCAGATTGGATCCGGAGATCGGAGCGAGCGTATCCGAACGTATAATTTCCCGCAAAATCGTCTGACGGATCACCGGATCGGCCTGACTCTATATAATCTCCCTCAAGTCATGGAAGGCGCGATCGAGGAAATCATCGTGGCTCTGCAGAAGGCGGAGTATGAGGAAAAGCTAGCTGCACTGACCGGTTCTCAACTACCAGGCGCGCCGAGAGTCGCCCGAGCGCACGATGACGACTGAGATGCTGACCGTTCTCGAGATCATCAAGAAGACGACGGATTTCTTCACCGCGAAGGGCGTTGAGAGCCCGCGGCTCAACGCTGAACTCTTGGTTGGGCATGGCTTGGGGTTGAAGCGAATGCAGCTCTACCTTCAATTCGAACGGCTGTTGACCGCGACAGAGCTCGAAGCGATCCGGCCTCTCGTCCGTCGCCGCGGTCAACGCGAGCCCTTGCAGTACATCCTCGGTGAAACCGAATTCTTTGGTCTCAAGCTCAAGACGGATCGTCGCGCTCTGATTCCGCGGCCGGAGACGGAATACCTGATAGAGCTCCTGGTGGGGAAATTAGCTGCGCCACCTGCACGCATTCTGGACCTTGGAACGGGCACGGGCGCGATCATTCTCGCGTTGGGCAAGAACTACCCGGAAGCGGGACTGACTGCGGTCGACCTGAGTTCAGACGCCCTTTCACTCGCCGCAGAGAACGCGGTGGCTAACCAGATGGGAGATCGAGTGACGTGGATCAATTCCGACTGGTTTACGGCCGTGCCCGACGCTCAGAAGTTCGACCTGATCGTCGCCAATCCGCCTTACCTTTCAGAAGAGGAGACAACCGAAACGACACCGGAGGTCCAGTCGCACGAACCCGCTCATGCGCTTACCTCTGCCGGGGGCGATGGCACGCGTGATCTCAAGCTCATCATTCAGCAGGCGCCGCAGTTTCTGACTCCGGGCGGGTTGCTGGCCTTGGAAACGGGAATTGCGCAACATGCCGTGCTGACCGCTTGCGCGACTGAGGCCGGGTTTCCAGCCGTCGAGTCGCTGAAAGATCTCACGCAACGCGAGCGTTACATCTTCGCGGCAATGGCGGTCGCTTGACTCCGACCCCACGACTGAGCTGGAGCACGTGGGGAGTGACGTAGAAGGCAGAGTGAAATTGTCGCGCGTGGCCGCGCACTTCACGCGAACACGCCGGGCAGCTTTCGATTGCGCACCGGCGCCCCTCGCCGACGAAACGCGTTACCCCTTCGGTCCGACCAGCGCCGTGAGAGGCGCGTGATTACTCGCCCAATACTGTCGATTTTCTCCGAGCACGAGAGCATCGTTAAGCACGCGCAGTGTTTCCCGAAGGTGCACGTCCACTTTCGCATAAGAGTCGTTTTCGTCCGTGCTCAGCTCGTCTTCGTCATCGGTGATATCACTGTCGTCCGTCTTTTTTGCTGCCTTGATCTTCGGGGCAGGGGGAGGACCAAGACGAAATTCGCGGTAGTGGAAGTCGTCTTTTGCGAGAATGTCCTTTTCTGACTTCATCGTTTTGCGGAACGTCTCGTCCGCCTCTTTTTGTTGTCGCCGCGCGTCGAGGTTCAAAGAAACCAGCTTCTGGTCCTGACGCATTTTGAACCAATCCACGCTCTTCCGCAGATAAATAAACTCATCGAGTTTACCCTGACGCGCAGTGCTGGCTTCGCGCAATGGCTGCAGGACTTTCGCGTCGAGCGGAGCGCCATCGAAGAAGGATGTGGGGATCTCGTCCCACACCAAAGCGTGAGGCAAGCTGCCTTCGCCAATCGGGAGGAATTCGTCAATGGATGGGAGAATGATATCCGGTACCACGCCCTTCAGCTGCGTCGACGAACCGTTGGGCAGATAGTACTTCTGAACCGTGAACTTCGCGGCCCCGCTCTTGTCGGCTGCACGCGCGAGCTGTGGAACAAGATTCTTCATCTCCAGTACCGTTTGAACGCTGCCCTTGCCGTGAGTCGACGTGTCACCGACCACAATTGCGCGGCCGTAATTTTGCAGCGCGCCCGTGACGATCTCGGAGGCCGAGGCGCTGAACCGGTCGACCAGCACCGCGAGCGGTCCGTCGTACGCGACGTCATTGTTGTTATCGTTGTCGATCTGGATTTCGCCGGCGTAATTTTTCACCTGAACGACCGGACCTTTCGAGATGAACAAGCCGGCCAAATCAACGGCTTCGGAAAGATAGCCACCGCCGTTGTGGCGGAGATCGAGGACCAAGCCCTTGATTCCAGCTGTCTTCAGTTGCTCGATCAGCCGTGCGACATCCTTCGTCGCCGTGGTCTTTTCCGCCTCGGGGTCGTCATTGTCGGCGGGACCATAAAAAGCGGGCAAGGTGATCACGCCAAATGGAACGGTGCCATTTGCCGTAGGAACATCAAAGAGCGCCGCGCGTGCACGGGCCGAGTTCAGTTTAACGATGTCGCGGGTGATGGTGATTTCCTTCCGCGCGGATGAATCGGTTGCATCCGCGGGTTGAATCATGAGCTTTACTTGGGAGCCCTTCGTGCCGCGGATCATCTCGACGACCTTGCGCAGCTTCATGCCGATCACCTCGATCGGTTCGGCGTCCGATTGAGCCACCGCGATGATCTTGTCGTTTGGCTTGAGCTGCTTGCCGAGATCGGCCGGACCGCCGGGAACGATCTCTTTGACGAAACAGTTGTCTTCCTCGATGCCAAGCAGTGCGCCGATGCCAACAAGCTGAAGCTTCATCTGAATGCCGAAATCTTCGAACGTTTCAGCGGAGAAGTACGTGGAGTGCGGATCGTAGATCCGGGCGACGTTCGAGAGAAATAGTTCGGCCAAGTCATTCGTTTCGATCTCCGAAACGTTTTTCAACATCCGCTCATAGCGTTTGTGGACGACCTGTTTTGCCTCATCGATCGTCTTCTTGTTCATCATTTCGGAGATGAGTTCGAACTTGAGCCGCTGACGCCACAGCACGTCCGCACTCTCCCCGCTCGCCGGCCAATCTGCTTTCGTTCGATCAGAACGATACGTTTCGTTCGCTGTAAGATCGAAATCCTTCTTCAATTCCTCAAAGATCCACGAGATTCTCGCCGTGGCGCGATTTTCGTACGTGCGAAAGATATCGTAGGCTGGATCGATGTTACCCAGTGCACTGATATTCCAGTAGATGTTTTTGCCGTAGGAGTCTTCGAACGTCTTCCGGTCCGAATCCAAGAAAAACAGCCGCTGCCCGTCCAGATCGCTCATGTAACTCGGAATCACTTGAGCGAAATCACCGCTGCGGACGGCATCGCGGTTGTAATGCGCCTGCTCGAGCAAGTTGACCAGGGTGCGGGCCTCCGTTGAGAGAGTGGCAGAGGTGGTGAATTTGCGATCGGTCAGGGCCCAACTCGGAGCGGTGCCTGCGACCAAGCCGATGAGTACCGTTCCGAAAACGAGCGAGCGCAGGCGGGATTGACGAAGGATCATGAGGGAAATCAGAGGGCGAAAAATAGAGAAGGTTGCAGCAAATGCCATGGCATTATCTGACGCACAAACAGACCTGACTTGGGACGTGAATGAGATCTCACCGGCGGCTCAAGAGATCGCGGGCATCGTCAAGGAGACGCTTTTCGTCGGCCGTCAGTGACCCAAATCCGTCACTATTTATTTTGTCCAAGATCCGGTCTACTTCGGCGCGCAAGTCTTCGCGCCGGGTTAGATCGATCTGAACCGGTGCGGGCTCCGCGACTTTGGATTTTTTGCGGAGCCAGCGGGGCAACTCGACGTCCGAGCTCGAGGTCGGCAAGCGCCAGTTAGCTTCGTGAATATAGCGATAGTAAATCCAGCCGGCGAGCATGCCGCCGATGTGCGCTGAGTGGGGAATGCCAGATCCGAAAGGCGCCGCCGAATGCATCACCTCGTAGAAAACGAAACCCACGAGTTCGGCGGCCAACAGCCCGATGGCCACGTATTTTGGTTTCAGCGTGACGGGCAGGACGAAGAACAACAGAAACGTGACGGGCTGATTCGGATAAAAGCAGGCGTAAACCACGAAGAGACCAGCGATTCCCGAGAAAGCGCCGTAAGCCATGCCACCTCCGATCTGCCAGTGCGTGGCCGCCCAAAGCGCGGCGCCCGCAATCGTAGAACCGGCGAACAACCAGAGAAAACGCCGGGCGCCCAGCATCGGTTCCAACGTTCGCCCGACGAAGAAAAGACCGAGCACATTGAAAACAATGTGCAGAATATTCACAGTCGAATGCAGGAAGCTGTACGTGAACATCGACCAGATCCGGCCCGCCTGCAGATTTGGAACGGTCAACGCCAGAGCGCGTTCGAAACTTTCGCCGAGGTTAAACCAACGCAGAAATACAAATTGCAGAACGAATACCGCAACAATGGCAGAGATCAGCCAAGTCACCGCACTCGTCCTGTTCCGGGGGTAGTCGTTCTGCGTGTAAGACCGATCGGACAGCATTGTCACCAAGCTAGGAAGACGCGGGTGTAAACACAAGTCGGCAGCCGAATTTTCACGGCGAATTGCTTGGTCGGGGTCACCGCTTGACAGTAAGACCAATTACTCTTTGTTCGCGGCAATTATGGCCAACAAAGCGGACAAATGGGCCCAGAATGCAGCGGGCAAATTTTACGTAGATCAACAGTGCATCGACTGTGATCTCTGCCGCGAGACGGCGCCCGGGTTTTTCACCCGACACGACGAAGGAGGCTATTCGTTCGTTCATAAGCAGCCCACGACGGAAGAAGATGCTGCTCTTTGCATGGAGGCACTTGAGGGCTGCCCGGTCGAAGCGATCGGCCAGGACGGCGAGGAATAAGACTTCGCACGTCGCAAGGATCAACCGGCTCACGCGGCCGGTTTTCTTTTACGCGGCTTGTTAGGCAATGACACGGGGTCGCCTAACCAAAGCTTGTTTTTCGTTTCGCGACTGGTACGAGAACGCCATGGTTGTTCGATCGTTTCATTTCGTTGTGCTCTGTGCCCTGGCCCTTAACTCAGCGGCGCAAGAGGCCGATTCCGTTCTGCCTGCGGTGACCGTTTATTCGCCGCGGGTGGCCAATCAATCACCGGTTGCTACCTTCGCGATGCCTGTCTCGGCCTTGCGATTCGAACCCCGCGTTGACCTGCAGTCGCGAAACTTCGCCGAGAGCCAAGCCGACGTCACGATCCGCGGCGGCATTTTTGAAAACACCGGATTTTCGGTTGGAGCGGTATCATTATTTGATCCGCAAACCGGCCACTATTTCGCTGAGATTCCAATTGCGCCCGCCATGCTGGGTGCACCGGAAATTCTCACGGGTGCTGATTTGGCGTTTCACGCGACGAACGCCACTGCGGGTTCGGTGGCTTACCAGTGGCGGCGAATCCAAACCCAGGGAAGTGCGACGGTCGGCGGCGGGCAATTCGGGTTACTCGAAGGCGAATTCTACCAGGGATATTCTTCAGTCCTCGGCAATGGCGGTCGCACGCTCGGTGCGGATGTCGCTTGGGCTCACTCCGACGCGAACGGATCGATTCCGTACGGCGATCACGTGCTGAATCGTTTCAATGCGCGAATCCAAGTCGCCGGACGCGACGCACAGACTGACTTCTTCGTGGGATATCAGGACAAGTTCTTCGGTTGGCCGAATATGTACACGCCGTTCAACTCGAATGAATCCGAAGATATCCAGACGTTGCTGATCGCGCTCAATCACCGGGTGGACCGAGGGGCTGGAGATTATTTCGAGGCAGGCGCCTACTACCGACGGAACGATGACGACTATGCGTTCAATCGCTTCGCCCCTGTCGGCCCGGTTCATCCTTTTCAGCACACAACCTGGGTGAAGGGCGCGGCCGCAAGCGCCCGCGTGTCTGCAGGCGAAACCTCCGTGAACGTGCGCGGTGAAATCCTCGCTGATGACCTTCGGTCCACGTCGTTGACGTTTGGACGTTACCACACGCGGGTGATCACCAAGCTCGCACTCGTTCCGGAACGTTCATGGTCCACGGCGAATGGGGCCACGGTCAGACTAAAAGCGGGTGCCACCTATGATGACACGGACCGCGGCAGCGGCGTGGTCTCCCCGGTGTTCGAGATTTCGCGTGAACGCGCGAGCTCAGCGGTGAACCGGATTTATTTCAGCTACGCCCAATCGACGCAGGTGCCGACCTATACCGCGCTTAACTCGAACGCTGCAGCAGGACTGTTCCGCGGCAATCCGTTCCTCCAACGCGAAACAAGTCGAAACGTGGAACTTGGAGTCAGCGGAACTTGGGAGGGGTGGTCAGTGCAGGCTGCGGCGTTCCGTCGCGAAGATGATCATTTGGTCGATTGGACTTTCCGTCGCGGAGTGACGGCGCGATCGGCGAACGCCGTTGATATCACCACAGCGGGTGTCGAATTGGTGGCCCGGCGATCGTGGTCGAACATCGATCTCGTGGTCGGTTACACGTGGTTGACGAAGGATCCGGACTATTTGGGCGCGACGGTCGACGCGAGTTTCTACGCGTTGAATTACGCGCGGCATCGGCTCACCGCAGCGCTCGTCGCCCGAATCACGCCGAGCGTGGAGGTGCGGCTCGACAACGAAGTGCGCTTCCAAGCGGCTAACTTCCTGCGGACGACCGGGGGCAATGATGCCGTTACCAGTTCGCTCGGCGTGTCCCTTCGCCCACCTTCGTGGCACCGCGTACGACTGACGCTTCAGGTGGACAATCTTTGGGACACGAATTTTCAGCAGGTGCCCGCGGTACCGGCGTCGCGGCGCCAGTTTTCTGCTGTCGTTGGTTACTCCTGGTAACGTTTGCGGTTTGACAACTGCACGGTGCGAACGGTGTTTCGCCCCATGGTTTTGAACCCGCTGCTCGAGTCTTCGTTTCATATACGCTGGTCTGCGTTGACGGCAGACCAGATCGAACCCGCCATTTCCCTGGCCTTGAAACGTGCGCAAGCGGCCATTGATGAGATCGCGCAGCGCCCGGTCGAAGGCGTGACCTACGAGAACACGTTCCTGCAGCTGGAACGCGCCACGGAAGAACTCACCCAAGCGTGGGGCAAAGTCACTCATCTCCAGTCCGTCGCCGATTCTCCGGAGCTGCGTGCCGCGCATAACGCCATGTTGCCGCACGTATCGGCGTTTTACGCACGCATTCCCTTGAATGCGGCACTGTGGTTACGTCTGAAATCGTTTGCTGAAGCACCCGCGGCTTCGGCGCTGCGTGGAATTCATCGACGTTTCTTCGATGAGACGATCGCCGACTTCAAGCAGGCCGGCGCCGACTTGGCGGCCGATGCCCGCACACGGCTGGAAACGTTGCAGACCGAATTGTCGCAGCTCACGCAGAAATACGCCGAGAATGTACTCGATGCGACCAACGCCTGGCACCTGACGATCGAGGATGAATTGCGGCTGACCGGTTTGCCTGCTCATGCCAAGGCGGCGGCGCGTCGCAGTGCTGAAGCGAAGGGAACTGCCGGTTGGCGTTTCACGCTGCACCAACCATCGCAAGAGCCGTTCATGACTTACGTGGAAGACGCCGAGTTGCGTCGCGAAATGTGGTCGGCGGCCGCCTCGGTCGGCGCGAAAACTCCGCACGACAACACGGATCTTATTCGTCGCATCCTGATTCTCCGGGCCGAGAAAGCGTCTCTGTTGGGAAAAGCGCACTTCGCGGACCTGGTGCTCGAACGTCGCATGGCGAAATCAGGCGAGAGTGCCCTGGCTTTTCTCGCAGATCTGCAATCGCGCGCGACCGCCGCTTTCACGCGCGAGACGCGTGAGTTGGAGGAGTTCCGCGCTAAACAAGTGGGGGACGCCACTCGTCCACTGGCGCCTTGGGAACTGGCGTTTTGGGCGGAGAAGTTGCGACAGGCGCGCTATGATTTTGATGAGGAAATCCTGCGGCCGTATTTCCCCATGAACCGCGTGATCGACGGGCTTTTCGAATTGGCGCAACGCGTATTCGGACTGCGCGTCGTCGAGCGACAAACCGGCGAAATCGAAACGTGGCATCCCGAGGTCAAGTTCTACGACATGGTGGATCGGAACGCGCGGACTGTCGGCTCCTTCTATGCGGACTGGCATCCCCGTGAATCAAAACGTGGCGGAGCGTGGATGAATTATCTGATCACCGGTGGACCGCAGCGTGACGGATCGCGCGCGCCGCACCTAGGATTGATCTGCGGCAACATGACGCCGCCGGCCGATGGTCGCGCGGCTCTGCTCAGGCATCGTGAAGTCGAGACCATCTTCCACGAATTTGGTCACCTGCTGCATCATCTTCTCGGCGAGGTGGAGATCAAATCGCTCAATGGCGTGAACGTCGCGTGGGACTTTGTGGAGCTGCCATCGCAGATCATGGAAAACTGGTGCTGGGAACGGGCGAGCCTTGACCTGTTCGCACGTCATTTTGAAACGGGTGACCCGATTCCGGCGGACATCTTTGCCAAGATGACGGCGGCAAAGAATTTTCGTTCGGCCTCGGTTACGATGCGGCAACTCTCGCTCGCGAAAATGGATTTGTTGCTGCACACCCGCACCCGTGAGTTCGCGTCACTGCCTGACGTCGAACCAGCGGCGAGGGCCGCCATCGCGGAGTGCCTGATTCCCACGCAGCCTCCGGCCCCGACGTTGGTGAAGAGGTTCACGCACATTTTTTCGGACCCCGTGGGTTATGCGGCGGGGTATTATTCTTACAAGTGGGCGGAGGTTTTGGACGCCGATGCGTTCACTCGCTTCAAGGCGGAGGGTATTTTCAACGCCCGCACGGGTGAGGATTTTGTGACGCACATTTTGAGCCGGGGGAATTCTGCTGATCCAGCGGAACTGTATCAGGGGTTTATGGGTCGTGGTCCTGATCTCAATGCCCTCCTGCGGCGAAGCGGTTTGACCCCGGGTGGCTGACCGGCCGCGGCGCGGCAGAGCGGCGTTCCGTTCTAAAATGCGTCGTTTCCTCGTCATCTCCAGTATCGTCGTACTCGCACTCGCGGTGCTGGTGTTGAGCGTGCCGTGGTGGATGGGTGAAGCGCTTCGGCAATTCGGCCCAAAATTCGGGGTCACATTTACGCGCTACGAGCGGGTGGGCTATTCCCGATTCGCGCTCGAAGGCGTCGAAGTCCGACACGATCCTGTCGTGGTCACGGTGACGCGCGCAGAAGCCGATACGCCCGTTTTGTGGCTTTGGCGCCGGTGGCTGAGCAAACCGGGACGCGTCGTCGGCGGGGAATGGACGACTGTGGTCAGCGCGTCGAACAAAACCCAGGCGCCCTCGAAATCCGATAGTGGTTGGGTGCCGTTGCAAAAGACGCTGCATCGAGTCGCTGATTATCTGGCGCTTTGGGTACCCGAGGTGGAAGCAGGACGAGGCGTCGTGTCGTGGCCTGGACAGGAAATCACGTTTGCGTCGGTCACGTGGAAAGACCGGACCATTGCCTGCCCGGATGCCGGCTACCGAATCCTGCACGCATCCGTGCGCGCGGCGTTCAGCGCTCAAGGGTTGCTCGACGCAAACATCGCGACGCTCGACGGTGCGGGTTCCGCGGTGATTCGAAGTGAAGGCGCGAGCGTACGCGCCTCCGCAAAATGGTGGGAGCAACCGGCCGAGTTCGTGGCGAACTTCGAACCTCGCGGCTGGCTACCTCATACGGCTGACGTTCGCGCCAGCCAGTGGGAATTGCCTGCAGCGCGCCTGAAGTTGGGATCGAATTATTCAGTGGCTCGCGGCGGCGGGGTGATCGAATGGAAAGAGGGTCAGCTTCGACTCAATCTGTCGGCCAGCGCACAGCCCGTCGAACACACGCCAGCGCCACCGCTCGCGGTCGAGGTTCACGGACATGCGGCGGACGGAGCGTTCGTGGCCGAGGCGTTACAGGTGAATCTGCCGGGCATCGATGCCCATCTCACGGCGCCGGTCGCGATCGATCGCGGAGCGCGGTTACGTTCGGCGCCGTCGAACTTCACGTTCAACATCGATCTGGCGGGCCAGCCTTGGTTTCCCGCAAGCGGGCGGCTGCAGGGAACAGGGCAAATCGGAGCCAATGCTGAGCAGCAAGTCCGCATCGATTTTTCTGCGAGCGGCGATGACGTGAGCGTGGCGGAAACAGCCATCAAGCGAGCGTCGACGTCCGGCGCGCTGGACTGGCCCCGCGTCAACCTCAAGGAGGGAGTCGTGGTCGGAGCAGACGGCAGCGAGCTGAAGTTTAGTGGTGGCTGGGATATCCTGACCCGGGAGATTGTGAACGCATCGGTGCGCGGTCGCGTCGCGCGCGCACTCTTCTCCCGCTGGCTGCCGGAGTATCCAAAGTTTGATGCCATCGACGTTGACGTTACGGCCGCCGGACCGTGGGCGACGGCGAAGCACGAAGGCCGGGCGCACGCCGTGGACGTGACCTTTCCGCGGATGCGGCCCGTCGCGCTCACGTTGGAGTGGAAGGGAACAGGGACGACGGTCGACCACTTCGATTTGGGAAGTTCAGCGGGCAGCGCGGCCATTGCAGCTGCGGGGACAGCTGACCGAACGCATCTGACCTTGCGTGCGCTGACGATCAGCGAAGGGGACGCGACCCGCTTGGAACTCACTGCGCCCGCCGAGATGACGTGGGGCTCGGGTGTGCAGCTTTCCAGTCTGGACCTGAGTGGACCGGAAGCGCGATTGGAGGCTGCGATGACGTGGAGGGCAGATGGGCAGGCTCGCGTCCGCCTGCAGCATTTTCGCTCCGAATGGCTTCGGCCCTGGTTGGTTCTGCCGTCGACGAATGGCACGGTCGACTTACTCGAGGCGGACGCACATTGGGCGAACGGCCCGGCTACCTTCACCGTCAATGCCGGGGTCACGGTCGAACTCGGCAACAACCGGGCGGCCCAGGTTGCCGCGCAACTTTCCGGAGCGGGAGAGGGCATCGAGATCAACTCGCTGCGGGTCGCTGAGGGCGGAGCCGTGATTGTCACAGCGAACGGTCGCGTTCCCATTGCAGTGCGGCCCACCGGCACACCGCGCTGGGAGATTTTGGAGCGAGCGCCTTTTTCTTTCGACGCTACGAGCGCTCCGAACCCGAGCTTTTGGGAAAAGATCACGCAACTTACCGGGGTTGAAATTGTGCAGCCCGAGATCGCGGTACACGTGGGCGGTTCCTTGCGCGAACCCAAAGGCGAGGCTCGGCTGAGTGCGGCACACATCGCGCCGTTGGATGGAAAGGCGAAGGCGCAATGGCCAAAAGTTGGAATGCTGAATCTTCATGCGCTTGGGGACCAGAACGGCGTTTCGGTCGAGCAGTTTTCCGTCGCCATCGAGGGGCAGACGGTGCGCGCCAGTGGCCGCCTTCCGATCGACGTGAACACGTGGCGCGACTTGCGGGCGGACCCTGGAGAACTGGTGCGGCGGTCAGAAATCCATCTGGAAGTGCCGGACGCGGAGATTGCCGCCTTCGTGCACTATTTTCCTGAATACATTGCGCCCAAGGGACGGTTTCAACTCGACCTGAAGTTTCAGGGCGAAAAGTCAGTCACGGGGTTCATCCGTCTCAACGGCGCGACGTCGCGACCGTTGGGGCCCCTCGGCGTTTTGCAGGAGATCAATGCCGACATTCAGTTCCGGGAGCGGATCGCTCATCTTCAGGCCGTCACCGCTCGCATGGGCGGTCAGCTCGTGACGTTGCAAGGGACGGCCGAGTTGAAAGCGGGTCAGCAGCCCGCCCTCGACCTGACCCTCAAGGGCGAGAATCTGCCGTTCGTCCGGCGGGCGGGTCTGCTGGTGCGCGGAGATTTGGATCTCAAGCTGGCGACGGAGAACCGGCCCACGCCTTTGATTAGCGGCGTGGTGCGCCTGAGAGACAGTCTCTTTTTCGCGGACATCCGCTCCCTGCTGCCGAGCGGCACGAAAGGCGTCGCGGGACGTCCGCCGTATTTTTCGATTGAGACGCGGCCCCTGAATACCTGGGGCATTGATGTTCAGGTGTTGGGTGAAAAGTTCATGCGCCTGCGCACGCCGGTGTTCAATGGCACCGCGACCGCGCATTTTCGCTTGGATGGAACGCTCGGCGAGCCGCGTCTTGCCGGCGAAGCCGCCGTGGATCAGGGCACGATTCGTCTCCCGTTCTCGAGCTTCGCGGTGCAACAGGGAGAGGTTCGTTTTTCAGCGGGGGAAGTGGAGCCCCAGTTGTTTGTTACCTCCACGGCCCGACGCTACGGCTATGACTTGCGGATGGAGCTGACCGGCGCCACGAGTTCGCCCAAACTGACGTTCAGTTCCAGTCCACCCCTTGAGGCCGAACAACTCTTGTTGATGGTGATGGCGGGAGAAGCACCGCACAATGAGGTATCCACGACAGACCGACAGCGGGTTGCCCGGGTGGGAGCGTTTTTCGGCCAGACGTTACTGGGCAGCCTCGGCGGAGATCCGACCGGCGCCGATCGTCTCACCATTTCGAGCGGCACCGATATTTCCGAACAAGGACGCGAGACGTACAACATCGAGTACAAGCTGAGCAACCGCTGGGCGCTCACCGGCGAATACGATGAGTTCGACGACTACTACGGCGGGCTGAAGTGGCGCATCTATCCGAAAAAAGAACCCGGTCGCGATGAAAAGAAGTAACGCCTGGTTCTCAGTCCGACTACTTTGGGTCCTTTTGGCCACAGCCGGACATTCCGCTGGTGCCAAAGATCAAACACCAGCGAAACAGCAGGCGGAGATCGATGTGCAGGGATTGGGATGGTGGGGCGATCGTCAACAGCGCCAGTCACTGTCCCGCCTGCTCGGCGAAGAACGAGGCGAGACGCTGGCGGCCAATGCGATTGAGGACGCGGTTTTTCTGCTGCTCTCCGCCGTCACAGAAAATGGTTATCTCGAGCCGGTGATCACCACCGAGCTGACCGGGCCGGATGGTCAGAAATCCGTCTTCACCTTCGATTCCAAGTTGGACACGATGCTGCCCAGTTCGGTTGTCGCGCAACGCGCCTTGCTGCGAATCGAGCCCGGCGTACGTTTCATCCTGGACCGCGTCGGTTTTAGCGGTCTGCACGCGCTGAAGGAACCGCTGGCTCGCCAGTTCTTCATTGGTGAAACCGTGCTGATCGGAGGCAAAGCCGATCGCGTCTATTCGCCCGCCAGGCTTCGTTCCGGGTTGACGAATCTGGAGCGGGAGTTGCAACGACTCGGCTATGCTGATGCGAAAGCAATGTCGCAGAATCTACAGATCGACCGAAAAACGGGTAAAGTACAGGTCGACGTGGTGGTCGACGAGGGCGAGCGGTGGATGGTCGATACCGTTCAGGTTGAAGGGGCGGGTGAGCTTGAGACTTCAATCCCGACGCTGAAAGACTTCGAGGGGCAGGCGTGGTCGCAACTCTGGCAACAGAACGTCACAACCAGCATTCGGAATAATTTTTATCATCTGGGTTATCCAGATGTTTCGGTGCGTCTCACGCCTGAGGTGAGCGCGACCGAGGCGGGCTTCAAAAAAATCAGGGTGGTCGCGAAGGTCACGCCTGGGCCGCTCGTGCGCGTCGGCGAGGTCAAGATTGAGGGTGCGAAACACACCGCAGAGCCCGTCCTGCGACGCCGCGTTGCGACAGGCCGGGGGCAGCTGCTCGATCCGCTGGCCATGGAGCAGGCGCGATTCCGTCTCGCCCGGCTGGGCATTTTCGACGCTGTCGACCTGCGTTATGAACCCAGCCGCGGTCCGACCCGGGATCCGATCTTCACCGTTCGGGAAGGACGCGAGTCGGAAGCGAATCTGCTCTTTGGATATGGCAGCTATGAACAGCTCCGCGGAGGCGTGGAGTGGAGGCAATGGAATCTGTTCGGCCGCGCGCATCAAACCCGTTTGCTCCTGTTGCAATCCATGAAGAGCAGCCGCGGTGAGTACAGTTACACGGTGCCGGAATTGTTTGGCGAATCCATTGATGGCACGGCGCGACTTTTCGGACTGCAACGCCAGGAGACCTCCTTCCTGCGTCAGGAGTACGGCGCCAACATGGCGGTGAGTACGCGCGTGCGCTGGCTGGGGGCCAATGCCACGCTCGGCTACACCTATCAGTCGCTGCGCAATCGGGAAAATACGTTGGAAACCGCACCCGCCGACCAGGCCCAGGTGAACGCCGCAAGCGTGGATCTCAACCTCGTGCGCGATCGGCGTGATAACCCGCTGCGTCCGCGGAGCGGATACCGGTGGTATTTCCAGTTGGAAAACGCGAGTCGCTACTTCGGTGGCAGCGTCGATTACCAGCGGATCGAATTTGGCGGTTCATACCACGTCGGCTGGGGCAGTGGCCGGTGGATTCATGCCGGATTCAATCACGGCGTGATCACCACGGTTGGGGGTGACGATCGAGATTTGCCGGTGAACAAACGGTTCTTCCCGGGCGGCGATAACAGCATTCGCGGATATCAGGAAGGCGAAGCGGCTCCGCGTGGGCCCGAAGGCAACTTTATCGGAGCGAAGACCTACATGCTGCTGAATCTGGAGGTTGAGCAGGCGCTGACCTCGAAATGGTCGGTGATCTTGTTTGGCGACGCTCTCGGCAGTGCGGGGCGACTCGCAGATTACCCGTTCAGCGAGAAACTTTTTTCGGTCGGGCTCGGGCTCAGGTACCAAACCATTATTGGACCGCTGCGGGTTGAGTATGGCCGGAACATCAATCCTCGTCCCGGCGATCCTGGTGGCTCGCTCCTTTTTTCTGTCGGCTTTCCGTTTTGAAAGGAAATGGTGGAAAAGCGATTGGCCGTTTCCAACCGGGGCATTTGCGCTGGAAATCTGGTGAATGTGATTAAGTTGGTGTCATTCGAAAGTAGATCCTTACTCCAACTCATCCTATGACCGCTTCACTTGCCTTCGTCTATCTGCCGCCGGGAATTTTCATGCTCCTGTTCGTGGCGGTATTCATCTTCGCCCTCTACGCGCAGATTCGCGTGTCGAGTGCTTACTCGAAAAATTCCCGCATTGGCTCGCGTGGCCGTATCACCGGCCGCGAAGCAGCCGAAGCGGTTATGTCGCACGCCGGCGTGACGGGCGTTGAGATTACGGAAACGTCCGGGCACCTGACAGACCATTATGACCCGACCCATAAGCGGCTGGTGCTCTCCTCGGAGAATTATCGCGGCACGAGTCTGGCCGCGCTGGGTGTCGCCGCCCACGAAGCCGGTCACGCGATTCAACACAAGGAGGGCTATGCGATGCTCAAGGCGCGCATGGCGCTCGTGCCAGCGACGCAGTTTGTTTCTCAGATCCTGCCCTTCGTGATTCTCGGGAGCTTCTTCTTTGTGCGCGGGCTGACCGGAATGGTGTTGGACATCGCGATCATCTGTTATGCGGTTCTGTCACTATTCCAGCTCATCACGTTGCCCGTCGAATTCGACGCCAGCCGTCGCGCGAAGGTGCAACTGGTCGAACTCGGGATTCTCGACCGCGATGAGATGCCGGGCGTCAATCAGACCCTGAATGCCGCGGCCCTCACGTATGTCGCCGCATTTGTCGGTGCACTGCTCAACCTGCTGTACCTGCTTTCCCGGCGGAACTAATCCGCGCTTATCTCCCACAAAGCCGGCTCATCTTGAGCCGGCTTTTTTATGCCATGGCGTCGAGCAGCGACCGAAGTTCGGCCTCAGGTGTCTCATGATTTTGTTCGATCGCGAGCCGCAAGGCATCTTCGAGCAGAGGCTTCGCTTCCTTCGTGTGGCCGGACGCCAGCAATGACTTCCCCAACAGAATACGAGGCATCATCCAATCGGCCTTCTTCGCCACACAGAACGCGAAGTGTTCTTTGGCTTCTTCCGGCCGCCCTTCGGCCGTAAGAGCCTGAGCCAAGCTGAACCGAAAAAGTTCGTTGTCGGGCTCGCGGGTGACGAGTGCGCGAAAGTGGTCAGACCGGGAAGCCATGGCGGATCGCGTTCCTAAATCGGAGCCCGTCTACACTTCGTCCACGAAGACCAGAACGCCCGTCGCGTTGTCCGGACCACCGCGACGGACCGCCATCGTGATCATTTCGCGCAGAATCTCCTCGGGCTCGGCCGGCTTCGCGATGAGCTCGGCCAGTTCGTCGTCTCGGACCATGCGCGTCACGCCATCGGTGCAAAATAAGTAGCGATCGCCCGCCCGAAGCGGCCGATCCACGACGTCGACCTGAGGTGAGCCCGGCTGGCCCATGCAGCGGGTCAGCGCGTTCCGATTCGCCTCGTGATAATAGATCACCTCGCCCTTTGCCCGCCGCATCCGCGCTTCGTTTTCAACCGAATGGTCGTCCGTCAGCGCGACGAAATCCCCGTTGCGCCAGCTGTAGCACCGCGAGTCGCCGACATGGGCGAGATGCAGGGTTCGATTCCGAATAACCGCGCAGGTCAGCGTGGATCCAATCCCCATGATCGGGCTCAACGTCAGGCCGAGCTCATGAATCAGGTGGTTCGCGCGATGAATGAGCGCGGGGAGGTCTGGATCGACGTCAAGCGGAGCGGCTTTAACCCCGGCCTCGACCTCCTCCACCGTCCGCTGGGCCGCTTCAGCGCCTCCGGGCAGACCCCCGACACCATCCGCTACGCCGAACAGCATGGCCGCTTCGTCGTGCAGATAGCGGTCTTCGTTTTTCCTACGCACCCGACCGATGTCGGAGAGTGCGGCTGAGCGGATAAGCGTCATGGAGAAAGCGACCGTACCCTAAGCGCCCTCAGGCGAAAGGATGAAATCGCTCCTCGCGATCCGCCCGCGTGATCCGAGTGAATTCCGGGTTGGGGAGGCAATCGAGGAACAATCGGCCGTAAGTTTTTTGCAATACACGCGAGTCGAGGAGCGTCACGATCCCGCGATCGGACGCGGTGCGGATGAGCCGTCCAATTCCCTGGCGAAATTTGATCAACGCGTCGGGTAAGGTGAGCTCGTTGAAAGGATTCCCGTTCCGGTCTCGAATGTGGTCACATTTCGCCTCGGTGATCGGGTGCGTGGGCGGATCGAAGGGCAGCCGCGTGATGATCACCTGTGACAAGGCGTTTCCCGGGACGTCGACGCCGGTCCAGAAGCTATCGGTGCCGAACAGGACGGCGTTGCCCAGTTCGCGCATTTGATTCGCGAGTTCCGTCCGCGAAAGATCTGCACCCTGCATCATGAACGGCCGCTGGGTGTCCCGGTAGTGAGTCTCGAGCGTGTTCGCGACCGCCCGCATGTCGGTGTAGCTGGTGAAAAGGACCAGCGAACCGCCTTTAACTTTGTCCGTACAGAATCGAATGTAGTCGGTGAGAACGTCCAGCGCCAGCCGGGCCTCCTGGGGCGAGGGGAGCGGGATGTCGGCCGCCGCATAGACACGCATGTTGCGCTCGAAGTCGAAGGGCGACTTGACCACGATCGCCCGTGCATCGTCGGCGCCCACGCGCGCGGCGAACGGCTCAATCGTTCCGCCCATGGCCAGGGTTGCGCTGGTGCAAACGACGCTGGTGCCGCAGCCGAACAGGTGCTTGCGCAATTGGGGCGCGACATCGATCGGGGCGCTCCGCAGCGAGATGATGGTCTGCTTGCGACCACTGCGTTCGGCCCAGTAGACGTGACCCTTGTCCCCGAGCGTCAGCCATTCCGTCACTCCGGCCTGAATTCCTTTGATGCGCTGTTTTTGCTCGAGCAGTTCATCGCGCTCGCGGCCTTCCTCGAGTTTGTCGGCGAGTTTCGCGATCAATCGGACGAGTGCCCCGAGGGGGCCGTCGAGGGTTGGTTCTGCCACTCCGACCTCGCGCACGCGAACGATCGACCGTTGAGCGAGCAGCGAATTGCCGAGGAAATCAAAAAATTGACCCGAAGCGTCGAGCGCATCGATCACCAGCTGCTGTACCTCAGCACCCCCAAACTTCCGGAAGAGCCCGCGTTTTGTGCGCGGATTGAACAGGTATTTCAGCGCCCGATCGACTCCATAGCTCGAGAGCGACAGACCGAAATTGTCGGTTGCGACCTCCGGCACCGTATGAGCTTCGTCGAGCACCACAAAGTCATCGGCAAAGAGCACTCCGCGCGTGTCGGCGGTCGCGCCGTTGGCTTGGGCTCCACCCGAACTGATGAGCGCAAACAACAACGCGTGATTCACGATCACCAGATTCGCCGAGCGCATGCGCGCGCGCGCGCGCTGGTAAAAGCAACGCTGTGGATCGCAGTGTTTGCGCGAGCACGAGGACGAGTCGGCATTAACCGCGTCCCACACTTCAGCCCGTGGGGGCGGCCGCAAGTCATGACGCAGACCCGTTTCCGTCGTTTCCGCCCAACCCGCGATCCGCTGGAGCTCATCGTAGTCCGCGTCGGCGAAAAGGCTGGCTCGATCCGCCAAGGCATGACTCAGGCGAGTGGTGCACAGGTAGTTCGATTTACCGACCAGCACGGCCGATTTGAAATCGGCATAGCGCTCCAAGTCCGGAGACGCTTTGAAGAGCCGGCGACAGATGGGCAGGTCTTTGGTCTCGAGCTGCTCTTGCAGCGAAATCGTGTGGGTGGAAACGATCATCTGCCGCGATTGATCAATCGCGTGGATCAGCCCCGGCGCCAAATAGGCGAGGGACTTGCCGACCCCCGTGCCGGCTTCAAAGAGCAGGGGCGCATCGTCGCGCATGGCGGCCGCAACTGCGCGTGCCATTTGTTCCTGCTCGGGACGATGTTCGAGCGACAAGGCTTCGTGCAGCCATCCGTCCTCCGCAAAAATCTTCGCCGCGAGTTCCGGCGCGCGACTCTGCACCGGTGCCGGAGCTGCAGAGTCAGTGTCGTCGCGAAGGCCGATCATGGAAGAGGGGCAACCAATGAGCCGGGCGGATGCGGCGCAAATGAATTTGCGCCTTTCCCTCGGGTGCACTGAGTGGGTGCCGTGAGTGTTGAGACCAAAACCGAGGTGAATTGGGTGGATGAGCTGGTGGCGTTCCTGCGGGAGCAGCCTGAAATCAGCGCTGTGCGCATTGATCCCACGGCGCACACCGTGTCGGTCGCCACCATCGGGCAGGTCAACTCCGTCGATTTTGAGGCGCGACTGGCGCAAACCATTGCGGCGGTTGAGTTGGGGCTCGCCGCGAAGACCGCCCAATCCGCGCCGTCGGGTTACGACCTTCGTCAGGACGGAAATGCCACGGTGCTTGGCCGCAAGATGTGTCCCACGGCCGAAACGATGTGGCAATGGCGCGAGATGGAGTGGCCGGAAGCCGAGGCAGAGCATCACCATCACCGGCACGGTGAACAGGAGTGGCGGATGCTGGCGCGTCTCGCGACGATTTGTGGTGCAGCCGGAATCGCCGGCGTGTTGGCGGAGCAGTTCGCCGGAAATTATCCTTGGGTCGCGCGGAGTTTTTTCATCATCGGCATCATCGCAGGCGGCTGGGACGCCGCCGTTGATTCGTGGGAGAACCTCAAGAAACGCGAAATCGACATCCACTTCTTGATGCTGGCGGTGGCACTCGGCGCGATGTTCATCGGCGCGTGGGGCGAGGCAGTCCTGCTGTTGTTTTTGTTTTCCGCGTCGGGGGCGATGGAGGAGTACGCACTCGATCGTACGCAACGCGAGGTGAGCGCGTTGCTCAAATCGGCGCCGAAATCTGCCACCCTCGTTGGTGCGGATGGCAGTGAACAAACGATACCCGTGGAGGAGTTGACGGTTGGGCAACGCGTGCTCGTTCGGCCCGGCGAAGCGGTGGCCACGGATGGCGTCGTCATCAAAGGACGGAGCGCGAGTGACGAGTCCGCGCTCACCGGCGAGGCGACACCCGTGGAGAAAGGCGTCGGTGATCAGGTTTTCAGTGGGACCATCAATCTTTGGGGTGCGGTCACTTTTGAGGTCTCGCGACTTCCGGCGGAAAGTACGCTGCAGAAAATCATTCGCCTGATCCAAACGGCGCAGAAATTGAAGGCGCCGAGCGAACGGTTCACGGATCGGTTCGGCACGGGCTATACGTATGCGGTGATCGGCGGATCATTCGCGATGTTCCTGGTGTGGTGGCTGGGATTTGGGTTGCCGGCGTTCACCAATACGCCCGAGCTGCGCTCCGCATTCTATCGGGCGATGACGTTGATGGTCGTCGCGAGTCCGTGTGCGCTGGTGCTCTCGATTCCCTCCGCGATTCTGGCGGCGATCGCGTGGGGTGCCCGACATGGAGTTTTGTTTCGCGGCGGCGCGGCGATTGAAAAGCTCGCGGACATCAACGCGGTTGCCCTCGATAAAACCGGCACGCTCACCACGGGTGAGCTTGCTGTCGTTGGGACGGAGAGTTTTCCGCCCGGTCGCGAAACGGAAGTTTTGGAAATCGCCTATGCGTTGGAGGCCAAATCGCAGCATCCGCTGGCTCGCGCGATCGTGCGTCATGCGAAAGCCGAAGGCGTGCAGGCGTTGGAGCTGGAGGACTTTCAGTCGATTACCGGGCAGGGTTTGCGCGGAAAACTTGACGGTGCCTCGCTGCTGCTCGGCCGGCGCGAGCTTTTGGAAAGCGGACCGCTGGCCGGATGGGCTCAGCGCCTGCCCGCCGCGCCTCCCGAGTTAAGTGAAGTGTGGGTGATCGGGCGTGACCTGGTCGGCCGCATTCTGCTGAAGGATCAGATTCGGGCCGAATCACGAGGCGTCCTGACCGCACTCAAGCACGCCGGTATCCGCACCATCATGCTCACGGGCGACCGACGTCACGCGGCCGAAGCCGTCGGCAAAGAAATTGGTCTCGATGAAGTTCGGGCGGGTCTTTCGCCGGAGGACAAGGTTGCCGCAATTATGGAAATCCGCGCCTCGGGCCTGAAGGTGGCCATGGTCGGCGACGGCGTTAACGACGCGCCCAGTCTGGCCGCAGCGGACGTGAGCGTTGCAATGGGAGCTCGGGGGAGCGATGCCGCGCTCGAACAGGCGGAGGTGATCCTGATGCACGATCGCATCGAGAATTTCCTCTCAGCGCAGCGGCTGAGCCGACGAGCGCGGCGGGTCATTCGTCAGAACCTCGCCATTTCACTGGGAGTCGTGGTCATCATGGTGATCGCCACTGCTTGGGGTGCGGTGCCGCTCGCGATCGGTGTTGGCGCCCATGAAGGCAGCACGCTTTTGGTTTGTTTGAATTCGTTGCGGCTCCTGTTCGGACGGAACAGCTGAACAACTCTCCGCGACCGCGCGAATCAGACGTGGCGCCGGAAACGTTTCCCTCCGGCTTGTAGATCCGCCCCTCCGCACCCTCTTCGTAGCCTTGGGCGGGAGCACGGGGACTTCAACGGCGCACGGCAGCGCGACGTGGCAGCGCCACTCAGTTCCAACGCTGTTTCGCCTCGCGATGAGTTTCGCGCAGGATCTCGTAGATCTGCTGTTTCTCTTTCGACGGCAGGTACGAGTAACGCTGATTGGGTTCTCGGCTGAGCAACGCAATGCGGAGCCGATCATAAATTTTGACCTTCAGGGGCTCTGGCAGCTCGAGAAACATGTCGGAGTAAATTAGATAGCTGCAGCGATACGTGAAGATGCGGTCCCAGAGCTGAAGGTCCTTCAACGTATGTCCGGCCGCGCTATGCGGCGCGTCGCGTGAGAAACGTTCCTGAAAAGCTTCGTCGCCCACCACACCTGATGGCAACGGCGCCGCGTCGCGAAACAGGAGTCGATCAACCACGTCTTGTGCGGTGCTTTCGAATACGCTCTTCACGCTATCATAGCGCGGTTCGTCGGACAGCGGTTCGTTGAACGCTTTTTGCAGACCGTGTTGGTACGCGAGCATTCGACGTGCGCTCATGTTCGCGCGCGTGAGGCTGTTCTGCATGGTCGTCTGGTGTTCGAAGACCAGGAGCGCCACCACATCGCTCGTCGGCCTGAGGTAATCGCTGATATCGAACAAATCCTTGAGCGTGTCGGGTCGGCGCTCGGCCGGTTTGAACACCCACCCGTCGGCTTCCTCCGCCGACATGAAATTTCCGCGATGGGCTTCTGTTCCGTGGTATCCCGTTACATACCATCCGCCCCAGCGGTCGGTGAAGGGCGTCGTATCGTCCACCATCAACGATCCGTGTCGCAGCACGGGTTCGCCTTCCGGATCGGTGAACAGTGAACGCGCCAGAACGCCGGGGATGTCGCGCACAAATGTGCCTCCATGGCAGCGGAGACAATCCGCGTCACGTTCAAGTCGCGACGACCCGTTGCGCGCTCGCAGATCGAAGGAATAAAACACCGGACCGAGCTGAGGATCGATGAGGGTGATCTCCGCCATTCCGCCCGGCACCCAGCCCACATAAATTGAATCCGAGAAATAGAGGGCGCGAGGATGCTCGGGACTGATCCGGCGCCGCTGTAAACTCGTTTTCGAGAACACCAACAGCTGGCTCTCGACCGGCACGTTGAGCGCGGCGAGCAATGCTTTCAATGTGCTCTTCTCGTCCCCGGCGAATCGGAGTTCCGCTGATTCCACCTTGGCCTTCAGTTCGTTTTCGCTCCGCGGTGTCGTGGCGGAGTAGCTGATCGGTGGCTGCTCAAACTCTCCCGTCGCCTGCGCGTACGCGGTCGCACCGAGCAACAGTTGAGCACAGGTAAGAACGGTGATGAGGGGACGAACCATCGTAAGCCTCGCAAAGTGGAATCGATCAGCCGTGCTGCAAGGTATCAATTCGGTCGAGTCCCGAGGATCGCCTCAAAGGCGGGCAGGTGAACGAAATCGAACAGAGCTCGCCCGTCTCGTTCAGGACGTCGGGAGCCGCCGAATCCCGCGCAGGTGGACTCGTCTTGGTGGAGTCCGACGCTGTCGGGCTCAGTCAAGAATCAGCACCTGATCACCGCGGCGGACCCGTTCGTAAAGTTCCACGATGTCCAGATTGCGCATGAGGACGCAGCCCGCGCTCATCGGTTCGCCAATCCGAGCTTCGTGGTTCGTCCCGTGGATGTAGATATACCGCGAATAGGTGTCCACTTCGCCGCCGCTGTTCACGCCCAGCTCAAGGCCACGCAGCCACAGAATGCGCGTGGTGATGAGGTTCTTTTCGGCGTTGGCGTCCGGCAGCTCGGAGTAGTGGTGTCCGGTGGCGACCCGCGATTTGAAAACGGTGCCCGGAGGCTGTCCTGCTCCGATTCGTTCGGCGATTTCGTGCAGGCCGCGCGGTGTTCCCAGTGAATGCTTTATGTTTGAAGGCGGCTTCTGCGACGTGGAGATCGGATAACTTTTCACCAGCACACCGCCGCTAAAGAATTGAAGCGTGGCTGTGCTGATCCGGACGTAGAGGAACCGGTCTGCGGGCTTGATGCCGAGGCCTTCACAGGTTTTGGTGACCCGTTCCAACGGAGAATCCATGAGTAATACGCCATCCTTCACAGTAGGCATCGTCGGCGCGACAGGCGTCGTCGGTCAAGAGCTGCTGCGGCTTTTGCAGGAGCGCAACTTCCCCATCTCGACGCTCCGGCTCTTCGCCTCGGCGCGCTCAGCTGGAAAAGTGGTCGAGTGGGGCAGCAAGAAAATCACGATCGAAGAAGCCAAGCCGGGAGTTTTCGCGGATGTGGATGTGGCGTTTTTCGCCGTTGATGGCGCCACCACGAAGGCGCTCGCACCCGATGCGGTGAAAGCAAACTGCCTCGTCATCGACAAGAGCTCCGCGTACCGGATGGATCCGGCGGTGCCTTTGGTGATCCCGGAGATCAATCCCGAGGGCTTACGCTCGCACCACGGCATCATTGCCAACCCGAACTGTTCGACCGCCGTCACGCTCATGGCGCTCTGGCCGTTGCACCTGAAGTTTGGTCTGAAGCGCTACTTCGCTGCGACGTATCAATCCGTCTCAGGCACGGGCGCGGACGCCGTCGACGAGCTTGAAGCGCAAGTACAGGCCCACGTGAAGGGCGGCACTCTGCCACGAAAGGTTTATCCGTATCAGATCGCGTTCAACGTAATCCCCCAAGTCGATTCGTTCGGCGCGGACGGTTACACCGGCGAAGAAACGAAGATGATGCAGGAAAGTCGCCGCATCATGGGATTGCCGAATTTGAAGGTATCCGCCACGTGCGTCCGCGTGCCTGTCATCCGGGCCCACTCAATCGCGGTCAACGCGGAGTTCGAGCGTTTGGTGAGCGTCGAGGCGGCGAAGGCGGCGATTGCGGAATTCGAGGGTGCAGAGCTGGTGGACGACCCAACGAAGCAGGCCTACCCGACACCATTGGATTTCTCGCGCAAGGTGAAGTGTGGCGTTGGTCGCATCCGGCTCGATAGCGCGCTGGATAACGGCCTCGCGCTGTGGGTCAGCGGCGACAACCTCTGGAAGGGCGCCGCGCTCAATGCGCTACAGAACGCCGAACTCATGGCGCGCAGAGGCTGGCTCAAGCCGAAATCCGCGCTCGCGACCGTTTAGGTTGCTGACTGCAGTTTGATCCGCGGCTTCCGGCGTTTTTAGGCGCTCGAACGGGACCAGACCGATGGTCTTCGTCAGCCTCGACAACTGCTCTCCGCCGCTCGCGATCGAACGGACCTTCGTCATAGCTGAATAAATTCTTGTCATACTCACCGGCCGCCCGCTTTGATTGCCCTTCGGTTTGGACGCTTAGCTCAGTTGGTTAGAGCACCTCGCTTACACCGAGGGTGTCGGGGGTTCGAGTCCCTCAGCGTCCACCAGCCTTTGCTCGCCGCAGCGAGATTGAAGGTTGTCCTCCAGAGCTTGGCTGCCGGGCGCAAGGAGGGGCTGCCGGTTCGCTGCACAGTTCGGCGTTAGCGTTTACCTTTACACTCCACCACTTCCCATGCGGCATACGATCTCCGTCCTCGTTGAGAACAAGTTTGGCGTCTTGGCGCGCGTATCCGGGATGTTTTCGGGCCGCGGCTTCAACATCGACTCCCTCAACGTTGCGCCCACGCACGACGCGTCGCTCTCGCGGATCACGGCCGTGTTGAAGGGTGATGAGGCCTCGCTTGATCTTTGCATCAAACAGCTGCGGAAACTCATCAACGTCGTTGACGTGATCGATTTCAAAGAAGGCCAGGCCGTCGCGCGTGAACTGGTCCTCGTTAAAGTCCGTGCGAGCACGGAAAACCGCTCCGAGATCGTCCAAATCGCCGACATTTTCCGCGCGAAGATCGTCAACTTGACGCACGAAAATCTGATCATCGAGCTCACAGGCGACGACGACAAGATCAACGCGCTGCTCGGTTTGCTCGACCCCTTTGGCATTCTTGAACTGGCCCGCACCGGCCGGCTCGCGCTGAAGCGATAGTCTTTTTGTAGCCCACCCGAACCTGAACCCGAATCCGAACGAGTTTTCACATGCCCGCAAAAGTCTACACCGACAAAGATGCCGACCTCGGTATCTTCAAAGATAAAACGCTCGCCGTCCTCGGCTATGGTTCGCAGGGCCACGCCCACGCGCTGAACCTCAAGGACAGCGGCTGCAAGGTCATCATCGGCCTGTATGCCGGATCCAAGTCAAAGCCGGTTGCCGAGCAGCACGGTTTCGAAGTGGTGGATACGGCCGAAGCCGTGCGCCGCGCAGATGTCATCATGGTCGGATTGCCCGACATGAAGCAGGCCGACGTTTATCTGAGCGACATTCTGCCGAACCTGAAAAAGGGGAAGACCCTGCTGTTTTCACACGGCCTGTCGGTTCACTTCGGTTTGGTGAAGCTGCACAAGGATATCGATTGCATCATGGTCGCACCGAAGGGCCCCGGCCACATGGTGCGTCGTCTTTACGCCGAAGGTAAGGGCATGCCCGCGTTGATCGCGGTGGCGCAGGACAAGTCAAAGTCCGCGAAGAAACTGGCGCTCGCCTGGGCGAAGGGCATTGGCTCAACGCGCGCCGGCGTGCTCCAGACCACCTTCAAGGAAGAGACCGAGACGGATCTTTTCGGTGAACAAGCGGTGTTGTGCGGCGGTGCGAGTGCGCTCGTCCAAGCCGGTTTCGAAACCCTCGTTGAAGCGGGTTACCAGCCTGAGATGGCGTATTTCGAGTGCCTTCATGAGCTCAAGCTGATCTGCGATCTCATGTACGAGAGCGGGATCGCCGGCATGCGGTTCTCGATCTCTGAGACGGCCAAGTACGGTGACATTACCCGCGGTCCGCGCGTCGTGAATCAGCGCACGAAGGCTGAGATGAAGAAGATCCTCAAAGAAATTCAGTCGGGCAAGTTCACCAAGGAATGGGTTAAGGAGTACAAGGGTGGGCTGAAGAATTATAATGCGTTGCTGAAAAAGGGAGAGAAGCACCCGATCGAAAAGACCGGTGTTTATCTCCGCAGCATGATGCCTTGGATGGCAAAGAAGCACATCAAGGGCGTTCAGGCCGCTTACTAAGGCCGATTTAAGTTACGGAGGCCACAGAGCCGGAAAGAAGTCACCGTTGTGCTTCCTTCCCCTGTGGCCTCTTTCTTTTTAACGTGTCCTCCCTGACCAAGAAAATCACTCTCGCCACGCGAAAGAGTCCGCTTGCTTTACGGCAGACGGAAATGGTCGCAGCCCACCTTCGCGAAGTGCTCGGGGTCGAAACGGAGTTGTTGAAGTTGGTCACGACGGGTGACCGCCAGGCCGAATGGTCGTTGGAGGAGAAAGGTGGAAAAGGTCTGTTCACGAGCGAGCTCGAGGCCGCAGTACTGAGAGGCGACGCGGATGTGGCGGTTCACA
>JBDSSD010000144.1:0-30468 GCA_039928945.1 Opitutus sp. | reverse complement strand
GCGACGAGAAGAAGAGGGGCAACCAGCAACGCGCGAGCTTTCATGACGAACAAGAGGTGAACAGACGGGGGACGTTGAACGTGGAAAAAAAGAGCGGGCGGAGATGCGCGCTCAGCGAGCCTGACGGACGCGAATGGTATAGCGTTTACCCAACGCATTCATGGCGGTGAAGCGGACGGCTTCGGTTGAATTTTCAGCCAGGATCAAATTCTGAAACGGCGACTCATCACCCGTCGTGAAGCCCTGAGCATCTTTGAAGACACATCCAATCTGCACCTGCAGACGCCGATCTTCCCGGTTCTTGACGTTCGCCACGATCTCGAGCCGGCCATCGGGCAACACCCGTTCCTGCAGTCCCGTGCAAGTGATCGACGTTTGCGTCGGCTTATCGAGCAAGACGAACTTCTCAGTGTTCTCGACGGTGTACTTGGTCGTGTCCTGCGGCGTGAATGGCCCCGGCTCCGTGGCGCAACCGGCGAGGAGTATCAGGCCGGTGACGGCGGAGAGAACGGACAGACGGTGCATGGTGTTCATAGTCAGATAAAGTGTAGTGGGGTGAGACTGCGGGTCACCGCTTTAGTTCACTCAGAAAAACGACCGTATCTCGCGTCACATCATCAACAACGATCGTCAGCTCCTGCGTCAATCCCACGAGGCGACGCCCTTCTCCATCGAAGTATTCAATTTTCGCCGCGTGTTGTCCGGCCGGCAATCGCAGCGCGGCAAAGCTCAGCCGCTGCGGTAGATTATTCCACATGCGCACGTCGGCGTGCGGGGTCGTCGCCGCGGACGCGAGCTTGCTGAAGAGTCCAATCGCCCCGAGCGCGATCGCGGCATTCTCCGCATCGTGATTCTTCGATCCATTATATCGCCGCATGTTGTCCGCGGCCACGACACCACCGAGGAGCGCGACGTCGCCGACGTTGCTCGCGTTGCGTTTGAACACGGCCTTGTTGCCGAGAATATAATCCATGACGCGTCCACCTCGCGTCGTCGCCTGAAAATTCAGGTCATCGTACGCCGGCAGTGCGATCGTGCGGTCATTCACCGTCAGGGCCGCGGAATGCACGCGCGAATCAGCCGTCATGAATCGAAGCTGCTCGCCGTATTCTCCGCCTGCATACTTCTGCGGCCCGGTCCCAAACTCAGCGAAAACCAGGACATTCGCCTGCGGATCGTACTCAGGAAGCGCGCGGCCTTGCGCAGAGGCCGTCGCCCGCTTCAACGCGTCCGTGCCGTCCGCGGCCAATTTCAAAGAGGCGAGGCCGTCGAGATAATCCAACAGCACGTAGTCACTCTTGTAGGCCGCCGTTTCCGCATCGGCATCGATGAACTCTCCCGTCCGAAAGCACGCGCGCGCATTGTCCGGCTGCCCGTCGAGCCAATAGAGAATGCCCCGGTAGTAATATGCCATCACGCGCTCATAGGGCTCACCGATGAACACCTTCGCGTTCTCGCCGGAAAACAATCCGCGCGCCTTCGCGGCGTCCGCCGAGTTGTTGATGATGCCACCCATGTTCAGGATCGCATCGTCGAGTTTCGCCTTTGCTTCTTCGTAGTTGCCGAGGCGCAAGGCGGACGCGGCAATCCGGTAATCCCACATGACGCGATCCTGCGGTCGGGCGGCCACGCGCTCCGCATTGCCATCAATCACCGGGTCGCCCGTATAGAGAATGTTGGTACGAGGAGCGGTGGCGCAACCCGCCAAGGCGACGAGTGCAGCCAGCGCCGCGCCGCGAACCGCGGCGGCCACGGGCAGGCGACGAGACACGCGGCCTTCACCGCACTGCGCTGAAGATTCAGAGTGCAAGACCATGGTCAGGCGCGCCGGAGCGCGCGAGGGGGGCATCATTAACGGTAAGCCGCGTCTTCCAGCCCCTGCTTTTTGATTTCGGCTGAATCTTCCCAGACGATCTCACTCGTTCGCGCATCGATGAGCTGAAAGCTATACAGCACGTAATCGCTCGTACCCGCGCTGGTCTTGGTGGTCATGCCGGAAAGCTTGCCGGTCAGAAAATAATCTGCGCCACGAAACTCGGTCACGTTTGGATCCGCACTCGCGGTGACCTGCCCGCCCTGTTTCAGATCACGTTCGCGCTCCAGCGCCTTCATGCGATCGCGCGCCAGGAAGCGTACTTTGCCGAGCGAATGCTTGTTCAGCTCGATCCGAATGCGGTCGTTGAAAATGTCTTTGTTCAGCGGAAAACGCGTGTCGTTCACCACCGGATCGAGCGCGATGCGCGGCGTCGCCTGCGCATTGGCGATCTCCGGAATAGCGAGGATGCTCCGCGCCATCTTATCCGTCACCGTGACCAGATCCTGCGATTCAACGCCAGTGCCGGCCACGAAACCGCGTTCCGAGGCTCCCATCTCCGTCACGGGCACTCCCGTGGGATTACTGACGCCCTGGGAGGCACAACCGGCGAAAAACGCCGAAGTCGCGGCCAGGCCGGCGAGCACAACGAAGCGGGAATGAAGAGGTGTGGTCATGGTGAAAGGAGGCGGGAAGACACGCATCGTCTTGCGACGGTGCCGCTAAATTGTCACCGGCCGAACAGGCTGTTCGCCGAAGACATGGGCGTAGACGACTGCAACTTGGCGGCGGTTACCGGTGCCGGCGTATCCACGACAGCAGGTGCGGCGCTCGTCGGCTGTTCCCCAGCGCCGCCGGAATTGCCGGCTTGTTGCGTCAAAATTGCTTCGCGTCGTCGCGCGTTGTTTTCAGCGATCGAGCCAAACAGGTATCCGGCGGCGGCACCAATTCCAGCGCCACGCCAGGCGTTGTGATGGAGCCCACCACTGTTGTAGCCAATGATCGCGCCGGCGAGACCGCCCAGCAGTAGACCATTCGTCGCATAGCTGGAGCCGCCGTAATAGCTGCTGTCGTAATCGGAGTACCCGTAATAGTCGGAATCAGTGTACGTATATCCGGGGCGGTAATAGTACCCGCCGCGCCATGGCCGGTCGCCGCGATACCCATAATAGCCACCATGGCCGTAGTAGCGGCCCGAGTCCCGATAAAGATACGTTCGCGGCGCCGCATGAACGCGCACCTGCGTGCGTGAACCATATCCGCGGCTGTCGCCAGCCATCTGGCCGATGAGCATCCCGGCTCCGGCACCATACGCCGCGCCGCGCAGTCCATTATGCCGAAAGTCACCGCTGTTGTTGCCAATGATCGCGCCGGCCACCCCACCAATCACGGCCCCATTCACTGCTTCCGGTCGCAGCCCTTGGGCCGAAAGCGACGCAGTCACTGCCAGGACCGCAAGGAGACATGCTGTGAGTGAGCTCTTCATACTGGAATGGAAGCTTATGCGACATGACCCCGATCGCAAGGTTTCAGCCAATCCGACTTAACCCAGCGCAGTGAACAACTTGCCGACGGCGAGATACAACCGCATCAAATGTCTTCCTGGCAGCAACAACTCGTCGCACCCTCACTCGCGGATTGTGTCAAAGGCCATACGTCCCATTCTTCTGCCCCGATCTCATGACTAAACTTGCCTGCTTTACTGCGACTGTCCTCGCCACCTTCGCGTTCACTCCTGTCCGGGGTGCCGATGCTCCAGCCCCGGTCGTCATTGAGAGCGCTCCAGAGCTGGACCAATCCAAGATTCAGCAGGAGAACGCGGATCTGCGGGCGGAAAACCAACGCCTGAACGGTGAACTCCACGATGTGAAGTGGGCCCTCGCCGAAGCGAAAACGCGGGTCGACGAGCTGACGGCCGCGGTCAAACCGTCCGAAGTCGTGAAAGCCGCCAATGAGCCGGATCCCGGGCAGCTAGCCGCTGAGAAAACCCGCGCCGAGGAGGCAACCGCACGGCTCAACACTTTGGTTGCTGGATTGGAAACGCTCACGGCCGAGAAAGCCGCTTTGGAACAACGGCTGGCGGCAACCGCCAAGTCGGAAGCGTCAGCGCGCGAGGAACTGGCCGCGGCGAAGAAAGCGGCGACGTCCAGCGAGACCGTCGCGAAACTGGCCGACGCCGAAGCAAAACTCGCGGACGCCAATCGCCGCCTCACGAATTTGCAAGCTGACAACCAGCTGCTGAACACCACGAACGCTGATCACGCGCGGCTGAGTGCCGAAGTTCAAACTCTCCGGCAGCAGAAGGCCGTTCTCGAAGCAAAGGTCGCGCAGGCGCAGCCCACCGCCGCTGCCGCGGCGGGTGCCGGTGATGCGGCGGAACTCTCGAGCAAGCTCGCTCAAACCGAAGCCAGACTCGCGACCGCGCTCCGCAGTTATTCGCAGCTGCAGTCCGAGATGGATAAGGTCAAGTCAGCGGCGATGACGCACTCGCAGCAGTCGGCCGAACTGGAAGCCATGCGTCAGGAAAAAGCTGCGCTCGAGGCCAAGCTGGCGCAGGGTCAACCCGCGACGGAGTCACCGAACGGCAATGCGGCGGACCTCGCCAGCAAGCTGGCCCAAACGGAAGACAAGCTTTCCACAACGCTTCGAAGCTATTCGCAGCTGCAGTCGGAGATGAACAAGTTGAAGTCGACCTCAGCCTCTCAATCGCAGCAGGCCGCTGAGGTCGAAGCGCTGCGTCAGGAAAAGGCCGCGCTTGAAGCACGCATCGCCGCAAATCCAGCGGACCAATCTCACGCGATGGCCACGCGGCTCGCAGACGTGGAAGACAAGCTCTCCACCACCTTGCGCAGCTATTCCCTGCTGCAACGCGAAAACGAACAGCTGAAAGCCGACGCCGCACGCTCGACCGACGCGGCCCAGTCCGCCTCGCTCAAGTCAGCCAATGACTCGGCCGCGCAGACGTCGTCGCTGTTCGATGAGCTGCGCCAGACTCAAGCGCGCGCCACGTCGCTGGCCGCAGAAAATGCCCAGCTCAAAACACGACTCGCCCTGGTTGGTTCGCCTCCCGGCAGCACCATGGCTTCACCCAGCCGCCCCGGCTCTGTTCAAGCCATCGCCGCGACCACGTCGGCTCCGGCGACGGACGTCCCCACCGCCGCCGCGCCCGCGGCTCCTGCTGGACGCACTCACGTGGTGGTGCTCGGCGACACGCTCGGCAAACTCTCGCGCCAATATTACGGCACGCCCAATCGCTGGGAAGACATCCTCCGCGCCAATCGCGATGTCGTGAAAAATGAAAACGCCCTGACCGTCGGGATGACGCTGCGGATCCCCTGAGCCGGATTGATCGGCCGAATGTAGGGGCGTCGCTCGCCGACGCCCGATTGAAGGCGAGAGAGGACAATGCAAGGCGTCGGCAAGCGACGCCCCTACGCTGTAGCTGGTTTAAAAATACGCGACCACCAAGGCGAGCGTCGCGATCGAAGTGAGCACGCTCAACACGATCGCGCCCGAAGCGATCTTTTCGTCGCCCTTAAGTTCCAACACCATGGTGTAGGAAACCACGGCGGTCGGAGTGGCCATGAGGATCAGCAGCATCTTGAGCTCCAGCCCGTCCAAGCCAAGATAACGCCCCACGCCCCATCCGATGAGCGGGGCGAGCGCCGTCTTGATCAGCGCGGCGGCCCACGCGGCCTGTCCCACCATGCCTCGATCGACGGTCACAATCGCGCCACCCACTCCCAGCAAGCCGAGAGGCAGCGCCATTTCTCCCAGAGCTTCCAAAGCTTTGTTCACGGGCGCCGGCAATGACCAGCCTGCGACCGCAAAAACGATGCCCGCCACGGTCGCTATCAGTGGCGGGGTCGTGGCCAGCTGTCGCACAAACGGCCGGAGCATCGCCCAGCCGAGTTCATGCTGGCTCAACAACAGCACGACCACGCCGACGAAGTTGTAGGCGACCATCATGGGACCCACGACAATCACCGCGGCCGCCCGCACCGACATCCCGCTCGTGAGCGGTGTATCCGGCAGAGCGAACACGATCGGCAGTCCGATGAACGCCAGGTTTCCGCGGAATGCGCCTTGGACCAGCGTACCGGCGGCCGCTCCTGGTACGCGCAAAATCCAGACCGCAAGATAACCCACGCCAATCACCAGGAGTGTCGCCAACGCCATGGCGCCCAACGCGAGCCTGGCCCCACTGGCTTCGTGGAAAGAACTCGCCAACTGTGAAAAGAGCAGTGCCGGCAGGCCGAGCCAGTACGTCACCCGGTTCGCCTCCTTCAGAAACCCGGGCGAGACGTATCGCATCCGTTGCATCAAGGCGCCAATCGCGATGAGCATAAAGACGGGCGCGAGCGTGTTGAGGACGAGCACGTCACGACCATCAAGCGAACGCTGCAATGCGTCGACGTGAAATACGCAGCCGCGCGCGCGAAGTGAATCGCGGCGCAAAGATTTCTTCGCTTCGCTCGCCGGCGAGATTCTGCCACGTTCGAGCATGCACCGCCTCCGCGTTCTCCGCGCCGCCTTAAAGGTGGCCGCACTCTGGGCGGTGCTGACGGGCGGTTCGATCAGCGCAACCGAGCCACTCGCCGACGGCATCTACGCCGAGTTTACGACATCGCGCGGTACGATCCTCGCGGAACTTTATTTCACGCAGGCTGCGTGCACGGTTTCGAATTTTGTCGGCTTGGCGGAGGGCACACTCGGTCCCAGTCCCCGGAAGCCGTTCTACGATGGGCTCACCTTCCACCGCGTTGTACCTGGATTCGTGGTACAAGGCGGAGATCCGCTCGGCACGGGCGCTGGCGGCCCTGGTTATCAGTTCCCGGACGAGTTCGTACCGGGCCTGCGACATGACCGAGTCGGCGTTCTCTCGATGGCGAACTCCGGCGCCGACACCAACGGATCCCAGTTCTTCTTCACCCTCGCTCCCGTCAATCGACTGAACTACCTGCACAGTGTGTTCGGACGCGTCGTGCGTGGTTTCGACGTGCTTCCGCAAATTCAAGCAGGAGACAAAATGACCGTGACGATCCGGCGCATCGGCTCTGCCGCAAAGGCGTTTCGGGCCGATCTCGAAGCGTTCAACGCTCGGATCGCTCAAACTCCGCGCGCCGAACCCGCGCACTTCGAAGATCCCGATAGCCTGCTGCCCACGACGCCACCGCGGGCGAAGTTCTTCGACCTCAAACTCGCGAATTTTCAACGCGCGACGAGCGTGAAGGTCTACGCGCGTGTGTACGAACGCTTCACGCCCGACACAGCGGGTCAGCAGCCGGCTGATCTCGTGCAGTCGCTCGCGCGAGCGATGGAGCTTCCGTCAGATGCGGCGCTCGCTGTTTATTTCCACGACCGGAAAGTCTGGACCATGTGGGTTGGCCAACAACTCCTGCCGCGCTTCGTCGCACCCTCAGGGTCATCGGACAGCAGCTTGCTCGAACGCGCTGAACAGCGCTTGTTCACCCTCGCCCAGCAAGAAGCCGAGAAGGCAATCGCTGACGCCATGAAAGCGGCGCCGCCCGACAAGCCGGTGACTGATGCGCAAAGAGTCAAGTTGCGGACCGACGCCGTACTCGACGCGTTGCTCGTTCAACTCGAACCAACAAGACCGTAATCCCCTTTCCCCTTTTATACCTCCGCGCCTTTCCCCAAATGAAACTCCCCTCAACATTTCGCCTCGCTCTCGTTTTCGCCGCTCCTCTGCTTTTTCTTGCCGCGCACGTTCGAGGCGCCGGTCTCTCAGACGAGTTGAAGGCCAACGTCTCCGCGCGCACCAACGCCGATTGGCCGTCGTTGGAGACGTTCTACAAGGACCTCCACGCCCATCCCGAACTTTCGCTCATGGAGGAAAAGACCTCGGCAAAACTGGCAGCGGAATTGCGTGCCGCAGGCTTCGAGGTAACCGAAAAGGTCGCGGGCTTCGGCGTCGTGGGAGTTTTTCAAAACGGGCCCGGACCGACCTTGCTGATTCGCGCAGACATGGACGGTCTTCCTGTTAACGAAGAAACCGGCCTGGCTTACGCGAGCAAAGATCGTGTCACTGATCTTTCGGGGCAGGAAGTGCCCGTGATGCACGCGTGCGGTCACGATATTCATGTGAGCGTTCTTGTCGGCACCGCGCGCCAACTCATGGCGCTGCGCAAAGAGTGGACCGGCACGCTCGTGCTGGTCGGGCAGCCAGCGGAAGAACGCGGCCTCGGAGCACGGGCGATGTTGACGGCCGGATTATACCGCAAATTCCCCAAGCCTGATTACGCGATTGCCCTCCACGACAGTGCCACCCTCCCGGTCGGAACGGTCGGAACCGTCGAAGGATATATCATGGCCAACGTGGATTGGGTCGACCTCACGGTGCGAGGCGTCGGCGGCCATGGCGCTTATCCGCACACGACCAAAGACCCTATTGTGCTGGCATCACGCATTGTCATGGCGCTCCAGACGATCGTCAGCCGCGAGACGCGGCCGATTGAACCGGCGGTGGTCACCGTCGGCTCCATCCACGGCGGCACCAAGCACAACATCATTCCCGACGAAGTAAAACTGCAGCTCACGCTTCGCTCCTACTCTGACACTGTTCGAGCTCACACCATCGAGGCGATCAAGCGGATTTGCCGCGGCGAGGCCATTGCCGCGGGCGTGCCGGAGGACCGCATGCCCATCGTCAACGTGATCGAGGAAGAAGGCACGCCTGCGACCTACAATAACCCGGAACTCACCCGCCGTATCCGAGGCAGCCTGACGCAATGGCTCGGCGCGGACCACGTCGTGACCATTGATCCTGAAATGGGCGGCGAAGACTTCGCTCACTTCGGCCTGACCACGGAAAAGGTCCCCATCTGTCTTTTCAGAGTCGGCGCCGTCGATCCGGCGAAACTCGCGGAAAGTCAGCGAACCGGGGTGCCGCTTCCGTCACTGCACTCGAATCGCTTCGCGCCCGTGCCCGAGCCCACGATCAAGACCGGTGTCACGGCGTTGACCGGAGCCGCCCTGGACCTGCTCAAAAAATAACGCTGGCTCAGTGGTGCGTGTCTCCGGGTTTGCAAAAGCGGAGCGGGCACACGTTATCTGCCCTCGAACATGCGCAGCTTTATCTATCTTTCCCTGCTCGGTGTCGTTCTCATCACGATCGCGCTGGTCGTTCGGTCCGGTATGCTCGCGCGCAAGGATCCGGGACGGCCCATCAACAGCGCCATGCGTGAAGCCTTGCTGAATGAGGGCACGCCGCAGCTCAGCGCGACCGACGCCGACATCATCCGGCACAAATATCCGAATGCTCAGCACAGCCGCACCGGACTGCTCCACGTCTTGCGTTCACCCGGATCGGGCGAAGTTCCGCGCGTCGGAGACGAGGTGATCGCAAACTACGACGGGCGGCTGCTCGATGGCACGCCGTTCGACAGCTCCTACACTCGGGGCGTGCCGTTTACCTTTCGCCTCGGCACCGGTTCCGTGATCAAGGGCTGGGACGAGGCCTTTCTCACCATGCGAAAAGGCGAGAAGCGCACGCTGATCGTGCCCTATTGGCTCGCGTATGGGGCCGATGGCCGGCCCCCCCCCATTCCGCCGCGCGCCACGTTGATTTTCGAAGTGGAGCTGATTGAGATCCGCCCACCGCCCGCGCGGTGACGCGGCGCTCACCCGGCGCGAGACACGTTACAAGCCGACGAGCGATCCGTTGCGCTTGATCCAGTGTTCAGCGGCCTGCCATCCCGGGCACACCTCTTCGACCCGCGCCCAGAATCGCGCGGAGTGATTCATTTCCCGCAGGTGCATCAACTCATGATAGATGATGTAGTCGCGCACCGATTCCGGCGTTTGCACCAGCCGCCAATTGAGTGAGATCGTGCCATTCGCCGAGCACGATCCCCAACGCGATTGCTGATTGCGCACCACGACTTGCTTGATGTCGACGCCCGTTACCGCGGACAGCTCCCACGTGCGGGCCGGCAACTCGACCTTCGCGCGGCGAATAAAATGCGCTTCGAGCGTGGGTCGCAAATCGCCTTCGAGCCTGGCCACGCGAAACACATCTGCCGCCAGACAAACCTGCGGTTTCTGCGTACCCACGGAAGCAATGCGCACCGCGGTCAGTTCGCCGCGCCACAACAAATGCGTTCCGATGGTCCAGACCTCGGCCGCACGCGGCCGGCGACGCTGGCGCTCCCGCGCGCGCTCCAGCCACGCCTGCTGCTGCTCCACAAATCGCTTCGCCTCCCGTTCGGAACCGCGCAGCGGAATCGTCGCAACGGCGGTGCCGTCACGCTTCAGCGTGAGCCGGTAAGCCCGCGCCTTGGCGCTGCGTTGAAAAACGATCGGGTCCGAATCTGCCGCGGGCGTCCCGCCCGCCGACGGCGGCGCCTTGTGCACGCCGGCCTCCGGCTGGAAAACTCCAAACAAATCCTGTTGCTGCTCCACATTCATTTCGGCGGGAACAGCGTCACAGGCGGCGCGTTCTCGTCAACGCTGCGTCCAACTTAAGCACTGCGCGTTTGCGAGCTGGCCGGCACCCGCGCATCCCGTCGCTGCTTCCGCAGCTGCCACGCGTGCCACACCGTCGGCATTTCGCCCACGTGCCACGGGATCATGAGCGCAATCGCAATTTCCTCGACGCCGACGAGCACCTGCAACGAGGCGACGACGTGCGCCGGAGTCGCCGTCCAACCCGCCAGCAGCGGGATCAACGATAGCGCACAGGCCGCCACGGTGCCCTTCGACGCCCACGTATGATAACACGGCGCGCGACCCAGACGGATGAACGAAAAGATCATCGCCACGAAAAAGGAACCCATCACCGCGGCAAACCACGGCCACTCGCGACGAACCACGTCGGGCCAAAGCAGCGTCACGCCAATCAACCCCACAAACAGCGCCGTATAGTCGGCGATGCTGTCCAATTTTCGGCCAAACTGCGAGAACGCCTGAAGCCGGCGAGCAAGATAGCCGTCCAGAACATCCGTCCACAACGCGACCGTCAGCAGTCCGGCGAACCAACCGCGATGGCCGGTGATCGCCGCAGTCAAGACCACCGGCATCAGACAGATGCGGGAAATGGTGATGATATTTGGCCAGTGCGACCTGCGCATGACTTTCACTTTGCGTGCTCCCGGCTCGCGCACAAGCGCGGCGCGCGCATCACTTCGCGGCTCGGTTCGGGTCATGCGCAAAAGACACGAGCCGGAAACGTCGGTTCACTCTTTGCGAGGACCGCAAAAAACGGCGGCGGAATGAACCGCCGCCGTCAAGTCCTGAGGTCGTTCTTACGGCAGCTTAATAAAGGCGTCGGCCGAGATCGCCGTGTTGCCCGCCGCGTCCTTGGAGAAAACCGAGTACCAGTAAGTTGCGCCGCGCGAGCCGCGGAAGGTCCGCACATGGTTGGTCACGGGCTGGCTGGCCAAACTCGTCGTGCCGGCCAACGTGACGTCACTCGAGGACGCCTCATTCGTGGTCCACGTGATCTCAAACGATCCGTTCTTACTGTTCGTCGAGCGGGCGGTCAGCCCACTGATGACAGGCGGAGTCTTGTCACCGGGAGCAGCCGGATTGAGTGCCGCAAGCGCCGCCAGCGCATTATTGGCCTGAACGAGGCCGACGCCGTACGATGGATCGCGGCCCACCGCACCGAGATCTTCCGCGCTGCCATCCAGCGCCTGACGAACCTGCGCGTTGGTCGCACCCGGATATTTGCTCCAGATCAATGCCGCCACGCCGGAAACATGCGGCGTCGCCATGGACGTGCCGTCGAACTCTTCGTATCCGTTTACCGGTTGCTGCAGCGTACTGGCCAGCGTGACGCTGGTCCCAACCATTTCGGAAAACCTCCCACGGATGGCGCAACCGGATCGCGTTAGGTCCGGGGCGCGTCCTTCGAGCCGCGGGTCGAAGACGCCGCGCTACCTAAGTAGAGCGGGTCTGTGACCCGCTGCTCCAATACGTTGGACCGGGAAACACCGATCTCACGGAAGCGCACGGATGCACCGACGACGCTTAACTACGCGCGCTTTTTTTCGCGCGATGAGGGCAACCAGCCTCTCACTTTCTTCACGGGCGTGGTTCCCTTTCGTCCGCACCATTCGCATACGGCGAGCAGACATTGCAGGACAGCAGCGACGCGGAAAGGCCACGGCGACCAATTCATGAACCACGGAATGAGGGAGAGGGGTAGCAACAGGCTGAGTGTCTTTTCCCACCACGGCGGCCGGGTGCGCTGCTCGGGCCTGCGCCAAAGCTTTTCGACTCCGATCAATAGATACGCCACGATGGCGACAAGGGCCCACGCCCATTCTTCCTCGACCCGCTCCGGCCAGAGCAGGTAGACGGCAATCGTGCCCAAGCCCATGGTCAAGGCGTCACCCCAGTGATCCAGTCGCTGCCCAATTTCCGTTTCCACCTTCCACTTTCGAGCGAGAAAGCCATCGAGCGCATCCGACAGGACGTTGATCGCGAGCAGCAGGGTCAGCCCTATTTTCGAATCTGAATACGCGGCGCCCAACATCGCGGGGGCCAGCGCAATTCGAAGGCTGCTAAGCAGGTTGGGAAGATAAGGACGAGCGCTCACCGAAGCTGGCTCGCGCTAGTCAGCCTACAACCGCTCGGGTTCCCAAGTGAATGAACCCTTCGAAATCGCGAGCCATGCAAAGCTCGGCAGCGCGCCGCGATTGGGCCGCGTGATGCAGCCTGGATTCAGCCATCGGACCGCGCCAACCATCTCATCGCGCGGCACGTGCGTGTGCCCGTGCAAGACCACCGCACAGCCGCTCGGGACCTTAACGGGCGGAATATGCGTCAGCAGAAATTTCACTCCGCCGCGTTGTAGTTGCAAAGCGAGCGGCCAGGGATGCTCGTCACAGTTTCCCTTCACCACCCGCAAGGGAAGACCGAGCTGCTCAAAGCTGGCGAGCGTTTCGGGTGCACAGACATCGCCGAGATGCCAGATCTCGTCCGCGCCGGAAATCCGCTGCGGCAGCGTCGGGGGAAATCGATCATGAGTGTCGGAAATGACGGCAATTCGCATCGAAGAACCAACGGTTGGCCCGGCTACTGTTTCGAGCACGCTGGTTTTAGCAACACCGGGTCGTGCAACGATCGCGTCCGCTAATGCGCGAGTGATCGCCACGCCAGACCCAGGAGACCACTCCCGAGCACCACCCAAACTACGGAAGCCCTCAGTCGGTGCAGCGCGAAAAAACAAAGTGCGCCGACCACGACGGCGAACCAGTCAATCACGCCGCCGGGGAAAAACGTCTGCCGGCCGAACCAGACGCCCAGGTTCAAAACCACGCCGACCACCGCAGCCGTCACCGTGGCCAGGGCGGCGTTCACCCGCGTGATTCTCCGCAGTTGCTCAATGTGGGGGGCGCCAAGGAAAATCCAGAGGAAGCACGGCACAAAGGTCGTCCACGTCGTAATCAGGGCGCCCAACGTGGCGGCGGTCAGCGGCGGCAAACTGCCGGGATGATTCCAGCCACCCAGGAATCCGACAAACTGGACCACCATGATCAGTGGCCCGGGCGTTGTTTCGGCCAATCCCAGTCCGTCCAGCATTTGCGGCGCCGACAGCCACGCCTGCTCCTCGACCGCGTGCTGAGCCACGTAGGGTAAAACTGCATACGCGCCGCCGAACGTCACCATGGCCGCTTTGCTGAAAAAAACTCCTTCGCGCACCAGCGTGCCGTTGCGTCCGTCGATCAAGCCCAGAACAAACACGGGGGTCGCCCAGAGCACGCCACACGCGGCCAACACGGTCGCGGCCCGGCGCCAGGTTCCCGGCACCGCGCGTCGGACGTAATTCGGAGTGGCCTCCGTTTTCTGGGCGGGTGCCCGCACCATCAGCCAACCCATGACGCCCGCGCCAACCACAATCAGCGGAAACGGGACCTTGAAGAAATAGATCAGGACGAACGCGACCGCGGCGATGATCCACATGGACGGCCCCTTGAGCGCGCGCTGGCCAATTCGAATGACGGCCGCCGCCACGATCGCGGTCACGGCCGGCTTCAATCCGTAGAACACGTCTGCGATCCACGGGATGCTGCCGTGCACGACGTACACGTAGCTGAGGATCCACAGCAACACGGCCGCCGGAAGTACGAACAGAACGCCCGCGACAATCCCGCCCCATGCACGGTGCAGGAGCCACCCGCAATAGATCGCCAGTTGCGTTGCTTCAGGGCCCGGCAGGAGCATGCAAAAATTCAACGCGTGAAGGAATCGATCCTCATCGATCCATTTCTTCCTATCGACAAGCTCCGTGTGCATCACCGCGATCTGGCCCGCGGGTCCCCCAAAGCTGATAAATCCAAGTTTCAGCCAAAAGAGAAAAGCCTCACCGAAACGGGGAGCCGGAGCGTTCACGCGACTCAAGTTCGCAAAACGCTCCACCGAGGCAAGGTCGGGAACGAAGGGACGTCGGATGACTTAAGCTGGAACGCTGGAACGCTGGAACGAACACGAACCAATGCAAAATGTGGAAATCAGGAACGGACTCGAGCAGTGAGTCGTGGATTGGGTGGTAGCCCGCTGCGGGAGCAGCGGGAGGATCGATCCGAGATTACGACGGGGCAAAGGACGCAGTCGTTAGGCTCAGTTCAACTCCAACACTCTCGTTGAATTTCTCTCCGAATCCGTGTCGATCCGCGCCATCCGTGGTCTCCGGTTGATCGACTGAATCAATGCATGCCTGAGCTTTAATGGCTATTCCCCGCGCCCGGTGCTTCCCCGTAATATCTCGCCAACTACGGGCGCTTGAGACGCTCGTCCCGCTCCTCCCGGAGCGGGCTACTAGGGAACGGTCTGGGAGCCCAGGCGGGTGATTGTTTTTTGCGCCAGGAGATCGAACGCTTTCACCGCCGCTTCGAGATGCTCCTCCCGCGTATCTTCAATCTTGTTGTGACTGATCCCGTGCAGACTTTGCACGAACATCATCACGGTCGGCACGCCGACCCCCGCCATCTCGGCCGCGTCATGCAACGGCCCCGATGGAAGTCGATACGAGCAACCGCAGGTTTCCTTGATGGCGTCGTCGCACAATTGAATCAGCTCAGCGTCGAACAAGCGTGGCTCAATCTGCCATAGGCGTTCCCAGATCATCTCCACGCCGCCTTCGCGGGCAAAGCGCTCACTCGCGAGCTTCGCCGCCTGGAGCATGCGCGCGAGTTCTGCCCCATCGAGATGACGCTGGTCGAGCGTGATCCGGCACTCCTCGACAACGCTGGTCACGATGCCCGGCTTGGTGGTGCACGAACCGATCGTGCAAACTCCCCCATAGGTTTCCGCGATGCGATAGATCTCCGCGCTCATCTTACCCGCGGCCAGGAACGCGTCCTTGCGCCGGTTCATCGGCGTACTGCCGGAATGAGCCGCCTGACCCCGAAACGTAATCGCATGTCGCTCGACGCCGAACGTTCCGAGCACGGCCCCCAGCGGAAGCTCCATGTCCAACAACACCGGCCCCTGCTCAATGTGCAGCTCCAGGTACGCCGCCGCATTCTCGCGCTCCAACCCACTGGACTTCACGTCCTCGAAGTTGATGCCGACTTCCTTCAACGCATCAGGAAGGGCGATACCGGCCCGATCCCGCAGTCCGCGGGCTTCGTCCAGGTTGAGGGATCCCGCGCAGGCGGACGAACCGAACAGGCTCTTCCCAAACCGCGCGCCTTCCTCGTCGGCCCAGTCCACCAGCCGGATCGTCACGGGTGGCGTGGCGCCATAGCGCGCCACCATCGCGCGCATGACCTCCAGCCCGGCCAGCATATTGAGCGAACCATCCAGCCAGCCCCCATTGGGCACGGAATCGAGATGCCCCCCGATGACCAATGTTTTCTCTGAGAGCCCACGCAGAGTTGACCACAGATTGCCGGCTGCGTCCCGATGCACCTCGAGCGGCAGGCTCTCCACTTTGGCCTGGTACCAATCGCGTGCCACCACCCACGGTCGAGTGAAGGCGACGCGCTGCGCGCCGTTCTCGTCGCCCGTCAAGGCGCGCAATTCCTTCAGTTCGGCAATCGTTCGGCGGGGATCGAGCATGGGTGGGTTTCGGAACAGCGGGCGCTTTTGCGACTTGGAAAGTAGGGGCGAGCGAACCACATTCAATCAGGCAATTATCTCATTGCTCGATCGAACGCCGTTCCCGCCCTCGCGCTTTTGGCCCCCTCGCACGGCTCTTGCTGAGTCCACGTTCAAACCGCTCCCTCCATGCCCACCCTTGCCACCACCGTCGACGGCCTGAAGCTCCCCAACCCGTTCATCATCGGCTCAGGTCCTCCCGGAACGAATCTCAGTGTGATCAGTCGCGCGTTCCGCGAGGGATGGGGCGCGGTCATCGCGAAAACCGTGAGCCTCGATGCATCCAAGGTGATCAATGTCTCGCCCCGCTATGCGAAGCTGCACGCGGGCAACGGAGAAGTGATCGGGTGGGAGAACATCGAGCTGATCAGCGATCGTCCGTTCGGGATCTGGATCGACGAATTCAAGAAGTGCAAAGACCTCCACCCCGACGGCGTGCTGATCGCATCGATCATGGAAGAGTATCGGAAAGACGCGTGGGTCGAGATCGTGCAACGCTGCGAGGCGGCGGGCGTGGACGCGTTTGAGCTGAATTTCTCGTGTCCTCACGGATTACCAGAGCGCAAGATGGGCGCCGCGATGGGCCAGGATCCGGACATCCTGAGAGAAGTCTGCGGTTGGGTGAAAGCCGCCGCCAAGAAACCGTTCTGGGCGAAAATGACGCCGAACATCACCCACATCGAAGATCCCAGTCGTGCCGCGCTGGCGGGTGGCGCAAGCGGCATCAGCGCCATCAATACAATCAGAAGCGTCATGGGCGTGAACCTGGATTCGCTTCGCCCGGAGCCGACCGTGGAAGGTTTCACGACGCCGGGCGGCTACTCGTCGCGTGCGGTCAAACCCATCGCGCTGCGCATGTGCATGGAAGTGGCGCAGCTGATCCGGACCGAATTTCCGGGGCGGACGCTTTCCGGCCTGGGCGGAATCGAAAGCGGTGAAGATGCGGCCCAATTCATTCTCCTCGGCGCCGACACGGTTCAGGTCTGCACCGGCGTGATGAAGAGTGGATACGAGTGCGTGAAGCCGATGTGTGACGGCCTTCTCGCGTTCATGGCCAAACACAAATTCGAAACATTGGCGGATTTCAAGGGCCATAGCCTCGACTACTTCACGACCCACGCCGATCTCGTGCAGCGTCAGGCGGCACGCAAGGCGGCGCAAAAAGCCGCTGCCGCTGCCGCGGTGAGCAAAGTCGTCAAAAGCGACGGTGAGTGGACCGGGGACGACTTTGTGAAGCAATCCGACGCGCTGTCCCGCTCGTGAACGAACGATGACGTATCGATGTCAGCGGTAGGGCGAGGCGTCCCTGCCGAGCCGACGGGAGAGCGGCTTACCCGGAGGGTTCGCCCTACCCGTTCTAGCTCCTGTTCAGGCGAATAACCGCGATAACCAACCGAAGCCCCCATGAGTTTGTTGATCAAGAACGGTGAGATCATCACCGCCGACGCCCGGTACGTTGCGGACATTTACTGCGAGGGAGAAACGATCACCCGGATCGATCGCAATCTGTCCGCGCCCCCGGGAACAACCGTGGTCGACGCGACCGGCCAGTACGTATTTCCCGGTTTCATCGATCCTCACGTTCACATTTACCTGCCGTTCATGGGCACCCTGGCAAAGGATGACTACATCACGGGCAGCCAGGCAGCGTTGATTGGTGGCACGACGACGTTGATCGAGATGTGCTGTCCGGCGCGAAAAGATGACGCGCTCGCCGCGTTCGAACTTTGGATGGCCCAAGCCGTCGGGAAATCGGCGTGCGATTTCAGCTTTCACATGGGCGTGACCAAGTTCGATGCGGGAACGGAGGCGCAGCTGCGTGAAATTGTGCGACGCGGCATCAGCTCGTTTAAGATCTTTCTCGCGTACAAGGGGGCGTTCGGAATCGACGACACCGAGCTTTATCAAACGCTGAAGCTGGCCCGAGAGCTTGGCGTGGTGGTCACGGCGCACTGCGAGAACGAGACGCTTGTGGCCGAGCGATCCAAAGAGCTGCTCGCCGCGGGGAAAGTGGATCCAAGTCAGCATCATGAAAGCCGGCCGCCGCGCGTCGAAGCCGAAGGCGTTCACCATTTGATGTCGTTCGCTGAACTCACGGGCGCGACGACGTACATCGTTCATCTCAGTTGCGAGGAGGCGCTGAAGGAAGCGATTGCCGCACGCCAGCGAGGCGTCCGGGTCGGCATCGAAACCCTGATTCAGTACCTTGTCCTCGACAAAACCTACGCCGAGCGGCCGGATTTCGAAGGCGCGAAATATGTGATGTCGCCTCCGCTGCGGGACGTGCGCAATCAATCGATCCTGTGGAACGGTCTGCGCGATGGTTTGATCAACACCGTGGCAACCGATCACGCGCCCTTCGACTTCGCTCGGCAGAAGACCATGGGAAGGGACGATTTCACGAAGATCCCCAATGGCATTCCGTCACTCGAGGAACGGATCAACCTGCTCTACACCTATGGCGTAAAGACGGGCCGCATCGACTTGGCGACGATGGTGAACATCGCGAGCACTCAAGTCGCCAAGCAGTTTGATCTCTTTCCACGCAAAGGCGCGATTCAGCCTGGCGCAGATGCTGATTTGGTGGTTTTCGATCCGCATTTCCGCGGCACGATCTCTGCAGCGACGCAGCACATGAATCTCGACTACAGTGCGTTTGAGGGCTGGCCCATTGAGGGACGGCCGAGTGTCGTGACGGTCCGTGGCGAAATCGCCGCGCGCGACGGCAAGTTCACCGGCACACTTGGCCGCGGCCAGTTTTTGCAACGCGTACCAAGCCACTGCTGATCCCGGTCACAATGAGCGCCCCTTTCTGCTGCGGAGCTGCGCACCGCGCTACGGCCGGCGAACACCGCGAAGCGGCGGAGACGATGGACATAAGTTTTCACCGCGTCGCGTGGGACCAAACGGGAGCGCTGACCTAACATGCCGCCACGCACCCTGACGCCGAACCCGGCCGCGGTTGAAAACGAGTTTGAGCCGTCAAATCTCTACAATGCGGATCTCGCTCCAGTGCCCTTCGGCCGGCGCACGTGGCGACTCGGCAGCATCGCCGCGCTGTGGGCATCGATGTCGGCATGCATCCCGACGTACATGTTGGCGTCGTCACTCATCGGCGGGGGCATGAATTGGTGGGAGGCGGTCCTGACGATCTTTCTCGGCAATGCGATCGTGGTGGTGCCGATGATTTTGAATGCGCATGCCGGCACGAAGTACGGCATTCCCTTTCCGGTGTTTTGTCGGGCCTCGTTCGGCACAACCGGCGCCAACATCCCGGCACTCTTACGCGCCCTCGTCGCCTGCGGATGGTTTGGGATTCAGACGTGGATTGGTGGAAATGCCATTTACCAGATCCTTGCGGTGTTCTACCCGGACTTGGCGACGGGCGTGCCGCTGGCGGTTCTCGGAATCACCATGGCCCAGTTCATGTGCTTCCTGTTCTTTTGGTCGATCAACATGGCGGTCGTGGTGAAGGGCATCGAGTCGATCCGGCTCCTCTTGAATATCAAGGCGCCGCTCCTGATCGCGCTGGGCTTGCTTCTCCTTTACTGGGCCTATCGCAACGCCGGCGGTTTCGGCCCGATCCTGTCCCAGCCCTCCGCCTTCGATCCGGGTCAGCCGAAAGCCGGGCAGTTCTGGCACTTCTTCTTCCCCGCACTGACGGGCATGATCGGTTTTTGGGCGACGCTCTCGCTGAACATTCCCGACTTCTCGCGCTACGCTGCGTCGCAACGTGATCAAGCCCTCGGCCAGGCCCTCGGGCTTCCGCTCACCATGGCGCTCTACTCGTTCATCGGTGTGGCCGTGACCTCCGCGACGACCATCATCTATGGCACGACGATCTGGGATCCCATCGACTTGTTGAAGCGGTTCAAAGATCCGACCGTGCTCATCCTGGCGATGCTCGCGCTCTGTGTGGCGACCTTGGCCACGAACATTGCGGCCAACGTGGTTTCACCCGCGAACGACTTCGCCAACGTCTCACCCAAGAAGATCACGTTCCGCATGGGTGGCCTCATCACGGGAGTCATCGGCATTCTCATCATGCCGTGGAAACTCGTCACCGATCCGAATGGCTACATTTTCACGTGGCTCATTGGCTACAGTGCGTTGCTTGGGCCGATCGGCGGCATCCTCATCGCGGATTATTTCGTTTGGCGCAAAACCCGGCTTTCGCTGCCCGCCCTCTACTCGGGCACCGGTGAATACAGCTACACCGGCGGTTTCAGCTGGGTGGCGATTGCCGCGCTGCTCGTCGGTGCGCTACCGAGCCTGCCGGGATTTCTCGCGACGATTCACCTCATCGATCCGGCGCATGTCCCCGCTTCTCTTCTCGCGGTCTACGACTACGCTTGGTTCGTCGGCTTCGGGCTGGCGTTTAGCCTCTACCTCCTGCTCCGCAAACTTGCTCCCCACCGTTAACTCTGACGAAGTGGACGGCAGCTCACCCGCCCTTTCACGCGTATCCGCCCCACGATTCCGCCCCGGCTGCGCGCTTCGACCTTGTTTCTGATTTCGTCCTGACCGGCCATCTCCCATGAAAACAATCTCTCTTCCGCCCACCTCGCACACGCCGCAAACCTACACCGGGCCATCCGCGGACGAGGTGCTTCGACTGCGCAAACAGTACCTGAATCCAGGACTGTTCCTCTACTACAAGCAGCCGATCATGATCGTGGAGGGAAAGATGCAGTACGTGTGGGACCACACCGGCAAACGTTACCTCGATGGGCTCGGCGGAATCGTGACGGTGAGCGTCGGTCATTGTCATCCGCACGTGGTGGCGGCGGCGACGCGCCAGAATGAGCTGATCCAGCATTCGACGACGATTTATCTGCAGCCCAATATTGCGCTCTACGCCGAGAAGCTGGCGTCGAAAATGCCGGGCGACCTGAAGGTGTGCTATTTCGTCAACTCCGGTTCGGAAGCCAACGACCTGGCGCTCCTGATGGCCCGGCTGTACACGAACAACTACGATGTCATCGCCCTGCGAAACGCCTACCACGGAGGCAACGCGTCGGGCATGGCCGTGACGGCCCACAGTACTTGGAAATTCAACACGCCGCATTCCTTCGGCGTGCACCACGCCATTGCGCCCTACCCTTACCGCGGGGCGTACGGCCACGACGACCCCGATGCGGGCCGCAAATACGCCGATGACGTGAAATCGCTCATCGATTACGCGACTCCCGGCAAAGTGGCTGCGTTCATCGCCGAGTCCATCCAAGGTGTAGGCGGCTTTGTCGTCTATCCGGACGGTTACCTGATGCACGCCTACGAGCACGTGCGTGCGGCTGGCGGCGTGTGCATTGCCGATGAGGTGCAAACCGGCTTCGGCCGAACCGGAACGCATTTCTGGGGATTTGAAACTCAGGGCGTAATTCCCGACATCGTCACGATGGCGAAAGGCATCGGGAATGGCGCCCCGCTCGCCGCCGTCGTCACGACCGCCAAGATCGCCGCGGTCATGACGCAGAAGGTTCATTTCAACACGTTCGGCGGCAATCCGGTGGTGAGTGCCGTCGGTCAGGCGGTGTTGGAGGTCATCGAACGCGAGAACCTGCAAGCCAACTCGCTGACACTTGGCGCGCACATCCTTGCCGGACTGCAGAAGCTAAAAGCGAAACACAAAATCATCGGCGACGTCCGCGGCCAGGGCCTCATGTTGGGCATCGAGTTCGTCAAGGACCAGGCGACCAAGCAGCCCGGACGCGAAGAATGCGCGAAGGCGGTGGAGAACGCCCGCGAGCTCGGACTCCTGCTGGGCAAAGGCGGATTGTGGGGACAGACGATTCGATTTGCCCCTCCGATGTGCATCACGCTCGCGGACGCGGATTTCCTCCTCGCGGTGCTGGATGAGGCGATCGGAGCCGTGTAGTCGTTTGACCATGACCGCCAGAGAAGCGAGGCGACCTAATCCTACCGCATCATGACGAGCCGCCTTTCGAGTGACGACTCCGCCAACCTGATTTCCGCGGCCGGCGACGCCGCGATTGTGTCGGGCGACAGCGCGATTCTGGCAATCCAGCGGCCGCACCCCCGATTGTGGACGTATTATCTGCTGACCTGCTGCGTAATTCCGCCGCTGTTCCCCATTCTGGTCCTGCCGATGTATTTCCGCTACCATACCATGCGGTACCGGTTCACTGCCGAAGGGATTTCGATGAGTTGGGGCGTGTTGTTCCGACGTGAGATCATCATCCAGTACGCGCGTATCCAGGATATCCACCTTCGCTCAAACCTGGTGGAGCGCTGGCTCGGCTTGGCCAAAGTGCTGGTTCAGACGGCGAGCGGAAACGCATCGGCGGAGATGACCTTGGAAGGTTTGCAGCAATTCGAAGCCGTCCGCGATTTTCTCTACACGAAAATGCGCGGCGTGAAGGACCATAGCCCGGCCGAGCTGGCTCGTCCAAACCTTGGGGCACAGACCACGACGTCCGCGGCCGACCCCGAGCTCGCCATGGTTTTGCGCGAAGTGGCGGGCGAGCTGCGAGAGCTCAGGCTGACATTGGCCGGACGCGCTCAGAACTCCTCTGCCTCCACAGCTCCCAAGTAAATCTTCGAACCTGTCGGAGACCACGGATAACGCGGATGAGCACGGATGCTGAACAAACCATGAGGTCCGGCACTCGTGAACCTGATCCGTTTTCTGACGGGTAGCGCGCGCTTGAGGCGCGCAGCTGAAGGCAATGCGCCTCGCAGCCCCGTACGCTCGATCCACGGGACAGCGCAGCCACGACGGACAAAAAAAAGCTGAGCCTCGAGCACCGTTCCCAGAGCGGGAACGTGCTCGCGACTCAGTCGACGCGCAACAGATCAGCGCGAGACGAAACTTACAGGCGTGAACCGCGTCCGCGAATTAGCGATACGACGAACAGGATCAGAAACACGACAAAGCAGATCTTAGCAATTGTCGCAGCGGTTCCGGCGACAACGCCGAAGCCGAGGACACCGGCAATGAGGGCAACGATGAGGAAGATAACGGCGTAACTTAACATATTAGGGGAGGGTTAATGATTGTGGCTGAACGGGAGCTGACAGAAATCAGGCTTGGGCGAGTTCGCGATCCTGCAAGAGCTCGGATAGCAACCACGCAGTGGTCTCGTGGTATTCTCGGAGTTCCTCGAGCAGACCCGACAAAGCGGGCAACAGGCCGAGCGCAGGTACGGAATCCGGACGCGGGCAAAGCCGTTCGGCCATATCCTCGTGCAATGCGATCAAAGCGGAAATCATGCTGCGCGGCGTCAAGGTCGCGCCGCCGACCGGCACGAAATCTGGAGACTCCGTGAGCGCTTGCCAGCCGGTGCGAATGGTCAGTCCGCTCGAGCGAGCTCGATCGACGATTTTCCCCATCCACTGATCGAGTTCGCGGTATTGCTCGTCGAAAAGTTCGTAGAGGCTGCGGAAATGCGGCCCGGTCACCGTCCAATGATAATCGCGCGTAGCGGTCGAAAGCGCGAACTCATCCGCCAACACGTGATCGAGGAGAAGGGTGACCGGTCGACGAATTTCTTCATCCAAAGCGATCGGTGTGGTCATGGCATACATGGTGTGCGAGGGGCCCCATGCTAGACCCACGAAACCGGAACCGGTTCGAGATGCGCGAAAAGACCGCTGAGATAGGCGAAAGCCTGATGGTCGCCACTTGTGGCGAGTAGTGGGTAGCGAGTAGCGACTAGAAATGCAGCGCAATCTTCGTCGAATACTCCCGTGCGGGAAGAAGTGCGCTTCCCGCACTCCTGTCGCGAACGGACCGGCCACGGCGGCACGGGCGTACAACGAACGCTACCGACGCAGCTTCAGCAGCCGTTCACCCGCGGCGTGCAACGTGGCGGGCTTTTTTGCAAAGTTCAGGCGAACGTATCGGTTTTCTCCATTCGCAAAGAAGCTGGAGCCGGGCACCGGCGCCACCCCGATTTCTCGCGCCATCCAGTGCGAGAACTCCACATCGCTTTTGTAGCCGAAACGGGAGATGTCCACCATGACGAAGTACGCGCCCTCGGGCTGGGTATAAGGCAGACCCGTTTGATCGAGGTACCCGAGCAGCACGTCTCGCGATCGGGCGTACTCGGCGGCGAGTTCACCGTAGTAGCTCGTCGGGAAGTTCAAGGCCGTGACCACGGCGTGCTGCAACGGAGCGGCCGCACCCACGGTGAGGAAATCATGGACCTTTCGGGCCTGGGCAATGATCTCCGGCGCGGCGTGCACATAGCCCAACCGCCATCCGGTGATCGAAAATGTTTTGGAGAGTGACGAACACATCAGCGTCCTCTTCGCCATTCCCGGCAGCGTGGAAAAGTACGTGTGCTGGTGTGGTTCGAAGACGATGTGTTCGTACACTTCATCCGTGAGGACAAAGACATCGTACTCCTCCGCGAGGGCGGCGATCTGCAATAGCTCGGCCCGGGTGAAGACCCGGCCACACGGATTTGACGGATTGCAGAGCACGAAGGCTTTCAGGCCGCTGGCGAACGCGGACCTCAGCTCCGATGGATCGAACCGATACTCGGGAGGATGGAGCGGGATGTGCACGGGAATGGCGCCCGTGAGAATCGCATCGGCCGCGTAGTTTTCGTAGAACGGCGAAAACAGGCCAACCCGATCGCCCGGGTCGCAGACCGTCATCATCGCGACCATCATTGCTTCCGTCGCCCCGCAGGTCACCACCAGCTCGCGCTCGGCGTCGACGGGCACGTGCATGAAGCGCTCCAGCTTCTGGCCCAGTGCGGTTCTGAGTTCCGACGAACCCCACGTCACCGCATATTGGTGACGCCCGGCGTCCATCGCGTCCTTCGCCGCCTGGACCAAGGCCGCCGGTGGATCCCAATCCGGAAACCCCTGCGCGAGGTTAATGGCCCCGTGACGCTGCGCCACGCGCGACATTTCCCGGATCAGCGATTCAGTGAACGTCGCTGTTCGCTTGGAGGTCAGGGGCATCAGTCGGGCAGTTGCTCGGCAGCAAGTTGGTCTGACGACTCAGCAACTACGGAATTTTGACCTCCATGCCGAGCTTGAGTGAGTTCTCGGTCGGCAGCTGGTCGCGATTGGCTGCGTAGATGTCACGCCAGCGCGAACGATTGCCGTAATATTTTTGGGCTAAGCTGAACAGCGTGTCCCCCTTTACGACCATGTGGCGGCGAACGCCACTGGGCGGAGTGGGCTTGGCCCGAACCGGTGTTTGCACAGTGGCGGATGTTGCCGCAGAGGCGGTCGCGGGTTCATTGGGCGGACCTTCGGGCGCGGCGGTGATGGGCGAGCTGGCGCTCTCGGGCGTGGGCTGAAGAAACGGACGCGACTCCGGGAGCTCGACCCGCGGGTACGTGGGTGCGGGTGGATCCGTGACCACGGAGCGGGTCCGGGTGGAAGGCGCAGCCACGTGACCAACGGTCGCCAATTCCGCTTTCAGCTGTTCGTTCTCGCGCTGGAGCCGATCCAGTTTGTCGAAAAGATCGAGCCGCTCGGACTGATTCTCGAGCGGCTGGGCGGGAAGCGTGCGGGCGAACTCACGTTTGGCGACGTCGATGCGACCCTTCACGTAAACCGCCTGCCGGGAATTGGGCTGGAGCTCGAGGTATTTGCGAAAGTGATAGATGGCCGCGAGCGGGTCTTTCACTTGATCCAGGTAAAGCAATCCCGCTTCGAGATGCGACTCGGGGGCGGACTCGCCTCGTTTCGCAATGACCTTCAGGTAAGCTGAAAGCGCCTCCTGGCTGCGGCCCTGCTTGACGAGCTGCTGACCTTGACGGTAGTTCGGTTCATCCGCTTCTGACGACAACGTTTGATTGTCTGAGCGTTCGCAGCCGGCCGCGAGTAACAGCGCGACGCTGGTCAGCGAAACGAAGACGATCTGTCGGATTCTCATCAAGTAAGGGAAATGGGATTGAACGAAAAGTCGTTCGCCGTAAATTCCGCACTCTGCTCTCGCGACTCAAACTCTAAATGGCCCTGCTTCCGAAAACCATACTCGCCCGAGCGCGTGATTGTATTCGCATCGAATCCGCCGCGCTCGCCGATACGGCAAAAGCTTTGGGAGCAGAATTCGTGGAGACGGTTCGAGCGGTCGAAGCCACGATTGGGGACGGCGGAAAGTTGATCTTCACCGGCGTGGGCAAGTCGGCGCATATCGCGCAAAAGCTCACCGGCACGTTCAACAGCACCGGAGTGGCTTCGTGTTTTCTCGACGCAACCCAGGCGCTCCACGGAGATCTGGGTCTGTGCGCGGAAGGCGATCTCTGCATCCTGCTGAGCAACAGTGGTCAGACGGAAGAAATCTTGCGGCTCGTGCCCGTGCTGAAACGTCTCGGCGTGAAACTCGTGGCGTTCACGGGCAAGGCGGATTCAGACTTGGTGAAGAACTCGGACTTTCGCCTGTTGTACCGCGTTCGCCGGGAAGCGTGCCCCCTTGCATTGGCGCCGACCGCGAGTACTACCGCCGCGCTGGCGCTCGGTGACGCGCTGGCGATGGTGCTGCTGGAAGCACGCGGACTGACCCGCGATGATTTTGCGAAATTCCATCCCGCGGGGAACATCGGTGCGCTGCTGTTGAAGGTGCGGGACATCATGCGGTCAGGTGAGCGGCTTCCGGTCGCCGTTGAGACCGTCACCACGCAGGATGCCATTCTGGCGATGACCCGCGCGAAGTCCGGCAGCATTGCGCTGGTTCACGCCAAGTCAGGCAAGCTGACCGGGATTTTGACGGATGGAGATTTTCGGCGGAGCGCTCTCACGGGGCCGGACTTCCTCAGCAAGCCGGTCGCGGATTTCATGACGCGGAACCCAAAAGTAATTTCGGAGACTGCGTTGGGCGTGGACGCGTTGCGACTATTTGAATCTTACAAGATCGATGACTTGATCGTGGTGAATGGCCGGGGTCGACCGGTCGGGCTGATCGATGGTCAGGATCTTCCCAAACTAAAAATCGTGTGAAGAGACCCGTTCGAATTGGTCTCATCGGGATGGGCGGATTTGCCGCGTCGCACCACGGGACAGTCCTGAGGTTGGAAGAGCGTGGAGCGGCCCGACTGGTGTGCACGTGCGATCCGCGCGCATCGTATTTCGCTCCGCAACAGCAGCAGTGGCGCTTCGGCGCCCGAGGCGTGCGCGTGTTTGATGATTATCGTGTGATGCTGGAGCAATGTCACCGCGATCTCGATCTGGTGATTATTCCCACGCCCATTCAGCTGCATGCTGAGATGCATGCGGCGGCGGCGGCGTACGGTCTGCCCTCGTATTTGGAAAAACCAGCCACGCTGGATCATGTTGAACTGGAGGCGATGATTGCGGCCGATGCGCGGCTGCCGAAAGCCTCGCTCGTTGGTTTCAACTTCATCATCGAAAAACCGCGGTTGCGTTTGAAGGAGCGGATTCTCTCCGGCGAATTCGGCGCGGTGCGCGGTGCGACCCTCACGGCCTTGTGGCCGCGGCCCACCAGTTATTTCCATCGGAACGAATGGGCGGGCCGACTGATGGTGGAAGGCCGCTTCGTGCTCGATTCGTGCATGGGCAATGCGCTCGCGCATTTCGTTCACAACCTGCTTTTCTGGGCTGGGACCGGAGAACTTTTCAGCTGGGCTCAACTCGCCGCGGTTCGCGCGGAACTCTACCGGGCGCACGCCATCGAAGGCGCCGACACGTTTTTCGTGGAAGCCGACACGACGACGGGAGTAACGACGCGGTTTGCGTTGTCGCACGCGTGTTCGGGCACCAGCTCGCAGGCGGAAGTGGTGGTCTGCGAGCGCGCGACCCTTCGCTACGTGGTCGGACATTTTGGCGAAGTTCGCTGGAGCGACGGACGCGTGGAGAAGATCACGCTCGATCCGTTCGACGGACTCGCGGAGAACCACCTCGAGTACTACCGTTACCTTTGCGGCGAAACGCCCCGAGCCGCGACGACCCTGGCGGACTCCCGACCGTTCGTCGCGTTGAACGACCTCGCTTACGTTTCGAGCGGATTCGTTGCCACCCTGCCGCCGGAACGAGTGACCCAGGTGCGCGACGAGAAAGAGCAGAAGGACTATTTGGATGTTTCAGGAATCCAGGCAGCCCAGGACGATTTCACGCTGCGAGGAATCTGGCCGAGCGCGAATGGATGGTCTCGAACTCCCGGCGAGCTCGTTACGCCAGCCGACTTGGCGCGGTTTCACGACGTCATAAGGGCGATGGTCGCGCGGAAGTGAGTTCGTCCCTGCGGCGTCGCAGCTTCATCGTGGGCCAGGTCTCGGCGTGTCTTCGAAATAAGATTCGAACCCCTGAGAGGAACCGCTAACAGGATTTCCCAACGGGGAAATCTTGATACAGTGGCTACGGCTAATCGCCTACGCCTCGAGGGGATTGGAGCCCGCTAATCGCGGTCTGCGATAAGCGGGCCCCACCCTATGCTCCGGAGGCGATCAGCCGTAGGGGTGATATAAGGATCTGCCCATTTGGCAGAGCCCATAGCGGTTTCCTCACGCCGAGTATTTCGAAGACAGTGCCTAATGCACCCGGCGAACTGACCTGCTATCAATGAAGGCGGGCGGCCGATGCTTGAGCTTCCGTCGCTCCTCCCCACGATCGCAACATGCCCGCCCCGACCTTTTCGTATCAGGAGCCGTTTCCGCTCGGTCCCGACAGCACGGAGTACCGTCTGCTCTCCCAAGAAGGAGTCAGCACGACGACGTTCGAAGGGCAGGAGATCTTGAAGGTCGCACCCGAAGTGCTGGCGTACCTCGCCCAACAGGCGTTCCACGACTGCTCGTTCATGCTCCGGCCAAAGCATCTCGAGCAGGTCGCGGCGATTTTGGCGGATCCCGCGGCATCGGAGAACGATCGATATGTGGCGTTGACTCTTTTGAAAAACGCCGAGGTTGCCGCCGAGGGCATACTGCCATTCTGCCAGGACACCGGCACCGCGACGATCCTGGCGAAGAAGGGCCAGCAGGTGTGGACCGGAGCAAATGACGCGGAATGGCTCAGTCGCGGGGTTTACGACTGCTACACGAAGGAGAATTTGCGGTACTCCCAAACGGCTCCACTCGATCTGTGGCGCGAGACCAACACGGGCACGAACCTGCCGGCGCAAATTGACGTGTACGCGACCGAAGGCGCGAAGTACGAATTCCTGTTTGTCGCGAAAGGCGGCGGATCAGCGAACAAAACGTTTCTGTTTCAAGAGACGAAGGCGCTGCTGAATCCGAAAAGCTTTGAGAAGTTCGTCACGGACAAGCTCTCCTATTTGGGGACCGCGGCGTGTCCCCCCTATCACCTTGTATTCGTCATCGGTGGTACAAGCGCCGAGGCTTGTTTGAAGACCGTGAAGCTCGCTTCCGCGAAGTACCTGGACGCGCTGCCTACGACGGGCAACGAGCACGGGCGGGCCTTCCGCGATGTGGCGATGGAGGAGAAGATCCTGCAGATCGCGCAGCAGAGTGGGATTGGCGCGCAGTTTGGCGGGAAATACTTCGCGCTCGATGTCCGCGTCGTGCGACTGCCACGGCACGGAGCCAGCTGCCCGGTCGGCCTCGGCGTTTCGTGCAGCGCTGACCGTAATATCAAGGCAAAGATCACGCGCGACGGTATCTTCCTCGAGAAAATGGAGTCGAACCCCGGGCGCTTCATCCCCGCGGCTGAACGCACACTCAAAGAAGACAAAATCGTGCGCATCGACCTGCATCAGCCGATGTCGGCGATCCGGGCCGAGCTGACCAAGCATCCGGTAACCACGCGCATCCTACTCAACGGCCCGATGATCGTGGCGCGGGATATCGCGCACGCGAAGCTGAAGGAGCGGGTGGATGCAGGCCTCGGTTTGCCGCAGTACCTCAAGGATCATCCGGTGTATTACGCGGGTCCCGCGAAGACGCCCACCGGTTACGCGTCCGGCTCGTTTGGACCCACGACGGCGGGTCGGATGGACAGTTATGTTGATGGCTTTCAGTCGCTCGGTGGCTCGATGGTGATGCTGGCAAAAGGCAATCGCAGCCCTCAAGTGACCGCGGCCTGCAAGCAGCATGGCGGCTTTTATCTCGGCAGCATCGGCGGCCCGGCGGCGATTCTCGCCAAGGAGAATATCACGAAAGTGGAGACACTGGAATATCCTGAGCTGGGCATGGAAGCGGTCTGGAAAATCGAAGTGCGTGATTTTCCGGCGTTCATTCTCGTGGACGACAAAGGGAACGACTTCTTTGCCAACGGCTGCGGCGCGTGCCTGCCGTCACCGAAAAAGAACTGATGGTCCTTGGCGGTGATTGAGACCGGTCAAGGAAAGTATTGGCGCGGATAGAGGGCGGACGGTTGCTCGTTGCTTTGATGGCGGAAGTCCCGCTGCTCTCGCAGCGGGCTACGAGAAAATCAAAACGAGCCCGGTACTACGACGAAACCGTCACAACCACGCGACGGGTATGCGCAGAACGGCGGTGCTCCCAAAGAAAAATGCCCTGCCAGGTACCGAGCAGCAGCTGGCCGTCGGCGAACGGCACGGTTTCGCTGGTCCGGGTGAGCGCCATCTTGATGTGACTGGGCATATCGTCCGCGCCTTCCGCGGTATGTTCGAAGTGGCGGTCGTTTTCCGGCACCAGGCGATTCAACCAATTCTCCAGATCACGGCG
>JBDSSD010000143.1:0-46830 GCA_039928945.1 Opitutus sp. | reverse complement strand
CGTTTCAGCCGCGGGAACGGCAGGTTCCACCGGAGCTGATCCCCCTGCCGGAGCGGCCGAAGCTGGAGCCGCTGCACGGGCGTCGGGGAAATTCTCGGGATCGTGCTCCGACGCCTCGACTTCGCGTTTCCGCGATTCCGCCATCGGCGGCGCGGCATAAAGCGCACCATCGATAAACTCCGTCACAAAGCCTTCGCGCACCAGCCACACCAGATCGCCCTGCATGCGGGCAATTTTTTCGCGCTGCTCGATGCTCATCACCTGCTCCACGCCCGGCGTCGCCTCCGCCGGCGGCGTGATGGCAAGGAACTTCTTCGGCAGTTCGCTCGCGCGAATCATCGGATGTTCTTCGATGAACGAGATCAGCGAGCCGATGCTTTCGGAGAAAACCTGCCCGGGCACGCGGAACTTGCGTTTCACCGCGCAGACGTAGCTCACGCCTTTCGAACCTTTCTTGAAGATGGTGAAATGCTCGCGCCGCAGCCGCCCACGCAGCGCGTTGGCCGTATCGAGTGGGAACCGGCGCTGGCGCTCGAGCGCGCCTTCGATGGCTCGCCGGATTTCTCCGGCTGGCATTGTTTCCACGAGCTTGCCGTGGAAGCGCGCGTTTTCGATGGGACGAACCACTTTGTCTTTGGCCTGGCTGAGCAAATACGTCCGCGCTTCTTCGAAAGAGTCGAACGTGATGGCAGGAGCTGACTCGGGAGTCGTGGAGCCTTCCTGCGCCGCGACTTCAGCGGTCGCTGCAGCTTCGACGGCCGGTGAAGCACCTTCCGCCGGTGCGACGGTCGGAACGCTGGCGGGCGCCTTCGTCGACAACTTCCACGTGTAACGCGTGGCTTTCTTCATCTTCGCGAGCCATTGCGCAACGACTTCAGGATCGCGCACGGTCTCGATCCGGCCGCGAAACGCCTCGAAGCTCATGCGCGAGATCTTCGCGGCAAAGTGCTGCTGCACGATCTGCGTGTAGCGGTGGTAATTCGGTGGCCCGAGTAGTTCGCCGGTGATGCCACAGCGGTTGATCACTTGGAAATTCCCCTTCGGTGGCTCGACTTCAACGTCGGCCAGATCAAAGAAACGGCCAAGATGCGTGGAGAAAAAATGCGCGAGTGCCGTCTCTTCACTTTCAAACGGCAGCCCGTCCGGAACGGACAGAAAAATCGGCTGACGCGCGGCGCCATCCTGGCTTTCGGAGACGGACCCTGGCTTTCGCGCCAGCACCACGACAAAACGATCGGCTTTACCGATGACCGTGCGCGCGATTTCGAAGAGCTCGATCGTGCGACAGGAAGAGCGGATGGTTTTTGCGAGCGCGTTGAAACTCGTGTCCTCAGGATAGAACGCGACGCTGAAGTAAGGACTGTCGTAGGGACCGCGGTCCTGCATCTCCGATCGGCCACCGTATCCACCAGATCCATAACGTGGCGCGTTGCGATCCCCGCCCGTCGGACCATCACGACGCGGTCCCGAGGCGTAATCGCGACGCGGAGCCCGATCGCCACTGAACTCACGGCGCTGAGGCACATCCGCCGCCGGAGCGCTTGAAGGCGGTGAACCCGCGGGAGGAGCCGACGGTTCGCCCTCGGACGGAGATCTGCGGAAGACCCGACGGTCTCGACGATCCGGTGCGCCACCTCCTTCGCGACGATCCGGTGAAGCATCGCGTCTTGGACGATCTGAACGTTCGCGCTGATCAGGCGACGAGGTTTTGTCTTGAGACCACTGTGTACCGAAGCTGAAGCCTTGTAGCTGGCTCAGGTCGAGTTTGTTGAAATCCTTGGGAGGATTTTCCTTGGCTGGCGTGTCGTCCATGAAATCGGAGGCAAGCGGGCGAGAGCCCGCGATAGGTTTGCTGGGGCCGCAATGGCCGGTGTTGGTCGGGCCGAAGTGTTCACGGGCTCGGAGGTGAGGCAAGCGATTTCCCGGGGTAAGGATTAGCGCGGGCACAGCCGAACAGAACATCGCTTAGCTTCAATCGCGGGCCGGATAGAGTCTGCCGGGCGGCCGCCTGTTCCCCTAAAATGGTGCTCGGGACAGGACTCGAACCTGCACGCCTTACGGCACACGCCCCTCAAACGTGTGTGTCTACCAATTCCACCACCCGAGCAATTTCCGAAGAGGAAGGCGGACTAAGAGCAATCGATCGCACCTTGTAAAGCCCCGAAAATCCGCCCGCCCGAAGCCACCGTCAGCGGCTCGAAACCTCCCGCTCACCGCCGCTGGCGGTCCCTCAATCCTCGCGCCAATTCCGCCGGCAAAAACGGACCTTTAAAGATCATGCCGGTATAGATTTGAAGCAGCGTTGCACCGGCATCCAATTTCTCGGCCGCGCTTCTCACGTCATCGATTCCACCCACTCCGATGATGGGCAACCGGCCATGGGTGGCGCGAGCAATGTAGTTGATGATCGCGGTGCTCCGCTCACGCACGGGGCGACCGCTCAGGCCGCCCGCTTGGTTGGCGGAAGCCAACGCGCCTGGTCGAGCCAGAGTAGTGTTCGTGGCTATGATGCCATCGAGCTGGAAATCGAAAAGAGCGGTCAACACGGCGTCGATTTGGCGAAAGCTCAGATCCGGGGCGATTTTGAGCAACAACGGGACGCGACCCGTTTTGCGCTCGCGATTAGCCGCGGTCACGGCCGCCAAAAGCTCCCGGAGCCGATCTTCGTCCTGCAGTTGGCGCAAACCCGGTGTGTTCGGACTGCTCACATTGAGCACCATATAATCGGCGTGATCGGCCAATTTGGCGAAGCTCACCAGGTAGTCCGCCGTCGCCTGCCCGATTTCGGTGATCTTCGATTTCCCCAAGTTGATACCGAGCGGGATGGGACGTTGGCCGGGGCGAGCCTGCTTCGACAGTCGAGCGGCCACGGCCTCCGAACCTTGATTGTTGAAACCCATCCGGTTGATCACCGCAGCCGAGGACGGATAGCGAAACATGCGCGGCCGATCGTTCCCCGGCTGGGCGAGTGCGGTCACGGTTCCAATCTCGACATGCCCAAAACCCAAAGCGGCAGCGGCGGGCCAGGCACACGCATTTTTGTCGAATCCCGCGGCCAGTCCGATCGCGTTGGGAAAACGAAGTCCGAACGCCTCAATTGGCCGAAGCCTCGCTTGGGAGAGCGTGTTGGAACGCGCCATCGCACGACAGACCGGGGAAAATCTCGCCAATAAAGCAAGTGCGTCGACTGCAAGCTCGTGGGCATGTTCTGCCTCCATCTTGAACAGCGCCGGACGTATGATCTTCTCGTAAAGCCAAGCCATGGCGCGCCGACACTGAAAACGGTCGATCAAAAAGCAAGTGTGACAAAAATTCTAAACGGCGACGGCGAATGATTTTCCGCGTGAGCGTGCGTTCCTGCGCTTCGCGCCAAAAGTGTGCTTTTTTGTGCTTGTTTTTTCAACCTCCCCTCGCACGCTGCGCCAAAAATCACACCCCTTTCTTTTCACAATGGCTAAAGCAACTTCAACCCTCGACTGGTGCGTAGTACGCCTCGGCGAGGATCATAATTGGTGGGTCAGCGAGACGAGTGATCCCGTGCGCTGGGACGTCGACGGATTATCCATCATCGATCCCCGTCAACTCTCGCACCTCGTCGATCTGGTCGACCCACTGCGCGATTACGGTTTCGATCAGGACCTGATGGAGCGCGCCTTCATTCTCTTCCGCATCGAGAAGGACTTGGGCAGCGGCAAGGTTCGTCTGAAGCGCACGAAGGAGTCACTCTTTGAGTCCGACGAAAAACTCTTCGCCCTCCCCGACATCCTCGACGAGGAAAATGGGCCTTACGCTGACTTGCTCGATCATCTGACGCGTTGTCGCGTGAAGATGTTGAACGATCTTTTCGAGTTCGAATCCAAGCTGACCGTGGACGAGGTCGAAGACGAACTGCGCGAAGAGCAGAACAGCCATTTCATCGAAGGCAAAGCGGTCCATTCATTCGAGGAGCTCACCTCCATTCTCGACTTCATGCCGGCCGGTTACGAGTCCGACGAAGAACAACCCGCCAAGAACCTCGATGACGAGGGCGAGGGCGACGACCTGCCCGAACTCGACGCCGCCGAAGAGGAAAAACTCAAGAACGACGAGTCGCTCAAGTGGGACGAAGAGGACGAGGACAAGGACAAAGACGACGACAAGGACAAGGATGAGGACGACGAGGACGAAGATGAGGAGGAGGACGACGACGAAAAGTCCGAGGAATCCGACGACGACGGCGAAAAGCCGAAGAAGAAGACCAAGGGTAAACGTTGAACTTTCCACCGGGCGGCCCCACACGGCCGCCCGGTTTTTTTTGCCCATCCGAAACGGTCAGCAGGAATCCAAACCGTCACGACGCCGATGAAACGAATCACGGCGTTGCCTTCAGGATGCCTCGCCGCAACGCTGCGATGATGCTTCTTCGTTACGCGGCATTTCGGTCGGCGACAACGTGCGTCGTCGCACTGCTCGCCGGTTGCGGCACCGGTGGAACCCAGGGCACGACGCTCAATCCTGCCGTGCCCGTCGCGACATCTTCCGCTCAGTTGCGCAGCGGCGACAGCCTCACCATCGCGCTCCAAGGAGTCCCAGATCCAAGCGTCAATTCCGTTCAGATCGACGACCAAGGCTCCATCAGTCTCCCGTACATCGGCACCCTCTTGGCGGCAGGTTTGAACACCGGTGAACTTTCCCAGCGTATCCGCGAAACGTATATATCGCGCAAATTCTACAACACCGTCGACGTCTCGGTGAGTGTGACCGAACGCTATGTCTACGTCGGCGGCGAAGTTGTCCGGCCCGGCCGCATCGTCTGGACCCCAGACTTGACCGTCGCGAAAGCGATCCAGTCGGCCGGCGGCTTCACGCTCTACGCGAAAGAAACTCGCGTGAGTCTGGTCCGCGACCAAAAGCCCTATGATCTGGACGCGAAGCTGGCGCAGCGCACTCCGTCGCAAGATCCTCGTCTGATGCCGGGCGACTCGATTCAAGTGCCGCGGTCGCCCTTCTGAATTATTTGCCGAGCTCGGCGGCCATCTCTTTGGCGAAGTAAGTCAGGATCATGTCCGCCCCTGCCCGTTTGATCGAAAGCAAAGACTCGCGCCGGGTCCGCGGGAGATCGAGCCACCCGAGTTTCGCCGCGGCGTGAAGCTGCGCGTATTCTCCAGAAACCTGATAAGCCGCAATCGGCTTGTTCGTCGCGTTGCGCACGTCGCGGATAATATCGAGATAAGGCCCCGCGGGTTTCACCATCAGGATGTCAGCGCCCTCGGCTTCGTCGAGTGAGAGCTCCGTGAGCGCAGCCCGTCGATTCGCCGGATCGAGCTGGTAGGTTGCCTTGTTCAAGAGGCTCGTGCCGGCGGCCGCCGCGCTGCCAACCGCGTCGCGGAAGGGGCCGTAGTAAGCCGAGGCAAATTTCACCGAATAGGCCATGATCCCCGTCGACGAGTAGCCGGCGGCATCCAACGCGCGGCGGATCGCGCCGACCCGGCCGTCCATCATATCACTGGGCGCGACGAGATCCACCCCCGCTCCGGCGTGAAGCACGGCCATCGTGGTCAGCACTTCAACGGTACGGTCATTCTCGACGTCGTTGCGCTCCGCGTTCAGCAAGCCGTCGTGACCATGCGTGGTGTACGGGTCCAGCGCGATGTCCGTCATGACCGTAAGCTCAGGCACCGACTTTTTCACGGCGCGCACGGCTCGGAGAATGAGCGCATCTTCGTTCAACGCCGCGCTTCCTGCCTCATCTTTCAAACGCGAATCGAGTTTGGGGAAAAGTGCGACCGCCGGAATCCCCACCTTCGCCAACGCACGACATTCCTTCACGAGATCGGCCACGTTCAGACGGAAGACGCCCGGCATGGAGGCGATTGCTTCCGGCGGCTGCTTGCCCTCCACGACGAAGAGCGGCGCGATGAAATCGGCCGGGCGGAGAATCGTTTCCTCGACCATCGAACGGAGCGACGCGGTGCGGCGAAGACGGCGGGGGCGTTGCGTGAGCTCAAGCTTGAACGGTGTAGCCATGTGGAAAAGTCATGAACTAACACAGGCAGCCGTCCCGCCGCCACAGCATTCTCGAAGTCCCCGACTAAACTCCGCCCGCATCGCCCGCTACCGTAGTGGCGGGTTTTGCCGTGTAGCTGTTGCCGTTTCCATTGCTGGGGGGGAACGCCCGACGACGAAGTTTTGCGTTCACGACCTCATTGGCCAAGGCGACCAATTCGTCGATGATCACCGTCGGATCTTCCTCGTACCGGAGCTGGAGGAAGTGCTCCCGGTCGAGTTGGTAAGCGGCTGGATCGGTGACCCAGCGGTCCACCAAGGCGCCGAATTCCGCTGGGTTTTCAACCTTGTGACAACCCGCGCCGTTGCGGAAAAATTTCCAGGTCAACTGTTCCTGCGGCATGATTCCGCCGAACGCGTTGAACACAATCGGGCAGCGGAAATGCAGCGCCTTCGCGCACGTGGTCGTGCCGCCGCGGGTGACAATGACATCACTCACCTGCATCAGCAGGTGCACGATCTCTGAATAACCCTCGATGTAACAGTTGAACTCAGGATGCGTCGCACGCCATTGCACGAGATCATTGTACGCCTGCTTATTGCGGCCGCAGATGACGATCGCCTGCACGTGTTCGGCGTGGCGAACGAGTGCCGGCAGCATGTCGAAATGGTTGTGCGCGCCATTGCCCCCCGTGGCGAGAAACACCGTGAACAGATCCGGATTCAGACCGAGCTTCTTGCTCAGGAACGTGCGGCGATCCTCCGGGCCCAACACCTCAAGGTGCGCCCGAGGCAGCATCAGTGAACCACGCACGCGCCCGCGCGCGGGCGGAATCCCGGACTTCACCGCAAAATCGTGCGCGGTGGGCGTGCGCGAGAAATACATGTCAACCGTAGGCTCAATCCAATTACGCGAATACCCCCACCCGCCCGAAAACTCTCCGCAATAGGTGGCGCAGCGAACGCGGTCGGCACCCAACACTTTTCGCGCGAGAGGAAAATAGCCGCGGTTCAAACAATCGTGCACACTGAAGATCAAGTGCGGCCGATAGCTCTTCAGGACTTCGAGGTAGTACTTTTGGCCGAACGTGACCCCACGCGTGTTCAGCACGCTCAACAGTTCGACGACGGCATAAAACGCTTTGTGCACCCACGGGGCGCTGCGCTGAATCCGATTGTAGAGACGAACGCCCGCGCGATTCACCACCGAGGATTTTTCCAGCATCTGCTCAATGCGAACCTCGATGTCGTGCCGGTAGAGCTGGAAGCACCACTCAGCGAACGCTTCGGCCCGGGCGTCGTGACCGCCCCCGGTGCTGGAGGTGAGTACCAGTATGCGAATTTTGGGCACGTCAGAGACCGAAATATCGAGCGGTGATCCAGCGGCGCAATGACGCCGGAATGACTGCAGTGAACGTCGGAGCAAAGCGCGCCTGGAAGAAAGAACCCGAACGGACAATTCCACTCTTCCGTCGCAGCAGCGCACGCCGCAGATCGCGCGCGGCGGCCATCGGCTTCGGCGAGGCGTGGCGATGTGCCTCCAGCCCGCGCCATGCCGCCGAGACGGCCGTAGGCGCGGGCTGCGCAGACGAAGAGGTGGTTAGCATGGCGTCATTGAAGTCGGTGCGGAAGTCGCCCGGACGAAAATCGATGACCTTGAGATCGGTATCCCGTGTTTCAATGATTAAACTTTCACTGAGCGCGGACAGGCCGGCCTTCACCACGTTGTACCCGCTCATGAACGGAAGCGGAAACTCCGCCGCCAGCGACGAAACATTGACGATGCACCCGCGATTCCGACGACGCATTCCTCGCAGGGCGACATGCGTCAATCGCAGCGTGGTTCCCAACATGGCATCAAGTTGCTTTTGCCAGAGCTCGAATTCGGCCTCGTCAAAACCGCCGAATACACCGTAGCCGGCGTTGTTGATCAGCAGATCGAACGCGCCGCCCACCGAGTTGGCGGCACGAGTGAACGCTGCTTCAGCGGCAGCCGGCGCTTGCAGATCCATGACCACGGGAGTGAAGGTCGTCGGGTAACGCGTTGCGAGATCGGTCAAGGCGGCAGCATCACGCGCCGTGCCCCACACGCGCACGTTCTCGTCCAGCAGCATCTCGGTAAAGGCGCGGCCCAGCCCCTTGCTGGCACCACTCACAAAGGCATGCGCGTAATGCGTCGTCAGTGAGCTCATGTGAGTCAGGCAGTGGCGGGAACGTCGCGCCGCTCGATCACACGTTTTTGAACAGCAGCGCCACATTCGCTCCGCCAAAACCGCTGCTATTCTTGAGCACGATCTTGGGCGCGACGGTCTCGGTCGTCCGCAGAATGCGTAGACCGTTACACGCAGGATCAAGTTGCGAAATATGGGCAGACCCGGGCATGAATCCTTCGCGCATTGCGAGCGCGCAAAACCCCGTCTCCATCGCCCCGGCGAGAGAAAGGCCGTGTCCGGTCAATGCCTTGGTACTGCTTACGGCGGGCTGTGCATTGGGGTCCTTGAACACCTCTCGCAGCGCGCGCGCTTCCGAAACGTCACCAATGAGCGTCGAGGTGGCGTGAGCGTTCACATACGTGACTTCTTCCGGTGCGATCCTGGCGGCCTTCAATGCCCTGTTCATGGCCCCGGCCGAACCGTTCCCTTCCGGATGAGAAATGGCGACGTTGTAACCGTCCGACGCCTGGCCCCAGCCCAGCACTTCACAGTACGGCTTCACGCCGCGACGGTTCACCTCGTCCTCAGTCTCCAGCACCAACACCGTCGCACCGCCTGTCCCCACAAACCCATCACGCGCGATATCAAAGGGTCTCGAAGCAAGATTCGGGTCCGTCTGCAGCGACAGCGTGCGCATTCCAGCGAATGGCAGAATTGCATCGGTGTTCCCGTCCTCTCCGCCCACCACGAACATCCGCTTCTGCCGGCCCAGCGCCAGCTCATCAAAGGCGAAACCCAAGGCGTGCGCCGACGAGGCGCAGGCGGACGAGAAACCGCAGGAGGCGCCTTCGATCTTGAAGGCCGCCACCAGGTTGAAGTTCAACGTGCCCACGATCGAGGCCACGATGCCGAGCGGCGAGCACCGCGCCACACCCAGCTTCTGCAGGCGATTATGGTGGTAGTTTGTTAGATACGGCGACCCCCCGGAAGCGGCATACAGCCCCGTCTCAGCGTTTGAGATATCCGGCTCGGTCAGCTGCGCATCTCCAATCGCTTGAACCATCGCACAATGGGCGAATAGCCCATTTGGCGCCATTGTCCGGAGCAGCTCCCGCTTGATCTTATAGCGCGCGGGAAACGTCCAATCCTCCTGATCGGTCGAGTCGGTCGTGAATTCCTTCACCGTGCCGATAACTTTGCACGGTACGTCCGGCCGGTTGAACGGCTCGTAAAGTTCGAACCCATGCCGCTGTTCGCGCAAATTCCGCGCGACCGTTCCAGCGTCGTTGCCAATGCTGGTCACAAAACCCAATCCGGTGATAAAGATACGAGGCATGCGAGCTCGAGAGATTCCAGTGAGACGCATGCGAATGCGTCAACAAGTGCCGAAATGGAGCTACTTTCCCGGCTTGGGTCAACGTGCGACGCGCACGTTTGTGGTTTTGCGGGTCCAATAAAAAAGCGACCCGAAGGTCGCTTTGGCTCCGTCAAGCGCAGGAAGCGCTCACGCGCCCATCGCCGCACGAAGCGGCGGGGACGTGCTGGGCTCGGATGACGTGGATCCAACCACCCGGCTAATGGGTTGAGCAGGCTCGGGCTTGATGACCGCGTCGGCGTATCCAAAAGTCAGCGTGATCTCCTCGGCAATGGCGGCCTTTTCCTGTCCGACCCGGATGGCACCTTCAAACGTCGCGAGCGGCATTTTCATCCGCTTGGGCTTGATCGAGAGCGTCAGGATATCGCCCGGTTTGCACAGACGATGGGCCCGGACGCCTTCACAACCGGTGAAGAAGATGGTCTGTGGACTCACGACTTTGCCAGGTTCAACCACCATTCCTTCGAGGAGGAACAGAACCGCCAGCTGGCCGAGGGCCTCGAGCATGATCGAGGCGGGCAGAACGGGATTATCTTTGAAATGGCCTTGGAGGAAAAACTCCTGGCCGCTGATCTTGTACTTTCCGTTTGCACCGCTGGAGCTTACCGAAGCTTCATTCAGAAACAGGAACGGCGGCTGGATCGGCATCACTGCGCCGATATGCTCGATCGGAAGAAACTTGGTGGGCTTGGGCAACGGCAGGTCGCGAATCTTACAATCGATGAACGTTTTGACGTCGCCGACGGTGCGAAGATTGCGGAGCTCGTCGTTGTTGATCGAAAGCTGGAGGACGTCTTCGACCAGAATGACGATTTCCATCATCGTCAGTGAATCGATCCCGAGATCCTCAATGAGGCGCAGATCGTCATCGGCATCTTTCAGTTTAACGCGCAGATCAGGCTCAACGAAGCGTTCTACGACACCAATCACCACGGCCGGAACGTGCTCGGGATTTCCAGTTTTCCGATACTGCACGGCGGCTTCAAATGTTGACGGAGAGCACCGTTTTAGGGCTTCTCTCAGCGCCGTTTCATCCTCGGGGGCAAACGGTTTAGCCAGAACTGGAAATGGCTTATTGTTGGCCGGGCTGTGAGAGTGTGCTTCGGACATCGTTTAGGTGACGTTAGATTTGTTTCCGGTCGGTTGAATGTAAACCCCTAATTGTTTGTGACTCGGCTCTGAGCTGTGGCGCCAAACGGACTTCAACTACCACGTACAAATGAGGAGAGGTTCTGCTGTCGATTGTCAGTTGACCGGTTACAGATTAGCACGTTCCCTTTCGTTCTGGCGACCACACCGCCTTTAAGCACTAAGCATGACCGAACCGAGCACCGTAGCCACTGTTCCGCCTATCTTTCTCATCACGCATGAGTTCTATCCCATGCGAGGCGGAATCGCAACGTTCACGGAGGAGATAGCAAAAGCGAGCGTTACACTGGGGTACGATTTGGAAGTTTGGGCGCAATCCAAACGCTCAGCGGCGCCCGAAAAACCCTGGCCCTTCCGGCTTCGGCGGATGCCCCTCCGCGGCACCCATGATCTCTGGTGCCAGTTCCTGCTCGGTTGGCAGTTGATCCGTGCCCGGCGCCAACTTCGTCATGCGATCGTGTACCTGCCGGAACCGGGGCCGATGTTGACGATGATGCTGTTGCAGTTCTTTCACACGTTTCGTCCGAATCGGCTGGTCCTCACCTTCCACGGCTCGGAAATCCTGAAATTTGCGCGCAGTCCGTGGCGCCGCGGTCTGGCTCGGCAACTTATTCGCCGAGCGACGAGAGTGACCACGCTCACCAATTATACGCAGGAACTGCTGCTGTCGCATTTCCCGGAGGCCGCGAGCAAGATCTTCCTCACCCCGGGCGCGCTCCGGACAGATCTGACCGTACTTCCCTCGAAGCGGAGCGCCACGAAAGAAAAGATCATCGTTCTCACCGTGGGTCGGCTCCACCCGCGTAAGGGTCAACTGATCACCTTGGAGGCCTTGCAAACCCTCGCCCCCGACGTTCGGTCGCGGCTGGAATACTGGATCGTCGGCGGTCAGAGCAAAGACAACTACGAGTCCACTTTGCGTGCAACGGCTGCAGCTCGACCCGACCTCGTGGTTCGGTTTCTGGGCAATCTGCCGGACGATGAGCTTTCAGAAATCTACGACCGGTCGGACATCTTCGCGATGACGAGCGTCAATCACGGCCTGAGCATCGAGGGGTTTGGCCTCGTTTACCTGGAAGCCGCGGCCCATGGACTCCCCGTTGTGGCCCATGATGTGGGCGGAGTCGCAGAGGCCGTGGTGGATGGAGTGACTGGATTGCTCGTCCCGCCTAACCGGCCAGCCCAGCTCGCCGCGGCGTTCGAGCAGCTCGTCTTCGACGAAGAACTACGTGATCGACTCGGCTCAGCAGGCCGGCAATGGGCGACGCGCAATTGCTGGCGGAAATCCGCGGAGGCGTTGTTCGAGCCCGTGTTCGCTGCTGAATGATTCAAAGCCGAGCCAGTATCACGGTGCGGTACGCCGAGACCGACATGATGGGAATCGTCTATCATGCGAACTATCTTCCGTGGTTTGAGGTCGCCCGTACTCAGCTCTTGCGCGAACAGGGTTTTCCGTACCGTCAGCTCGAAGCTGACGGCTACCGGATTCCGGTGCTCGAAGTGGCGGTGAAATACCATCGCCCGGCTCTCTACGACGATACGCTTACGATCCTCGCGACCATCCGCGAAAAACCACTGCTCCGGATCCGGATCGATTATGAGGTTATGCGCGGCGACGAACGTCTCGCGACGGGTCAGACCGCTCACGCTTTTTGCGATCTGCGTGGCCAACCGACCCGCCCCCCGCCCGCGTTCGTCGCCAAAATGGCCGAGCTCTTCGCGTAGCCTCCGGTTTCGATTCAGGCCTCCAAGGCCGCCGAATTTGTTGGCGACGGCGCCTGCTGCTCAGCGACGACCTCTGGCAAGCGTTGGGCGAGTGCCGCGGCCGCCGCCAAATATTCGTCCAAAACGATCTCCGCGGTTTCCGCAGCGCGCACTGTCGCAAGCAGCTCGATCGCGCTCTGATGGGGTGCAAGTTGGTACACCGCCCAAACCGCGTGGGCCCGGACGAGCGGGAGTTCGTGCGCGGCGAGTCTGACGAGCGACGGCAGATACTGGCCGTCACGCGAATTGGCCGCGACAATACAGGCGTTGCGCAACAAACCGCCCAGTTTGACGCGCTTCATCGCGGTCCGCCGAAAGATCTGCGCGAAGCTCTCCGGCGTGAGTTCCAGAATTTCGGTCAGGGAAAGGTCGCGCAGTTCGTGACGCGCGGTCAGCAGCATCGCCCGACCTTGTTGCGCAAAGCGATTCCACGGACACACCTCGAGACAAACGTCACACCCGTAGATCCGGGACCCGATTCCCGCGCGCAACTCCCGCGGAATCACGCCTTTGTTTTCAATCGTCTGGTAGGAGATACAACGTCGAGAATCGACGACCCCAGGGCGCGCGAACGCCTGCGTCGGACAGGCGTCCAGGCAACGCGTGCATTTACCGCACAGGAGACCGATGTCCGCATCCGGAGTCTGGGGCGAGGGAAGCAGTTTGCGCCGAATGGGCGCGTCCGGCTCCAGCTCGACGCGCGTCAGAATCGCGGCGAGAAACAGCCAGTTGCCGTGACGGCGCGAGATCAGCATCGCGTTTTTCCCGACGAACCCGAGTCCGGCCCGCGCCGCCCAACCGCGTTCGAGCACCGGCCCGGTATCCACATAGTAACGATAATCGGCGGTCGTTGCCTGAAACAGCGCCTCAAGTTCCCGTCCGGCTTGGACGAGCGCGGGTTTGATCGTGTCGTGGTAGTCTTCGTGCAGCGCGTAACGCGCCCACACGGGCTGATCGGCCGTCCGCGGCGGTGTCTGCGCGGGATTCTCGGCATAGCTCACGCCGAGCAAGATCATGGAACGGACACCCTCCAGCACTTGCGACGGATCCAGACGCTTCGCAGCCGTCCGTTCCATCCACGCCATCTCTCCCTGCATTCCCGCGGCGAGCCAGGCATTGAGTCCTTCGCCGTCCATCGCCTGACCGGTTGACGCGAACCGGACATCATCAAAACCGAGCGCCAACAAGCGTCTCCGTAACTCTTCCTGCCGACCGTCGCTCATGGATGTTTCCGCGCGAAATCGATGGCTTCCCGCCGCCAAGCTCGAATGACGTGCGCCACAATATCATTGAGTGGCCGTGAGTCGGTCAGGATCACGGTGCCGGCTCGCTTATAAATCGGCTCGCGCTCAGCGTAGAGCGTTCGCACCCGCAGATCAGGATCCTCGACGTTGAGCAACGGCCGGTGCTGATGACGCCCCGTGCGCAGCAGGATGGTTTCGATCGAAGCGTGGAGGCAGACAACCACCCCTTTGGTGTTCAGCAACTCCAGCATCCCGGGCTGAACCACCAACCCGCCTCCGCAGGAAATCACCGTGCGCAGCGAAGGGTGCCCGCTTTCGATATAGCTACGCTCCAGCTTTCTGAACGCTCCTTCACCGGGACCCGCAAAGATATCCGCGATGGTCTTGCCTTCCTGTCGCTCGATTTCGTGGTCGCTGTCCAGCAGGGCAAAGCCAAGCCGTTGGGCCACGGCGCGACCGATCGTGGTCTTGCCGGTTCCCATAAAGCCGACGAGGTAGAGATTCACATCTGCCGCGTTCATTGATCCGACAGGCAACTCCGGGCCGGCGCGGATGCCAATCGCGAAAACCAATGGCCGCGCTCTCGAGTTGATGTTCTAGTTGCCGGATGTCCGCGTCGAACGCACCGCGCCACCACGCTTTCGCCAGCGACAATACCGCCGGAATCTGTCCGGAAGCCTGGGCCGCGCTGGCCGCGACGAATCGCGACTACGTAGCGAGCTACGGCGAAGATGAGGTCACGACGGAAGCGCGTCGCAGCTTCAACGATTTGTTCGAGACTGAGTGCTCCGTGTTTTTTGTGTTCAACGGGACAGCCGCCAATGCCCTCGCGCTGTCCGCCTGCTGTCGGGACCCGTTCACGAGCATCCTTTGCCACGCCATTTCGCACCTCGACACCGATGAGTGCGGTGCGCCCGAGTTTTTCACCGGGGGCGCCAAGTTGATTCCGCTGTCCGGCGCAGACGGCAAACTCTCGCCGCACGAAGTTGAACGCATTTTGCGCCGCGAGCCGAACGTGCACTTTCCCAAGCCCCGCGTGCTATCGCTCACTCAATCAACCGAGTGGGCCACGGTTTACAGCCGGGAGGAGATCAGCGCGCTGGCTCAGCTCGCTCGCACTCATGATCTCCGTGTGCACATGGATGGAGCCCGCTTCGCGAATGCCGTCGCCGCGCTCGCCCAACGGGATTCGTCCGCGAGCGCCCTTCGCGCGCTGCCCGCCGATGTGACGTGGCGCGCGGGGGTGGACGTACTGACGCTCGGCGGCACTAAAAACGGCCTGCTCGGAACCGAAGCGGTTGTGTTTTTCAATCGTGCGCTGGCTCAAGACTTTGAATACCGCGTCAAGCAAGGCGGCCAGCTCGCCTCTAAAATGCGTTTTGCCGCCGCTCAATGGTCAGCTCTGCTGCGTGACGGCGTCTGGCTCAAGCACGCCGCCCACGCCAACGCTCAAGCGAAGGTGCTCGCCGAGGCTCTGCGGCCGATACCCAAGATTAAGCTGATTCGTCAACCGGAGGTGAACGCAGTTTTCGCCGAACTCGCGCCCGCGGTGTACCCGGCCCTCGCTGCCCTCGGCTGGAGGTTGAACCGTTTCGTCGGTGAGCACGGTTATCGGTTGATGTGCTCGTGGTCGACGACCGCTGAGGACATCGACGAATTGATCGCCGACATCCGGTCCGTGGTGACGTCGATCAGCTAGTCAACGCGCACAAAAAAGCCCCGGACTTCCGGGGCTTGATTAGAACGATTAGCCGATTACTTCGTCGGCGTGGCGGCTGGTGCAGCCGGCGCAGCGGCGGCTGGCGGCGGCGTGGGCTTGATATCAATCAGCTCAACATCGAAGACCAGCGTGGAAGCCGGCGGAATGCCCTGACGGCCTTCATCGCCATACGCGAGCTGGGGTGGGATATAGAGTTTGATCTTTCCGCCCTTGGAAATTTTTTGCAGTCCCTCGGTCCAGCCTGGAATGACCTCATTGAGTTGGAACTCAACCGGCTCGCCGCGCTGCACGGAACTGTCGAAAACGGTCCCGTTCACGAGGGTACCGGTGTAGTGAACCTTGACGGTCTCCTCTGGCTTTGGCGCCGGACCCGTACCCGGACTTTGGATTTGGTACATCAAGCCGCTGGGCAGGACCACGACATCGGACTTCTTTTTAACTTCCGCGAGGAAGGCCGTCGTTTCCGCGGAACCCTTCTCCTTCAACTTCGCCATGTAGGCGGTCTGCTTGCGCTGCATGAATTGATCCATGGCCGGACCAATCTTCTCCAGTTCGTAAGGTGAGTCCTTGCCTGCAGCGGCGAGCGAAAGGCCCTTGATCAACGCGTCGACCTGCGCCGGGGTAAATTCCAACTCTGCGAGGCCGACCCGCTTCGCCATGAACCAGCCGAACTCTTCAATCAGCTGCTGCTCCTTGAACTCGGCCGCGGCCGGGGCAGCGGGCGCCTTGGCGGCGGCAGCGTCACCCTGCGCAGGCAGGTTCAGCTTGATTTCTTGAGCATTCGCCGTCGCAGCGGCGCCGAGCGTCATTGCGCAAACGATGAGGAGGGACTTGGATTTCATTCAGATGAGGGGAAGCGGTATGGAAACGAAAAGCTCACGTTTGTGCCGTGAAGTTTTCCGGTGTGCCAGTCGGGTCAGACGAATGCAATCAATTACTCCCCGCTTGTCTCGCCGGTGCAATCCAACCCTACTGGAACCCTTTTCATGAGCTTCGACCAATTCTGGACCAGTCAGGACGGACAAATTCTCACGGTAAAAAACAAAGATGAACGCACGGTCGCGCTGACCCTCGCGTTCTGGCCACGGCAGCCAGGCGAGCTGGATTTCGCCAAAACCGTCCTGGCCGAGCTCAAGTTCACGGAGCGCAGCTCCCTCGCCCGCATCGGTATTGAAATGCTGACGCACGGGCCCGTGCGCCAGGAGGGCAACCGCCTCGAACTGGAGGTCGACGCTTTCATCTACGATACCAGCTTTCCCAACGCGACCTATTGGAAAAAATTGCTGCGATCCGGCTCGCCCGTCGGTCGGCTGTTTTACGCTCCCGCCGCCGCGAAGCTCTCCACGGCAGAAATCTGGACCGCTGTGACGTCCAACCTGCTCAAGCTGCCCAACACGATCAGCATTGATCGCGCTGGCCGCGTGTACCTGACGCCGCACCAGGTGTCCTACACGCTCAACCCCAAGCTGCAGCGCTTGAATTTTGAGCGTGTCGTCAGTGGCAACGCCGGTCGCTCTTTCCTGGATAAGGTGCAGATTCGCCGCGAAGCCGCGCCGCTCACCATCCCGCCCCACTCCGGCATCCTCACGAGCTGTTCGATGTATTTGAAAGAGCACTTCGTCGTGCTGAATCAGGGCGAGGGCAATTTCGGGATTCACACGAGCGCCGTCCTGCTGGATCCGATCAAGACATTCGGCACGAACATCATGCTCGAGATTTACAACACGGGCGATCAGCCGGTGGTAAATCCCATGGTGTCCGTCGAGATCTTCCGCGCGCCCGAGGCGAGCGATCCCGAATTCAAGACCCTCGCCAAGAAACGCCAGCGCCTGCTGGCCACCGCGTCGGATCTCTACAAGTGCCTCGATGAAAAATCACCGCGCGACAATCTTGAGGCGAAGCCCAGGACGAAGATCACGGTGCGGAATCAGAGCGCCACGATGGAGAATCGCGCGCTGTTCATTCGTTCTGGCGATGACGTGAAGAAGGTTTTGTCGAGCAATGGTGCCTGCGGCTATCGCACGATGATTCAAGCGCTCGACGCCGCGCCGGAAAACGCGGACACGCTGATTCTCGATTACTTCCCGGACTTGCTCGAACACATCGAGCTCGTGACGCGCATCGGTGATGTGCGACTGAAGCGGCTGATTTTCCGCAAGGCTTCGCGGACCCACGGCTATTTTCTTTCCAGCAACGCTCACGCCCGCCTCGACATGTTCGATGCGATCGGCCTGCAGGTGTATTGGTACGACGAGCTCACCAGCGAACTCTACTTTCATACCTACAAGAAGGAGCATGGCTTCTTCGTCCGCGAAGAAATCGCCCGGCGCTTTCAAGAGTGCACCATTCTCGCCTTCTACGGCTCAGCCATGGGCCTCGAACCCGCGGACACGGCCCGCATTTCCGGGTTGGTCGACAAGCTCACGGGATTCTTCGGCCACAATCTCGGCGTGCTCACCGGCGGCGGCGGCGGCGTGATGCGACTCGCAACGGACCAGGCCCGCGCGAAAGGCGCTTTGACCGGCGCCTGCTTCCTCGAACTCGAGGCGCAACCGCCTGAACTCGGTGTAGACTATTTTAATACCTTCCAGGAGTCCTCGCGTCACTTCCGGCAAAAATGGTTCGAAGCCGCTGATTTCTGTATCTTCAACGTGGGCGGAGTCGGCACCTTGGAGGAGATTGGCATCGAGATGTGCAACCTCAAGCTCGGCATCCGGCCGCGCGTGCCGTACGTCTTTTTCAACGCGAGGTTCTGGGGCGATCTTCGCAAGCAGATCCGCGAGATGATTCGCACCAAGCGCGCACCCGCCTGGATCGCCGACTACGTGCTCTTCACCGATGATCCGGACGAAGTCGTCTCGTTTTACCGGAAAAAATTGCAGGTGCTCTAGTCTTCCATCACTCACCGCGCCGTGTCTTCTGCTTCTTTTCCCCGCTGTGTCCTCCTCGTCGGTTCAGGCGGTCGCGAGCACGCGATCATGATCGCGTTGCGAAAATCCGCGACCGCCCCGCGACTGCTCTGCGCACCCGGCAATCCCGGCATCGCGGAAATCGCGACATGTTATCCCATCGCTGCCGATGACATCCGCGGACTCGTCGCACTCGCCTTGAGCGAGGCCGTCGACTTCGTTGTTGTTGGCCCGGAGGTGCCCCTCTCGCTCGGGCTGGTCGACGAACTGATCAAGGTCGGAATCCGCGCGTACGGGCCGAAGGCCGACGGCGCCCGACTGGAAGCGTCGAAGATCTACACGAAGGAAATCCTCCAACGGTACAACATCCCAACGGCGCCCGCCGCGTTCTTCGATCAGGCCGCGGCTGCCGTCGCTTACATTCGCGCGCGCGCCGTTCCCATCGTCGTCAAGGCCGACGGCCTGGCAGGGGGCAAGGGCGTGGTCGTTGCTCAATCTCATGCCGAGGCGGAGGAGGCCGTGCATGCTTTGATGAGCCTGCCCGGACAATCGAAACTCCTGATCGAAGACTGCCTCGTCGGCGAAGAAACGTCCCTGCTCGTCGTGGTGTCGGGCAAAGATTACGTCATCCTCCCGACGTCGCAGGATCACAAGCGCATCGGCGATGGCGATACAGGGCCGAATACCGGCGGGATGGGAACGTATTCGCCGGCCGAGGTCGTCACGCCCAGCCTCCTCGCCCAGATCGATCGCGACATCGTGCGTCCGTCCGTCGACGCGATCGCGGCTGAAGGCATCGAATTCCGCGGCACCTTGTTCATCGGCGTCATGCTCACGGCCGACGGTCCGAGCGTGCTCGAGTATAACACGCGGTTCGGGGACCCAGAAACGCAGGTTGTCCTCCCGCGAATCGAAACGGATTTTCTCGAAATCCTCTGGGCGGCGGCGTCCGGCGAACTCGCGCCCGTCCAGCTGAAGATCAAACCCGCTCATGCGCTCTGCGTCGTCATCGCCGCGAAAGGCTATCCGGGCGACTACCGGCGGGGTGACGCAATCACGTTGCCCTCCGCCATTCCGTCGTCGGTCTCGATCATCCATGCCGGCACCGCGCGCAACGCCTCCGGTCAACTCGTGACCAACGGTGGTCGGGTCCTCGGCGTGACGGCGTTGGCGCCGACGCTGCCTCATGCGGCGCTTGACGCCTATGCGGTCTGCGACGCGATCCAGTGTCCGAGCAAATATTTCCGTCGCGACATCGGCGCGCGACAACTCCGGCGCGCGTGACGCATAAGAGGATGCCTTCGCTTGATCTGCGGTTTCGCGACACTTCGGCTGCCTCCGCCTGTCCTCAGCGTGCAAATCTCAATAATGACTAAACACGAATTATCGGACGTGCGCGGCGAGCTCAGTCGCTCCCGGTCCGCATCGTTCAGCTCCCAATGGCGTCGCTACACCTGTTGGACGATGCTATTGATGGTGGGAGCGTCGTGGCTCCGGGCGGATCCGGTCGAGCGCGATGCGGGCGAGGGCGTTCGTTATCTCAGGTCGCACGTCTTGCCGGCTGATCTGCCGTCCGCCGAAGTGAAGAACGGGTCCATGATCCTGGACCTGCGCTACACCACCGCTGAACCCGAGGCCGCCACTGCGCTCGACGCGTGGCTTAAATTTCGGGCCCAGCCTCATACGCCCGTGATTATATTGGTGAATTCGGAGACCGCTGCCGTGTTGCGCGAGTCGCTGGTCCGGTGGGCGAAACACCCAAACGTCATCACCGTCGGTCACCAAAATCCTGAAACTGCGCCTGACATTTCCGTGGCCGCCAATCCGGACGACGAGAAAAAGGCCTATGACGCGTTGGAGCACGGCTCATCGATCGCCGCGCTCATCACCGAGAACGCCGATAAGCCGCGGGTCGATGAAGCCTCCATCATGCGATCGCGCTCAGAGAGCGGCGGCGCCCTGGCCGATGCGAGCGTGCTCGACGACCTTCCGCCCGATGGAAAAAAGGTGCCGTCGACTCCACCACCGCTGATTGATCGCGTCCTGCAGCGCGCAGTTCACCTGCATCGCGCATTGCAGGCCTTGCGCCGACCTTGAGTCTGGCGGATCCCCGGCGTGCCGGCGTCGATGCATCGAGAATGGGGGCGTGACTCCGTTCTTTGCAAAAGGACCGAATTGGTGTCCATTCGCCGTCCAGCTTATCGATGCCGCCTGATACTCTTCTCGTCATCTGCACTGCCAACATCTGCCGCAGCCCAATGGCTGCGGGACTGTTGCAACATGCGCTGGCGGCTCAACCAGAGCCACTGCGTTCGTTGAAGGTCATCTCCGCCGGCGTGTCGGCACGGCCGGGCGAGCCCGTGTCGGAAAATTCCGTCGTCGCGTTGCGCAAGGTGGGGATCGATATCTCGCGCCACACCAGCCGTCCGCTGACTCAGGACCTGCTCGACCGGGCTCTGCTCGTGCTGTGCATGACGGAATCGCATCGAGCGATGATTCAATTGCAGGCCGATCCCGCTCCGCAGGAAATCCACTTGTTCCGCGACTTCATGGCGGACGGGGATCGCGAAATTCCTGATCCGTACGGCGGTCCGCTGAAAGTTTACGAGCTGTGTCGCGACGAGATGGTTGAGGCGATCCCATCGCTACTTGAGTATCTTAAGACACGGGTCGCGCCCGGCTCGAGCCGTTGAGCACGGATTTCGGATTGCGGATTGCAGGTTTAGGCAATCGCCTCACCGCTGCTATTTCGATCTAACGTCGCCCTCTTTTCGCCATGCTCAACGCGTCCCCTCTTCAAACCCTCGATCCGCAAATTTACTCGGCCATCTCCGAGGAATTTCACCGCCAGCAAAGCCACATCGAGCTGATCGCATCGGAAAATTTCACTTACCCGGCGGTGATGGAAGCGCAAGGGAGTGTGCTGACGAACAAGTACGCCGAGGGTTATCCGGCGAAGCGGTGGTACGGCGGCTGCGAGTTTGTCGACAAGATCGAAGTTCTCGCGATTGACCGCGCCAAACAACTCTTCGGCGCGGAACACGCCAACGTGCAGCCGCACTCCGGCGCGCAGGCCAACACCGCGGTTTATGCGGCCGTCCTCCAGCCCGGCGACAAAGTTCTCGGGATGAACCTAAGTCACGGCGGTCATCTCACGCACGGGAACCCCGCGAACTTTTCCGGGAAGCTGTATAATTTCTGCCAATATGGTGTCCGCGAAGACAACGGGCTGATCGATTACGACGAGCTCGCCGTGGTGGCCGAGCGAGAAAAGCCGAAGATGATCACGGTCGGTGCGAGCGCCTACTCGCGCATCATCGACTTCCCCCGCATGGCCGAGATTGCGCGGAATGTCGGCGCACTGCTGTTTGCCGATATCGCTCACATCGCCGGTCTGGTCGCGGCGGGCATTCATCCCTCACCGATTCCGCACGCCGATTTCGTCACCACGACGACGCACAAAACCCTCCGCGGACCACGCGGCGGGCTGATCATGTGCCGCGCCGCGCACGCCAAGGCAATCGATTCAGCGGTATTCCCTGGCACGCAAGGCGGCCCGCTGATGCACGTCATCGCCGCCAAGGCCGTGTGTTTCGCGGAGTGTCTGAAGCCCGAGTTCAAAACCTACTCCGCGCAGATCGTGAAAAATTCCCAGGCGCTCGCGGCGGCGTTCACCAGTCGTGGCTACAAGCTCGTTTCGGGCGGAACGGACAATCACCTCTTTCTGATCGATCTCCGGACAAAATTCCCGGAGCTCACCGCGAAAAAAGCGCAGGAGACGCTCGATCACGCCAACATCACGTGCAACAAGAACACCGTTCCATTCGAAACGCGTTCGCCGTTCCAGGCTTCAGGCATCCGACTCGGAACTCCGGCGATCACCACGCGCGGCATGCGAGAATCAGACATGTCTGAGATCGCCGACTGTATCGACACCGTACTCGGAGCGATTGGAACCGAGCGTGAGATCACCGCCATCGCAGAAACCAAGAAACGGGTTGTCGCGTTTTCCAACCGCTTCCCGCTGCCGTACCGTTTATAGTCACGTGGGGCCTCCGGGAAGAGGGCCGCCCGTGCGCGTGTGAACCGTGTAGTGGCGCCCCTTGCGGGCGCCTTCGGAGCGCGCGCAAGCGCGCTGGCCTACACCGGAAACGGCGGCCACCTCCTTCCCCGAATTTCGGTCAGCAGTACCCACGGGCTCGACGTGGCCCGCCGCGGGGAGCAGCGGGAGGTTTGCCGGATTGGGCCGCCCGATCGGCGGAACGGGCCCGTCGCGCCATGCGATAGCCGCCGATTTATCCCGGCGCTCGCCGCTTGCAGGACCGCCGTGGCTTCGGTCATGCTCCCGACCGACGTCCATGCCGCTTGCTTCGTCCTTCCGCTCTCTCTCCCGCCAAAGGCTAGTTGTCAGCTTGGTTGCGCTCGTTGGGGTGATTCTGTCCGTTCGAGTTTTTCTCGAGACGCGTCACGCTGAGGTTCAACAATTGGAGGCCGAATTCGGCCGCCGCGCCGATGTGCGCAACGCCCTGACCCGCGAAACGCTTTCGTTCTACGAATCGGGCGTTTACGCGTTGAAAAGTCTTTTCGAGGGCAGTGACCGCGTGAGCCGTGCAGAGTTTCAGCGGGTTGCTGCGGATATTCTTGTCCGCTGTCCGGGAATTACGGCACTGGAATGGGTGCCTTGGGTCCGGGCCAACGCACGGGCTCAACAGGAACGTGAGACCAGCCTCGAGCTGGGTCGGCCTTTTTATTTCACCGAGCCCGCACCCGACGGCACGATGGCCCGCGCCGCAGACCGGCCAGATCACTATCCCGTCCTTTTTGTGGAGCCGTTCGCCGGGAATGAACGCGCCCTCGGCTACGACATTTCCAACGCGCCGACCCGGCCGTTACTGGAACGGGCTCGGAGCAGTCAGCAGATGGTCGTCAGCGGCAAATTTCAGCTGGTGCAGAGTCGACCAGGTGTCGTGATGATCTGGCCGCTGTTTGTCTCGGATCCTGGATCCACCACCGAGCAACACTTTCGAGGTTTTGTGCAAGGGGTGTTCCGACTCGACGAGATGCTCAGCCAGACCGAAATCCGCAGCCCCGCCACGGCGACGGAGATGCTCTACCTCGATGGGAGTGCCTCCACGGCCGAGCAACGGATCCTGGGTTACCGCGGACAGCGCGCCGCCGATAGTCAACCTTCGGCCGCACTTGAGGCCGAGTTTCGTCAGGGTCTGCACCGCGAGCATTCGATCGATTTCGGCGGTCGCAAATGGATCGTGCTCTACCGGCCGTCGCTCGCGTGGCTCTCCGAACAACGCGATGCACTCGCCGCGCTCCGACTCGCGGTGGGGTTGCTGGTCACGGCGTTGGCGACCGGATTGATCGCCATTTTTCTCCGCCGCCACTGGGCGGTTCAACAGATCGTTTCGGAGCGCACGGCGGAACTCAGTGAAAGCCGGCGTCACCTCACCAGCCTCCTTCGCGCGCTGCCCGGCATGGCCTATCGTTGCACCTACAAGGAACGCATGAGCGTCGTTTACCTGAGCGAAGGCGCCTTCGGACTTACGGGCTATCAGCCGGACGAATTCACCTCTGAGAACGTTCATTTCCGCGATTTGATTCACCCGGACGACCAGGCGTTGGTTCGATCCGCCACTCGCACCAGTCTGCAAACGAGGACCGATGTGGAAGTCGAATACCGCATCCGCCCGCGCTCCGGACCCGAGAAGTGGATCCTCTCCCGCGGCCGTGGAATTTACGACGAGAGTGGCGCGCTGATCTGCTTCGAAGGCCTCGCCATCGATATCACGGCACGCAAGCAGGCCGAGGCGGAGAAGTTCGCGATGGAACGGAAGCTTCTCGAAAGCCAGAAGCTCGAAAGCCTCGGTCTTCTGGCCGGTGGCATTGCGCATGATTTCAACAACCTGCTGACGGGCATCATGGGCCACGCGAACCTCGCGCGGTTTCAACCCGAGGTTGAACCCGAGATTAGCGATCACCTCAGAAAGATTGAAGCCGGCGCGGCGCGCGCCGCCGAGCTTTGCCAGCAGATGCTGGCGTACTCCGGTCGAGGCAACTTCCTCATTGAACCCGTGGATCTCAATCAGTTGGTGCGCGAAACCCTGCCCCTCCTGCAGGGCTCGCTGTCATCCCGCGCCCGACTTGAACTCGTGCTCGGTTCCGAGCCCAACGTCGTGATGGCGGACGCGACCCAGCTCCGTCAGATCGCAATGAATCTCATCCTCAATGCGGCCGACGCGTTGGGCGCCAGCGGAGGTGATATCACGGTGTCTGGCGGACGGCGGTATTTCGGCGAAGACTTCCTTGCCCTCGCCCATGCGGCCGACTCGCTCCGGCCGGGGCAGTACGTCTTCCTCGAGGTGCGCGACACGGGTTGCGGCATGAGCGCTGAAACGATGGCCAAGATCTTCGATCCGTTCTTCACCACCAAGTTCACCGGCCGCGGGCTTGGGCTTGCGGCCGTTTTGGGCATCGTGCGCGGACACTCTGGTGCCCTGCGCGTGGAGAGCGAGGTCGACCGGGGATCGACGTTCACTCTGCTGCTCCCGCCGAGCACAAAAGTGCTTCCGCGGGGGAATAATTCACTGACTTCCACGCCTTGGAAACGGGCCGGGAGCGCACTTGTCATCGATGACGAGGAATCGGTGCGAAATGTTTCAGCGGCTCTGTTGCGCTCGTTCGGACTCACGGTGGTTTGCGCGTCCAATGGATCGGACGGAATCGAACGGTTTCGGGAAGATCCCAACCGATTCGATCTGGTGCTGCTCGACCTGACCATGCCCGGCTTGGATGGAGAAGAAACCCTCGCCCGGTTGCGCGCCATCGCCCCGGAAATCCGGGTCCTGCTGATCAGCGGTTATAGCGAAAATGACCGCATCACCCAAATGGCGGTGAATGGCCCGCTGCTGTTTCTGCAAAAGCCGTTTACCCGCGGCGCGCTCGAGCAAAAGCTGCACGAAATTTTCCAGTCCCCCGCCCCCGCTTGAATTCAGGACGTGGGGCGCGTCGATGGTGAGGTTGCGCAGAGCTCACGTTGACCGACGAACCGCGCGCGTCAGCTGACGCACTAACGCGAAAGCCGTTCAAAAAATTGTCGCGACGCGTGCGATCATAAGCGGGAGCTAATTCTTCTGCGTCATCATCACTAATACGCACGGGAGAGCAGGGAAACCTCGCTTTGCTCCTTGGCGTCACTGCCGGAACCGATTTGGTTGCGAGTTCAACAGTGCCATCCCCCGTTCCATCGCCCAAGCCCGCGCGTCCGCTTTCGCTCGGAGTCATTTTCCTCACGCTGTACATCGATCTGATCGGGTTCTCGATCATCTTTCCGCTCGGACCGGATTTATTGGAGTACTATCTGAAGATCGACGGGCATTCCGGCGTGCTTGGCTGGATGGTCGCCCAGACCGACTCGGTTGCCCAAATGCTCGGTAAGGACCGCAACTTTGCCGCCGTCCTCTTCGGTGGCGTGATCAGCTCGTTCTTCTCCATCCTTCAGTTTGTGTTCGCGCCGTTCTGGGGCGCGTTGAGTGACCGGCGAGGTCGACGCGGCGTTCTTCTCTTCACCGTTACAGGAACAGCGCTCGGGTACTTGGTCTGGTTCTGCAGTGGATCATTCTGGCTGTTTCTACTCTCGCGGATTGTCAGCGGTGGCTTCAGCGGAAACCTGTCCGTCGCTACCGCGGCCGTCGCCGATGTCACAACCCGCGAGGAACGTTCCCGCGCCATGGGAATGGTCGGAGCGGCATTCGGCTTGGGACTCGTGACGGGACCCACGCTCGGCGCCGTGACGGTGCATTTCAATTTGCTGGAAACTCATCCAACTTGGGCGAAATTCGGCATCAACCCGTTCTCGGTTCCCGCCTTGGTCGCATTCGCGCTTTGCTTGCTCAATCTGGTTTGGATTTCACTTCGTTTCAAAGAAACCCTCACCACCGCCGAGCGGGCGGAATCGCGCGACCCGCGACTGCGCAACCCGATCGCGGCAATCCTTGGCTTGCACAATCCATCCGTGCGCCGCGCCAATCTCGTGGCTTTCATTTACTCCGTCGCCTTCGTTGCGATGGAGACATCTCTGACCTTCCTTGCCGCCGAACGTTTCGGTTACACCGCAAAGCAGAACGGAATGCTCCTCGGTTTCCTCGGACTGTGCGCCATCGTCACGCAAGGCTACATCGTGCGCGTTCTCTTGAAAAAGCATAGTGAGGTCAGCGTGCTGACCGCTGGACTTGCAGCGTCGGCGGTAGGGCTCCTTTGCATCGGCTACGCTCCTCAGCCTTCGATGCTTTACGTCGGGCTGGCGGCGCTCGCGCTCGGATCAGGACTCGTGAATCCATCCACGACGGGACTGATCTCGCTCTACAGTGAACAATCGGAACAAGGCCGCGCGCTCGGAATTTTCCGCTCGCTCGGATCGTTGTCGCGCGCGATCACGCCCGTTCTTGCCGGCGTGATGTTCTGGGTCTTGGGCTCCAGAAGCGTCTTCATCAGCGGAGCCGCGTTTGCGCTGGGTGCCCTGTGGCTGAGCCGTTCACTTCCCAAACCCGTGAAATGAACGCAGTACGCGGATCTCACGCGTGGCCCTGGCAGCGACCGTCAATGTCGCGCGTTTTCTCTGCTGTGGCTGCGTTGTTGATCCTCGGATTGTTGTCCGGCTGCGCTCTGTTTCGCCGCGAGATGCCGCGACCCGGTCGCACGAAACTGGATTCTCCGCTCGTGATCATTCCGGCGGTCACGCTGTCCAATTACCTCGTCGTTCAGACGAAATGGGACAAGCGCGGGCCTTATCACTTCCTGATCGATACCGGAGCGTCCGTCACCCTCATCTCGCCTGAACTCGCCGCGCGTTATGCGGCGAAGGACGCGCCGCCCGCGGCCACACCCATGGTCCGCGTAAAATCAGCTTCGGGCGAAACCGCGCTGCTGACCGCTACCACGCTCCGTCGCATCGAACTCGGTGGCGCTCGGTTCGAGAACGTGCAGGCACTGGTCTATGACTGCGCCGCGATCTCCTCTCATCTCGGGGTCCAAATCGACGGCATCCTTGGCTTCCCACTTTTCCGCGAGACGTTGCTCACGTTGGATTACCCGCATTCCCGGGTTCTGCTGCAGAATCGGTCAGCGGCGCCACTGCTTCCGGGAACGCCCATCGCCTTTAACAACGATCGCAAGACGCCGATCATTCCCCTTCAGCTCGGCCAGCAGACGTTTGTCGCCCTCATTGATTCAGGCAGCGACGTCGCGCTCAGCCTCAACCCTGTTGGCTTGGATCCCAAGTACCTGGTTCCGCCGCGTCCTGGCGCCACCATCGCCACGTTGATTGGCGATCGTACCCAGCAAATCGGCCGACTCGCCGACACCCTTCTCATCGGCGACTATCCGGTCGCCCAACCCGTCGTGGACTTGACGGATGAACTCACGTCCGTCGGCGGGGGCATCCTCAAAAATTTCACTGTGACCTTCGATCAGGAGCACAGCCGCGTGACGTTTTACCGGGAATCTCATCTGGCTGTACCCGCGGAGCCGAGACGAAGTCCGGGTGTAAGTTTCAACAAGTCTCCGGCGTACTGGCGGGTCGCGAGTGTGATCCCGCGCTCACCCGCCGCTGACGCCGGCGTGCAAAGTGGTGACTTGGTCACGCGCATCAACGGTGAGCCGGTCGCGCAATGGGATCTCGCGCGATACCAGCAACTCATCGCCACGGCGAATGCCGCCGCTTTCACGTTCCTGACGGGCACGCAGGAAACGGAAATGCACCTGAAGATCTTCGATCTGGTGCCCTGATGTTTTAGTCTCTGGATTTGCGCCGGAACAAGAACGCCGCCGCACCATCGTGGCCACTTTCCCACGGTCGGGAAATGACTTCTGATTCCTGAGTCCAGTGACCGTGGCGGTCGGCCAGGAACTCCTGCACCACCTCTTCATTTTCCGCGCGGTCCAAACTGCAGGTCGAATACACCAGGCGCCCACCAGGCGCAACGAGCCGGGCCGCGGCGGACAACAAAGCCAGCTGCTGACGCGGATGTTTCTTGAAGTCACCTTCCTGCAAACGCCACTTCACGTCGACGCGGTGACGCATGACGCCGGTGTTCGAACATGGCACATCGATCAACGCCGCCAGAAAGGCTTGCGACAGGCCGTGTTCCTTGAGCATCGCTCCCGCGCTTTCCCGCACGTCGGCCTGCACCAACGCGACGCCCACTGTCGACGGAACGCGTGAAAGATTCTCTTTCAACCGGTCAATCCGTGCACCGGGTAAATCCATCGCGATGACCTTGCCGTGCTGCAGCGCGTCGGCGATCAGCAGGCTCTTTCCGCCCGGCGCCGCACACGCGTCGAGTACGACCTCCGTTGCTTGTGGCGCCAGCAAATCGACGGCCAGTCGCGTACCAGGATCCTGGAGATAAATCTTACCCGAGCGCAGCAGCGGCTCAACCTTCGACCACTGCCCAGACTCAATCTCGTAGAACGCCGGCCACTTCGTTGGCAGCATCCACGGGGGTGGCGTTTCGCCGGCGACGCGCCATCGCGCGTAAACGGGCGCGGGCAGCTGATTCCACTCCAACAACGACCGGGTCGCGATCGCGCCGAATTGATCGAGCCACCGTCGAACGAGCCATTCCGGATGGGAAAAATACTCCGCGAGTACACTGGCCGCCGCATCAGCCGCCGGCGCTGGGGTCGATAGTTCCGCCGCCAACTTGCGCACGACTGCGTTGACCAGGCGGGCTTCCGCCGCACTGGCGAGTGCCTTCGTTTGCTCAACCGAGTGATGGACAATTTTTGCCACCATGCCGTCGTCGGCCGAGCGTCCTGCCGACTCGATCAGCTCGAATCCAGCAACGAACAGAACGCCGCGCGTGGAGAATCGTGGGGGATGAGCGATCAGCCGATTCAACGCCGCTTCGATCCGGCCGAAGTGCCGCACCACGCCAAAGACAAGGTGCTGACAACGCGCCCGTTCTGCGCCCGTTAATGACGAACCCAAAGTCTCCAGCAACTCGTCCACGCGCTCCCTGCGCTCGAGCCAACGCGCGACTAAACGAGCAGCAGCCGGCCACGCGGTGGGACGGCTGGATTGGGTTTCATCACTCATGGCGGACGCTTTCGACACACTGTTTGACAAGGTAGATCATTCTCCGCTCAACTCTCCCGTTCAGGCCATCACTTTCGCAATTATGACTTCCGAAGCTGTCACCGCTCTCATTGCCAAAAACCCGCCCCTTAAGGCGGCCAAAGCTAAACTCGAGGCCATGGAGCCAGGCTCTTACGTGATCCATCGCAGTTGGGGCTTTGGGCAAATCAAGAGCTATGATGATGCGGCCCAACGATTGGTCATCGATTTCAAGGACAAGAAAAGTCACGCGATGGATCCGGCGTTCTGTTTGACGACGATGGACGTCCTGCCCGCGAACCACCTCCTCGTTCGCAAGGAAACTGAGTCAAAACGCATCGCCGAGCTCATCGCCGACGATCCGGTTTTGTTGATCGTCGAAGCGCTGCAGTCCTACCCGAATCACGCCACGACCGCCATCGATCTTGAGATCACGCTGTCGCAGGTGGTGGGTGAGGAAAAATTCAAGAAATGGTGGGCGGCCACCAAGAAGGTACTCGCCAAAGATCCCCGCATTTCCGTTCCAGAGAAGAAGACCGAACTCTATGTCTTGCGCGAAACGCCCGTTTCCGCGGAAGACGAGATTCTCGAGCAGTTCAACTCAACGCGTTCCGCTCGCCGTCGCATTGTTCTCGCCGAGGAACTCGTGGCCGCCGTCGGCAAGAAGGATGTTAAAACCGATCTCTCCGCCATTCTCGCCGGCGTCGCAGAGGCCGTGAAATCCAGCAATCAGCTCGACGATGCTGAGCGTCTCTATGGTGCCGCCGTCCGCGACGACCTGGCGCGTCACATTGACGTAGATCCCGCCACGTTTGAGCCGCAGCAGGCAGCCCTTATCGCGAACACGCGAGACCTCCCTGCCATCGCGGAGAAGATCCCCGTCCATTTTCAATCGCACTTCCTTGAGCTGGTTCACGCCACGCATCCAATCGAGAGTCGCGACCTACTCTTCAACTTGTTGAAGACCTCGCAGGGCAAGTTCACGACCGAGTGCATCAACTTCCTCGTTGAACAGGGTCATGCCGACGAACTCGCCGCCGCCCTCAAGCGCTGGCAAACCGAGCAGAACCTCCGCGCTCCCGTTCTCCTGTGGATCGTCAAAAACCGCCACTCGAAGAAATTCGCGAAGCTGCTCAATGACCTGATCACGCCACGGCTGCTCGGCGCGATCTTCTTCGCGATTGACTACGAGGCCCTGCAGGCGTCCAGCGCGCGCCGGATTCCGCTCGCTGATATCCTCAGCGAAGACACCGATCTGATCGCTGACCTTCTGTCCACGGCCGATCCCGAGACCGCACGCGATCTCGCGAACACGCTGATGCTGAATCAAGGGTTCGAAGAGTTGACCAAGAAGTCGCTCCTCGCCCGGTTCATCAAAATCTTCCCGAAGATCCAATCCCTCGTTGCGGCCGACGCCGAGAGCAAGGAAGAGCAACTCCTCGTTTCGAAGCCGAGCTTCGAGCGTAAGCGCGAAGAGTACGAAACGATCGTCTCGAAGAAAATCCCAGAGAACTCCAAAGCGATCGCGACCGCTCGCGAGCACGGCGACTTGAAGGAGAATTCTGAGTACAAGATGGCCAAGCAGGATCAGCAGGTGCTGATGGCCCAAAAGACCGCCTTGGAAAAAGATCTCGGTCGGGCGCGCATCACCGATTTCAAGGAAGCGTCCACCGAACAGGTCAGCGTCGGAACGATCGTCGAGACCAAGAACGTCGCCAAGGGTGACGTCGGCCGCTACACGGTTCTCGGCGCGTGGGACGGCGATCCTGATAACAACATCATCTCGTACAAAACGGCCGTCGGCGCCGCTCTGCTCGGCAAAAAGCCCGGCGAGGTCGTGAAGTTGAAGACCGGCGGCGCTGAAGAAGAGTTCAAGATCGTCAGCATCGCTCGCTACGTCGACCAGGCGTAGTCTGAAGTTCCTTTCAAAGCGCCGCTCCAACCGAGCGGCGCTTTTTTGTGCCGCCAGAGTGCCGTCCTCATCTTGTGTTTGTCGCGAGCGGGAGGACCGGCAGTGTCGAACCCGAGTCCAGCCTCAGTGCGGGCTGCGGCTGCCCTCTCCCTTACCTTGCCCCTCACCTCCTACTCGCTGTTCCAAGGCCTCGTGATCGGGTTTAGTATCGCCGCACCCGTCGGCCCGATCGGCCTGCTGTGTATTCGGCGTTCCATGACGAACGGCCGTCTGGTCGGTTTCGTTTCAGGTCTCGGCGCTGCGACCGCTGATGCCGGATACGGCGTGATCGCGGTCTCCGGCTTGTCCTTCGTCACCCGTTTGCTGCTGGACCAACGCATCTGGATCCAAGGCTTGGGCGGAGGTTTTCTCTTCTACCTGGGACTTTCGATGATGCGGGCCCAACCGCCTGCAAACCGAGCCGTTCAACCGAGCGATGGCGCGAGTCTGGCCGGGGCATTCACGTCAACGTTCCTGCTCACGCTCTCAAACCCGGCAACCATTCTGTCGTTCATCGCGATCTTCGCCGGCTTGGGCGTGATCGGTTCGGGCGCGTCAGGAAACACGGCAGCGGCCCTCCTCGTCGTGGGCGTGTTTCTCGGCTCTGCCACGTGGTGGCTGCTGCTCAGCGGCATCGCCGGTTGGCTCGGAGGAAAAGCCACGCCGCGTCAGCTTCGGCTCATCAACGTGCTGGCGGGCGCACTGGTGCTGGCCCTCGGCCTCTGGCAGCTCGTTTCGCTGGTGCGTTCCGTGCCCGCCGCTGCTTAAAGAAAAAGGCGGCTCGAAAGAGCCGCCCGAAAAATGTCTCCGCCGTGAGTGCGTCGGCTGCGACGCACTTTGTGTAGGCGATTAGAAGGTGTTGTTGAACCACTGCTGGTACTTGTCCCCGAGGATCGGGATCGCCTTCATCTTGCCACTCGCGGCGCCGATGAAACCAATCACGGCGAGTACAAAAATCCCGAGCATCACGAACGGGATCATGATCCAGCCAATCACTGGAATGATCATCAAAACGACCCAGCAGGCGATCGCCGTGATCCAGAGACCAAGGGCCTGCCTCAAGTGGAACGTGCCTAACGGGGTCTTTTTGTTTCCGTGCAACACGACGGCGACAATAAATCCAACGATCGTAATGTAACTCAGGATGGCGACGGTCTTGTCATCGGTAACGGGCGTCTCGGAAGCGAGGGCCGTGGGAGGTGCAGGAGGAGGAGGCGTGGAGTCCATGGGTGATGTGATATGCTGTAACTGGGACGGGCCGAGGCTGGGACGTCCTTATGCTCTCGTCAATCTGCGGGTCGGACGAAAAACCCCGTTCTTAGGCAATTGCCTTCCCTATCCGCGTCGCCCAGCCTCGCGGTTCCGTGAACGCCTCCTGGGACATCCTGAAATCTCTCTCTGATCCAACCCGCCTGCGCTTGCTCGCGCTGGTGATGCGTGAGGAGCTTTCGGTCGCTGAGCTGCAGGAAATCCTTGGCATGGGTCAATCGCGCATCTCTTCGCAACTCGCGCTGCTTCGACAAGTAAACCTCGTCTCCGACCGGCGGGACGGGAAGAAAGCCTTCTATTCGCTGCGCTCCGACATTCCGCCAAAATCCCTGGACCTACTTTCAGCCGCCGTCGAATCCGTGAGCGACTTCGCCGCGGTGGCGGAGGATCGGGAAAATCTCGAGCGCATCCTGCAAAAGCGACGACGTACCCAAGAGCAATACTTCAACCTGATCGCGGGACGGCTCGGTAAGAACTATTGTCCCGGGCGATCGTGGGAGGCGATTGGGCATCTCGCTCTGCGGCTGACTCCGGAAATCGACATTGCGGACCTCGGCGCTGGCGAGGGCCTCCTTTCACAACTTCTCGCCCAACGAGCCCGTCAAGTGTGGTGCATCGACAACTCGCCGCGCATGGTCGAAGTCGGCATCGAACTCGCGAAGAAAAACGGACTCGGCAATCTCACCTACAAGCTTGGCGACATCGAGCGGGTTCCATTGCCGGACAAGTCCGTTGACCTCGCCATCCTATCTCAAGCGCTCCATCACGCCCAGCATCCCCAGCACGCAATCAACGAAGCGTGGCGCATTCTCCGGCCGGGCGGCCAGATCCTCGTGCTCGATCTGAACGAACATGACTTCGAAAAGGCGCGCGAACTCTATGCTGACGTCTGGCTTGGATTCAAAGAGAGCGCCCTGCATTTCTTCCTCAAACAAGCCGGCTTCACCAAGACGGAAGTGACCACGGTCGCACGGGAATCAACCGAGCCGTTTTTTGAGACGCTCCTCGCTTGTGGGATCAGACCTGGCAAGTGACCTCGTCTCCTACCTGGTTTTATTGGGCGTTGTGCTCGGCGGTATTCGCCGCGCTGACCGCCATCTTTGCCAAGATTGGTCTCCAGGGCGTCAACTCTGACTTCGCGACGCTGATCCGCACCTGCGTCATCCTCGTCGTCCTCGCGGCGTTTGTGGCGTTTACAGGCACGTGGTCCAATCCGCTGGCCCTGTCGCCCAAGACCTGGACGTTTCTCGTGCTGTCGGCGTTTGCCACCGGAGCGTCATGGGTCTGCTATTTCCGCGCCTTGAAAATCGGCGATGCCTCCAAGGTCGCACCGGTCGATAAACTCAGCGTTATTCTCGTCGCAATCATCGCGGTGATTTTCCTCGGCGAACGTCCCAGCACGCGCGAGTGGTGCGGCATCGCGCTCGTCAGTGCGGGCGTGTTCGTGCTGGGCTTCAAGCGGTGACCCGCCCGTAACCGACGACGCGGCTGAGCAACACCGCGATTCGTTCAGCGTTCACCGACGACCTAGGTGCTGGCGTGAATTCGCCGACGGGTCATGCGGCCCGTCCGTTCCGAGCGTGTTGATGCCTAATAGCGCGTAAAGCGGGCACCAACTGGTCACGGTCATCGCAATCGGGATCAATCCGAGCAGTCCCCACCAGCCGATGTCTCGAATTCCGAAGTGCAGGATGACAATACCAGCGACGAAGCGAATCGCGCCGTCGAATGATCCAATATTTGCTTTCATGGGAGGATTGGGTTGATCGCACCCTACTCTCCCGCCGTGCGCATCGCTGCGCATTCATTGGCGGAGTCTCACCCTCTCTTGCCGCAATCAGTTCAGACCGACGCGGACAATCTCGCGTGCGCCTTGGCGACTTCGACGTATTTCTCCGCCCAGCTTCGCAGCCCATTTTGCTCCGACTCACTGAGCGCGCGAACAACTTTCGCCGGAGTTCCAAGCACCATCGATCCCGGTGGTACGATCATCCGCTGCGTAACGACCGCACCCGCGCCGACGATACTGCGCGCACCAATCCGTGCGCCGTCCAGTACCGTCGCTCCCATCCCGATCAGGCACTCGTCCTCGATCGTGCACGCATGCACAATCGCGGAATGTCCAATCGTGCACCACCGTCCAATCACCGCATCAAGATCGTCCGCCAGGTGCACCACCGCGTTGTCCTGAATGTTTGAGCCTTCACCAACCACAATACGCGCAATGTCGCCGCGCAGCACGGCACCGTAGAACACACTTGATTGAGGACCCAGCGTGACATCCCCGACCACCGTCGCGTTCGGAGCCACCCACTCGGCGCGCGCCAGGTCAGGTTTTTTCGTGAGGTGCAGCGCGAGTCGATCAACAACGGTCATGCGACGATCCGCGCAAAAACTCCTCGTCAGCGCAAAGCCAATCAGTCGACGAGAACGGAAGGCGAAAAACTTCGCTCACTTCTCTTTCGCGTAAGGAACTCCGATGGCCTTCGGCGCTTCGGCTTTCCCCACGAATCCCGCCAGCAGCAAAACCGTCAGCGCATAGGGTAACGCCAAAATAAACTGAACGGGGATCACGCCGACCAACGGCAGTGCGACGCCTTGCAGACGCGTTGCGAGCGCATCGGTGAACGCAAACAGCAGACACGCGCCCAACGTCGGCCACGGTTTCCATTTTCCGAAAATCAACGCTGCCAGCGCCAGATAACCCTTTCCTGCCGTCATGTCCCGGACGAACCCCGCGCTGGCGGCAATCGAAAGGTACGTCCCGGCCACACCGCACAGCAGTCCCGAAATCAGCACCGCTTGATAACGCAGACCCACCACTGAAATTCCCGCAGTGTCCACCGCGTGCGGATTTTCGCCCACCGCCCGAACCCGCAGCCCGAAACGCGTGCGATAAAAAATCCAGGCAACCGCCGGCACGAGTGCCGCCGCGAAGTACACGATCAGATTATGTCCGCTGAACAGCTCAGCGTAGATCAATCCCGGCAATGGCACGTCTCTCGCGTGCTCCGCCATTGGCCACGCGATCGCGGTGAAACGTTGAGCCGGGTCGTTGAGCTGCGGCGTCTGTCCGCCGAGGCTAAACCACGCGAGCCCCAGCGTCGGTCCCATTCCCGCCACGATAAAATTCACCGCCATGGCCGCCACGACCTGATTACCCCGGAGCGAAACACACGCAAACGCGATCAGCAGTGCGAGCGCGAGCGCGGTGCCAATTCCCGCCGCGAGTCCGAGCCAAGCCGAACCCGTGACCGCCGAAACCGCCGCTGCGGCGAACGCCGCCCCCAACATCTTTCCTTCCAAACTCAAATCGATCACTCCAGCGCGTTCGGAAAACATTCCCGCCAATGCGGCGAGGAGCAACGGCGTCGCCACCCGAATGGTCGCCGCCAACGTCAACACAATGAGCGTGTACGTTTCCATCGCGCTCAGACGCAAACGTTCGGTGCTCGCATGAACGCGCGAGAACTCGGCGAGCTCACCATGATCATTGGTCGCTCGGACGCCGCCGTTTCAGATGGCGTCATACGCGTGCCCTTCGGTTCAACAACGCTGACAGCGGCACCCGGAATAAATTCTCCAGTGCGCCGCAGAACAGGATCACGAGGCCTTGAATGACCACGACCATGTCGCGATTTATTTTCGGCATGTCGAAGGAAAGCTGCGATCCGCCTTGCGCGAGGGCGCCGAAGAGCACCGCGGAAAGCAGAATGCCCACCGGTTGATTCCGGCCCATCAATGCAACGGCGATGCCCACAAACCCCGCACCGCTCGGAAAATCGATCACGATCCGATGCTGCGATCCCATCAACTCATTCAAGCCCAGACAGCCCGCCAGTGCACCGGACAGCAGCATCGCCGCCACCACGACGCGCGCCGGGCGAATGCCCGCGTACACAGCCGCCGCAGCATTCTGACCCACCACCCGCAACGAAAAACCCCACCGTGTTCGCCAGATGAGCAGCCAGACAAATCCGGCCGCAAGGAGCGCGATGAAAAACGCCAAATTCAGCGGTGAGGCCGCAAAGGTGATGTTCAGTTTCGCGAGCAGCTCGTGCATCGCGGGCATCGTGGTGTTCGCGGCAAACTCGCGCGTCTCCGGCGACTGCTGACCAGGATTGATCAGCACATCAACGAGGAGATACGTCATCACGGCAGACGCGATGAAGTTGAACATAATCGTCGTGATCACGATATGACTGCCCCTCCGGGCTTGCAGCCAGGCCGGGATCAACGCCCAGGCCGCGCCAAACACTGCCCCCGCCAGTATCGCCAGCGGCAGGACCGCCCAGAACGGCCAGGCACCGCACCAAAGACACACCAACCCCGTGCCGAGCCCGCCCATGTAGGCCTGCCCTTCTGCGCCAATGTTGAAGAGCCCCGCGTGGTACGCCACCGCCACAGCCAGTCCGGTGAAGATGAAATTCGTCGAATAATAGAGCGTGTAACCAATCGCCTCCTGCGATCCGAACGCGCCCTGGACCATCAACCGCAACGCCGCCCATGGACTCTCACCGATGATCTTCACGATCACACCGGAGAGCAAAAGCGCCGCGACCAGATTGATGAGCGGCAGCAGTCCCACCTCAGCCCAACGTGGAAGTTTCGCCGGCGCGTTCATCAGGTACACCGCGCGCAACGCCGCGCCGCTCGCTCACGCCTCGCCAGCTCGCGGTTCCTCACGAGCGATCGGCCGCCGCTTGATCGCCGGATCATGCGTGGTCCTCCCGCACGCCCGCCATCATCAATCCCAATTTTTCCTCTGTCGCATCCTCTCGCGCCAATTCCCCCACCAGTTCACCGCCATTCAAAACCAGGATCCGATCGGCAAGCCCCATGATCTCGTCGAGCTCCACGGACACGAGCAGCAACGCCTTCCCCGCGTCGCGCAACGCCACCAGTTTTTTGTGAATGAATTCGATCGCGCCAATGTCGACGCCCCGCGTGGGTTGCCCTACGAGCAGCACCTTCGGGTCCGCATCGATCTCGCGCGCGAGCACGAGCTTTTGCTGATTGCCGCCCGAAAACGCGGACAGCCTCAACCGCGGATCCGGCGGACGAACATCGTACGCCGCCATCTTCTGTTCACAGCCTTTCAAGATCGCTGCGCGATCCATCAACACGCCTCGGTTGCACGCCGCGTTATCGTGATAGCCGAGGATCGCGTTGGACTGCGCCGGGAAACTCGCCACCACGCCCATGCGCAAACGATCCTCGGGCACATGCGCCAGCCCCAGTTGGCGGCGCTCACGCGGCCCGGTTTTTTCCCCGACCAATTCGCGATCCTCGAGCCAGATTTCTCCGCGCGTCGGCTCGCGAATACCCGCGAGCGCCTCCAGCAACTCGGACTGACCATTTCCGGCCACTCCCGCGATTCCAACAATCTCGCCCGCGCGCAGTTCAAAACTCAATCCCTTGAGTCGCGCCACGCCGTGACGATCCCGCACCTCGAGATCTTTCACGCGAAGCAACGACGCGCCCGGGTTGGCCGCACCTTTGTCGACCTGCAGCAGCACCGATCGACCCACCATCTTTTCAGCCAGTGCCCGGGGTGAGGTCTCCGCCGTGCTCACTTCACCCACGACCGCTCCTTGTCGCATCACGGTGACCCGATCGGTCACCGCCATGATTTCGCGGAGCTTATGGGTCACCAGGATAATTGCTTTCCCCTGCTCCCGCAGCCGCCCGAGCATCCGAAAAAGTTGATCGGATTCCTTCGGCGTGAGCACGGCTGTAGGCTCGTCCAAGATCAAAATTTCCGCGCCGCGGTGCAGCGCTTTCAAGATTTCCACCCGTTGCTGCAAGCCCACCGGCAACTCGCCCGCAATCGCATCGAGCGGCACGTCCAGGCCGTAGTCATGCGCGAGCTTCTCCAGCCCCGCCCGCGCGCGCGCCATTCCATCTTTCAGACGCGCCCCACCCTCGACGCCGAGAATCACGTTTTCCAGCACGGTGAAATTCTCCACCAGCATGAAGTGCTGGTGCACCATTCCGATGCCTGCGGCGATCGCCGCTTGCGGCGAATCGATTTCAACCCGCCGCCCCTGGATCAAAATCTCACCCGCATCGGCGCGGTGAAATCCGTACACGATGTTCATCAACGTGCTCTTGCCGGCTCCGTTCTCCCCGATCACACCGTGCACCGAACCGCGCGCGACAGAAAATGAAATCGCCCGGTTCGCATGGACCGCACCGAAGCGTTTATCGATGCCCCGCAACTCCAGCGCGGGCGGCGTTGACTTCATCTCTTCAGCCACAGGAAAGGAGAACCGATCGGCCGCGCTTCGGAGCCTCGCTCGAAATCGCCGTGCGCACCGTACCGTCACTTTTCAACCACCGCTCATCGTTTGATCCCGACGCCAACGCAGCCGCTGGGCAACTGCTCACGGCCCGGTTTCGCGCGGTGTTCATGCGATACAATCGCGGCTAATTGGACTTGTACTCGCTGACCTTGAGCTTGCCGCTGATGATGTCCGCCTTCGCCTGCTTCAGCTTCGCCTCCATGTCCGGCGTGATCAACGAGCGGTTGTACTGGTCGAGCGAGAAATCGATTCCATCCTCAGCCAGACCCAGCAGCAATTGTCCCGGTTTCCAGGTCTCCGCCTTCGCGTCGGCGAACGCCTTGTAGACGGCCACATCGACCCGTTTCACGGCCGACGTGAGCACGCTACCCGGATGAAGATAGTTCTGGTTGCTGTCACAACCGATGCTGAGTTTTCCCGCGTCCTTGGCGGCCTGCATCACGCCGAGCCCGGTCGCACCGGCTGCATGAAACACCACGTCGGCTCCGCGCCCGAATTGGCTTTTTGCTAACTCCGCGCCTTTGGTCGGATCACCCCACGCGGCCGGCGTTGTGCCGGTCATGTTTTGAAAAACCTCAATCGCCGGGTTGACGTGTCGCGCGCCTTCCACGTAGCCGAGCGCGAATTTTCGAATCAACGGGATGTCCATTCCTCCCACGAATCCGATCTTTCCGGTTTTGGACGCCATCGCGGCCGCCATGCCACAAAGAAAGGATGATTCCTGTTCGCGAAAATTAACCGACTGCACGTTCGGCAAGTCGACCACGCCGTCGATGATCACAAACTTCACCGCCGGAAACTGCTTCGCAATCTTCTCGACGGCAGACGCTTGAGTGAACCCTACCGCAACGATGATGCTGGCGCCGCGTTTCGCGAGCTGCGACATCGCCTGCTCACGTTGCGCCGCATTGGAAATCTCGAACTCGCGGAACGCGACGCCCGAGTCCTTCTTGAACCGTTCGGCGCCTTCGCTCGCGGATTGATTGAACGACCGGTCGAACTTGCCGCCGAAATCGTACACGATGGCGGGCACAAAATCGCGGGCCACCGTCACGGCCACAGCACCCAAAGAGACAAACAACGCGAGAAGCCGGTGAGAATGGATCATCAGAGAACGAGTTGGTTGGAACAGTGCTCAATCCATGCCGGATGCGCAACGATCATTCGGCTTCACGGGCGGGCCGCAACGTCGAGAGACCATCGACCCGGCATCCGAAAAAACGTCACTTCTGATACCAGCCGCCGTCGGCGTTCTGCAGCCAGACCCCTTTTGCACTCTCCTCGGCAAACTTTCGCGCCCAGAAGCGGCCGACGTCCTCAACCGATTTGCCGCTCTGCTTCGCGCCTTCCGCATAGACAAAGCGGCGGTCACGATTCTCCGCTGCCACAACGTCACCTACGTCGACATCGCGGCTGCGCAGGACGGCGAATCCGCGGTTGTTTTCACCTACCTCACCTTTCGCTTTCAGACGGTTCAACAGGGTAAGACGCTGCTCGATACGAAATTTCACCCGAGCCGAATCATCCGCGCGATCCGCTGCCGCGCCGCAGCTGAAAACGAGAGCAAGCACCGTCACCAAAAGCCGCCGCCAGCAGATGCTCATGGCTTCGCCGGCTTGGCCGGGACTGCCGGTTTCTCCACGGCCTCGCCGAAGACATCCGTGGTCTTCGTGTCCACGGCTTTGACGTTCACATCGACGACCGCATGCACCTCAATCGGTTTTGTGGGGTCGATCGTCACGTTGACGCACCCGCCCAGCGCCAGTACCCCAACGAAGATCGCGAACATCAACGAACGGCGGCGCATGGGCGAAAATTCCTTCATGGTGAATGGGGTGGCAATCCTCGTTTAATCAGTGAACCACGAATGAGCGTTCCTCGGTCATGCCCACTTGAAGCAACGCTGACAGTGGACCTTCCACGTTGATATCGAAGGTGACGAGCTTCACCGGCCCACCTTGCTTGTACGGCCGCGCACTGACCTGAATCACCGCGGTCCGGTTCCGCTCATCCCCCTTCGGCCTCGCCTGGAAATCGAAGGATTTGATCTGCAGCTCCGTCTCTCCAAGTTCGATCGCATGGACATCCGCGTAAACGGGATTCTTAGGCGCGATGGCGGCGCCAAGAGGGCCCGTCCACTTCGGCAGCAGTGGAATGCGTTCGGGAACACCACCAGTCAAAAAGCCGGGCCGCGGCACCAACCTGAGCGTCGCCACTTCGTCCTGTCGCAACATGAAACCGCCTTCGCCGATGATCAGTCCAGCGGCTCCACTCCATCCGAAGGTGACAGAGCCATCGATTCGCCCTCGCGCATCCGCAAGACTTGCCGGCACGAGCGCGACCAGATCCTGCAAACCGATGCGGTTCGCGTGAACGGTGACTGCGAACAACACCGGAGACAGCTCGATCATTGCGGGGTCAATGGTGACGTCGCCACCGGCTAGTTCGACTTTGGCCGATTGCAGGAACAGCGTGCGATCATCGTTGAGGATGGCGCTTACGGCCAGATTACGCGCCCCAAACCGGCTCGTGGAGATTGTTGCGATGTTCAATTGCCACGGACGATTGCTTCTCAACACGGTTCCCGTTCCCGAATCGGCGGCGATGTCCGCCTTGAGCGTGATCCCGTCCAAACGCCATCCTTGCGCCGCATTGCTCACGGATCCTCCGGTCCACGTCAGTTGCGCCGCCCCTGACGGTTTGCCGTCTTCTATCGCTCCTCTCCCGGTCAGACGGAAATTTCCTGCAACCACCAGATTGTGCGTGTCGGTTTTGAACAGCGGCGAAATTAATGCGAACCACGTCGCCGCGTCCAAGCGGCTCTCCACGATTTCCCATTTCCCGTTCCCGTCCGCCGAGCTAATATCCACCTTGAGGTGGACCTGACTCCCCGCACCGGTGAGCTGCATGTCACCGTGCCGCGCTCCGTCGGCGCCACCTTCGATCCGCACCTTCCATTGCACCGTCGGACGCCCTGGGAGTTTCAAGAGGGTCGTATTGCCTGAGAATTCGCCCGTGATGGGAGGGAGTTTGTCGAGTCCCTTCGCGTCACAAAACGGCAGCACGTCGAACACGACCGCGAACAGCATCAGGATTTGCATTCGGCGACGCAGGGGCATGCAGCTTCGTTAGATTCGCTAAATCAGTGTGGGTTGCCAGCTAAGTGTGAGGCGGGGCGGTTCGTGCGCTGAAATATTCGCATCGCGCAGATGTCGGTGGCGCTCGCCGCCAGACTCGGCGCACAACCAACACGATGCTTGCGTCCGCGCAGGATGACAGGTCCTCGAAGGACCCATGCCCAACCCGCGTGTCGGATCGGCATGTTTGCAGTTTCGGAGCGACAATTCCATCGGATGAAATTGTCATTCCCGCTTCAATCGCGACGGACCCTGGAGCTCATGGCACCTTGACCGGCGTGACCTTCCAAATCTGCTCCGCGTATTCCCTGATTGTTCGGTCGCTCGAAAACTTGCCGACGCGCGCGGTGTTCAGAATCGCCTTCTTCGCCCAGCTGGCGGTGTCGCGATACGCGGCATCGACCTTCAACTGCGCGTCGCTGTACGCCCGGAAATCGGCGAGCACCAAGTAAGGATCACCCCCACCGAGAAGGCTGTGGTGAACCTGCGAGAACGCGCCCTGTTCTCCGGGCGTGAAGTAATCGCTGCCCAGCCAGTCCACGACCGCTCGAAGCTCTTCATCGGCGTTGTAATAGTCCCACGGGTTATACCCCGCGGCCTGCAAGGCTTCAACCTGCGCCACGACCAAACCGAAGATGAAGATGTTCTCGTCGCCCACCTCCTCCTTGATTTCGACATTGGCGCCATCGAGTGTTCCGATCGTCAGCGAGCCGTTCAGCGCCAGCTTCATGTTGCCGGTGCCGGACGCTTCTTTGCCCGCGGTGGAAATCTGTTCGGAGAGGTCAGACGCGGGAATGATCTTCTCCGCGAGTGACACACGATAGTTCGGCAGAAACGCCACTTTGATTTTTCCGTCGATCCGCGTGTCCGCATTGATCTTCGCGCCAATGAGATTGATGGCCCGAATGATATTCTTCGCGAGGTCGTAACCTGGTGCGGCTTTCGCCGCGAAAACAAACACGCGAGGCACGACGTCGAGCGACGGGTTCTGCAGGATCCGGCGATAGAGCGCCAGAATATGCAGCAGGTTCAGGTGCTGCCGCTTGTACTCGTGCAGCCGCTTGATCTGAACGTCGAAGAGCGCGTCCGGCGAAACGTCGAGCCCGCAGTCCGCTTTGATGACGGCGGCAAGCTGAACCTTGTTCGCGCGCTTGATCGCCATGAACTCCTTTTGAAACGCGGCGTCGTCCGCAAATTTTTCCAACCCGCGCAACAGATCCAGATCTCGAATCCATTTCTCGTTGCCCAGTTTGCGGGTGATCAACGCGGACAAACTTGGGTTGCACTGCGCGAGCCAGCGGCGGGGCGTGATGCCATTCGTCTTGTTCTGAAACTTGCCCGGGTAGAGCGCGTCGAAATCGGGGAAGAGGTGTTTCTTCAACAACTCGGTGTGTAGAGCGGCGACACCATTGACGGCGTGCGAACCGACCACCGCCAGATTCGCCATGCGAACCATCTTCCCGCCGTTCTCTTCGACGAGCGAACACACCCGCATCTTGTCGACCTGGCCCGGCCACATCGCTTCCACCTTCTGCAGCAAGCGCGTGTTGATATCGAAAATGATCTGGAGATGCCGCGGCAGGACGCGCTCGAAGAGAGGCACACTCCACTTCTCCAACGCTTCCGGGAGCAGCGTGTGATTCGTATAGCCAAAGGTCTGGCCCACGATCGTCCAGGCTGCATCCCAGCTCATCTGGTGCTCATCCAAAAGTATCCGCATCAACTCCGGCACGGCGATCGCCGGATGCGTATCGTTGAGCTGAACCGCGACCTTGTCGGAAAAATTCGCCCACGTGTTGACCGGATTTCGGAAATGGCGGCGCAAGATATCGCGCAACGAACACGCCACAAAAAAGTACTGCTGAACGAGCCGCAGCTCCTTTCCGTTTTCCGTTTTGTCGTTCGGATAAAGGACCTTTGAGATGGTTTCGCCCATCGCCTTTTCGCGCACCGCCTCGACATAGCCGCCCGAATTGAACGCCGCCAAATCGAAGTCCTTCGAAGCCTTCGACGCCCAAAGTCGGAGGAGATTGACCGTCTTAGTACCGTAGCCGGCGATGGGAATATCATGCGGCACACCGATGATCGTCTGCGTGCCCACCCAACGCGGACGCGAGTTTCCGCGGTCGTCGAAAACATTTTCAACGCGACCATAGAGCCGGACTTCCTGGGTGTAGTCCGCACGCACCACTTCCCACGGATCACCAAACATACCCCAGCGGTCCGGATGCTCGATTTGATGGCCGTGCGAAAACTCCTGCTTGAACAAGCCAAACTCGTAATAGATCCCGTAACCCAACGCCGGATAATCCAGCGTGGTCAGTGAATCGAGAAAGCACGCCGCCAACCGACCAAGGCCGCCGTTGCCCAGGCCCATGTCGAATTCCGCTTCGCGCACGGCGTCGAAATCCACCCCGAGCGCCGACAACGCCTTCCGCGCCTCATCCGTGAGTCCGGTCGCGAGCAGGTTGCTCTCAAACAACCGGCCCATCAGGTACTCCATCGAAAAGTAGTACACGCGGCGCACGTTCTCGTTGTTGTGCACCGATTGGGTCTCGATCATTCGCTCGTGAATCCGATCGCGTGTCGCGAGGGCCGTCGCGACCCACCAATCGCGCGGCGTCGCGGCACCCGGATGGCGCGCGAGCGTCGACGTCAAATGGTGGAGGATGATGGTACCGAATTCACCCGCCACCCCGGCCGCTGGCTGGCCATTCGCGGCTAAGCGCGTTTTGCCGTTTTTAGCCGGGGTTGCTGAGTGCGGAGGAGTCGTGGCGAACGTCGACATAAGAAAGATTTAGAAAAACGAGGAAACAGGTTTCGTGCCACGAGGGAACATCCGACGTCTATTTTTGAAACCGGCGGGACAGCTCGCCGTGATTCAATTCAATGTACGTTGGGCGGCCAGATGGACTCGTGAGTGGGGTTTGGGTGGCGAACAATTCTGTGACCAACACCCTTAATTCTGCATCACCCGCGTTCGTCGGCAGCCGAACCGCCTTGAGCGCAGCGAGTCGCGCCAGTTCATCGCGCGCCAATTCCGGATTGGAATCCGGCCAGCGGCCTTCGCGGAAGGCACCCAAGAGATTCCGGAGAAAAGCCTCGGCATCCGCGGGCTCCATCCAGGCTGGAACCGCTTCAACGCGATAGAAGTTGCGACCGAACTCCGAAATTTCGAAGCCGTGGGCATTCAGAAACGGCAGGCGATCGAGCAGCATCGACGCCGCGATCGGGTCCAATTCCATCGGAACGGGCAGGAGCAGCCGCTGACTCGGGACTGAACCCGACCGAAATTGTTCGCGCAGTCGCTCAAACCAGACGCGTTCATGCGCCGCGCGCCGATCGAGTAAAACCAATCCCGCCGGCGTTTCGAACAACGCATAGCTGCCGTGGGCCAGGCCCACGAATCGCCAGGTTAGCGTCAGTGGACCCGCGGCCGGGTTTGCGATCGGATTTGCGACCTCTGGCGGGACCGAAGCCGGCGGACGATCCGCGGGCAATCCCGTCAGCGCACGGGCCGTCGCGACGTTGACGAGGGGTGCGCTCGCCGCGACCGCCCGAACTGAGGGCTCACGGGCGGCAGCAGGTACTGGGGCCACGGCCGCAGTGAATGGTTCTGCAGTTCTCGTGTCGGGCAGTGGAGGAACGATCATCCGTACCCCAGCATCTCCCAACTCACGCAGCCGTTGCAACACTGCGCGAATGACAAAACTACGCACCGTCGGCTCACTTCGAAAGCGCACTTCCCGTTTGGCGGGATGGACATTGACGTCCACGGCCGCCGGATCGCATTCGAAGAACACAAACGCCAGGGGATAGCGGCCTTTCGGAATCGATTCGTGATAACTTTCAATCAACGCGTAGCTCAACGTCCGGCTGTCGACCGGGCGCTGATTGACGAACACGATCATTTCGTGACGCGTGCCCCGGCCAATTCCCGGTCGACCAATCAAGCCCGTGAGTCGCAGTCCGGTTTCGGACGCATCGAGTGACACCAGCGATTCGGCGGTCTGACGACCAAAGATTTCCGCGATGCGCTGCGCCAGGGTCGCACATTCTGGTGAACGAAAAATCACCCGACCATCTTCGACCAAGGTGAACGCGGTTTGCGGGCAGGCCAGCGCGTAGAGGCGCACGCACTGCACAATATGCGCGCCCTCCGTCTGATCCGTCTTGAGAAACTTGCGGCGAGCGGGGACCGAGTTGAACAGGTGCGTCACCTCGATGAGTGTGCCGACTGGCCGACCGCAATCGCGGACGTGGACGAATTTTCCACCGTTCACCAGAATTTCGGTCCCTACGTCGGAGGCTGCTTCTCGCGTTTGGAGTTCGAAGCGGGAAACGCTCGCGATGGAGGGCAACGCTTCGCCGCGAAAGCCATAGCTCGAAAGCCGATCGAGATCGGCGGCTTCCAGAATTTTGCTGGTGGCGTGTCGTTCCAAGGCGAGCAGCGCGTCATCGCGGGACATGCCATGGCCGTTGTCCTCCACGCGCATCAGGGAGCGACCGCCATTTCGAAATTCCACTTCGACGCGAGTGGCGCCGGCGTCGAGCGCGTTCTCCACCAGCTCTTTCACGACCGCAGCCGGCCGCTCAATCACCTCGCCCGCGGCAATTTGATTGGCGACCCGGTCAGAAAGAATGCGAACTTTGGCCATCGGCGCCCAAACCAATTGCGGATTGGCCCAGAACGGAAGCGCAGAATGGTACACAGGTAGGGCGAGGCCTCCGGCCGAGCCGCCGG
>JBDSSD010000142.1:0-2575 GCA_039928945.1 Opitutus sp. | reverse complement strand
TGAAGTGCTGTGATCGTAATCGCCATGTGCTGGCTCGTGCGATCTCCGATCGCCTCAGCTCCGTTCTCACATCCGCGAAGGCGTTGAAAGAACGCGTTATACCTGACAACCTTGGACCCCTCAAAGCCGACCTTGAGAAATTTCGTATCTATCTGGGCGCGCATCCCAGGATACACCGTAACGTCGTGGAAGCAGCGGTTGGGGTTTGCCTGTGTGAAGAAAGCGTCGTTGTTGAATCGCTGCCGTCCAAAGTTCAAACCGAGCTGCCATCGCCGGCGCAGGTAATCGGCGGCGAACCATTCCGTCGATGAGCCAGGTCCAACGCCGGCGCCGAGCATCTGCCCTTCGTTCGTATAGCCCTGAATCACCGCCCTGCTGGCGTACCAGGAACCAATGGGACGAAGTCGATATGTGCTGCTCTGCTCGAAGTTGGAAATTTCGGTCTGTAGACGTACACGCGATCCCGCTCCATTTCCGGCGCTCAGCCACTGCAGGCCCGCCGTGTACCCACGCGTGTGATTCGGCTCCGTCAGAAAATCATGGATGGACTTTGGAAGTTCCGTCCGGCCCCATTCGATGTAGCTCTCGAGACCGTGTCGCGGCAAAGCCCAATGCATGAACACCGAGAATATCTGGTCGGGTCCGGGCGTCATCGTCGAATCAGAGACCGCCAGCGCGTTGGGATCGCCAGTTCCCTTCAAGAAATCCACGGCGTGCGACGCCACGCCGCTATAACCGTCAACGGGCGAATAGACCGAGCGCATAATGCCGAGATTCAATCCGGAGCTCAGATAGGGCTGCCACGTAAGCGCTGACGCACTTATCGCACGGACGTTATTCGTAACGTCGTTGTCGAAGTACCCGGACTCTTTCAGGCCGCCGATGATCCAGCGCGCCTCAAATCCGCCTAACGCCGTGTTGAGAGGCCGGCCGGTACGGATGAAGGCGTGCGGAAATCCCGGAGCATTGTCGCCGATGATCAGCGGATTTCGGAACGCAGGTCCCCACCACTCGTTTTCGGTGGCTGCACCCAACTGAACGGGGCCGGCCGATACCGTTATCGACGACTGGCCGGGATAAAATTTCTTGATTCCCAGGTCGCCGAATCGATAAGGAAGATCGATGGAGTACGGAACTACGTTGTGCGGGGATGACCAAATGCTCCGGGTTGGAGGAAGCGGCCGCGAAAATCTCAGGTCCGTCGGGTCGATCGACAGATTGTCGTTTGTCATCGCGACAACTTCTGGAATGGCGATGATCTGCACCGGTCCGAAGGTCGCGGTCAAACCCGCCAGCGCCCGGACGTTGTACCCCTTGCCCTGCCAGAGCGCGCCGTCGTTCTGGCCGAATGGAAGCGACGTATTCGTGACTTCCATCACTTGCGGCAGGACGATCCCGAACACTGGCGCTTTGGTCCCAGTACGTTGCGGATCCATCAACGATGAAGTCGAGCGGAGCAGATAGCCGTTCAGCGCCGCGCTCCCGTCGAGAACTCCAAGTCGGAGCCTGTCCGCCGAGTCGCCGCTTACCGTGACCATCGCCCTTGTAATTGGCGCGCTCGGCTCGACCCGTTGCGTTAGGTTTTGAGAAGCAGCAGGAGATGCCATCGCGAAGGCGATGACACCGAGCATTGTAAATGAAAAGCGCTTAAATGAACGCATTAATGGCGACGTTTCGTTGTGATAGATCGCGCAACACGCGGACTTAACGTGAGTTACACCCGCTTGCTCCGGGCTGGGCGCGAAAGTAAATATAGTCCTTCGACACGTCAGCGGCGCGGCGACAGTGCCATGTTTCCGAGGCGCGAAATCCTCTCGTCCCAAAGTAACTGATGAATAAAGATTGTCCCCCGGCCCCACCGTCACGGCCAGCAGACGGAAGGCGGGGCGCCTCACTCTGTACGCCATTGATCAGGATCGCGCTTCTGGCCCTTGTCGCCAGCGGCTACGCTCGGACTGCAGCCGCGCAAACCGGCGGCGGACGAAGTGAGGTTTTTGCTGGCAGTGAGTTCGAGAGCTACCTGAGGTACCTCCAGACTTTGGGAAAGTCGAAGTCCACCACGTGGAGCATTCGAAGCTTTTCTCCCAAGGAAGTTGATGCGCTGAATCCGACGGACTCAATCCATCCGTGGGCGCATCGCTACAGTTTTGCGCCGCAAACTGGACCCGGTGTTCACTGGGATTATGTCCATCCGACCGTTGGGTTTCTTTTTAACACCGCCTATCCGTTCGGCGGAAACGACGGAATCATCTGGGCTGGCAAGGGTCTCACGAGTATTGCACAGGCAGGAATCGCAATGCGCTGGGGCGTCTTGTCGGCCAAACTCGCGCCGGTCGCGTTCCGCGCGGAGAATTCCTCGTTTGCGTTGATGGACAACGGTCGCATCGGCCCGCTAAAGTTTGCCGACGGGCAGGACTACCTCGCAGTCGATAAGCCACAGCGCTTCGGTGACCTTCCCTATACCCGCCTCGACATCGGCGAATCAAACATTCGGATCGATGCCGGCCCCGTCGCAACAGGGCTATCAACTGAGTCGCAGTGGTGGGGCCCTACGCTCGAATATCCATACGTGCTG
>JBDSSD010000141.1:0-21872 GCA_039928945.1 Opitutus sp. | reverse complement strand
CAGAAGGAAAAAGCGGCAATGTCGCCGCCGAGCAATTAAGGAAAGAAACGCGGCAACATTCGGCCTGACCCGTGTCCGCCCGGCTCTCAAATATAGCAAAACTCGGCCTGACCCCGTCGGATCGCTCCGGCCCCATCGGATCGCCCCTATCACCGTGGACTAAGTGTTACCTATCACTCCGGTTCGTACACTCTTACCTAGAAAAGTCTTTTAAACTTTCGATAAGTTCAATGAGACGTCGCTCGTATTTGAGGAGCTCCTCGAACGTGACGCATCTTGTCTGCGGCGAGAAGGTGCGCGTGATGTCTGACGCCTGAGTTATCCCCATTACGATTTCTCCGTCAGGCCGCTGGGTCATATGAAAAAAACCGTGCGCCAGAATGTTTCTGAATTCCCTCACCTCCGTCAGTTGACTCTCGAGGCGTGCGAACGCGGCTTGCTTCTCTGACTTTCCGGCAAAAAGGGACCTGACCAAATCGATGCGCTCACTCAACGTTTTGCTGGGAACAGACGTCAGTTTCTCGGTCGCGGCATATTGCTCGATGATACCTGTCATCGCGATATCGAGATGACCAAAATTCATAATGAACAGACCAACAGCCTGCGCCCATGAATGTTCGCGTCCTACGAGTGGCGCTTGAGCACGGGGCGGCTTTGGAGCCGTATTGGCGGAGAGTCCCGCGCCTACCGGAGGGATCACAGACGGAACTACAATGAATCCGTCGACGGCATCGCCATACGCTTTGAACCTTCCAGCAACAAAACTTTGTGCTGTCAACGCGCACAGAGCAGCGTCGACTTCGTCAATTCCGTTGAGCGAGCCAACATCGATTCCGGCGACAGTCAGCAGTTCGCGACGGCGCCGAAACTTTTCTTTTGCGGGCACATGCTGCCCGGCAAGTGCACACGCCACCGCCTGCGGGAACGTTTCTACCACCACGCTTGATCGACGATCATCGCCTGTGTAAATCGTGTAATGCTTCGCGAGGGCCTGATAAAGTGCCTGCCCAGCGAGCATCCAGGTATAAAACGCGTTAGCTTGCGCTTTCTCCTCTGTGGGAGTGCTAAAACAGGAAATGCAGACGGAGTTTAGTTGCCGCTCCGCTGCACGGGCAGATTGCCCGGGTCGGCGCCAACGGCACGGAGCGTCGATTGCAACAACCTCCGGGCGTCGATCCTTGCACCACTGGGCGAGTTCAATCGGATCGCTTGAGCGAAACTTTGCGAGGACCCGTGGGCCATCAAGCATGACGGCGTGGAAACCTTTTTTCGGTCCGCCCACGTCGATGCCGATGACTGGGTTCATTCCGTGGTTATCTAATCGCAGGCTCCAACTTCATAAGGGCTGCGGCCACCGTCCGAAAGTTGTTCAACCCCGCCTCGATATTTTCAATGATCTCCTCGGCGAGGATCTCGGGCTCCGGCAGATTATCCAGGTCGGCCAGGTTGTCGTCCTTCAGCCAGAAGAGGTCGAGGCTGGTCTTGTCGCGCGCGACCAATTCGGCGTGGGTGAATTTCCGCCAGCGGCCCGCGGGACTTTTCTCCGCGTGCCAGTTTTCCTTCCGCTTGTGTCGGTTGTCGGGATTGTAGCAGGCAATGAACTCGGCGAGATCGTCGAGGCGGAGTGGCTTCCGCTTCAGCGTATGGTGAATGTTGGTACGGTAGTCGTAATACCAGACCTCGCTCGTGGCCGTGGCCTTGCTCGCCGGACGATTGTCGAAGAAGAGCACATTGGCTTTCACGCCGTTGGCGTAAAAAATCCCGGTGGGCAGCCGCAGGATGGTGTGCAGCTCCGTCGTTTCCATCAGCCGCTTCCGGACGGTCTCGCCAGCGCCGCCTTCGAAGAGGACGTTGTCGGGCAACACCACGGCGGCGCGGCCGGTGGTCTTGAGCAGCGAGCGGATGTGCTGGAGAAAATTGAGCTGCTTGTTGCTCGTTGTGGCCCAGAAATCCTGCCGATTGTAGACGAGGTCTTCCTTCTCCTGTTCACCTTCTTCGTTGGTGAAGGTCATCGAGCTCTTCTTTCCAAAGGGCGGGTTGGCGAGAACGTAGTCCACGGTCAACGCCGGCTGGGCGATGAGCGCATCGGTCGAGGCGATGAGGCTGTTGCCGTCAATCTCGCCGATGTTGTGGAGGAAGAGATTCATCAGGCACAGGCGGCGCGTGCCGGCGACGATCTCGTTGCCGTGGAAAGTCTCGTTCTTTAGGAAACGTTTTTGCGCGGGCGTGAGCGTGCCCGACTTCACGAGGTGGTCATAGGCGGCGAGGAAGAAGCCACCGGTGCCGCAGGCGGGATCCGCGATCGACTTGCCGGGCTCCGGCGCGACGCAGGCGACCATGGCCTTGATGAGGGCACGGGGCGTGAAGTACTGGCCGGCACCGGACTTGGTGTCCTCAGCATTTTTCTCGAGGATGCCTTCGTAGATGTCACCCTTGGTGTCGGCGTCGAGCGTGGTCCAGGTGACGTCGTCCACCATCTCGATCAGACGGGCGAGCTTGGCCGGATCCTGGATCTTGTTCTGCGCCTTGGTGAAAATTTGACCGAGCATTCCCTTCTGCGTGCCGAGTTCGCGCAGCGCTTCGACATAGTGAACCTCGAGTTCCGCGCCCTTGAGCGGCCGCATCACCGGCCACGCGTAGCGTGCGGGCACGCCCACCTTCCGGCTGTGCGGTGGTTTTGAATACTCATCCGCCATCTTGAGGAAGATGAGATAGGTGAGTTGCTCGAGGTAGTCGCCGTACCCCACGCCGTCGTCACGTAGTGTGTGGCAGAAACTCCAAACTTTGGAGATGATGGAGTCCGTGGTCATGAAGTCTTTTAGAATACCCATTTCTCGCGCCGCATGAGCCCCTGTAGGCTGATGCAAGTCAGTCCGAGTTCGCGGCACACATCCGGGATAAACATCGGACGTCTCGGATTACGTTTCTCAGCCGCCGAAGTTTCCTGCGTAACAACGATTCCGTTTCCGTCGCAGAGCTGGGCTAGGGCGATCACATACGCGTCAGCTTCCTCGTGCTCGGCTTTAGGATCACGCAAGCCGGGAAATCGGCTCTGGATTGAAAGCGCTGCAGCGAGCAACTTTTCGGTCGGCGCCCATATTCCTTCACGAGCGTCAGCCCAAGCGGACAACTCCGCAGTGCCGACGGCCCCCAATTCCTCTTTAGCCAATGCCGGGGAAAATAGGCGCCCTTCTCCAATCAAGGCGTCGATTTTGGGAGTCAGTGAACCAAAAATGTCCGTCGGATAATACCGAGCCTGCCAATCCATGAACACATTTGTGTCTAAAGAGTAAATGGGGCCGCGAGGCGCGTTACTCATCAGCGGCCTCCGCTCCGGGGCGCTTGGTGAGCGCAGCCTTCAGTTTATCGAAGTGTTCGAACTTCAGGTCCAGATAACGTGCTGCATTCACCGCCGTGATACGATTAGCCGCCAGCGCTTCCAAAATGGTTTTTGTGAAAGGACGCCCTGCACGACCCAAAGTCATATCGACAGGATGGGCAAAGCCGCCGGTCTTGGGTTTGAGGGTGGCGACAAAATTATCCCAGCCGCGTTTCCAACTCTGATACTGCGCCCAATCGAAGTAACCGGATGAGCGCAGGCGGGTCGCCATCGCCAATGGCGTAATTTTGAAGCGTCGCGCCAAACTCCGCACGTCGCCGATGTCCCAGCCATTGCGCGGAAAACCGCCGGCTTGGATCTCCTGCTTAAGCATGGCTTCCGGGACGAGCGCATGGCTCGCGGTTTCTTCAGCGAAACGTTCCACTTGACCCCATGCTTCATCGTTGCGGGATTCTCTTGCCGCTGGGGCCTCTTCTTCGCCGACGGCCAGCATGAGGTGCACGACTTCGTGGATGAGGGTGAACGTGCGCGATTCCGGCGCTTCCTTGGAGTTGATCGCTGCGACCGGCAAAGGCGCGCGGAGCAAAGACAGACCACGCGCTTCGGCCAGCGGTACTTTCGGGAACTGAAATACGAGCACTCCGATTCGTTCGACGGCGGCGCGCCATGCCGCCCATGCCTGCCATTCGTTGGCCCAATCGCGTTGTTCTTGAGGCGCGACACCGAGTGCGGTGCGGAGTCTCGCGGCGACCTCAGCAGGAGCTTCAGATAAATGCGCGGCGAAATCGAAAGCAGGCGTGGCTTCACCCAGTTCTATCAGCAACTGCAGCATGGTCTCACGCCGCGACGACATCTTGCGCAAAGCCAGACGCAGCTCAGGCGACTCCTGACCTGGCACCACTCCCAGCAAACGACGATATTCCGCAGCCAAGGCCGGAATCGTCGGCGGCTTGGGCTGGAAAAAGAGGCTCAGCGGTCGGTGATAGAATTTCGCCAGCTCTTCCACCTGCCGCATGGTTGGCTGACGTTCTCCTTGCTCCCATTCGGCGAGGCGCTCGGGCTTTACGCCGAGTCGCTCGGCCACACGCTCCGCCGGGTAGCCACTTTCCTGCCGAGCCCAAACGAGCACGGCCGGAGAAACGGGAACTGGAAGCGCGGTCGGCATCGAGCGGCTGAAAGTAAACGTTACGGCCTGTCTTTCACAAGAGCACCGATAGAGGCAGCATTGGATTTGTTGGAATGTTGCCGAATCCATTCGGGGAACATCCTAAACCTGTCGGCAATTTGGTGCATGAAGATCATATCGATAATTCCGGCGAAATGGGTACAGACGGATATGCGGAGGTCAGGCGACTGAAGTCAGTTGCGACGTATTTCAGGAACTGAGGTTTGCAGTAATCTTCCTGTCTACCCGTTTCTTTGTTCCGTCGGTTGCCGTTGAACCAGATTGACCGCTTGCCGATGTTTTTCCCGTTCTTGTTTTGCACGCAGGCAGAGATGAATTCTTGAGAGGTCATGATCCACGTCATGTCCATGCCTTCGGTATAAAAGATGAACCAGTAGTTGTCGCGCAGCTCATGAGGGATCGCGGCGAAAAGGGCAGCGTCCCGCTCCACGACGGTTTTCGAGCGAGCCTTGATTTGCACCGTGGTGAAAGTGCCGTTTCGGCGACGAATAACTGCATCGATCGCGTCGTCGTCCACCAAGGGCAGATACACGTCCAGCCCTTCCTTTAGCATCCGGCCTACAATCCAGTGTTCAATGCGTTTCCCGAAGCCCGCGCTGTGACGAAAGGTTTTGGGAATGGTGAGCATTTAAATTTTCGACGTCTCGATTCTCTGAGGGGCGGCTGCGCCAAGGTCCGGCGATTCCATTTCGGTAGATGCTGACCGGACATACTCATGGCTTCTCCAGAGGATATGTATGACGAGCCACCAGAGATAGACAGCAGCCTCGTTGTAGAAGCCGCCTTCAGGAATCAATCCGTGGGCCAGCTCGTTCCGCAGATTGTGACCGAATCGCTCAATCAAAATGCCTCGGAGGTCAAACAGGACGTCCTGGCCGAAGACCTCCTCGATTTCCTTTATCCACAATAGCTGATTCAGGTCACGCTCCTGTTGGAGGCCTTCGCCATCGAGTGTGGACGTGATGACACCTCTCAGATTCAGAACATGGCGAATGGATGCCTCAATCTGCGGCACCAACAGGTGCATCGCCGAGAGCCAATCTCCAAAGAAGCCGGCTTGGATGCCGTGTAAGTAGATCCCCTCGTGGCCGGCGGGGACGAACGGGTTGTTCTCCACCAGAAACCACAGGTTTCGCAGACGGACTCCGTGCTCTTGCTGAATCGCCACACGAGCTGGCTCGATGCACCAAGTCACGCGGAATGGCCAGTTCACCATCCGTGCTTGCTGCACCATCTGCTTCCGCGCGGCTTCCACGTTTCTGCCTGCATCGCTCGGAAGTTGGGGCGGAATGACATCGGTTGTCTTTCCCGTGCGGTCTATTGCCGACGCTCCGATGATGCTCATTAGTGGCGCGCTCTCAGCCGTCGCTGCGAGTTGCTTTTCCATTTCAGCTCTGGAAGTGGGGCGGCTGACAAGCGCAAGACGCGCGATCGCCGTTGGAAAATCGAAACCCTGAACGTGCTTCGCGGCAGCTTCCTGAGCTTTCTTTTCCTCCTCACGAAAGCCGGGCATCTTTTCGACCGGAAGCTCAACGGTGCTCATTTCGTTCAGGCTGAGTTTTTGCAGCTCCAAGAAGCGCTTGTTCACACCCGCAATACGCTCCGGTTCGGCCTTCGCTTGGCGCAGTGCCTCCAGACCCTTGCCCATCCAGTGGGCGGAATACATGTAGTTTGAGCCGCGTCCCGGAAGTCCTGCTTCGGCACGCGAAATATAGGTCTCTGCGCGAGCAATCCGACAGCGATGAACCTCAGGAGCATTCTTGGCTTTTCGATGCCAGAGCTCCGCTCGTTCCCAGTAATGCTCTGCGAATTCCCAGTTGGTTTCAGCGGAGAAACGATTTGCGAGATCCTCCGAAAGAGCCGCGTATGTGGCCGGGACTCCGGCACCGAGCAGAGCGAGGGTTCCCATCAGCCGCTCAGTGAGTAGGCCGGATTTCATGTCCTTCGAGTGATCTGCAATCGCAGACTCTATCACGTTAAGAACTTCTTCCTTCTCCGTTTCGAATCCCTTGAGTGCGGCCAAGCGCGCTGCGCGGTCCAGCCGCTCTGCATACGGGGGCCATCTATCACCCGTCTTCAAGCGTCGTGCCGACTTAAGGAATGCACCAATTGCTACCTTTGCAGCTTTATGGTCGCGCTTGGTGACCCACAGCACATCAGCCACGCGAGCCTGTAGCTCCGGATTTCCAACCTCGTTCACAATTCCGCCAAGCGCCGCAAGATCCTGGTCAGTCAAATCCTCAGCATTCAAAGAACGGCGCCCATCGAAGCCGCTCCACATTGAACCATAGGGATTACCGTTCGCATCATAATTGGGATGAAACGATGCAACGACCGCGAGCAGCGCGAACACTCGGCCCCCGAGTTTGTCCCCCGATTCGTCGAGCCTGCGGGACTCTTGATTGAAGCGCTCGTGGTAGTGGACGCATTCGTGGCTTTCACACGATGCCGCCACGGACGCCCAGTCATACCGGCGAAGATCATCGGTCGTGATATTGAATCTTTCGCCGGTTTCCTCGCTCATGTGGTCGTTTCAAGTCGGCGTTTATTCCTCCGGACAGCGTCGGATTCACGCACTGCGCGAAGGCGAGCGAGTAATTCGGCAGCGGGTTCGTCGACGGGGTCTTGCGCAACGAGGCGGCCAGTGAAGGCTTTTTTCAGGATCGACTGGCGGAGGGCCTCGCTCTGCCGCAACGCCCCGTCGAGCTCCCGCTCGTTCCGCTCGATCACCTCGAACTGGGCGTCCAGCAATCGCACAATCTCCTGTTGCTCGGGGAGGGAGCAGAGGGGGACGAACGCTTCGCCGAGTTGGGTCGTGTTAATGCGTGGGCGCCCGACGCCATGAACAAGCTGTTCGAGTTGCTTAAAGAAATACCGCGCACCGAAGCATCTGACCAAAAAGTCGGCAGAAATGGTATCGCCGAAGCAATGGACTTGGAAACAGTCCGCCTTGTTTACCGCATACTCAATCGATGGGGGAATAAGGACTGCACGAACGGCGTCGTTAATGAACGAGGCCACGACAATGTCGCCGGGCCTGACGGTGTGCCGCTTCAACTGCTCGTATTTCTCCACGGAGATGAATGACTCTTTGTCCTCGATGAATTTGTCGGGACCGATGTTTTCCAACCGAACAACCCGGACGCCCGAACCGACATAGTCATCGGATTTGAGATTCGAGCCGAAGGGACCGTCCGAGATTTCAACGGCGCAATTGCCGATCGAGATCCACGACCAAGCTTTCGTTAACTCGGGTAGATTCTGGGTCAGATCGGCAGCAGGAAGTTGAACAGGTTTCGGCCTGCGTGGCTTCGCGGGACGTTTTTCATCGGAGCGCCCTTTCTCCCACGCCTTAAGTTCCTTCTCCCATTGCTTCAGCTCATCTTCGTAGCGGGATTGGCAGGCGTGGTCGATGCGGGCGAGGAGGGCTGCGGGCGATTCGAGCTTGGATCGATTTTGGGTGCGCCACTTGGCGGTGAGGTCGCCGGCGAAGGCTCGTTTGAGGAGCGACTGGCGATAGACGCCGAGTTGCCGCCGCGCCTTCCGCAGGCTCTCCTCTCCGGCCTCCAACTCGCTGAACAACTCCTCGATCTTCGCCACGATCCGCTTCTGCTCGGGCAGCGGCGGCAGGGGAAGCGGGATTTTCCTGAGTTGTGCCTGGTTCAATTTAAGCCGTGTCGTCCCAGTTACGAAGGGCCGGTAATCGATTTGGCGGAGGTAATGGCAGAGAAACCGATTGGACGTTGGATGCGTCAGAATATGGGCGTGGTTGTTCACCCAGAATTTTCCGCTCACCAGATATGAGACGCCTCTATGGGGTTCCAAGAAAGGCGCGCCATCTTCGCCAATCAGCACATATTCGCCGTCAAGGAGGAAACCGTCGATTTTCCCGACCTCCCCGGTCGCGCCGAAATAAGGGAAAAGCTCCGAGTCGGATTTTCCGCTGATTCGCTTGTTGCGCTCGGTCGCGTTGATCGGAATGCGACGCGAATCGAGGATTTCGCACATGTCGCCGAGTTCGGTAAGCACCCATCCTTCGGGAAGCGTAGTCTCGCTCACGCCGTCAACTCCCTGTTCAGTTCGTCGATGACGGCATCGAGTTTTTCCCCGAAGAGTTCGTGTATCTTGCCGAGGCCGCCGCGGGCGTCGAAGGGGGCGTAGTCGAGGTCGGCTTTTTCCATTCGCATCGAAGTGATGACGTGGTCGCGGATGAGTTCGAGCCAGGCGGCTTGGGCGGCGTTGAAGGGGTTGCCGGCATTGGCGCGCAGAATCCAGTCGCGGTAGTGGCGGCGCACAGTGTCGGCGAAGGGCGTCAATTTCTGATCGAGGCCGCAGGCGCGGCGGAGGAGCGCGACCAAGGCCGTCAATTCCGTGAGCGGGCGGGCGTTGGCGGGGAGTTCGTCGAGGCGGGCGTAGGCGTCCCACACACGGAGGGGTGCAAGCCGCGGGGCGTGTTGCTTAAGCGCGGCGAGTACGTCCTGGATCTGCGCGAGGGTGACATGCGCGCGGCGCTGGGGCTGCGTGTAGTAGATCGTGAGCGCGTCGAGTCGGTCGCGGTGTTCGCGGCAGAACGTTTCGAAATCGTCGGCGAAGGCGGCAGCGCGGGTGCGGGCGTCGGCATCCCACTCGGCGCGGAGAAGTTTATCCTGCGTGTCGTGGTCGATGGTCTGCATGTTCGCGGTGCAGGCCTCGACAATGGCGGTGACGATGGCGCCGGTGAGCGGGGCGCGGGCGGCAGCGACGAGTTGTTGCTGAGCCTGTTCGCGAGCGGCGTCGCCGGGATCGGCCGAGGCCGGAACACCGGCGAGTTCGCGGGCCCTTTGCTCGATGGCGTCGCCGTCGATGGCGTGGAAAAGATTCTTCGCCAGCTGGCCAAGAGCGGTGCCGCCCATCCTTTCGGCGAGGGTATGTTTTTGCAGCGGGGTAAGCTGGCGCTCGATGCGGGCGAGACGGCCGGCGAGGGAGGAGACGGTGTCAGCATCGGTCGCGCCCATCACGACCTCCATGGCAAGGTCTTTGAAGAGAACGGTAGGTCGCGTGATGGGCGGACGGCTGGCGGTCTTGAGGGAGCGGGTGACGCCGATGGCGTCGACGATGACGTAGTGGGTTTTCGCGGACTTGGCGGCGGCGGAAACTTTGCGCAGGCCGTCGTGATCGAGGGTGCGCGTGCCGCGGCCCTTCATCTGCTCGAAGTAGCCCTTCGATTTCACGTCGCGCAGGAAGAGGAGGCACTCGAGGGGTTTCACATCGGTGCCGGTGGCGATCATGTCCACAGTGACGGCGATGCGCGGGTGGTAGCTGTTGCGAAATTGGGAGAGGACGGACTTGGGGTCCTCCTCATTCTTGTAGGTGACCTTTTTGCAGAAGGCGTTTCCCTCGCCGAACTCCTCGCGGACGATGTTGATGATATCGTCGGCGTGGGAATCAGTCTTGGCGAAGATGAGGGTTTTGGGAACTTCGTAAGCGCCGGTGGCGTCGGTGCGGTCAGGGAAGATTTCGGGCAGCTTGTCGCGAAAGGCGCGAACGACGGTGCGGAGGTGCGACGGGTTGACGATGTCGCGATCGAGCTTCTTGGCGGAGTACGTTTCGTCCTCGTCCTGCTGCTGCCAGCGGCGGGCGCGAGTGAGCTTTTCGCGTTTTTCCACGAGGCCCTTGAGGACGGTACCGCCCTGTTGACCGACCTCGGTCTCGATGACGTAGATCTCGCCCTGGACATTCACGCCATCGGCGACGGCGTCCTCGTGGGTGTATTCGGAGACGACGTTTTGCTTGAAGAAAGCGTAGGTGCGGGCGTCGGGGGTGGCGGTGAGGCCGACGAGGAAGGCGTCGAAGTAGTCGAGTACCTGGCGCCAGAGATTGTAGATGGAGCGGTGGCACTCATCGATGATGATGAGATCGAAGAACTCGGGCGGGAGTTGCTCGGAGTAAGTGACGGGGAGCGGCTCGCGTTTGCGGTCGGCAGAATGTTCGGCGGGATTTTCGTCCTCGGCGGTGGCGTCGAGTTCGCGGCCCTGGAGGATGGAATACATCCGCTGGATGGTGGAGATGCAGACTTGAGCGTCGGCCGGGACGTGGGATGAGGCGAGGCGGGCGACGGTGTAGAGTTCGGTGAACTTGCGGTTGTCGTCGGTCGGCGTGAACGCGAGGAACTCCTGCTCTGCCTGTTCGCCGAGGTTGCGGGTGTCGACGAGGAAGAGGACGCGGCGGACGCGAGCGTGCTTGAGCAGGCGGTAGATCGATGTGATCGCGGTGAATGTTTTTCCCGCACCGGTGGCCATCTGGATGAGAGCGCGGGGCTTGGCGGCTTTCAGGGAGACGTCGAGATTCGTGATGGCCTCGATCTGGCATTCACGGAGACCGACAGAGTTGAGAATCGGAAGATCCTGGATCCGGTTACGAAGTGAGCGCGGAGCCTGGTTGGGTACAGCCGAAGCAAGATCCTGACGAAGCGTCTCGGGGCGATGGAAGGAGAAGACCTCGCGGGAGCGCGGCTTGGGGTCGCGCTGGTCGGTGAAGCGGCTGAGGACGCCCGTGGCCTCGTAGAGAAAAGGGAGTGGGACGCCTGTCGACTGAACATAGCGAAGTTTGGCGGCAGCGTACCCGGAGGTTTGATCTTCGGCCGTGGTGATCGTGTGACCGAGCGTTTCCTTTTTCGCTTCGATCACGCCGACGGGTTGCCCATCGACAAAGAGAACGTAGTCCGCAGGACCCGTTTCGGTGGTGTATTCGCGAACGGCTTGTCCCTGACCTTCGTCGAAATTAATCGCTTCTTTCGACTGTACGGCCCACCCGGATGCCCGGAGCTGCCGATCGATCGCGTCCCGAGCGATCTGTTCGGGATTTTGATTGGGCGTCATACGTTCGCTGCGCAGCCAAACTTCAGCGCGGTATTCGCCGTGAGGAGTAGCGTTTGAATGTGGGCGCCTGCAGCAGCTTCAGAAGACATTTGGCGGGGGGCGGGACGCCGTTGGTTATGCGTAGGGGTATCCCGGATGCAAAGGCTTTCCGACAAGAACGGTCGGACTTTTAGCCGACGCGAAGAGATCCGGCACCATCGTTCACCCAATTCGGCTTCAATGCTTCGCGAGGTTCCAGACCGTCACGACGGCGTCGAAACCGTCCAGGGTCGCGCCGCTGTGCGCGCGGGTCATCGAGCCGTTCGTCGACTCAAGTCGCCACAGGACTCCGCCGACTGTGGCTTGGACCCAGGCGTGGCCAGGCTCGCCGGGTTTGTAACTCGGACCTACGCCTCGACAGATCGCGACTTCGCGCACTCCGGCGGCAATCAGCTCGGTTGCGAGTAAGAGCGACTTGTCCTGACAATCGCCCACGTTCCTTGCTCGCGTTTGCTCCGGCAAGCCCCAGCCGTGCACTTCAATTGCGTACGGGATGCTGCCCACTTGCTTCGTAAGCTGTCCGACTTTCGCGAGCTGAAACTCGGCCGCGACTTTCTGAGTCGGTTGAACTTTCGCCAGCTGTTGCTGCAGCCACTCCACTTCTTCGGGGAAAACGATGCGAGCATCGCCATTGGTTTCCTCCAGATCCGGTGCCCACCCTTTCGGGCGCGCACTTGTGCCGTAGGTTTTCTTCGGTGCTGGAGTCGGCGGCGGTTTTGGCGGCTCAGGTACAGTGACGGGTGGTTGAGCAACGGTTGCGGAAGCCGGCGGAACCGAGCGTGGTTTCGGAGTGGTCGCAGTCGGCGGTGGGTCGACATGGAGATTTGTCGTTCCCGTCGGGCCAGGCGGCGTTTCAGACGGATTGGCGTGGAGCACGTACTTATACTGTCTCGCACCCTGATACACGGCTGCGATGACCACGATCCAGAATACAAACCAAAGCAGCTCACGTACGGTCGGTCGATATGACTTCAGCCATTTTACCATGAAGAGCCAGCCGTGCTGGAGGACTGAGAATCGGCGGATGCAGGGATGAGTCGATCTAGATGTGAGCCGAATGCTGAACGCGATATCGGATTCACAGCGACAAGCGGCCGTATCCAAGTCATCACCTCCGCACACACGATGTCGGACATACTTCGAAAAGCCGTCTACGAAATCGTCCAGGCGGTGATCACCGGGGGCGGTATCGCGTTCTTATTTGCATTGCCGCTTTTCTTGGTCGGTTGGGGACTCCACCGCCGACGAAAGAAGTACAAAGCAGAGGCAACGGATCCCTTTGTCGAAATGCCGCTTCGGCCGCCGGGGGAATCCTTGCGCAAGAAGATCGAAGAGCTAACGGACGACTACGATAGCGAGCTCGGCGTGACAGCCATCTTGTCCTCGGGTGCCGCTGTGCTCGCGAGCTCGACGGTCATGTACAACCACGCGAACTCCGTTGTGCTGTGCTTCCTAGGCTTGGTGGTAATCATAGCCGCAATTTCCGCGTGGCGAAATTTTTCCCGCATTCAGAAGCAACTCTGGGATTACCGGCTCGGATTCGAGGGCGAGCGCGCCGTTGGTGAGTGGTTGAATCGACTCGCTGCTGATGGCTTTGAAATCTTCCATGATATGCCGTTCGATAAATTCAATATCGACCACATCATCGTTGGTCCCCCTGGCGTGTTCGCGATCGAGACCAAAACCCGCAGAAAGCCGGCTCATCTGGAAGGCTCTGCAAAAGCGACAGTGATCTTCGACGGGAATGCGCTGCAATATCCGTTAGGCTCTCCCGAAACCAAGGCCGTCGAGCAAGCTGCGCTCAACGCGAAGACGCTTTCGAAATTCTTATCGTCCGCGACGGGTGAGCAGACGGTGGTGAGCCCAATTCTAGCGTTACCGGGTTGGTGGGTGGATCGAAAAGCTCGAGGAGTCGTGAAGGTGCTGAACCCAAAGGAAATTCAGCATTCGTTCTCGTCGAAAGACGGCCCACCTCTGTCGCCTCAACGCATCAAACAAATTGCGCATCAGCTCACGGAGCGGTGCCGGCTGGAGAAAGCGAAGTAGACGGAATGGACAATTCCGAATCGATCCTCCCGCTCTTCCCAGAGCGGGCCACGTGGGTAAACTTTGGAGTGCGGTGGTCTCGACACCGCTTTTGATGACGCGGCTCGACGCGTCGCTGGTTCCCGGAGACGCGGGTCGGAGACGCCGCGCTACTGTTTGCGGCGAATGAATTCGAACCGCACGACACGGAGGTCGTCCCTCCATTCGATCCTCCCGCTCTTCCCGAGCGGGCTACGTGAGCAAACTATGGCGTGCGGTGGTCTCGACACCGCTTTTCACGGCGCGGCTCGATGCGTCGCTGGTTCCCGGAGACGCGGGTCGGAAACGCCGCGCTACGGTTTGTGGCGAATGAATTCGAACCGGACGACACGGGAGGTCATCCCTCCATTTCGATTCTCCCGCTGCTTCCAGTAACCAAACACGCGATAACGAATCACCAATAACAAATCCTCCCCCCATCCGCCTCCGATCAATAGCCCCATAAGCGATAACCAATCACCAATAACAAATCGTCCAGCCTTCGCTCACTTCGCTTCTTCGCGAGACACTTTGGATCGGGGTGCCCCCGGAGGCGGCCGTCGAGCCGGCCGACCGAAAGCGGCGTCGAGCCGCCGCACTCCATATCGGATCGGCCGTTGCGGCTGTTGAAGCCGGTGTCCCCTCGCTCTTCGTTTTCACTCGTAGAGAGGAAAAAAGTGGCGCCCCCACGGGGCACCTTCTACAGAGGAACGACCAAGCCAGGGGACGGAAAGGGGACAGGTTGCCGAACCCTGCCCGGTCGAACTGGGTTTCAATTATCGGCAGGGGCTTTCTGTCCGTGCGAAGCAAAGAATCCGTCTTTGGTCAGGTTTTCGTCTCTCAAAAACGGTTTGTTCTTCGGAAACATTCTCTTAGCAGCCTTCCTCAGCTCGGCAAACGCATCCTCGCATCTACTCATTCCACCGTCTACCGAGTGGTATAACGCGGTCGTCGCCGACTCGAGGAGACTGTCCATAAGAGGGTCGACTCTCATCCCGAGTAATTTACTTTTGGGGTCGAACTGATACTCCTTATCCGGAGTAGGAATGGCCCGGAACACTAACTGATTTCGCTCTCGCACCGCATCGATAGCGGATAGGTATGCGCGTTCGGCGACGTAGAGCTGGGTCAGAAGGGTCGTAGAACCTTGTCGATGAAGAAAGGTAAGCGCGTTAAAATCTATAGGGACGTGGTGCTCTGGCAGCCAATTGATTCGAAGCATCCTATGCCTTTTCGGATCAGTGCGGCTCTCGTCTAAGTATTTGTAACGAAGTCCGGCCACAACGGACCACATGAAATACAGCGCATGCTGAGCTCTCACGAGGGCCTCGAACTGTGCGTTTCGTTTGATCTTGTTCTCCCTCCGGTTCTGGAACCAGAAAGCCACGCCTGCACCGGCAAACGCCCCGCCTAACGCAGAAACAATCTTGCCGGCGCCAACGGAAACGAGGTTCAGCGCCTCCTCATATTGGGGATCCATCGCGAACTATGAGAATGTCGCGAATGCGCCGCACGCAAGCTGCGCGAAGATGCGCTTGGCTTCGGCGTCAATCTGTCGGTCGCGTTTTGATATGCGGGGCATGGATCGGTTTTGCAGATTCGCCCCGGGAAGTCGCGCCGAAACGCGCTTCGCTTTCCGATTCTGTTTTCAGCATCCGTTCCGCCAATCCCATCTCCTCAAGTCGCCTGAACACCGTTCCCGCGAAGGTGCGGGCCGGTACGTCGATCCCCGTCACGGTTAGCTGTCGCTCCATGTCCGCCTGATTGTTCCCACAGCAAACGTACCAGTGCTGCGGCCCCTCCAGCATACAGCGCCAGTGCCCGGCGCCGTTGACGTAGCCGATCTCAAGTCTCCACTCGCGGCCCCAGAATTGGAAGCGAAGCGGAAACGCGGCGCCGGGGAGACGCCACCTCTGATACTTCGCATACGGCCCGTACGACATGTGTTCAGTTGAACACATACGCCTTTCACCCCGTCAATGCACTGGATTTGGTTTGGACCGAAGCAGCCGACGCTCAATGACTCGGGGATGAAAAAAGTCTCGTGGCCTGTTCTTTTCGCGCTGTCCGCGTGCTCGTGCCTCGCCCAAGGTACGACTTTAGTCCAAGCGCCAAGGAGCAAAGCCCTGGAGTTTACCGGCTCGGAGGCTCTGTTCATCATGGGCATCCAAGCCTTCAAGGCGGAGGTGAAGTTCACGCGTCCGCAGAAGATTTCGAAAGTTACGATGGTGTTAGGACGGACTCAGAACGGGAAAGCATTCGAGGAAGAGTCCTCAGTTTTAGAAGTACGGCGGCGGCTTCCCCTCACGAAGCAAGTATGACTTAGGGTTGGCTTTCCGTCCGGATCATACGTACGCCACCGCTAGGTGAATTTCGCGATCAGCTTGCTGACTGGTGCTCAATCCAAATTCGCCTCTGCACAACCGACCAACAAAGCCATAGTAGCGCCTCCACATTCGAACATATGAAACACAGAAAATACGGTGTCCAAATCACGACCACGCAAGACGGCGGCTGGAGCATGAGCCAACTAGTGCAGGAGATCCCCAACGGCGAATTCAAAAGGGCTAAGCCTCAGAAAACTGTATTCTTCGATCATTCGAATCCAGCTTCAGCTGCACGGTTACTTGATGGCATTGGCAAAGGGCTCAAAGGACGGCTTGGAAAGTGATCCTAAGTTGCCGCCCACGGAGTTGCACGACTGGCGCTAGTTCTTCCTGAATCCGCACAAGTCGTTCCTGTACTGCGTCGCCAATTACGCGACTTGAACCACCGCCACCGCCGACAGCCGGGAGTCTGTCGGCTACGATACATTGCGGTTTTGCGCGAACGTATCAAAGGCCCGGTTACTGATAGAAAAACGTGAAGGTGAGATCCTGCGAATCCCCGAGCACTGCGACCATTTCGGGAGTCCACGGTCCGTAAGGAGCTTTGGAGGTGATTGCGGAGGCGCAGGCCTTTGCGGCGGGATCTCCTGCAGAGCCCTCAACGCTAACGATCTCTTGAACGGCCCCGCGAGAGTTAAGCCGGAAAACTACCTTCACGCTGGTTCCTGATGGGGGTGAGACGCGGCTCTCAACCAGAAGCCGTTCCCATTGTATCTGCACGGTCTCAATCAATTTTTGTAGATATTGTCCGTAGGCGCTCCACTTCGCATCGAACGCGACCGCACCGATGTTTTGGGTTCCGAACTTGTTCTCTTGGAAAATCGCGGGGCGCACCTGCTGCTGCTTCACCACTTGGGGTCGTGGTCTTGGCTTGAGAGGATCAACGGTCGCTCCTGTGCGGGGAGAGGCGGGATTTGGAGAGACGGACTCAACGAGGGCTCCAGTCACAATCGCCGGCTGTTTGTTCTGCCGGTCGAACTCCTCGCGCGTCATCTTTGCCATTGCTGCAGGAGGCGTTTCAAATGTCACAACTACAGCGCTGGTTTCGGGACCGTTCGAAAGCGGAGTAATGGCAACGATCCGATACTTGAGATGGTTGTCGGTGTAGGTCCGCAGCCAATCGGCGAATCCTCCGTCGGTCTGACCGCGTTTGAACTCGAATCGAACGATCTCGTAGATCGCAGCATTGGGATCGAACGGCATGGTCGGCGTTACCGCGTGGTCGGCTGAGGCTGTTGAAAACCCGAGAATACCTAAACAGAAAAGTTTCGGTAGGATATTCATTTTGGGCCCGACACTGTGGCACCTGCTCGGCGTTGCAACGGGAAGGTTGGCGCGGAGGATGGCAGTTCCCACCGCTGATTTTTTCCAACTGCTACCTCGTTCGGCTAAGGCGTATCGCTCGCGAATCCGCGCGAGACGCTGTTGTATTGAGAGCCTAGCACGCCGCTCGATCCACCACCGCCCGCGGCCCACGGCACCTCGCGAGGCCCTCGACGCGGTAAAGGGGGAAACGTCGTGCCCACCCCACTCAGTATGCTTCGATGCTAGAAACTGCGCCGCCGCGAAATCGAATCCACCCACCCGCGGAATAGTACCAACTGTTCTCGGAAGACACGGTGGGCCGACCCAAAAGGACTTCAACTTGCGCCTTTTTCATCCCAACCACTATCTTCGACATCGCTGAATCGCGTGCCGATGCCGATTCAGAGGTTGATACCATTTCGGACGATCGACGTTCAATTTGGCGCGCCTTTTCACGCAACTGCGCTGCGGCTTTGGCTGGGTTGCGTAGTTGCTCGTCTGTAAGCCCGAGTGCTTTCGCGTTGGCTATCGCAAGTTCTTCTTTTCGGTTCAGCTTGGCCGATTCTTCCTCCAGCCGCTTGATTTCCTGCCCTTCGGGCGAACTTGCAAAAGAAATGAACGCCTTTTCGGCCGCTCTGCCCTCCGCAGCTTCCTTTCTCAGCAAATCGATGTGAGCCTGCGCGACCTCGTTCTGCCTTTCACCATCGGAGTTTCGATAGTCTTGTTGGAATTTCTGTTCTCGCAGATTCTCGCGGTGGCGCAATTCCTCCCTGTACGCTTCTTGCTCTTTCTCCGTCATCCCGACCTGGGTTTCGGCGCGCTCGTTGGGTGCCGTGAGGCTTGGCTCAGTCTGCGGCTTCGCCGGTATCTCCATTCGATTGCCGCGTTCATTCGATGTCGCCTTTCCTGCGGGCACAGGCTTTTCTGCGGAGAAAGGTGTTGTTCGCGCGGACCGGAAACCGACCCAACTGCCGGCCGCCAGAACCAAACCAATCGCCACAGTGAGGAGGATGGAAGGACGAGGCATATAGTGATCTAACTTTCCGTTGAGCATTGCGGCAATAAATTATCCGTTCGTCGCAAATTTATCCACAGTAGCGGGTATCGATTTGAAGCAGCTCGCGGCGTTGCCCGAACATTGGCGTTGATCTTGGCGCTCGGCACCCGTCGATTGGGTCGTTTATCAAGGACCCATCTACACTCAGGCTGATTCTGGTCGACGGTCCCTTCGTGATTTTCTTTCCATTTGCGGTTTTCTATAGACGGAACAAATGGTCCCTTGGATTTCGTGCTTAATTATACAGCGTCGGACTTCCGATATTCGGCGTGAGGACCCTAGGATACTACACGGCCGCGGGATTTTGCGGGCGATAGAGCCACGAGTCGCGCTGCTCCGAATTCAGAAGAGCGAGATTAGGTACCCGCCCTTCTTCGGTCCGCGCGTATTCGTCACAGCGTCCCATAGTGCCTTTTGGGTCTCGACGGCGTCTTGGTCCGGCCGGAGATAGACAAAAACTAGGGGGACTGTCTCCAGAAAAGGCTTTTTCGGATTGGCTGCGCGTTGGAAGCTCGCAGGCCGTCGGCTCACGCGAATGAATGGCACGGCGAGTTTGAAAGCGGCCCTCCCCAGACACGGTGACGGGAGCGTTATCATAACCGCACCTAGCTTTAAGTATGCGTGGCCTATCGTCCGGAGGCGCGCGGCACAGTCCTTTTCTGCCTCCGCCAGCCACATTTTCGATACATGTGGTGCGCTGGGATGTAGTATCGGGTTCGGGTTCGGTAATTTCATTGGGGTTCGTGCTAGTGACCGTTTCAACCAAGGCCGTTTTAGCAGAAGATAATTTCGTAGTTCTCTTTCGTCGCGGCCTCGGCCTCGTTTATGAGAAGCCACTTATCAACCACTTCGTCTGCTGCGGTTGTTCCACGTACCCGAATAAACCCTGTTCGGGGTAGAGTTAACCGCTGTTCCTCAGTGAAAACCACGGATTTGCCTCCGAAAAAGGTGTGGCGTGGCGCGTCCATCTGGTATTCGAGACAGGTGAACTCGATCCCGCCCTCATGGAGGCGGGCCGTGATGTCCGTGAGTGCTGCGCACATTGCCGCGGATTCCTCAACGGTCTGAAAGCGTTGTGGCTTCTGGTTGCGAGGGCGCTTGGCGCTGGGAGTTGTGACTAGGGTGTTGGTGGTATTCATTTGGGTGGTTTTGTTTCTGGTATCTGTCGTTTCGTTACGACCAAGGCAGTGGCCTTGGCCAAAATCGTTTGGATTCCTCCCTCGCTCCCCGCATCAATCCAGGAATTCGCCTTAGATCCTATGCAGAAGAACGTGGTCTGACTGCGATGAACTGTTGAGCGGCGTGATTGATTCAGTCCATCGACAAACAGCGCTAGTTTTTTTCCGAAAAGGCTTGACCGGCGTTGCGCTTCACCGCGCATCAATAGAATTCAGCACGTCATGAGGTGCGTGACGAGTATCCGGTGGTCCATGACTTATCGCTGGTCGACAACATTACTTTGTGAGACAGAAAACCCGCCCCTAGAAAGTGAGCGGGTCTCTGTTGGTTTTGGTTCTGACTGACTGCACTGCTACAAAATGGGGCCTCTCTCTCGACCAGCGCCCGGCTGCGAGACCAGAAGCCCCCACCCGCTAGAAAGCCCGGGCGCGATTGTTGACCGGCACGGGACGGGCGGGGGTTCTGTTTTCGAGGAAACCCTGCCGGTCTAACCGGCAGATGCGGTCTCTTTTTCGGCCCAGTGGTTACTGAGCCAAAATTTGTTTCCGTTCAGCATTACGCTTGGCGCGCTTTACGACGGCGCAGCGTGCGGCGTCGCGGATCTCGCCACGCAGGGTAGACGGGAGTGACCAGTCGACGAAGCGCTCCCGCAGTCGCGTGGTCAGACGAGGGAAGCGCATCAGTCGGCGTCCGAGCGTCCAACAAATCGCGGAGCACGCCTCGATCACAAGATCGGGATCTGATGCGTGAACCACGTCGATCGCGTCCCGTGCGCGGAGTTCGAGGGCGGCGCAGTACGGAGGGCGCGGCGTCGGAGGTGTTGTGGGATCTTGGTACGAAGGGCGCGGCGTCGCGGCCCGGATTTTGTCGTTGGAGGGTGGAATTTCCATCGGTCGCCACAGAGTCCGCCCGATGACGCAACGGCGAGCTTTTTTGGGCTGGTTTTAGGTAATAAAGTTCATCCGGAGGCGTGACTTTAACACGCTAACCTGCAGATCTTTACGATCAACAGTAGTCAACAGTTTTGCGGTCAACATTACTCAACATTCCTATTGAGACAGAGTGGCGGTTTTGAACGCGAAAAAAGGCGCCGGATTTTAACCCCGGCGCCTTGGCATTCGGTTCAGTCGAACCACATCGGGTGGAATGAATCCCGCCAAGGACCACCCAAATCTTACGACTGAACGAAAGTTAGTTTGGTCTCCGTCCGGCCAATACGGCTGCGACACGGGAAACGCCGTTCGCGACGGCTTTGCCGGTCGCGATGTTTGCGGCTGAACCCAGGCGAATCTTTGTGAACGTGCTCGCAGTTGGCGCCAAGTATCGACCGCGCGCATACGCTGCTCCTGCACCTACAGCGGCAACTGTTCCAGCAACGCCTGCGACTTTGCGCAAAGTGCTAGGTTCGTCGTCCTCGACCCATCGACCGCTGAACTCAGTCTTGCGCGAACGTCGGGACACGTTGGCCAGCATTTCGAGTCCGGCCTTCCGTCGTTGCGCGGCTGCATCGGCCTTGTGGATATCAGCCGCGGCGTTGATCGACTTCGATGGCTTGCCGGGCGTGACAGTGCCTTCGGCTACGCCTCGAAGGTAAGGGTTCGGATTAGAGTTGGACCTATGCGCAAACCCGTACGCGCCGCTCTTGAAGCGACGGGAAATGGCGCTGTCGCTTATCGTCCTTTCGGTCCCGGCATCAAATGGGATGGAGAACTCTTTGACGTGATCCGTGAGCGCACTCTGGGCCGCCAGCACCATCGTGTCAGGATCGCCGTTGCTCCGGTCGATCGCCTGTTCGGCAACATCATCGAGCATCGCTCGTTGAAGTCCGTCCAGTTCAACGCTGGCGAACTGTAGGAGGTCGTCGCGGCCACGGTAGACTGGCCCGCGGGGCGTGATTGCCTTCTCCGCGATGAGAGCCGCTCCGGTGCCCGGGGGCGCCTTCAAGCGCGCGTCCAGTGACGCGAGCGTGTGACTTTCGATGCCTTTGCTGTGCCCTGCGCGATGACTGGCAACCAAACGGCGGATGGTTTTTGCCGTATTCATGGTCTGGGCACTTTCGTTTGCGGAGAAAAACAACCCAGCACCCGCGCCGATGACTGCACCGCTTGCGGCACCATATTTCTTTCCGACCAAATGGCCGGCGGTTGCGCCAGCTGCGACTTTCGCGAATCTCGCGAGGGCCCGGCGGACGAAGGGTTTTTTCGCGTAGCGTAGCGCTTCCTTTGCGTCAGAGGTTCCGGGAAGGTCTACGTTGCTCGCAACCGCATCACCGATGCGGCGGATTCCGGAGATGTCTCGGCTAGAAAAAAGGCCGACGTTCGCTGCTGGCCGTGCCACGAGATCGAAAGAGATCAGTTCCGAGCATCGCGCTTTTCCGGGCTCTGCATTGTCGGGAGCAACAAAGGCAGCACTAAGGCCGAAGGCGTTCGGTATCCTTTGAGCGGTCTCGAGAATTTGT
>JBDSSD010000140.1:0-5978 GCA_039928945.1 Opitutus sp. | reverse complement strand
GGCGCCCGTAAAGGGCCGCCCCTACGCAATCGCATACTGTAGGGGCGCCCCTTGCGGGCGCCTTCGGAGCGCGCGCAAGCGCGCTGGCCCACGTCGGAAACGACGAAAATGTCTTCAGTGATTTTGTTTAAAGCGGTTCGAACACGACCGGCGTAGCCCGCTGCGGGAGCAGCGGGAGGCTTGATGGATGAGCTCGTGCGATCCCGGAACGGGCGCCCGTAAAGGGCCGCCCCTACGCAATCGCATACTGTAGGGGCGCCCCTTGTGGGCGCCTTCGGAGCGCGCGCAAGCGCGCTGGCCCACGTCGGAAACGACGAAAACGCGTTCCCTGATTTTGTTTTAAAGATGTTCGCACACGACCGGCGTAGCCCGCTGCGGGAGCAGCGGGAGGTTTGATGGATTGAGCTCGCGCGATCCCGGAACGGGCGCCCGTAAAGGGCCGCCCCTACGCAATCGCATACTGTAGGGGCGCCCCTTGCGGGCGCCTTCGGAGCGCGCGCGAGCGCGCTGACCTACGTCGGAAAGGGACGAAAACGTCTTCGCTGATTTTGTTTAAAGATGTTCGAACACGACCGGCGTGGCCCGCTGCGGAAGCAGCGGGGAGGTCCGCACCGACACCGGATCGAATCCGATTCCGTTCCAGCCGTTCCTGAGTTCCACATTCAAAATCCGGCTTGTTCGGCGGATCGACTTTGGTTCCAGATTATTTCAGTAGGGCAACACCCCATAGGGGCGCAGGGAGAGTTGGTGTAGTGTGACCGGCATGACGCATCCGCGTCCATGTCATCTCGGCCCAGCCCACGCCATTTCCGGCGTAGCGGGAAACCGGGATGCAATCCGCTCCCAACCATGAATTATCAAAAACTGTCCCTGGTCGCCTTCTGTGGCTCGCTGGCTTTGCTCGCCGGCTGCGCGACCGATTCGACGTCACACGTCGTCAGCGCCCCACCACCGTCCGCTCCGACGAGCCCCCAGCAAGTCGTGGTCACGCAGCAGCAGCCCCAGCAGGTGATCGTTGCACAGCAACCGCAACAGATCGTCACCACCTCTAACGGTGCGAGCTACGTCGTCATGCAGGCGCCTCCGGCCCCGCAACCGCCGCAAGCGATTCCAGCCAGACCTTCATCGCAGCATGTCTGGATTGATGGATACTGGACCTGGCAGAACAATCGCTACGAGTGGATGGCCGGACATTGGGAACTGCCACCGTCCTCCAGCGCGAAATGGGAATACCCTCATTACGCCTCTGAAGGTGGCGCGTACCGTTTCTACGAAGGTCGCTGGAAGTAAGTTCCTCGTCTGATTTCACGCCCGGACAAGCGCGGTCACGCGCTCTGTTCGGGCTTTTTTTGCCCATTGAGATTTGCGCGCGCTCACCGACTTTCTTGGCGATTGGATCCCATCTCCGTTCCAGCCTTCCTGATTTCCACTCCGCGTAGGTCAGCGCGCTTGCGCGCGCTCCGCATGGCCTCACGCGAAGGACGCCAAGGACACAAAGGCACGAACGTGGAGCTAAGTTCCAACGCGCAGACGTCCCGCTTCGTTTCGAGTTGAGCGCGATCGCAATTCCGCCACCGACGTGCGTGATCGAACTACATCGTCAGCCGGCTAACCCACAGGAATCCGCAACCAGCGCCTTCGCGGCGTGGCCACGACCAAAAATCTTATTCGCGCGTGGTGGACCACGTTCCGCTGCTCGTTTCAGTCCCTGTCTTCGTTTCGTAAATACCGTCGAGCTTTGCGCCGTTCAACTCCCCGGCAATCCGACTCTCCCCGGGCGAACCTTGCATCTCCCACTGGACCACCAATTCGAGTTTCTGGCCGCTTACGTTGACCGATTTCGTTCTCGTCGGGATCTCCGCGTCGTCGAACGTGAACGTGCAGACGGCGGTCCAATTGGGGCCGTCTTGGGCTAACTTCAGCCGCAGCTGGCCCCCATCGGTGCCGTTTCCCCAAGTCCCTTTGTAACTACCGGCCAGAGAGGATTGCGCGGCGGGAGTCTGAACCGGAATCGTGTTCTCGGTGGCGAAACTGGCGGGAACGGCGAGGCAAACGAGGACGGCGAAGTGAAAGGCAGGCAGGGTCTTCATGGGGTAGGGATGAGGAGGGTGAGCTGAACAAGAGGGGAGATCCGGCTCAAGCGATAACCTCTCCGCAAAACGGGTCGCGAGGTATAACGGGGAGGGTACCGCTGCCCTCGCGTTCCCGGATCGATCCTCGAGACGAAAAAGCGGCAGGCCTTAATGCCTGCCGCGAAGCCTAACGAGAGGAGTGTGCCCTATAACCGGTGCTAGGGCTTCAACCCGTCGATGGTGATGCGGTAGACGAGGACCATGGTGTCGTTCTGCACGGGCACGCCGTTTTGCGCCACCGCGTTGACCGTCGTGATCGAGTTGCCATCGAGGCTCCGCATTTTCGTCGCCGGACTGATGAAGTCGTTGTCGTTCGCCACAAAGAGGAAGAACTGGTTGAGACTGCCCGGATCTTTCGCGCGTACCAAAGCCATTCCTTCCCACTTTTCTGAGAGGCTGTTCGCGTCCGCTTGGATCCCAGGCTTAAGATTTAACCCGAACTTTCCGAGCTGAAGCGCATTGAGGAGGTTGACGGCTTCAACCCATTTGGCCGGCACGATGCCAGCCGCCAGCACCGTTCCACTCGGCGTGATATCGCCGCCTTCCAGATCGTACGCGCCTTGATTGAGCTTGGAGATGTCGGTGGCGCCGTCGAGGTCCACCAACAGCACGCTTTTGAACACCGGAGCCAGTGGTGTTGTCGTGCCTTTCCCATTACCGTCGCGGGCAAGCACCAACAAGTGGGTATTGTCCAACGCGATGATTTCACTTTGCGCAGCCGTTTTGTTCAGCGTGGTTCCACCGGTTTCGTCCAGGACCGGAAGGGTGATGACGTACTCGGCGATGGGTGCGCCTGGCAGGACGGTGGTGCTCACATCATAGACCAGGAGGCGGGTCTGGCGCCGGCCCTGATTGCCCGAGCCCGAATCCTGAATCGTGGCGCTCTGCATCAGACCGAACAGCCTTGTTCCGTCGGGTGAAAGGGAAACGCCTTCCATGCCTTGGTTGCCGCGGCGACCATTGACGTTGCTCACCTCAGAACTGAAATCGAGCGTGCCCTTGGGGCGGTGCGGCAAAACAGCGGCGGGCGGCGTGATCACCCCGTCAATCTGTTTGGCGCCATTGAAATGATAGATAGCGGCGGCGTATTCGTCCCCAATGTACCCTGAACCATCCGGCTTGAGCACGAGTGCCTCGGCATCGATCGGCATCTTGTCGATTACCGTCCCGCCACTGACCGGTGTGGTGGCGGTGCCGTTCGACACGGTGACAAACGGGACAATTTTGCCGTTCAGCGTGGTGAAGGCATTGGGTACCAGTCCGGAGGTCGTGTTGACGTTGTCGCCAGTTTCGACCGTGAACCGATAAGAATTTTCAGCGTCGTAATGAAACGTGAACTGATCCTGAGCGACGGTCTTCCCCTTGAAGTTACTGCCCTTTTCCGGGGCGAACGTGAAATCGATTTTCTGAATACGACCGGCGTAGTTCGAGAAATTCGGAGCACTGTTGTAGCCGCGATCCGGCAAGGTGTAGAAGGAACCGCTGTAGGTGTTTGGTCCGGTCTGCGTCCAATTGCTGATCTGGAGCCCGGAGATCGAGCCAAGGGACTCGCCCCAGCGATCGAGAGCATTGGCATCGATTCGACCGACTCCAACGAGGCCGTGATTGACGAAGGTGACATCATTCAAGGTCACGTCGGTCGCACCATTGACGGTGCTGATATTGGTGCCGGCAACGATCCCCGTCGTAGGATCGAGTGCGGCGATGACAGAGGTCGACGCGGCCAGGAGGAGCCCGACAGCGGTCAGAAGTGAAGTTTTTTTCATAGGCAACCGCAGTACGGTAGCCGCGCTCGCCGCTGTCAGGCTTTGGCTCGTTACATCTTCGTGACGACGTCACGCGATCGTCACGTCGGTCCTCGCGCTTACGGCTCGTCGAGCCTTGACCCGAGTCGGCGGCGGAGAAATTCGGCGAAGCCGGACAGGTCGCGATCCGCCGTGCGGTGTCCGGGTTCCACGCCTGGCACCGTCGCCTCGATCAACGCCATGGTGGCTCCGTCCGTGAGGCCCAGTTCCACCGCGAGAATCTTTTCGATCGCCTCGATCCGCTGGCGCCGATCTGGCCGGGGCTGGCCATCTTCGGCCAGCGTCGCCTGCAAGTTCGTCAGACGCGCCAGCAACGTCCGGGCAAGATAATCAGCACGATCGGCCATGAGAGAGAAGGAGGTGCAGTCGGCCATCGGCGCAATCGTGTGTGGCAGAATTCTCCGCTGCCACGATGGCCCTTCTCGTAGCCCGCTGCGGGAGCAGCGGGACCACCCTCAAGCAACCAGGATCAGCGCTGACTTGCGCTACAGCCTCTCCGTCACTTCGCCTGGTAATCGTGCCAGATCCACTCAAGTGCTTGGGGCAGCGTTTGGGCCCGCGCGGCGCCCATGCTGTGGCCAACGTCGAGCGCGAAAACGTATTGGTAGCGATAGCCCTTTTCCGCGAGGACCTTCGCCATCCGGTGGTTCGCTTCGACCCAGTCGTGCATGTCATCGCGCATCACATTCGGATTGAGCAAATCGCGATCGCCAACGCCCATCCAGAGTCGGATCGGCTTGCGCGGACTTGATGGAATGAGCTTCGCGTGAAAATCCCAAGCGCCTCCCGGCGTTTCTGGGTTGAACGGCCACTGCTGATTGACGAACGTGCCGGACGTCGTGATCACGCGCCGGTATAACTCGGGGTGATACCAGGCCATGATCAAGGCCGCGGACCCACCGGAGCTGTTGCCCATCGTGGCGCGGGCTTCCGGATCTTTTGTCAGCGTGACGCCGCAGTTCTTTTCGACGAGCGGCAGCACCTCGGCTTCAATGAATTCAGCGAACGCGCCGGACATCGTGTCGTATTCGCGTCCGCGTTCGTGACCCTGCGCATCGCCGCCGCCGTTCTGGATCATGATCGCCACCTGCGCGGGCACGCGCTTTTGGGCGATGAGATTGTCGAGCACGTGCGGCAGATCGAGATTGGGCTTTCCTGAGGGCGGGCCGTCGTGCGTGACGATGAACGGTGCCGGCGTGCCGGGTACGTTTTGCGCCGGCACGTAAACGGTGATCGTGCGCTCGTAATCGACGGGATGAGTTTCGACGATGAGCGTCTTGGGGTTTTTCGGGTCGACGGTTCCGAACACCTCGCGTGCGATGCCGGGGTTGAATCGCTTGTTGTCCTGCGACCGCATCGTGAATTGCTTGACCTTCCCTTGTGGCACGCCCGGGACGACATCGAATTCTGCGGGCCGGACATAGGTGGGCCCGATCACGTAGTTGCCGACGGCATCGATCGGCGGATTCGTGCCTGGCTTGCCGTCGAGGCGCACGAACTTCGGTGCGCTCGGTCCATCGGGTGAACGCGTGGGGGGCTGTGGGCGCGCGGCGGGAGCCGGCGCAACGGTGGTCGACGGTGTTGTTGGCGAGGTCAAGGGGGCGGGCGCGGGCACCTGAGCGAGCAGAGAAGCCTGCAGCACGCTGGCGATCAAGAGGGCGACGCGGGGGGAGGCAGAACGTTTCATAGGGAGAAGAAAGAAAGCGTTCCCACCCTCGGCGCCTCGGCGCACGAATTCAATGCCGGAGATCGTCGCTCCAAATCGACTTTGTGGCCCGCTCCGGGAGGAGCGGGATTTGAAAGCTGACCGCGCGAGGAAGCGTGGAGACGAGATGGACCTCGATCATTCGATCCGACCACGGATTTCACCGATTTGCACGGATGAAGGAGAAGGGCATCGATCCTCGTGCGATTCCGACCCGTGGCCCGCTCCGGGAGGAGCGGGATTTGAAAGCTGACCACGCGAAAACCGTGGAGACGAGATAGACCTCGATCATTCGATCCGACCACGGATTTCACCGATCGACACGGATAACGGAGA
>JBDSSD010000139.1:0-41629 GCA_039928945.1 Opitutus sp. | reverse complement strand
TCCGACGGAGATCGGGTTCGATCCCGAAGCGGTTGACGAGGGCTTAAAATCCCCGGGGCAACCGATCGACGAGGCTACGCGTCGAACGATGGAGTCCGCGTTCGGCCATGATTTCAGCCATGTGAGGGTGCATGCGAACAAGCACGCGACCGAGGCGAGTGATGCCTTGCGCGCGAACGCTTACACGGTGGGACACGATGTGGTCTTTGGTGCCGGAAAATTTTTACCGGGATCGCCGGAAGGTCGTCGCCTGCTTGCTCACGAACTCGCGCATGTTGTCCAGCAGGAGCGGGGTACCGGCAGTGTCTCGCATTATTCGTCTGCGGAGTACGAGGCGAAGTACGCCGGAGAGTGCGTCGTAGCTGGAAGAACAGTTTCTGTTCGTTCGACTGGAGCAGGCGGACTCCAACTGGACGAGAAGGAAGACGAGCGAATCGCACGGGCGTTTTTGACGAAGAAGCAATCGACGGGAAGATCGCCGGCGCAGTCCGGAGCTGATTCGAACGCGCACACGTCTCCAGCAAAGCCGGTGGATCCCACGGCGGATTTCCGCCACCCCGCGTCGAAGGAAGAAATCGAGCGTCTTCGGCAATGGTCGATTGAGCGTCAAAATATCGAAGATCAGCAAAAGAAGGCTAAGGAGGAGGCCGGTCGAGCAAAGGAGGCTGAGGATAGACAGCGCGTAGACGTGGCGACCCGGGCCGCCGATTTTAAAAAGCAGCACGAGAAAGCGCAGCAGGCGCCTCCGCTCTTCCTGAGCTTCATGGGGCCTGGTTTTGTTCAATCGTATTACAGAAATCCGTCGGGCAGCATCCAAGATCCGTTGCTGCGACAGCAGGCCGATCTGACAACGTCCGCTGTGGCTGGGCACGGTGCACTTGGCACCACGGCTGTGGCAGTTGGCACGGGCGTCACCGCCGCGGCCACGCTCCTCGCGGTCGGCAGTCTTGCGTTGCCGGTGATCACAGCGATCACGCTCGAAGCGGCGGCGGGGTCTGCGGTGCTGACGCCGGTCGTCACTGTGATTATCGCAAATCCTCTGACCGTTACGGAAATGGCCCAGTTTGGGACGGGAGTACTTCTAGCCGTAGTGGCGGCCGGTGGCATCAAGAATTATCTCGAACAGCTCGCCACCCCGGAGGGCGCGGCGCAGATGGCGCTCGATCTGGTGGTGCTTCACGGAACGATCAAGAGCACTTCGGTTGGATCGCCGCGACCGGCCACAGCGAAAGGAAAAATCGAGGGTGCTTCTCCGGCCGGCATCAAAGTTCGGATCGTGGAGCCGCTTGCTGCCGCCAACGACGTAGCACCACCCAAGGCGGCGACACGGGCCGGTGCGAGTGGGAATCTGCCTCCGACGCCGACGAATCTCAGTTCCCGTCGATCAGCGGCCGGCAACGATGCGGTCCAGCGGCGTCTGCAAAACGCGCGTGTCCAACAAGGCAGTACAGCAGGTGGCCCCAATTCTGAGCCGGCGAGCCAGGTGGCAGCCCAGGCCGCCGAGGTCAACAGCCAGAGAAAAGTCGCCGTCGGCCAAAGCCATTCCGGCGAATCAACAGGTCCCAGCGGGGTGGCTAACCAAGATCGCACGACGGATGCCGCGGCCAAAAAGTCCGCGGCTGGAACCACTCCTCCTGCACAAACTCCGGCACCGTCAACGGGGCCGCGACCGGACTCGGGCGGTGTTAAAGGAGTGAATGTCCCTCCCGAAAGACCGCCGGTGGAGGTGGAAGCCCGGGCCCGCGGAGGTGCGATCGAGCGGGATCACCTTGATTCCATGCCGGATGTTTCGCGGCCGAAGGAGCACGACTTTCCCGGCGTTGATGGCTGGACGGGGGGACGTGATTCGACGAGGGAGACGAACTCTGGCCGGATGCGGATCATTTCAGGCGCCAACGTCCTCCAGATAAAGAGCGTCGGCACTTCCGAGCCAGCGTTGGTTCGAGCGCGAGTCAGAGAAGGAATCTCGGGACTCGATGCCAATGTGTTCGAGCGAGGAGCGACCCGGATAGTCAATCCCGCGTCTCGCAGGCTGGATGTCCTTTTTGAGGAGGGAGCGCTGCCCAGTGTCAGTGCGGACGCGAGATCTTTGCTCACCAGTCTTTCCGCAGAGGCTGGTAATCGCGGCGTGGAAATTCGTTGGTTCAGATATTCGAGCGGGCGGAAAACGCGCGTGCAAATCCCTTAAGTAGACTTCCGACCTCATGAGCACCTTCCCCAATTCCCCTCGGCTCCTCAAAGGCGGCATTGTCCTTCTTGATCCGGCCACGTCTGCCGTGATCCGGATCATCGCGCTGCAGTATAATCCGGATACGCTCACGCGTTCGCTGCAACCTCAGGCCGCGAAGGAGGGCGGCGATCGGTCAGAGGCGACGCGGCTCACGGGTCCACCCATCGAGACGATCAAGCTCGAGGCGGAAATCGATGCGACGGATCAGCAGGAGTTTCCCGGTCAGAACGCGACGACCGTCGAAGTCGGAATCCAGCCGCAGCTCGCGGCGCTCGAAACCATCCTCTATCCAACGAGCACGCAGCTCCTGGCCAACAACGCTCTGGCGCGCTCCGGCACCCTCGAGATTATCCCGATGCTCGCGCCCCTCACGCTGTTTATCTGGAGCAAGACGCGCGTGATTCCCGTGCGAATTACCGACTGCAGCATCACGGAGGAGGCGTTCGATCCAAATCTAAATCCGATCCGCGCCAAGGTCAGTCTGGGCATGCGGGTGTTGAGCGTCACCGACCTCGGTTTTGCGACCAAGGGAGGCAGTTTGTTCATGGGCTACCAGCAACAGAAGGAAGCGCTCGCCGCGCGCAATCATGGCGGCGCGCTTTCGAATTTCGGCATCGGAGGCATTCCATGAGCACCGCGGCAAAATTTCCCAACACGAGTCGCTACTCCGCCATCGAAACCGGGGCGCTCATCGCCTCCGACGGCCGGACGATTCCTTATCTGCGGCGCCGGCTCGTACCCGCACCCGAGCGCTTTGCCGTGCTGCAGGAACACTCGGTGGTCGAGGGCGACCGGCTCGACAATCTCACCGCGCACTATCTCGGCGATCCGGAACAGTTCTGGCGGCTCTGCGACGCGAACGGCGCCGTTAAGCCCGATGAGCTCACGGCTACGGTGGGAAAAAGTATTCGCATCACGTTGCCCGAAGGAATTCCGGGCTCAACTCCATGAACAAGGGTTTCTATCTCACGCTCATGATCGGTCCGGCGGTGCCCATCCCGGTGTCGCAAACCGTACTCGACGCACTCGCCAGCGTTGAGGTGGAGACCACGTCCGGCACGAGCGCCAGCGGGTTCGAACTTAATTTCACTCTCAGCAATCGATCCCCCCTCGTGACGTTGTTCCTGATCGGCGGTGGCGTTTCGATCCCGCTGGTGCGCGTCGTGATTGTGGTGACGATCAATGGTACGCCGGAAACGCTGATCGACGGCGTGATGACACACCACGAGATGCGGCCCGGCAATGACGGCGCACCATCGACGCTCGTAATCAAGGGGAAGGATTTGTCCGCGGTGATGGACTACATCGACTTCAGCGGCACTCCGTTTCCGGCGATGCCGGCCGAAGCGAGGGTGGTGCTGATCCTCGCGAAGTACCTGGCGTTTGGCGTCATACCCATGGTGATACCGAGTGTGCTGGTGGACATTCCGCTGCCCACGGAACAGATCCCGTTTCAGCGGGGAAAAGATCTCGGCTATGTGCGGCAGCTGGCGGCGGACGTCGGCTACGTTTTCTATCTCGAACCTGGACCCGTGCCCGGCACGAGCTTCGCGTACTGGGGGCCGGAAATCAAAGTCGGCACTCCGCAGTCTGCGTTGAACATCAACCTCGACGTGCACACGAACGTCGAGTCACTGAATTTCAAATTCGATACGGAGAAGGCGATCATCCCGCTGGTGATGATCCAGAATCAGGCCACGAAGATTCCGTTTCCGATCCCGATCCCACCGGTCACACCGCTGAATCCGCCACTCGGGCTGATCCCGCCGTTCCCAAAGTCGTTTCCGAAAATTCGCGGCACCGCCAAGCTGTCGCCCATTCGCGCTTTGATGGTCGGCATGGCCAAGGCGTCAAAGGCGGCGGACGCGGTGACGGGATCCGGGTCGCTGAACGTCGTGCGTTACGGCCGGGTTTTGAAACCGCGCCGGCTGGTTGGCGTTCGCGGGGCGGGAACTGCCTTCGACGGGCTTTACTACGTCAGGAGCGTCACGCACCGCATCAAGCGCGGGGAGTACAAGCAGAATTTCACCCTCAGTCGCAACGGCCTCGTCTCAACCTTCCCCCAAGTACCCGCATGAGTATAATCATTGACGAACTCGACGTAGAACGAGAACCCGGTCCGCCACCCAGCGGAAAGTTTTATGGCAAGTACCGCGGGACGGTCGTGAACAACATCGATCCGCTGCAGATCGGCCGAATCATGGTCATCGTCCCGGATGTGTTGAACGTCACGCCCGGCACTTGGGCCTTGCCCTGCGTGCCCGTGGCCGGGATCCAGATGGGCATGTTCACGGTGCCGCCGCCCGGCGCCGGTGTGTGGGTGGAGTTTGAGCAGGGCGATCCGGATTTTCCCATCTGGGTGGGCTGTTTCTGGGGCACCATGGCGGAAGTGCCGTTGAACGCCAAATTGGTGCCGCCCGGCATCCCCGCGGTGTCGATCACCACCGTGCTCCAAAACGGTATCACGATCAGCGATATGCCGCCAACTCCTCTCACCGGAGGCGTGATTCTCAAAAGCCCGACCAACGCGATGATCGTGGTGAATGATGCCGGCATTTTCATCCAGAACGGCAAGGGCGCATCCATCATGCTCGTCGGTCCCTCCGTGCTCATCAACAACGAGGCGCTGGTAGTCACCTGAGGTCGCCTATGCCTGGTCCTGTTCTCCATCTCGGTGCCACGGTGATTTGTTCGCACGGCGGACAGGCGCAACCCTTGACTCCATTTCCGCGGGTGTTGCTGACGGGCCAGCCGGCGGTGACGCTGGCGAGTCCGTATCTGGTGGCTGGATGCCCCTTCGTCACGCCAGGCGGCAACGGCCCCTGCGTCACCGCCCAGTGGATTACCGGAGCGGTTCGCGTGCTGGCGGGTGGGGCGCCGGTGCTCATTCAAAGCGGCGTTTCGATTTGTGCGCCGACCGGTACGCCTCTCATGCCCATCGTCAGGCAGCTTCGGGTCATCGCCTCATGAACTCGCTGGCGTACCCTTATCACTTCGATCACCGACGCCGCACGGCGCTCACGGGCCCGGATGCGCACATCCGGGATCTGATCGAACAGGTTCTGTTCACGGCGCCCGGCGAGCGGGTGAATCGGCCGGACTTTGGCTGCGGTTTGATGCAACTCGTGTTTGCGCCCAACAGCGATCAGCTCAGTGCCGCCACGCAGATGATTGTGCAGGGATCGTTGCAGCAGTGGCTGGGCGATTTGATTCAGGTCGATGGGGTGGAGGTGTTGAACGAAGATTCGGTGCTGCACGTGGTGATTCGTTATACGATTCGCCGCACCCAGGTCGTGCAGGTGGCGGAGTTCACGCACGGAGGCGGAACGACATGAACTATTTTTGCTGCGACGAACTGAGACGGGGACTGCTCAAGGGCAGTGCGTTCAATGGTATCGACTACCTCGAGGTGCTCCATCACGAGGCGCCGTCGGAGGCCCAGCGTCAGCGGACGCTGTTCGTGCACCTCATCAATCCTCTGACGACGTCACTCGGCCGCGCCCACGTCCGGGTCATCGGGGGAGACCGGATTCGAGGCATCAAAGTTGTCGCGGCGGGCACCTCCGAGGACGGCCGCGTGCTTTCAGTCGAAGTGGATCCGCGGGGCGATTTTTCGATCTACACGCTGCGTCTGGTGCGCAGCGAAACCGACGCAAGCGCGCCTGAAGGGGTTGATCCGCTTTACGCGGCCGTGGAATTCTCGTTCAAGGTCGAGTGCCCGAGCGACTACGACTGCCAGACCACGCGCGTGTGTCCGCCCGAAACCCCGGCGTCACCGGAAATTGACTACCTCGCAAAAGACGATGCGACGTTTCGTCGACTGATGTTGGATCGAATGACGGCATTGGTGCCCGAATGGAAGGAACGCAATCCGGCGGACTACGGCGTGGCACTTGTCGAACTGCTGGCCTACGTCGGCGATCATCTCAGTTATCAGCAGGACGCCGTCGCCACGGAGGCCTACCTCGGAACGGCGCGTCGGCGCGTCTCCGTGCGGCGGCACGCCCGACTGGTCGACTATCTGATGCATGACGGCGGCAATGCGCGCGCGTGGGTGCAGGTCACGGTCGACGGCGTGGATCACGTCCGACTGTCCCGCGGTACGACAATCCTGAGTCGGCTGCCGCAGGTGCCTCGACGGATCGCCGCGGAAGCACTGCCGGAATTACTCAAGCAACATCCCGTCGTGTTTGAGACCATGCGCGACACGCTGTTGTTCGCCGCGCATAACGAGCTGAAGTTTTATACTTGGGGCAATGCGCGTTGCTGTCTCCCCCGCGGCGCCACCCGCGCCACGCTGCGCGATGATCCCGCTGCGCGAATCCGGTTGCGCGTGGGAGATGTCCTGATCTTTGAGGAGCGGCTCGGACCGAATACGGGCCTCGCGGCCGACGCCGATCCGCTGCGACGTCACGCGGTGAGGCTGACGCGGGTTTCACCAGAGGCGGACATCGTAAGGAACGACGACGGAGTTGAAGTCAACCGCCAGCCGGGACCGCTGATCACCGATGCGATCATGAATCCGACGGCGGCCGTGGTGGAAATCGAATGGGCAACGGGGGACGCGCTGCCGTTTGCCCTGTGTCTTTCGGCCGTGACCGACGAGGATCACGGCGGGACGCTCCACGCGAACGTGAGTGTCGCGGTCGGCAACATCGTACTCGCCGATCACGGGCGATCCATCAAGGGAGAGAAGATCGGTGTCGTGTCACCGCCGATCCGATATCGCACGCGGCCGTCCGCGAAAGATCGGTGCGCGGAGGGCGAACGCCTAGCGGTTCCGGCGCGCTTCAATCCCACGCTCGCCGAACGTCCACTCACCCAGGCGGCCACCTTGTCGTCCAGGATGACGTCGGCGCAGACGACGATGAAATGGAGCGCGCGGGATTTGCTGCCGGCCATCACTTTGTCGTCGGATCTGGACGGCGACCTGCGCGAATGGCACCCACAGCGCGATTTGCTGGGTAGCGACAAGACGGCGACCGAGTTTGTGGTAGAAATCGAACACGACGGAATCGCGGCGATCCGCTTTGGCGATGGCGAGCATGGGCGACGTCCGCTCCCGGACACGGCGTTCACGGCGAGCTATCGCGTGGGTAACGGCGCAGCCGGTAACGTCGGAGCCGGAGCGCTGTGGCATATAGTTTCAGCGGATGCGGGCATCGTCGCGGTGCGCAATCCCATGCCGGCGCAGGGCGGCTTTGAACCGGAGACGGCGGAGGAGGTCCGTCAGCGCGCGCCGAGTGCGTTTCGAACCCAGTTGCGGGCGGTGACCGAGGCGGACTACGCGGAAGTGACGGAGCGGGATGTACGTGTTCAACAAGCGCGGGCCCTGCTGCGGTGGACCGGGAGCTGGCACACCGTTTTCGTCACGGTGGATCCCTTCGGCGGCACGGAGCTGGATCCGGTCCTGGAATCGCAGATCGAGTCTCACGTCGATCGGTATCGGATGGCCGGACACGACCTCGAGATCGATGCCCCGGTGTTTGTGCCGCTGGAGATCGACCTACACGTTTGCGTACGTCCGGATTATTTCCGCTCAGCGGTCAAAAAAGCGATGCTCGATCTGTTCAGCAACCGCGTGTTGCCGGACGGACGCCGTGGATTGTTTCATCCGGATAAATTCAGCTTCGGGCAGACGGTGTATCTGAGTCCGCTCTATGCCGCGGCGCAGTCCGTGCCGGGCGTGACCTCGGTGCAGATCACGACCTTCAAACGCCGCGCCTCCACGGATCGCACAGGATTGGCGAAGGGCTCCCTTCAACTCGGGCGCAAGGAAATCGCACAGCTCGACAATGACCGCAACTTTGCCGAGCGGGGTGTGTTTCGGCTCACACTCGGAGGTGGAAAATGAAACCGATCCCACTCAACGATTGCGGCTGCTGCGAAGGCGTGGAGGCGCAGACTCCCGCCCGGATCGAAAACCGTCCAGGTCTGCGCGCCATTGCGTATCGCTGCGGGACGCACGCGCAGTTTAAGCAGAGCATGATCGCGGCGCTGTCGAGTTCAGCGCATCCCGAGCTGAGTGGGCTCAACACGCGCGACGATGACGATTTCACGATTGCGCTGCTGGATGCCTGGGCCACGACGGCGGATGTCCTCACGTTTTATCAGGAGAGAATCGCGCAGGAGTCGTTTTTGCGGACGGCGACGGAACGGGTGTCGCTGCTTCAGCTTGGGCGGTTGATTGGGTACGACCTGAGGCCCGGCGTCTCCGCGAGCACGCACCTCGCCTTCACACTCGAAACCGCTCCGGGAGCGCCGCGCACGGTGACGATTGGGCCGGGCGCGAAAGTGCAAAGCGTACCTGGCCCGAATGAAAGGCCGCAGACTTTCGAGACGATTGAGAGGATCGAAGCCCGGCCTGATTGGAACGCGCTGAAGCCCCGGCTCACGCGGCCGCTAGAAATCACGGCCAGTACGCAGGCACTCTATTTCAAGGGTACGACGACCAATCTGCGCAAAGGAGACGGGCTGCTGTTCCTGGATCCGGGACTGCCGCTGGGCACGGAAGCATGTTGGGCGTTCAGCCGCGCGAAAACGATCTCGCCGATCACAGCGGCAGATACGACTTTCGTGGAACTTGAGTCGGCTTTGACGGGTTTTACGCCGGCAAAACCGGGTGCCGTCGAGGTGTATGTGTTACGTCACCGTTCCGGGATGTTCGGCCACAATTCCCCCGATCCCCGCGTGCTGGCGGATAAAACCCGGACACGGTTCGGCCTCGCTGAGGCGGATACGGAGTGGACGTTTACCGTTGAAAAAAACACGGTCGACTTGGACGCGGCTTATCCGGCCATCACGGGGGAGACATGGGCCGTGGTGCTCAAACCCTTCATGCGGCGATTCCCGACGTTCGTCACCATGGCAGCGGGTGACTTCGGCGGCGTGGTCATCGATGTGTTTTCTGATCCGCGATTGGCTGCGCTTTGCCGGGTGACATCGGCCGTGGAAGTCTCCGGTTGCGATTATGCGCTGACGGCGAAGGTCACGCGTTTGGCGGTCACGAAGACGGCATCGCCGGCGGTTTCGAGTCTCGATAAATTTGGCGGCGCGAATCTTCGCAGTACTACGGTCTTCGCTCAAAGCGAGCGACTGGAACTTGCCGAAGTGCCGATTCTCGACGCCGTATCCGGCGGAACGATTGAACTGGCGGGATCGGTTCGTGATTTGGCGCCGGGTCGCACCCTGGTGATCTCGGGGAGGAAAGTCGGTTCAACTGAGGCGTTCAGTCAGGTCGTCACTTTGCTGCAGCCGTCGTCCACCGACGCGTACGCTTCGCTGCAATTTGCCCCAGCGCTGCCCGCGCTCGACCGCGGGAGCGTGACGGTGAATGCCAACGTCGCGCGTGCGACCCATGGAGAAACGGTCAGCGAAGTGCTTGGAAACGGGGATGCGAGCGTCCCGTTCCTCCGCCTCCTCCTGCGTCAGCCACCGCTCACGTACGTGCGTGCGCCCGGTGCTGGCGGCGCAATTTCGACGTTGGAAATTCGGGTCAACGACGTGCTCTGGCACGAAGTACCGACGTTCTTCAGCCGCGGTCCGCGCGAGCACATTTACGTCGCTCGCATGGGCGATGATGGCGTCACAACGGTGCAGTTCGGCGACGGTGTCACCGGCGCTCGTCCACCGACAGGGGAACAGAATATCCGCGCGACATATCGGCGCGGCATTGGACTCGAAGGACTGGTGAAACCGGACCAGCTCAGCTTGTTGCTGACCCGACCCCTGGGCGTCAAAGGCGTGACCAATCCATTTGCCGCCGAGGGCGCGGCGGATCGCGAGCAGCTCGCCGATGCGCAACGCAACGCGCCGCTCACGGTGCTGACGCTCGACCGGATCGTCTCCCTTCAGGATTACGAGGATTTTGTCCGGGCCTTTGCCGGCGTGGCGAAAGCCCTTGCCACTTGGACGTGGCATGGCGAAGCGCGCGGTGTGTTCGTGACGGTAGCGGGCCCTGACGGAGCCGAGATTGATCTCACGGGCGATTTTGGCCGGAACCTGCTGGAAGCCATTCAGCGTGCGAGCGTGCCAGGAGTTCCGATACGCCTGCAATCGTATCGCCGGGCCGACGGACTTTTCACGGTCTCCGGCACGGTGAAAGTAGATCCGGATTTCGAGAGTGCGCGGGTGCTGGCCGCGGTGCGAACGGCCCTGGAGCGTGAGTTTTCGTTCGTTGCGCGCGAGTTCGGTCAGGCGGTAAATCTGAGTGAGGTGATCACGGTGATGCAGGCGGTGCCGGGTGTCGTGGCGGTTGACGTCAACGAACTGCGGTCCCTCAAGCCGCTGCCTCCGACGAACCCGGTACTGGGCCGGTTTTCCTCAGCGTTGCTCCGCGCGAATTTCCGGCGATTCACCATGGCGGAAAAAATCGTCGCCCTTCCTGCGATCGGCTTGCTGAAAAAAATTCAGCCTGCAGAACCCCCGGCGCGATTGGTCGCGGCGGTGCCTCAAGGCGGCGCGAGTGATGGGACGATTTCGCCGGCGGAGTTGCTGGTACTGGAACCGCTCTCGTTGGAACAGATTGGAGTGATGCCATGAGCCCGACCGCCGACCGACTCTACGCACTGCTTCCGGCGATTTATCGCGTCCGCGATGCGGAGCAAGGCGAGCCGTTGAAAGGACTCATCGCGGTGCTGGCCGAGCAGGTGGCCGTGGTCGAGGAGGACCTCGCGCAGTTGTACGACGATCAGTTCATCGAAACGTGCGCCCCGTGGGTCGCGCCTTATTTGGGAGACGTGATCGGGTACCGCGCGCTGCACGGGGTGGTACCACGGATCAGCAGTCCGCGCGCGGAGATTGCCAACACCATTGGTTATCGGCGGCGCAAAGGCACCGCGGCGATGCTGGAGCAGATCGCGCGCGACGTCACGGGCTGGGACGCCTGCGTGGTGGAATTTTTCCAGCGACTGGCGACGACCCAGCACATGAATCACATTCGCCGCGCCAATCGCTCACCGGACCTGCGCGCGTGGGAGCCGTTGGAGCGGTTGGACACGCCGTTTGATTCGCTCGCGCATACAGCGGACGTGCGGCGAATTGTGCCGGGCCGGGGCAAGCACAACATCCCCAACATCGGCATCTACCTGTGGCGGGTGTTGAGCTTACCGCGGACGCGCGCTCAGCCGTTCAAGGTCGACGACCGTCACTACCGTTTTGATCCGTTGGGCATCGATCAGCCGTTGTTCACACGCCCGGAAACGAAGGAGGAATTCGCCGGCCGGTCGACGCGGATGAATGTGCCGGAGCCGATCAATCGTCGGTTGTTTGCGGAGTATTTGACGGATTACTACGGAGAGGAAAAGAGCGTTGTGGTGAGCGTGGACGGCAAGGTGGTGGACGTTGACCAAGTGGCTGGAGCGGATCTCTCGGATGGGGCTGGCGGAGCGTGGGCGGCGGCAGCGAGCGAAAAGATTCTGATTGATCCAGTCCTGGGCCGGATCGCATTTCCGGCCGGCGCGATGGTACCGATGGACGTGCGCGTGACTTATCATTACGGGTTCAGCGCGGAGATGGGCGGCGGAGAATACGATCGCAGTGATTCGATCCCGGATGAGTTCACCGGTCGTAACGTGTGGCAGATCGGCGTGAGTGCGGAGCGTGCGCCGATCAAGGACGAGCAAGTAACGACGCTCGTGGACGCAGTCATCGCGTGGAATGCCCAGCCGGCCGGCACCGTGGGCGTCATCGCGCTGATGGATAACGTGAGTTACGTCGGTGATGTCGACATCACTCTGGGGGATGGAAGCCGGTTGTTGATTGTCGCGGCAGACTGGCCCGTGGTAACGCAACCGGACGGCTCGCGTGCACGAGTGGCGGGACGATTCACGGCGGCGAACTACCGGCCGCATTTGCGGGGCAACCTGACGGTAGCCGCAAGCGGCAGTCAGGGCGGAGCACTGGCGCTGAACGGTTTGTTGATGGAAGGGGCGCTGGAGATCGCGGAAGGTGAGTTGCAGCAACTTTCGCTCGGCCATTGCACGCTGGTCCCGGGACGAGGGTTCACGCAAGAAGGTTATCCGCTCGCCCCGCGGGATCCGAGTGTGACCGTGCGCGCAAGCTCGGGCGTGGTGCGAATCGAGAATTGTATTACCGGCGGAATACGATTCCCGGTCGAGGTGTCGGCCGCGATCGAGAATTCGATGGTGGACGGCACTTCCAGGTGTGGCGTGGCGTTGTCGGGAGTCGACGGATACGGACCATGCGGGACTCTCAGGATCGCGAACAGCACCGTGGTCGGGAAAGTTCACACGGAGCTGATGGAACTGGCGACGAACACGATTTTTTTCTCCCGTCGGGCAGTGAATGATTACTGGCCCGCGCCGGTGCTCTGCACGCGACGGCAGCAAGGCTGCGTTCGGTTTTCCTATGTGCCGCTGGATTCACGGACGCCCAGGCGTTATCGTTGCCAGCCGGCCGACGAAGATGACGTCGCTCGAGTGGCGCCGCTCTTCAACTCGCTGCGTTTTGGTGAACCGGGCTACGCCCAACTCAGCGAGCACACGGCGGCGGAAATCTTTTCTGGCGCGGACGATGAGAGCGAGATGGGCGTATTTCACGACTTGTTCGAGCCACAACGGATCGCCAACGTGCGCGTCCGACTCGACGAGTACCTTCGCTTCGGCCTTGAAGCGGGAATCTTTTTTGAACCTCGCCTGGCCAGTCGCCCCATCGTCCCCAACGCGTACACCTATCAGCCCTGGGTCGACCTGTGTGGCGACGCGGGAGCTGAACCGCTGCCGGGGATTGGCGCCGGCCTGATCTAAATCCGCTTTTCAACCGCAGCGCATCTTTGTCCCCGCATCACCATGAAAGCCGACAACAGCCGAAATACGTTTCGCCCCGACCAGCATTATCGCGATGTCGTCAAGCAGCAGGGTCGCGTCGACGTGGATGCGGACTGGAACGAACAGCAGGCGATCAACGTGCATCGCACGGAGACCGAGGCGATCGATGTCATCGGTCGCACGGGCGCGCCATTGCACGCGGCGGGGTTTGGTGTGATTGCGGATGGGGCGACACTGCGGATCGGGGCGGGGCGGTTCTACGTCGATGGAATTCTGTGTGAGAACGAGGAAGACAAACTCGATTACCGAGAACAGCCATTTCGGCTCGATCACGCGGCGATCATCGACGAATTGGCGAAAGGGAACGCGAGTAGCGGATTGGTTTATCTCGACGTCTGGCTGCGGCACGTGACCGCGCTCAACGATCCACTCATCCGCGAAATCGCCCTCGGCGGTCCGGATACGGCGACACGCACGCAGGTCGTCTGGCAGGTTCGGGCTCTTCCGATCGGCACAGCGACGCCCGATCGCCAACGCCTCGTCGTCGCGCAGGCGAAACAAGCGGAGCTGCAGGCGCGATTGACGGCGCTGGTCGCGAGTGGCGCGGATCTCGGTCCGACCGTGGCGGAACTCGCGAGCGTCAACCGGGAGGTGACGGAATTGCTCGGCGCCTTTTCAATCGCGCCGTTGTCCTGCGAGAGCAAAGTTGCGGCCTGGGACCAACTCACCGCGCCGTCCGCCGCCCGGCTGAACGCGCGCACGTCGCCCACGCCACCAATGACGGACCTTTGCCAGTTACCGGCGCGGGCGGGCTACCAGCGGACTGAGAATCAACTTTATCGCGTCGAGGTGCACATCGGTGGTCCGCTGGGGAAGGCGACTTTCAAATGGTCGCGGGATAATGGCTCGGTGGTAACCGCCATTGAGGACGTCAGCGGACAGGATGTGATCGTGCGGAGCGTTGGCCCTGACGAGGTGCTGGGTTTCGCGGCCGGGCAGTGGATCGAGATCAGCGACGAGACCAACGACTTCAACGGTGTACCGGGAACGATGTTACAGATTGATCACGTGCCGGTGGGCAGTCGAAACCTGACGATGAAAACCACGCCGCCCTCGGTGGACGGAGCGTCTGTTCCGGTGTTGCGGCGCTGGGACCAGAGCGGAGTCACGGCGGGGGGTGGCGGAATCTTGATCACGGGCGCGTGGCAGCCGCTGGAGGATGGAGTGGAGATTCAGTTCTCCGAAGGGCCGTTTCAGACCGGGGATTATTGGACGATTCCGGCCCGCACGGCGACGGGTGAGGTGGAGTGGCCGCCGTACGAAATCCCCAATCGAAATCCGCTCGCGCAGCCGCGAAGGGGGATCGAACACCACTTCGCGCGCTTGGCGATTGTCGAGCGCTCGCGGGAATCGCTTTCGATCGCCGAGGATTGCCGAAAACTATTTCCCCCGCTGACGGAGATCGCCGCGGCGCCACCACCTGCACCGCCGACGACTCCGGTGCAAAAAGCGATGCACGTGAAAGGGACAAGCTGGCGAAACGATACTGCGATGGTGTTGCCGGAATTTCTTGAGCGAGGACTGTTCGTTGATCTCGACCGGCTGCCGGAGGCGCGTTCGGTTTCATTGAAGACCGCGATCGTCACGCTTGAGCTGCCGATTGTGCCGGAGACGGGATTCGAGCGGGCTGGGATTAGTCGCGAGCTGCTGCCGAAGCTCAGCCTCATTCTATTCGGGGAAGTGTCGGTGAACGAGAATCAGATTCGATGGCTGCCGTCGCGGAGCAGCTTTCTGTCGCTGGCCCCGTACTTTCGGGGTATCCAGCAGGCGATTGCGCGGGTGACATTGAAAGGCGCCGACATCTGGTCGCTCGAAGCCGACCGGCCGATCTACCTCGATGGCTGTGCGGTGGGGGTGCCGGGCCGCGGCGCCGATGGCGCCGCCCAGACAACCGATCTTGTGTTTCCCTCGGGCAACGGTGACCGCTCGAGCGATTTCGAGAGTTGGTTCCTGCTGACGCTGCCGACGGTGCTCGGCGGGTTCACCATCGCGCCGGCGGCCGTGCGGGTGCTGCAGCGAGGCAATGCGTTCATCTTCCTTTCACCGGAAACGGGCGGAGTCGTCGAGGTGGTCGGCACGGTTACGTTGAGTAGCCCGCCCACGACAGAGACGCCGGTGACGCTGACGTCGCCCGACAATCGCGAGGCCCTCAACATTCCGGCCAACGTCATCGTGCCGCGGGGGAGTACGAGTGCGAAGTTTCCCATCGTATTTGGCCGCCGGATGCCCGGTGCCAACGAAACGATCACGGTCATTGCGGCGGTGGGCGGAGCGGAACTGACGGCGCGGCTCGCGATCGGGCAGGGGTGAGCGCGGCGATTGACGATCATGCGTGCGGTCTGGTCATTTTGGACGAAGCCTTGGCGGGCACGGCGGAGCTGGAACTGGCCGACGGGGCGACATCACCTACTGGCTTGGGTCCTGTCGGTGGAGTGCGCGAGTCGGCACTATCCGGACACAGCGCTGGTGACCGACTCCGAGGGCGCGCGCCTGTTGATCGATGGGCTGGGCCTGCGGGTGAGGCACGTCTCGACAGAGCTTGATGCGATTGCGGCGTCGGATCCCGACCTGTGGATGATGGGGAAATTACAGGCATATCACGCCCAGCGCGAACCGTTCGTCCATATCGATACGGATGTTTTTCTCTGGAATCGACTGCCGGAAAAGGTCGAGCACGCACCGGTGTTTGCACAGAATCCGGAGCACTTCCGTTTAGGTGCGTCGCACTATAAGCCGGAGCGGATGCAGCGGCTGATGCGCGTCGATAGCCAAGGTTGGATTCCTCCTGAGTGGGAGTGGGCACTGTCGTTGGGCGACCAACAGCGCGGCGAGTGTTGCGGTATCGCCGGGGGCAATCATATCGAGTTTATCCGCTATTACGCGAAAACTGCTTTGCAGGTGATCGAAGATCCACGCAATCGCGTGGCATGGTCGACCGTAGCGAATAAGGGTGAATACAACACCTTGATCGAGCAGTACCATCTCGCGGCCTGTGTCGACTATCACCGCAATCGACCTGATTCCGTCTATCGCGACATAGAGATTCGCTACCTGTTCGACTCATTCACTTCCGCTTTTGACGAGAACGTGGCGGCGAGAGTTGGATTCACCCATTTGCTCGCAGGCGCAAAACAGAACACGCCGGTCGCTGATCGATTGGAGAAGAGAGTAGCGCGTGATTATCCAGAGCAATATGAGCGCTGCCTGCGTTTCGCGCATTCCTCTGCAGCTTGGTAGGAACAAGTTAGCTCCGGCATCGTTGAGAGAATCTTATTGGGTGTGATGTTGCGTGCTGGTTGCACTGTGGGGCGCACCGTGGCTGATGTAGTTATTTGGTCCTTACGTTGGCGCGATCGATTCGGGGTAACTGATCGCTGACGCTTCGGTCCTAGTCAGTCCACTCCCGCATTCTCCCATCATTGATCGCTTCGTGTGGGCGAATTTGGTGCGCCGAACCATCCCAAAGTCGAAGTCCTAGCGCTGCGCCGTCTTCCCCGGTCCGCCGACAAGTTATGGTCCGTGGGCTTGCTAGGTATTGTCTTCAAAATCGATGAGTGAGCCAATCGAGTACGGCGGCGAGTTGCACGACGGCGAGAAATGTGAGTGCGAGTTTCTCGTATCGAGTACTGACGCGTCGGTGTCGTTTGATACGTCCGAAGAAGTTTTTCGACTTTGTGACGGCCCCGATAGTAGCCGCGATGGAAGTCGAGCTGTCGGCGCCGGGATCGTTTCGGCGGAATACAGATGCGGGTGCACTGGCAACGCAGCTTGGCCCGAAACGTGTCGGCATCGAAGCCTTTGTCGGCGACAGCGGTCTCCGCAAGTGCCAGCGCGAAAACGGAGACAACGAATGCAATCATGGTCCTGATACGCCGTATCTGGCGCTCGTTCGCGGTGTGGTGACAATGATGAGAGCGCCGCACCTAGTTTGTGAATCCCAGCCGTCATCCCACATGGTATTTCACAACCGACTTCTGAGGTGGTCTATTTGCGGTCTGGGGAAACACCGCCATTTGCGCTTGCTTCGCCGGGTGGGGCGAAGGAGTTGTTCCCGATGTCCTCCGCCGAAGAAGGCGCGCTTCCTGCGCGTTGCCGACTTGTGCCGATCGTTCCCGGCGAAGTGACTGACCCTGTTCGGCTGTGCGTTCTCGTGCAAGAGGGAGCGCAAAAGGGACAACTGCCTTTGCCTTCATTGATCCTGATTTGTTCATCTTGGTTGGGCCGTTCGTATTTGGGGGCTTTGGCTGACGCGAATAATCGTATCCATGCTTGGCTTGAAATTTGGGTGCAGGCATCTGGCGCGGGCACGATGCTCGACGAAAGCGAGGCTCGGACGAACGCGGAACTCGATGCACGTTGGCAACGCTGGGTAAGCGCATTCGGAAACGACTCAGCATTGATTGCCACGGGGTGGGAGAAGATTCATCCACTGCCTGTATGGTTGGACCTGCAGAACGCGCGTGCGGTCGTGCCGCGTGACAAAGAATCCGGAGCGCCGTTCGAACTCTGCGTGGATGACGCCGCGCTCATGGCTGCAGGGTTGGATTCATTCAGTGATTCACGTCAGCGCTACTTGGCCATTCGTGGGCGGCCCGGTGCCGGATTCATCGCTCCAATCGGTGATGCCCCCTCGGGTGCCCGGGCCGTTAGCGAGGTGCTGATAATGGAGGGTGCCGACTTAATTCCGTTCAACCCTGAAGGGGGATTTCTGGTCGTTCGGCGATTGGCGCCGCTCGAATGGGGAGCCTACACCGGTTTGCTCTCGGGTCGGACCTTCCGCGGACTCGTGGCGGGCCAGCCTCCCGTAAAGCTCGGCGGTCCCTATGCTGCGCTCGACGACTGGGATCGACTGCAACAAGCTGGAGCGCATCTTTTCTCGACGACACGGGGAAGGGCGGGCCGATTTCACGAGACGTTTCACCTCAAGCTTCTGCTCCTCCAATCGATGTTGCGTGAAGTGCGGGCGTCTGTGGCGGCAACTCAGCTGCCGTTTTTGAATCTCGGGCCCCATGCATTTCGCGTCGACCTTTCGTCGTCGGCGGGTGCCTTGCCGGTGTTATGGACGGCTCGCGCAATTCTCGCCGAGCCGGGGGTCGCCATACCGCTGAGCGCTCCGGGTGATTTGCGCTACTTCAAGCCGGCGACCGGTTTTGCACCTTCTATTTACCGGCCGGAAGGAGCGGGGCGCGAGATTCGCGGGCGAGGCGAACTTCGCATCCGGAAGCTCATGATTTCCGACGCACGCATTCAGATGGAGGCGACGATTGTGTCGCCCGAGGTGGCCGCAGCTTCACCCCGCGATCTCGTGTGGGTGCGTTTGCCACTGCCTGGTGCCGGTGCTTTTGATCTCGTGGGCAATATCGATGCAGCCGAGGCCTTGGCGCAAGGGGAGGCCCGCTTTCGAACGGCGCCGATGGACGTGAGTCAGTCGGTTCTGGCGACGCTACGTGGGTTCGAAGGCAGCGTCTTTCCCGGCACGCCGTTTGAGACAATTCCCCTCCTGAGCACGCCGGTTGATGTGTTTTCGTTAGGGGTTCTTGGTGCGCAGCTTTTCCTGACTGGCTCGGGTAAAGCCTTACCTACCGCACTCGATGAACTCTTTAGCTTCGTACGAGCCGCCGAAACGCTGGATACAGCGGATAGTCCGGGCGAGGGATTCAAAAAATGTGCGGCGGCCGACTCGCGCTGGACAGAGTCTTTGGGTCCGCAACATCACGGCCATGGAGCGACTATCGCTGATGGTGCGACCGGTCTATTGCCGTCCGAATTGTGGTGGGACACTTTAGCGACGTTGGGCCGGTTCTTCGCCGGGACGGGAGCCCGGCCCTTTTGCCGCGATTTCGGCGATGCCCCGTCTTACCAGCTCGAAGCGGCGTTTGATGTGCCCCTTGCTGCGATCGACGCGTTGGTGCTCCGGAGCCAAAGTTTGCTGCTCTGCGACTGGCCCAGCAATCGCGAAGTCGCCCGAGTCATTCAGAAGCTGCGTTAGACCTCCGCGACCAACGCGAACCGGCACTTGCGTGTATGGATGAGATACGCTTTTTTCGCACGTTCCGCTCAACTAGCTGCTAGCCCCCTGCCGAAAATGACTTTGTACCGCCGCCTTCTCTTTGTGCTATGTGTCGCACTACTGCAGTTCCTGTCCTCGGGCTGTGCATCGCGGCCAGAGCCGCGCGCTTACGCCGTACAGGTAACGCTGGATGGCCCACTTGCTGGAACGTCCGTGCAAGTCGACATCGTCGGCGCGAACGAGATCGCGGACCTGCCCAAGTGGCAGACGTATTCCGTCACTCAATACTGGCAGCCGGAAAACGCGTTTCGGCGCGATGCGCGAAAATTCACCCTCCAGTTTAGTCGCGACAAACCCACTACACAGTCGCTTTCCCAGACCGATCCGCACTGGGCCGAGTGGCTGCAGACCGGCGCGATGCAACTGGTGGTCGTGGCTGACCTGCCTGGTCCGGTGACCGATCAAGTGGGGAACGCCGATCCGCGACGTTTGATTTTGCCCCTCGACCGTGCGGCTTGGGGACGATCGGCGGGGAAGGTTGAGATTCTCGTGCAGGAAAGCGGTCTGCGATTGATGACGCCGCGTAAGTTGTAGTCGCGGTGGTTTGATCCGATCGGCCGACTGTGCGGCACGGCTTATCGTCGGTGGTAAACGTGGCCGGTGCGCGTTCTGAGCATGGTCCTCTGACGCGAGAAAAAATTGATGCCGCTTGAGCGTTGGCGCGCGGCGATTGACAGAGGGATTCACTCGGTTGGTCTCTGCCCGCGATTGACGTTCCGCGGGGTTTCCGTGAGCGATACAAACTGTTATTGCTTGTGCGTCAGCAGCTGCATCTGACATCATAAAATGTCCAACATGCAGCCCACTCCCACGAATAGCGCGGCTTTGGCTGAACCCGGAGCGTGGGCTTCTTCTTGGGGGAATCGGCTCAAATATCTTCAGGCGAACTTGGCGGAAGAATCGGTCGAAAACCGGGAGGTTTATTTAGAGGAGGAGCTGCGGCGGGCATTGCAGACGATTCCAGCGAGCCGTCGCGAGTTGTACCTTGAGGCACTCGCCGAGCGATTTCCGACTTGGGAACTGGCGACGCTGCCGGTGAATTCGCCGGCAGCAATGGCCCAGCCCACGCCGGACGAAATCATCAAATCGTTTCTGCAACTGGCTCCGCAGCTCTCAAGTGAGCAGCGGGAAAAATTGAAACTGGAGCTGGCGGCCCGTGGGCTGATCGTCTCGACCAACAAGCCCATCGACGGGGAGGCGCTCACGGAAGTGCAGGCGAAACTCAAACTCGGGCCCAATAATCCGATCGATCCACAGCGGCTGGGCAAGCTCTTCGCCATGTTCGCGGAAGTCATGCTGACGCTCGATCAACTGGCCTGGAATGTGTGGCGCAATGCGGCCCCGAAATCGTCCATCCGGCGCGATAGCTCGCAGGGAGATCTGCGGATGCTCACGCGGCGGTCACTTGCGGGAGATGCGGAAGCCTCCGCCGCCCAAGTGCAAAAACAGCTCGAGGGCACGCGTCAGTTGATTGCTGGACTCCTCGCCGGGCTTGGTCCGTCCGGGAAAAATTTTGCCCAGCGTTACCGCCAGCGATACTCGCCGGAGGCCGTGCGCGAGGCCGTGCGGGTGGAAGGCGGTGGCGGTGGTTTGTTCGCGAATGCTGAGGCGCGTTGTTGGAAAAAATATACGGATGTTGCCGCTGAAATCACGGAGGCGACGATCGAGAGCGACGTTCAGGACGCGGTGGTGAAATACGCCGAGGAACTCATTCGGGGCAGCAATCGGTAGTAACTACTCTATCCGCCTTTCCATCCATGTCGTCCCACATTCATTGGCATGAAGGTCTGTTTCTTCAGCCCCACCATTTGCAGAGCTTGCAGCGGTCCGTCTATGAGGAAGGCTCCAGTAACCGCCGCCTCCTGCGCTCCTATCCGGCGGGAGTCGTCGAGATGCGGTTGTCGACCGACGAGCTGGCGAACTTTCGCGTGCGGTTTGAACGCCTCGTCGTTATCATGGAAAGCGGACTGGTGGTTGATTTTCCGGATAAGGCGGATCTCCCTGCCTTCGACCTCAAGCCTTTGTTCGCCAGTGCCGCGGCTTCGTTCGACTTGTACCTCGCGGTTCCGTTATGGCAGTCGAAACGCGCTAATTCATTTGCGATCGGCGAGGCGGCGGATGCGCGGGCCAAGCTTCTCTTCAAACCGGTTGAAGCGACGCTCGCAGACGAAAACACGGGCGAGAATTCCAAGCCAATCTTGTTGCGAAGGTACAACGCACGAATCATTGGGCCGGGCGACGATCGCTCTGACTTGGAGGCGGTGCCGTTATTGCGAGTGATGCGTGCGGTGGGGGAGAACTTGGGCCAGCCCAAGATCGATCCGGAGTATGTCCCGCCCTGCATCTTTCTGACGGGATCCCCGGTGCTTTATCGCCTGGTCCGTGATCTCACGGCGCAGGTCCAGGCGAGCCGGCAGGAACTGGTCGTCCAGGTCACGCGTGGGGGATTCAATCTCGACACCCTGCGAGGCGCGCAATTTGAGCAGATCCTGCGGTTGCGAACGCTCAACCGCTTTTCCGCGCGCCTCGGGGCACTGATTGCCGCACCCGGCGTTGCGCCGTTCGACTGGTATTTGGAGTTGCGCGACCTTCACGCCGAACTGGCGGCTTTGCATCCGGATCGCGATGAAACCGGGCTTCCGGACTATCATCACGAAAGGCTCTTTCCGGTGTTCGATGAGCTCGACCAAAAGATCCGCGGGTGGCTGCGCGGCGTGGTCTCGGCCAGTTACGCGAAACTCGATTTTACGCGAGAGGTCGGAATGTTCGGTGCAACGTTCGACGACGATCATTTCGCGAAGCCAGTGGAGTATTTTCTTGGCGTTAGGTCGAAACTGGATCCCCGCGAGGTGACTCGTCTGGTCGAAGACGGGGACAAGTTTAAATTCATGCCACGCAGCATGGCGACTCGAGCGGTGCGAGGCGTTCTCCTCAAAGAGGAACGCATCCCGCCCCTTCAATTGCCCGCTCACACCGGATTGACGTATTTCCGCGTAAATCGGACGGAAAGCAGCCGGATTTGGTCGCAGCTCCAAGTGGAGAAGTCCGGCGTTCTGCGGTGGCCGGAAGCGGATGCCAGCGACTTCGAAGTCACCCTTTATATGACGATGCTCTAGTCCTTTTAACCGGCCTTAGCCAGAAGCCCGGGGAAGCCTCGCATCACCGCCATGCCCGTCCAACTTCTCAGTCATTGTGAACCGTTGTTCCAAGCGGTCTGTCGCCTCAATCGCATGGGGCGTAAGGGTACGTCAATAGACTACGTGGTGGCGCGCGCTGAAATTGTAGATCTCTTCGAGAAACTCTCGAGCCGCGCCAGCGCCGACATCGCTCTGGGTGAACAGTACCGGAAAGTGGAACTGGCGTTGATCTTCTTCGTCGATTCCATGATCGCCGAAAGCGCTTTGCCCTTTGCGCAAGAATGGAATCGCAGCCGTCTCGCCTATACGCGCAAGGAACTGGCCGGCGACGAGAAGTTTTTCGATCTGCTCGAAGAGACGGCACAGACGACCCGGGAGGGCGCGGACGAGCGTCTCGCCGTTTACTACACCTGTATCGGTCTTGGCTTCACCGGATGGTACAGTGGCCAGCCGGAGTTTCTCCGTAAAAAGATGCTCGAACTTGCGCCGCGGGTGAAGGCCTATGTTGATGCGGATGAGTCCGGTTTGATTACGCCAGATACTTATCAGCATACGAACACGGCCAATCTGCCTCGTCCCATGGCGGCCAGCATGGTCCCGCTTTTGATTGTACTCGTCGGGGTCTTTTTGGTCGTGGTAGCCGTAAACGTTTACACTTTCCGGCGCGGGTCGAACGATCTGATGAAGGTCCTCGACTCGATCAACGCGCACGAGCCCAACAAAGCGGCCGCTGAACCTACGCCGTCGCCATGATCGATCAGTTTCAGCAAATGCCGAAAGGCATGAAAGCGCTCATGGCCGTGTTGGGCGGATCGAGTGTTCTGGCCACCGCAGCCATCATTGACTTCAAGGCTTTCATCTTCGTCGCGGTCGGAATCGCGCTCATCATCCTCGCGGTCATTTTATGGCAGATCTACGTGAAGTGGCAGGCGCGCCAGCACGCGAAGGCGCTGGGCGGGCAGCTCTCGGCCCACTCGGCGTCGGCGCCGAGCGCGATAAGCGATCCTGCCCGCCGGGCGAAACTCGATGATCTGCGGCAAAATTTCAGCCGGGGTCTCGAGAAATTTACGGCCGCAGGAAAAGACCTGTATTCTCTGCCTTGGTATGTCGTCTGCGGCGAGCCGGGTTCAGGCAAAACGGAGGCAATCCGTCATTGTCACGTCGGCTTTCCTCCGGGCCTGCAGGATGAGATGCAGGGCGCCGGGGGCACGATCAATATGCACTGGTGGTTCACGAACCACGCCGTGCTCATTGATACCGCCGGGAAGCTCCTTTTCCAAGAGGCCCCCGCCGGCTCGACCACGGAATGGTCGGAGTTCCTTAAATTATTACGGAAGGCCAGGCCCAACTGCCCCATCAACGGTCTGCTGCTCGTGATCCCGTCGGAGAGCCTGATTCGCGATTCCTTCGCCGAGATTCAACGAAAAGCCGGGAAGATCGCCCAACAGCTCGACACGATCCAACGCACGCTCGACGTGCGATTCCCCGTTTTCGTCCTGATCACGAAATGCGACCTGATCAATGGATTTCGGGAATTCTTCTCCGGGGTAAAGGATCCCCAGTTGCAGCATCAGATGACCGGCTGGTCGAACCCGGAATCACTCGACACCGTGTTCCGACCGGATGCGGTCGACCAGCATCTGAGTGAGGTGGTGCAGCGAATCAGCCGCCGCCGTCTTGGCCTGTTACGCGACCCCGTGCCAGCCGACGCAGGGAAGCGACGGATGGATGAAGTGGATGCACTGTTCACCCTTCCAGCCAGCCTGGGTGCACTGGCCCCACGGTTGCGAACTTACCTGGAGACCATCTTCGTCGCCGGCGAGTGGTCGGCGAAGCCGCTCTTCCTGCGGGGTATTTATTTTACGTCTGCTCTGACAGAAGGTGCCGCACTGGACGCCGAACTGGCGACGGCGTTGGGTCTCCCGGTCGATCAACTTCCCGAGGGGAAAGCGTGGGAACGCGAGCGATCGTTCTTCCTTCGCGATCTCTTCATTCAAAAAATCTTTAAGGAGAGAGGATTAGTCACACGGGCGAGCAACACCAGCAAACTGCTGCGGAGCCGGCAACGGATCATCGGCGCGGTGGTCATCACCGGGCTGGTTGCGGTCGCGCTGGCCAGTTACTTCGGTCAGAGTGCAGTCAAGTCGAGCGTACAGCAGGAACTGGCGTACTGGCGGGCGGGAGCCCTCAATTGGTCGGGCACGCGCTGGAAGCCTATCGTCAATGGCGCACTGGGCTACACCGGCAACGAGATCGTTCGGCTGGATAACGGCGAAGAATGGTCGATCGTGGATTTTCACGAGAAACTGCAGCAACGCGTCAGCAACGGCCTGCATGTCCCGTGGGTTTTCCGGCCGGTGGCGTCGGTGTTTGTGCGCGCCAATCCTGGACGACGCCGGGCGCAACGGGTACTTTTCGAGGCCAGCGTGATCGCGCCAACGGTGGAGGCCAACCGCGAGCGACTGATCAATTCCACGAGTTGGGCGGCCGCTGATGTCGATCGGCTCGCAGCCCTGATTCGCCTCGAGGGAGCAATTCATCTGAAGGACTTGCCGGGCTATAGTGCGGATTATCCCGCGGAGGACTTCATCCCTCCTTTGCTCGGACCAACCCTGGTTGGGGTTCGGGACGGTCCTGCTGTATTGAATCGTTTGATGCAGATTTTCGATTGGACGTATTTTCGCGGCGGAGACGGAAAGGGCAAATGGCCTTCCGTGTGGCTGACGCGCGGAAAGACCCTGCGGGAAAATCAGCCGTTGCTCCGTGGTTGGGATTCGCTCGATCGCTCGATGCAGACGTCGCAGACGGCCCAGCATGATGCTCTCCAAACGATTCAAGCGGGCCGGCTCGCCGCGGCGCGTTTCGTGGAGGCCGAAAAAGCTTTCCTCAAGGTAGTGGGTCAATCGCGGGCCAACACCGAGTGGGTGAATCGGGTGACCGCGGCTTGGGGGAACTTCGCTCCGCGAGGTCCGGCCATGGACCAGCTCATCGAGGATCTGAAGCGTAAGACCGGAGTTACGGGGGAAGTGACGCTTGATAGCAGTTACCGCGCGATCGATAAACAGATGAGGGCAGATGCCACTCGCGCGTCGCAGCGGATCGCGCCCATCTTGCTCAAACAGAAGCCCGCCACCGACGCGGCGGCCCGGGCCACGTCGGGTCCGGCGAGCGAATTCACCCTCTATCGCGACGTCGACCGCCGTCTGGCGGGCCTGAATTCGATGGTGACGGCACAACTCGAACAACAATTGCCGGCGTCGGAGCAGGGCCAATTGGCCGATCTGGACGCGGTCACGCTGCGCCCGGGGAATGGTGGAACCGCGGCTTATGCGACGCGATTCGAGGCCTACGCCCAATGCATGCAAATGATTGCGCCGTCGTTCGGCGAAGGCACATCCCTCTTTGGCCATCTGGCGGAAGCCGTCGGACAGCAAAGCGGTGCCTTGACGGCCCTGCGCGAGCGCGTGCCGAGGTACGATGGCTCACTTCGGGTGGAGTTCGGCGCCGGCATGCGCGCTCTTTTGGACGCGGCCTCAGCCATGGGCACAGATGCGCTGTTTGATGCGTATCGGCGCGAGTTGGACAAGGTGTTTCCTGATACGCTCGGGTTTCCTCTGGGTTCAGGGCCAGCGCTGAGTGTCGAGTCTCTTCGGGCGATCAATGCGTCGCTCGATAAAGTCCGCGCCGACATCGCGGCGACAGGAATTCCGGCCGACGCACGCCGCACGCTTGAGAGCCGATTTACGCGAATTAGCCGGATCGCAGCCTTCGCCTCGCAGCTCGTCGGTCCGGATGGCAATCCGGCCGAGGTAAAACTGATCCTGCTGCGGGACCGCGATCAGGGCCCCGTGGTCGAACAAGCGCTCGGTGCGCGCCAGGGCACGCGTCAGCCTCTGTCGCGCGTTTATCCATCGATGCGGATCGCGGCTCGCAGCTTCCGGGTTCGCGGGCTGACGGATAATCTCGAGCTCGACAAATTTTCGATGGCGGCGCCGCTGCCACGATTCGAGTTCTTCACCACCCCAGATCCGAAAGCGGAGGCGGAGGCTTCGATTGTTCCTTCGGCAGAATGGGGCGTTCTCCGCTTGATACAGCGAGGATCAGTTCGACGAGTTGAAGGCAAAGAATGGGATGCCGTTGTCCGACTAAACGACCGGGGTACAGAGCTGGTGCTCGCGGTTTCCGTGGTTTTCAGCCAGCCGATTCCGGCGTTGGATCATTGGCCGGCAGTTGCTCCGTGACGCGTTTGAGATAAACGAATTTCGCTCTTCTGTGAGGCCGCTTACCATTTGCGCTGCGACGCTGATCGAGGTTGACCGGGACGGCTCGCGGGTTGTCGGGGAGGGTGTTTGCACCCGCACAGCTGCATGAACAGTTTCTCCCGGTCATTCCTTAACGAGGATTGGAAGGCGATGCCGGACGCCCCTCGCTGCTATCTCAGTGGCTTTGGGAAGCACCCGGCTTGGAACGATCACCTTGATGATATCGGGTTGGTGACGGCTTCACTCATCGAGGCACGTCGCATTCTCTACGGTGGAATTGCCCAACAGATTGAAAGTGCCGCGTGGGAGAGGGCGGGCGCGGATAAGGTCGCGCCCGTTTTTGACCATATCATCTACTGGAGACGTCCGGAAGAATCGCTCACTGGAGTCATCTGGTCGTCGCGCGACGGGAAAGGTCGATCGCTCTATCCGATGCTGCTGATCGCGCATTGCGTGTCCCAACCCTACTCGTGGGTGGCACGCGAGGTTTTGCCGGCATTGGCCGCCGCCGCCGCGAAGTGCCGCAGCACGACATCGGCTGAAGACGTGATCGCGACGTTGAATGATACGCAGCAATCGCTTCGTTCCCGCACGCTGCCGAGTTCACCGCCGGATGCGCAAACTGGCGTCGCGGCGTGGGCGAGATTTTTTGCAGGGGATCAGACGGCCCTCCGCCGAATCCTGCACCATCTGCGCGGGAACATGGTGTCTTTCGCACCGGGTAGTAACGACTGGTGTGCAGGGGAAAATCAGGCGCGTTCCGCCCGTGTGCGGCTGCCGCAAATTCCGGGAGCGAAGCCGGCCGAATCGCTTCATGCCTGGCTTGCATTCTTTGAGTCTCAGTTGGATGCCACCGTGCCAATTCTCGGATTGCTTCCCGCGGACGGAAATTGGCTCGATATCGTGGTGGGCGAACCAGCACCGGCTGATTTTTTTGTGCTGCGCGCCCTGCCGACCTCGGTACCTCTAGTTACGGATATTCCCTATCAACTCGATGCCGCAGTCCAGACGGGGTGGAACGGCCTGATGGCCGATGTGGTGAGTGGCCGTCTACCCAGCGTTTCGTGCCTCAATGGTGAGGCTGCGGAGACAAATCGGGACGCGGCAGCGAAGCGGCTGGCCCGGTTCCGATCGAGCACGCGGACGGGTTTTTTCGGCCGCTTCCGAAGCTCGGCGGGGCAGTAAGTGTTTTCATGAATGAGTTCACCCCAAGCCCGGGCAGGTGGTGACATTTCTGCGCCGATTGATCGGACAGGCTCGCTAAGAGAATCTCCGTCGTTTCCACTCGCACTTGCCTCCCCATGATTTCAATTGCTGAATTTTTGGCTCCGGTCCGCGAGGGTGCGCCGTGCGGCGACGATCCTTGGGCCTCTGCGGTGCTCTCCGAACTTGAGACAATCGTTCAAGGAAAACCCGAGACGCAATTTTCGAAGGCCGAAGAACCCGACTGGGCCGCACTCAAGGTACGCGTCATCGCAGTCGCTCGTACTACTAAGGATCTTCGCGTCGCGTCCATTCTGGCGGCGACACTTCTCCGCACCGATGGTCTCAATGGTTTCGCATCGGCGATCGAAATCATTCGCGGCTATCTTGAGAAGTTCTGGCCGGACGTTTTCCCCTTGCTTGACGCAGCAGAAAACAATGACGCGTCCGAGCGAATCAACGCACTCGCGAACCTGGCCGCTCCGCCCGGCACCGACGGGGACTGGCTTAAAATTATTCCCGGTTTGCGCCGGACGCCCCTCTTGCTGGCACCGCAGACGGGGCGGTACACGCTGGAACATTATTTTGTGGCGCGCCAGTTGGCGACTTGGCCCGAGGGTGCGGGTCCGGCTCCAACGATGCCGCTGCTCGACGCGGCAAAACAGGAGGTCGGTGCGGCTGGCGTGGCAGTCGTGGTGGGAGTCGTTCGGGGAATCAGTTCCAACCTCAAAGCGATCGAGCTCATCTTCAAAGAAAAAGCCGGGCCCGCGTTATTTCCATCGTTTGAGCCCCTGCAACGGGAATTCAAGCAGATCATCACGTGGCTGGGCGATGGTTCGGTCGACCTGACGATTGATTCACCCTCTGATCGGAAGCCGAGTGTAATCGCGAACGGTTCAATCCAATCATCCTTTGCGGGTGCGGTGCAAAATCGCGATGACGTCCTGCGAGCGCTCAAGGCGGTCATCGCTTACTATCGGAATTGTGAGCCCTCGAGTCCGGTGCCGTTTCTCTTGAGCCGCGCGGTGCGAATTGTGCCCATGGACTTCGTTGAGATGATGAATGAGTTGACACCCGAAGCGCGTGAGAAAATAAACATGGTCATCGGGACGGTCGAATCGACCACTGCAAAATCCTAGCGTTCAAACGCTTCAGCCTTCGATTATTTATGGCCTCGTCGCAGAAATTCATCCAACGCAATCGAGCGCCCCGCGTCCAAATTGAATACGACGTGGAGCTTTACGGCGCGCAGAAGAAAGTTGATTTACCCTTTGTCATGGGCGTGATGGCCGATCTCTCAGGCAAACCGGTCGATCCACTTGCTCCAATCCAGGATCGCAAGTTCCTCGAGATTGATGCGGAAAATTTTGACGAGCGGCTCAAGGCGATGAAACCCCATGTCGCGTTCCAGGTTCCCAATACGCTCACGGGCGAAGGTAATTTGAATGTGGATATAACGTTTGAGAGCATGGACGACTTTTCGCCGGCCGCGATCGCGCGGAAAGTGGAGCCGCTGCGGAAGCTGCTGGAAGCCCGTACGCAGCTTTCGAATCTGCTTTCCTACATGGATGGCAAGGACGGTGCTGAACAACTTATCGCCAAAGCCCTCAACGATCCCGACGTACTGAAATCGCTGGCGGCGGCTCCAAAGCCGGCGGACGGCGCGCAAGGCTGATCCCAGTTCCTTCTCCACCATGGCTGACCAAGAAAATCTTTCAAAATCCCAGGCTGCGGGCGGCACCATCGAGGTGTCCGAGTTCGACAATCTGCTGAAGAAACAATTCAAGCCGAAGTCGGACACCCAGAAGACCGCGATCGAGCGGGCTGTGCGCACGCTGGCTGAACAAGCTCTCGCCGGCACGGCGGTGGTCTCGGACGATGCGGTTAGGACGATTGAAAGCATCATCGCGGAAATCGACAAAAAGCTAACCGAATCAGTTAACGCCATTCTTCACCAAGCGGACTTTCAGGCCCTGGAGGGGGCGTGGCGGGGTTTACATCACTTGGTTTCGAAAACCGAAACAGATGATAAACTGAAGATCCGCGTCCTTAATATTTCCAAGTCAGAACTCGGCAAGACGATCAAGAAGTTCAAGGGCACGCTGTGGGACCAGAGTCCCCTTTTCAAAAAGCTGTACGAGGAGGAGTTTGGTTCACCGGGCGGCCAGCCGTACGGCGCGATCGTCGGAGATTACCATTTCGATCACACACCACCGGATGTGGAGATTCTCCGTGGCATCGCGCAGATCGCGTCTGCGGCGCATGCGCCTTTTATTACCGGCGCAGCTCCCTCAGTGATGAACCTGAGCAGTTGGCAGGAGCTCAGCAATCCGCGCGATATTTCGAAACTCTTCACGACGGCGGAATACGCCGCTTGGAACTCGCTCCGACAGTCGGAAGACGCCCGTTATCTCGGCTTGGCCATGCCACGGTTTCTGGCGCGGCAGCCGTATGGGGCCAAATCGAATCCCGTCGAAGCGTTCGCTTTCGAGGAGGATACGGCGGGAGCCACCCACAGTAAATTTACTTGGGCCAATTCCGCGTATGCGATGGCTTCCAACATTACGCGGGCGTTCAAACTCTACGGCTGGTGTGCCCGGATCCGGGGGGCCGAGAGCGGCGGCATGGTGGAAGGGCTGCCGGTTCACACTTTCCCGACTGACGACGGTGGCGTTGACATGAAGTGTCCGACGGAGATTGCGATCACGGACCGGCGCGAAGCGGAGCTGGCCAAGGGCGGATTCATGCCACTCTCACATTGGAAAAACACCGATTACGGCGTGTTTGTCGGCGCGCAATCATTGCAGAAACCGCAGGAGTACGACGACCCCGACGCCACAGCCAACTCGAACCTGGCTGCTCGACTGCCTTACCTTTTCGCCACGACGCGTTTTGCCCATTATCTCAAGTGCATCGTCCGGGACAAGATCGGTTCCTTCAAAGAACGGGCTGACATGCAGCAGTGGCTGAATGGATGGATCCGGCAATTTACCGTTGATAGTTCGGCGTCCGATGAGATCAAGGCGCTTAAGCCGCTCGCCGACGCCGAGGTCATTATCGAAGAGGTGGACGGTAATCCCGGGTACTACAATTCGAGGTTCTTTCTTCGGCCGCATTACCAGCTCGAAGGACTCACTGTATCGCTCCGACTCGTTTCCAAACTGCCGTCAGCGAAGAACGTCTAATTTTCTGCGTACCGGCGCGGCGTGCCCGCCGCTTTGGGCGCTTGGTTCCAGCCACATCATTCATCGAGGCTTAGGAGAGGGCACCCTCTGCCAGCCGCCCATGTTCGTATAAAACAGCCATATTATGCCCGCAGACTATTTCCTCAAAATCGACGGGATCCCAGGCGAATCCCCAGACGCGAAGCACAAAGACGAAATCCAGCTTGAATCGTGGTCTTGGAGTGAAAGCCAGGCAGGAAGCAGTGCGACCGGCGGTGGCGGTGGCACGGGCAAAGTCCAAATGCAGGACTTCCGATTCAATATGAAGGTGAACAAGGCGTCGCCGACGCTCTTCCTCAACTGCGCTACGGGTACGCATATTAAGACGGCGAATTTGACCTGTCGGAAAGCCGGCGGAAAGCAGGAGGAGTACCTCAAGATACATTTCGAGGACCTGTTGATCTCCTCGTTTAAGACCGGCGCCTCGGCGCAGGGCGACGCGGTACCGGTCGAAGAAATCTCATTCAATTTCGCGAAGATCAAATATGAGTACTCCCCTCAGAAGGCCGATGGCACGCTAAGTTCCCCGATTATCTTCGGCTACGACGTGAAGCTGAACCAGAAGATCTGATCGGTTCCGCGTGGAATTTTGTCTCGGGCGGCTGGTTAGGGGCCGACGCTCCCAGCCGGCCGCTGTTGGGTGATGGGTTGATTTGCTGCCATCGCGCGGACCGCCTGCTTTCAGTTGTTTCGTATGGAACTCCACGCTCCCCTTTCAACCGACGAGGTATCACAGGCGTTCAACCAAGCCCGGCTGTCCACGGCGCGTGAGTTGCTGCAGAACAAGCTCCGCGCGGCGGCCTCTGACGTTTCGTTGCGGCTGAGCTTGCTGCAGCTCTTCTGTGTCCTCGGTGAATGGGACCGCGCACGGATCCAGCTTGAGGTTGTCGAATCGTTGGGCGACGAGAATCGAAGTTGGATCAACCTGCTCGGGCCGGCGTTGATGGGCGAGGCCTTGCGCCGCGAAGTCTTCGCCGGTCGAACGACGCCCCTGGTCCTGGGCGAACCGACCGAATGGATCGCGAAGCTCATTCAAGCGTTGCGGCCGGCGGAAGCGGCCGTCCAAGCCCGCCTCCGCGGGGAGGCCTTTGAAGCGGCGCCGGTGGTCTCCGCCCACGTCAATGGTGAACAGGTGCCGTGGCTGGCTGACGCCGATTCGCGCCTGGGTCCGGTTCTCGAGGCCATCATGGAGGGCAAGTATTATTGGATTCCTTTCGATCGCCTCCGCCGGCTATCGGTCGCCGTACCGACCGATATGCGACATTTGGTTTGGTTGCCCGCGCAGGCCACCTGGGTGTCGGGCGGTGAATCCGCTCTTTTGATACCGACCCGCTATCCGGGCACGGAATGGGCGACCGATGACGAGTTGCGGCTCGCCCGTAAAACCACTTGGGAGGAACTGGTGATGGACCAATTCCGCGGTCTCGGCCAGCGGATGTTGACCGCAGGTGACCGTGATTTCCCTCTCCTGGATATCCGGACAATTGAGTGGTCGGTAGGCTGACGGAGCCGCGGGAACGGTTTATTCCATGGCCGAACTAGCTTCCATCGACCGCCTCCAGCCCTGTCTGCTTGACCGGCTGACCGATGACCAACCGGCGGTGCAGGTCGAAGGCCGGGCCCAACGAGTGGTGAGCGCGGCCCGATTTCGCGACGGTGTCTTGCGCGATCTCCGCTGGATTTTCAACAGCCAGCGACATTTGGAATCCGAGGGACTCGCCGACTTCCCGCACGTGAACCGGTCGGTCTTTAACTACGGGCTGAGGGATTTCGCCGGGCTCTTTTCCGAACGCGGTGACATTCGGGAGGTCGAGCGCGAGATCGTCGAGACGCTGCTTTTTTTCGAACCGCGAATCATTCGACGCAGTCTCCAGGTCAAAGTCTATCGGGACGAGGAAATCGGGTCGCAGCGAAATCCGCACCGCATCAACCTGCAGATCACCGCGGATCTCTGGGCGCAACCTGTTCCGGAGAAATTCTTCGCCAAAACCGTCATCGATCTCGAGACCGGCGACTGCACGTTTTGAGAGCAAACTTTCGCGCTGATGGATAAGCGATTTCTCAGTCTCTACAACGAAGAGCTCCAGTTCATCCGGGAGCAGTCCGGCGAATTTGCGGCGGCCTATCCGAAGATAGCCGGGCGGCTCGCTTTGGATCGGGAGGGCAAGGAAATGTGCGCCGATCCTTTCGTTGAGCGTTTGTTGGAAGGGTTTGCTTTCCTGACGGCCCGCGTCCGGCATAAGTTTGATGCGGAGTTTCCGCGCTTCACGCAGGCGATGCTGGAGACCGTCTATCCGCACTATTTATCGCCGACACCGTCGATGCTGGTTGCGCGGATCGAACCCGATTTGAGCGATGGCGCTCTTCTATCGGGCTATCGCGTGGCGCGCGGCACTTTGCTGCGAGCCCTACCGGGGAAGAACGAGCGCACGGCCTGCGAATTTCGGACCGCGCACGAAACCACGCTCTGGCCACTCCGCCTGGCCGAAGCACAATACTACACTCGCGATCTCGGTACGCTCAGCCTTGGTGCCGCCGGCGGGGCGCAGGCAGCCGTGCGGTTTCGTTTTGAAATCACGGCCGGTGGCAACGCCGACGCGCTCAAACACCTGCCGCACCTTGATCTCTACCTCCGCGGCAACGACGAAATCCCCGTTCGCATTTACGAGCAACTCATCGGACACCAGACCACGACGCTGGTGCGTCCCGTGGTCCCGGGGCGGATTTCCCCGGCGCGATCTTTGGCCCCATCCGCGGTCCGCCGGATGGGCCTGGGTGAAGATGAAGCGTTGCTGCCGTCCAGCCCGCGGACGTTCGAGGGCTACCGGCTGCTCAAGGAGTACTTTGCGTTTCCGCAGCGGTTTCTCTTTGTCCGTCTGGCGGGCTTGGGTGAGGCGCTCGCTGGACTCACCTGCACGTCCTTCGACGTGATCGTGCTGTTAAATGCCGCGGAGCCACTCCTTGAGGGCCGAATGGACCGGACGAGTTTCGATCTATATTGCACTCCGGCCATCAATCTTGTTCCCCGGCGGGCGGACCGCATCCAGCTCGACCCGCGCTTTCATGAATACCAAGTGATCGTGGACCGCACGCGCCCTCTCGATTTCGAGGTGTATCAAATCGAAAGTGCCAAAGGTATTGGGGCCACGGCGGAAGAGGTCCAGGAGTTTAGAGCTTTCTACCGCTCGCGACCTAGCGACCTGAATAGCGGAGCCTATTATACGTCGCATCGCGTGCCGCGCGTACTGACCGAGCGCGAAAAGCGATTCGGCAAGGAAAGCTCTTACGCCGGTTCGGAGCTTTACGTGTCGCTGGTGGATGGACATTCCGCGCCGTATCGAGGCGACTTGCGCCAGCTCGCCATCGAAGTGCTGGTTAGCAATCGCCACCTGCCGTTGACGATGGGAATCGGCCAGACGCGGACGGACTTCACCCTGGAGGGTGGCGGACCCGTGCACGCGGTATCCTGTGTCACGGGGCCGACGGTGCCGGGCGAAGCGTTTATTGACGGCGAAATTCTGTGGCGGCTGATCAGCCATCTCTCCCTAAACTATCACTCCATTGTCAGTGATGGAAAAGGGGACGGTAAGGTGGCTTTCCGGGAGTTGCTCCGTCTCTACAACAACTCCAACGACCGCTCGACCCTCAAACAAATCGAGGGGGTTGTATCCGTCGACTCCAAGCCGATTGTGCGCCGCATCGATGCGAGAAGTTCGGTCACGTTCGTCCGTGGCGCCGAATTGGCTCTCCGACTCGATGAGACGGCGTTTGCTGGTTCGGGGATCTTTCTTTTCGGGGCCATCGCCGAGCGTTTTTTTGCAAAGTATGCGTCAATCAATTCGTTCACCGAGACGGTGATCATCTCGCAACAGCGAGGGGAAATCATGCGATGGCCAATCCAGACCGGAACCCGCCCGCTCCTGTGACCGCACCCGCCGAACTAGCCGCGCTGTTGCGCGATCCGTCGGCGTATGATTTTTTCGTGGCCATGCGCTGGCTGCAGGCCCGGATGTCGATGCCGGCGATCGGCACCGCGGTTCGGCCGCAGGACGAGCGGGTGAGATTTGCGCAGGAACCGAGCTTGGGTTTCAACCCCTCCGCGATTTCAGGTGCGGAGTGGAATGAGGAAAGACAGCGAATCGATTTGAAATTGTGCTTCACCGGACTCCTCGGTCCGAACGGGCCGATGCCGACCCACCTCACCGAATACGTGTTGGACCGGTGGAATCACAGCAAGGACCGGACGCTCGAAAGTTTTCTCAACATCTTTCACCACCGGATTTATTCCCTGTTCTTCCGAGCGTGGGCGTTGAACCAACCCACGGTCGATTTCGAGGCGAGCGACGGACTGCGGCACGCGCATTATCTGAACTGCCTGGTGGGTTTGGGCACGGGCGGCGCGGAAGGGCGGGGCAGCGTGCCGGATGCGGCCCGTCTTTTCTATAGTGGATGGCTGGGCGGCCTGAGCCGGACCCCGAGCGGGCTTGGCGCCATTCTGGCTGATTACCTCCGCGTTCCAGTCGAGGTCCACTGTTTCCGGGAAATGTGGCTTGAGCTGCCCCGTGACAGTCAGTGTCGTCTCGGCGAAGCTCGGGCGACGGGAGTAATCGGAGCCACGTGCTTTGCCGGCGAACGCATTCAGGCTTCGCATCTAAAATTCCGGGTCCGCATCGGTCCGCTGCATTGGCGGGAATTTGAGAATCTGCTCCCGCGTGGAGAGCTATTCCGCCACGTCACCGAGTGGGTGCGGTCGTATCTGGGAGAGGAGCTGTTCTGGGAGGTGCAACTGGTCTTGCGGAGCGACGAGGCCCCCGAGTGCCGGCTGGGTGGCGGCGTGCGCCTGGGGTGGAGCACCTGGGTGGGCCGGCCGGCGCCGGGCCGGGATATCGATGACCTGGTGACTCAAGCGGCCTGACCCGCCGGCGCAGAACCGAATCTATCATGGCTGAAATCCAACGCTCCACGCTCTTCGGAAAACTGAATCCCGTCGCCTACAGGTCACTGGAGGCGGCGACGATCTTTTGCAAGATGCGCGGAAATCCGTACGTCGAACTGATTCACTGGATACATCAGCTGATGCAGTCGCCCGAAAACGATCTCGGCCGGATCCTGGAGCATTTCGGCTGTGATGCCTCCCGCCTCGCTGCAGATGTGACCGCCGTCCTGGACAAGCTTCCTCGCGGAGCGACGGCAATTTCCGACTTCTCCCCCCACCTTGAGGAGACGGCAGAACGGGCCTGGGTTTACTGCTCGCTTCTTTACGGGGAAGCTCAGATCCGGACCGGCCACCTGGTGGTCGCGTGGGTGAAGACGCCGGGATTGCGGAACGTTTTTCTCTCAATTTCCCGCGAGTTTTCAAAACTTAAAGCCGAAGCGCTGGCCGATCAACTGGCGCAAATCGTAGCCGGCTCGGCCGAGGAGGGACTGCCCGCGAGTGACGGTAGCGGGGGGGCCGGAGGTGTCGCCCCGGGTGATGCCAGCGGGGCCATGGCGCCCGCGGCGATGGGCAAGGGCGAGGCGCTCAAGAAATTTACGACTGATCTCACCGCCCGCGTTCGTGCCGGTGAAATCGATCCGATCATCGGTCGCGACGAGGAGATCCGGCAATGTGTGGATATTTTGATGCGCCGGCGACAGAACAACCCCATTCTCACAGGTGAGGCAGGCGTCGGTAAGACCGCGGTCGTGGAAGGATTCGCGCACCGAATCGTCGCAGGCGACGTCCCGCCGTCGCTGCGCGATGTGGCCGTGCTCTCGCTCGACCTCGGGTTACTACAGGCCGGCGCGAGCATGAAGGGTGAGTTTGAGCAACGGCTGCGCAGCGTGATCGACGAGGTGCAGGCTTCGCCGAAGCCGATCATCCTGTTTATCGACGAGGTGCACACTCTGATCGGCGCCGGCGGTGCCGCCGGCACGGGTGACGCGGCGAATCTGCTCAAGCCGGCGCTGGCGCGGGGTACACTGCGGACGGTTGCTGCCACCACCTGGGACGAATATAAGAAGCATATCGAAAAGGATCCGGCGCTCACGCGGCGGTTTCAGACGGTTAAAGTCGACGAGCCCAGCGAGGAGAAATGCATCCGGATGATGCGCGCAGTCGTCAGCGCGTTTGAGAAGCATCATCGGGTGCAGATTCTCGACGAGGCGATCGAGGCGGCCGTGCGTCTGTCGCACCGCTACATCCCGGCCCGGCAGCTGCCCGACAAAGCGGTCAGTTTAATCGATACTTCATGCGCGCGGGTGGGAGTAAGCCAGCATGCCGTGCCTGCGCAAGTGGACGACCGGCGCCGCCGGATCCAGAACTGGGAGACGGAACGCCACATCCTCGAGCGGGAACAAGCCGTCGGACTCGAGCACCGGACTCGACTGGCGGAGATTGACGCCACGCTCAACTCCGAACGGGTAAAGCTCGCCGACTTGGAGAAGCACTGGTCGGCGGAGAAGCAACACGTGACGCGAATCCTCGAACTTCGCGCGAAACTCCGCGAGGCGGGCGTGTCGCCCGATGCCGCGGCCAAGTCAGAAGTCACCGCGTCATCCGTCGCGAGCGGGAAATCCGCGCCATCGACGGTGCTGACGCCCGAGGAGCGCGACAAGATGCTCAGCGAGCTCCGCGCCGAACTCGTGAACCTGAAGAATTTCCAAGGAGAGTCGCCGTTGATTTTCCCCACGGTGGATCAGGGTTCAATTGCGGCAATTGTCGCGGACTGGACGGGCATTCCCGTCGGAAGGATGGTGCGCAACGAGATCGAGCAGGTGCTCAAGCTCGCTGACATCATGGAGCGGCGGGTGATTGGTCAGCGGTCGGCCCTGGACACGATTGCCCGCCGGATTCAGACGAGCCGGGCGCGCCTCGACAATCCCAACCGCCCCATCGGCGTATTCATGTTGGTTGGACCAAGTGGAACCGGCAAGACCGAGACGGCTCTGACCCTGGCCGAGGCGCTCTACGGCGGCGAACACAACCTGATTACGATCAACATGAGCGAATTTCAGGAGGCGCACACGGTGAGCACGCTCAAGGGTTCGCCGCCCGGATACGTTGGCTATGGCGAGGGGGGGGTTCTGACCGAGGCGGTGCGACGGCGCCCCTACAGCGTCGTGCTGCTCGACGAGGTCGAGAAGGCCCACCCGGATGTCCATGAGATTTTCTTCCAGGTTTTCGACAAGGGATTCATGGAGGACGCGGAAGGCCGGTTCATCGACTTCAAGAATACGATCATCCTTCTGACCAGCAACGCGGCGCAGGAGGTGATTATCAACCTTTGCAAGGATCCCGAACTCATGCCCACCTCCGAGGCGCTGGAGAAATCAATGCGTGGACCGTTGGTGAAGGTGTTCCCTGATGCCTTGTTGAACCGGCTCGCGGTCATCCCGTATTACCCGATCTCGAAGGAGATCCTGAAACAGATCATCGGGCTTAATCTGCGCCGCGTGGAACGTCGGGTGGCCGAGAATTACCAGATCCCCTTTACCTACGAGGCCGCGGTGCCGGAATTGATCGCCCAGCGCTGCACCGAGCTCGAGCGCGGGGCGCGCCTGGTCGATGCGATGATTACGAATCAACTGCTGCCGGAAATCAGCCGGGAGTTGCTCACTCGGCTCGCCGATGGGCGCGAAGCGAAGCGTATTCACCTGAGCGTCCAGAAGGGCACTTACTCCTATGCTTTTGATTGAGCCGATCTACCGGCTACTCCAATCATGCTTCTCTCGCCTCGCGATGTTGCCCTTGTGAACGCACGATTGATCGTGCGAGGATCAGCCCGTTGGACCGGCGACCCGCTGCGTCATCGACCACGGCTCGGGTCGGACTTTTCCGCCTGCCGTGCGCTCTCCCGCGTCCCTGATCCCACTTGAACTGAGCGGAGCACTTTTCGATGCCTTCCTCCAAAATCAACCAAACGCTCAGACCGCTGGAGATCATCACGCCGCTGGAGGAGAATGTCCTCGGTTTGCGCTCCATCCAGGTCAGCGAGCAACTGAGCGGTGGGTTTGTGATCGAGGCCGACCTGTCCAGTGAGGATCCGGACATCAAGTTTGATGCGATTGTCGGCCATCCGGTGGCGATCCGATTGGATCTGCCGGGGCAAAAGGTGCGTTACTGGCATGCGCAGGTGTCGCGCTTCATGATGGTCGGAGAGTCTGCTGGCTACTTTCACTATCACGCCGTCCTTGTACCCTGGTCGTGGGGGCTGACTCGTTCGGCCGACTGCCGGATGTTTCAGAAGCTCTCCATATCCGAAATTGTCCAGCAGGTTTTCCGCGACCGCGGCGCGAAAGATTTCGAAGTCCGCTTAAGTGGCACCTACTCGAAGTGGGAATATTGCGTCCAGTATCGCGAGTCGGATTACAAGTTTGTCAGCCGCTTGCTGGAGCAGGAGGGCATTGCTTACTATTTCAAACACGACAAGGACAAGGGCCAGCTTGTGCTGGCCGATGAGAAGGCTTCCTACGATCCAGTTCAGGGTTATGGCGAGTTGTATTATCGCCCGATCGCGGATGGCAACGGGGCGGAGGACGCGATCCAATCCTGGATTATCGAGCATGAGGTGCAGCCCACACAATATGCCCTGACGGACTACGATCCGCTGAAGCCCAAGGAGTCACTTCTACGCACCGCCAAAGCTGACCGGGGCTATGGCATGAACGACCGGCAGGTATTTGATTATCCCGGCCAATACAGCACTCCGGCTGAAGCGGAGCGGCTGACGCGGGTCCGACTGGATGAGTTGCAGTGCGCGGCGGAAATCATGCGGGCGCAAACCACCTGTTTGGGACTCGGCACGGGCTGCCTCTTTACGCTCAAGGACCATCCCCGAAGTGAGCAGAATCGGGAATATCTGGTGACGTCGCTCAACCTGAAAGTCGACGCCGGCGAGTTCGGTAGTGACACCTATCATTCTCCGCACGCGACTTGCGCGTTCACCGCTATACCCTCAAGCCAGACGTTCCGGCCTGCTCGCACGACCCCGAGACCGGTGGTGTACGGCCCGCAATCCGCGGTGGTGGTGGGGCCGGCCGGCGAGGAGATTTACACCGACGAATACGGGCGGGTGAAAGTGAGTTTTTATTGGGACCGGGAAAGCAAGGCAGACGACAAGAGTTCGTGCTGGCTTCGAGTGGCGCAAAGTTGGGCGGGAAAGAAATGGGGGGCGTTTTATCTGCCGCGGATCGGCCAGGAGGTGCTGGTCGAATTCCTCGAAGGGAATCCCGACGATCCGATTGTCACGGGCTGCGTCTACAATGCGGAGAACAAGCCGCCTTATGACCTGCCGGCGGAGAAGACCAAATCCACCGTTAAATCCTACTCGAGCAAGGGTGGGGGTGGTTTCAACGAGATCCGTTGTGAGGACAAGAAGGGCGAGGAACAGATCTACATCCACGGCGAGAAGAACCTCGATATCCGCATCAAAAGTAATTGCTACGAGACCATTGGCTATGACCGACACTTGATCGTGGCGCATAATCAGGTCGAACACATCAAATACAACCGCGACGAAACGGTGGACGCGGACCACAAAGAGTGGATTGGCAAGGACCGTCACCTCAAGGTGGCGGGGAAGGAAGCCAAAGAGGTCGTCAAGAGCCTCTCCCTGACCGTCAAGGGCGACGTGATTGAGGTGTTCAAGCAGAACCACTCGGAGCAGACGGCGAACGATTATTATCTGAAGGCGGACAACATCGTCATTGAGGCGCTGACCAACCTCACGCTCAAGGTCGGCAATAGTTACATCGCCATCGAAGCCGGCGGTATTAAGATTTCAACGACTGGCACCGTGGAAGTGGAGTCCGGCGCCACCCTGGCGCTGAAGGCTGAGGCTGGCCTTACCCTAGAGTCGGCGGCCACGGCCGAAATGTCGAGTCCCGCGACGACCGTCAAAGCTGACGGAGCGCTCACCCTTTCGGGTGGCGTGGTGATGATCAACTAAACCCCTGTTCCGCCCCTCTCATGCCCACTGCCAAATATGGCTATGCTGGTTCACCGGTGCCTCCCGCCTATCCGGCCACGGCCTACGAAGCCGATTACGCCGATCCCGGCAAGATGTACGCGATGAAAGCAGGGCAGTACCAGACGAAGACGGGGAAATACGGCTCGGCCAAAGCTCCGCCGTATCAACCCCCTGGATCCTACGACGGCAAAAAGGACAAGACCTGGATCGAAATTGAACTGGTCGACGAGGACAACCGGCCGGTGCCGGGCGAAGCCTATCGGATCGAGCTGCCTGACGGCTCGGTGGCAGAAGGCACCCTCGACGACAAGGGCCTGGCCCGAATCGACTATATCGAGCCGGGAGAGTGTAAGATTACTTTTCCGTATTTGGACAAGTCTGCTTGGGCACCCCACTGCGCCCCCGGCTACGGCGGCGGTGGGGGCGGTGGCGGATACGGCGGCAAGGGCGGCTACGGCAAGAAGCCAGGGGATGGTTACAAATCCGGAGGAGGCGATGGCGAATACGGCGGAGGTGGCAAGGGGGGCGGGGAATACGGCGGCGGTGGCGGCAAGGGTGAAGACTACGAGCGTAGTGGCGGACGTTATGGTGGAGGCGGTGACGACTACAAAGGGGGCGGCGGAGGCGGTGGCGGGTATGGTGGAAAAGGAGGAGGCGATGACTACAAGGGTGGCGGGGGCGGAGGCGGTGGTGACTACAAGGGCGG
>JBDSSD010000138.1:0-15797 GCA_039928945.1 Opitutus sp. | reverse complement strand
TTCAGAGCGACCAACCGCGATGAAACCGAAGAAGGCTTGAGATCTGGGTTGGCGGCGCTTCGCTCAGGATAGATACGCATCAAATCTCTCATGGTGCCTTTGCCCGCATCCACGTCTCAGCGCCCGCTACGCAGGCGTTGGATTTTCAAGGCCGCGTCCGCCAGTCGCAGTTTCGCGACGCTGAAAACGTCGGTGTCTAAGCTGCCCCATTTTTGCTTGCCGGCTATTTTCCAGCGACCGTAGTATTTCCCACTGCTTCCATTGCGAAGCAGACTTCGTACGGATGTTCTTTCCCAAGTGTTCTCGCCCATCGGCGTCGTGGTTTTTTTAAGCGAAAACTACGGTGTAGAAGCAATCTTGGATGAAAACGTAAGTACTTAGTGGTTAGTTAAAAGCCAGAGTAGCTCAGTGGTAGAGCAGAGGACTCATAAATCCAAGTGACCGTTTTGCTCACCATTTCCGATAATTTCGGAAAGGGTTTTCAGAGGTGAAATCGAACTGACAGCTTTCCGACCGTCCCCCCATATTTGCACGATTTTGGGGCTACCCTGTAGAACCAACTGTAGAACGGTGGTGACCCTCTGAATACGCACGACAGGGTGCGACATACCGAAAGCGCCCCTTTGAGACGGTTATGTATACCGTGGGCGAACGCGTACTTGACTCACATAACGCCATTGAGATGCTGTCATTGTGGACATCCGGCAACCCATCAGCGTTGGAAACCTACTGTTAGACGTCTCCAACTATAGGATAGTGAAGCGTGATAGTCAGAAAGAAGCGAGAGAGGCTATCATTGAAGAGCAAGGGCGAAAATTGGTAGTACTGGCTAAAGATATCATCGAACACGGACTCAATCCGTCCGACCTGCTACTCGTCATCGATGCAGAAGACGGAAACCATTGCTTCACCGTCATCGAAGGCAACCGACGACTTACGGCTCTTAACCTCCTCCTCAAACCGGAGCTCGCCGAGGGGACTCAAGTCCACAAGGCTTTCAAGAAGCTCAACAAAGCCCACGCGGACGCCATCCCTAAGGTTCTGGAATGTGTGATCGTCCCCAGCAAAAAGGCCGGGTTGGTATGGATAAGTCGCAAACACGCGAGTGGTATGGACGGAGCCGGCACCGAGCCTTGGTCAGCCATGGCCAAAGCTAGGGCTGATGCTGAGGAAGGAATTGCCCGACCGGAATTAGATGCGCTGAATTTCGTTTTAACCGACGTATCCGTTGACCCAAAATTGCGGCACACACTGCAAGGCTCGCAGTTTAACATCACGACGCTACAGCGCCTTGTCCTCGCGAAAGACGTTCAAGAAGCTGTCGGCTTTTCCCTTCAGGGTGGAAAGATTGTCACGGAGCAGGCCAAAGACAGGATGCAAAGTATCTTCAAGGAAATGGTGTCGATCATCGCCTCGGGAAAACACCACGGGCAAAAGTTCACCGAACGAAACGTCGACACCGAAGAACACCGCATGGACTTTCTCGAAAAGATTTTACCCAACCACGCGAAGAAAAAGAAGACCGACGGAGCGTGGGAGATTTCAGGCAAGCCGAAAGCTACCAATCTCAAAGAGAAAAAGGGCAAGGTGAAGGGAACTCCTTCGACCGAAGAGCAACCCAATCTCATTCCTAAAAAATTCAAACTCGAATTGCCCGCGGGGAAGATTAACGACATCTTCGTTGAGTTGAAGGAACTCGACGTTACGAAGCGCCGTCATGCGGTTTCGGTGCTGTTTCGGATCTTCGTAGAGCTCACGCTCGATAACTTTATCGCTAAGCATGCCATTCCTGTTAAGCTAGACAACGGTAAGCCGAAGGATCGCTTGATCGACAAATTGAATTTGGTCGTCGCCCATTGCAAAGCGGCAGCGCTCCTCACCGACAAAGAGCTCAAGCCGCTCAACGTAGCGATCGGCGACAAGAACTCATTTCTCTCTCCGGAAACGCTAAACTCGTACGTACATAGTCCATGGATGAATCCCGAACCTCTCGGATTGAAGCTGGCGTGGTGCAACGTTCAGTTATTCGTTGACCGTCTCTGGGGCTCCAAAGTTCAAGCTGGCCGCCCCTGACGTTTCGTGAAACGGTGTGGCTCCATGAACCTCAACACACCGCTCCGTTACCCAGGTGGAAAAGGCAAACTTACCGACTTCATGAGGTTAGTATTCGAGCAGAATAATCTGCTCGACGGACATTATGTTGAGCCATACGCGGGCGGCGCTGGCGTTGCGCTCAATCTGCTGATGCTCGATTATGCCTCGTGCATTCATTTGAACGATCTTGACCCGGCGATATTCGCTTTTTGGGAAAGTGTGGTCAATTCCCCAGATCAATTTTGCAAACTGATCCGTGATGCTAAACTCGACGTGAACGAGTGGCAGCGTCAAAAGGCCATTCAGCGTTCGCCGCAGTCTCACAGCCAACTTGAACTCGGATTTTCTACCTTTTTCCTGAATCGTACAAACAGATCGGGGATTATCACCGGTGGCGTAATCGGTGGGCTTGAACAGAAGGGAGAATGGAAGATAGACGCTCGCTTTACTAAGCTTGAGCTCTGTCGGCGCGTCGAAAAAATCGCACTGCATCGCTCTCGTATCCGTTTGTACAATCTCGATGCCGTCGAGTTGATCGATCGCGTGGTTCCTTCACTACCAAAGAAAACTTTGGTCTATCTCGATCCGCCCTATTATTGCCGAGCGGAAAGGCTCTACAGAAATTTCTACAAACACGAAGATCACGTTGCGATTTCAAAGATGGTGAAGAGTAAGATTCGGGTTCCGTGGATTGTATCCTACGACTTTATGCCAGAGATAATGGAGCTGTATAAGGGACTTCCAAGAATCACCTATCGAATGGCCTACAGCGCCGCTGATAGGTACAAGGGCGGCGAGGTCATGTTTTTCAGCAAAGGCCTTTCTTACCCGCATACTAAGAATCCGTGCGAGTTAAAGGCTGCGTAGGATTGCACTGGTTTGAAGGTCAACAACGACCCTCGCTGCAAGAAGACGGGCGACGCCGGTGTGGTGCGACCCATTGGAGCGAGTTAAGGTTTCCAAACGACTTCAGATGCTGCTGACGAGTCGCCGACATCTCGAAACCGAACCTGGAAGGTCTTCCGTGCTTTTCCGGGGATGTGAAGGTTTTTATCACTTGGAAAATCACGTTGTACCGTCCCTTCGTACGTCGACCCATTTTTGAGTAGAATTAAACGCGAGATGTCTACTGTCGCCGGCAGGGGCGTCGTATTCGAAAGGGTTATCTCAACGAATTCCTTCCTAGTAATGAAGGAAACGATCTCCACACCTTCCAAAATCTTACTCTGCGACTTTGCGTCATCAGCAATTCTTTTTTCGGATGCCGCTACGTTAATCGCATAGGCCAACTTTTCAGAACGCTCTCTTGCACGGGATGCTTCAGCTTTCGCCGCCTTTTCATCGACTGGGTAGAGAGTCGCCAAATCCTTTGGGAGGTTCGCTTTCGGTACTGATAGCAATCCTTCCTTACACAAGATCATCACAGTAGCCGACTGCTGGCTTTTTATCGAAGCGTTATGCAATACTTTCCCCGTTGTGAGCACGATGTCGGGCAGGGCGACAGCTTTCGCCGCGGCGGCGCCCTGTTCCGCGGAGTAAAGTGTGCACGAAGCGAGGAGACTGTAGAGCAGTGCGGAAGCCACTTTCATTGTCGGGGGGGGGGGGTATTCCTGACTCATGCGGTTAACTCCTCCCGTTTACAAGGTTATCTACTCAATCGATCCCGAGGCTACCCTTCCCGACTGCCTTCTCAATCCGCTTCAGCGTATCGCTCGCGACTTCCTGAATCCGTACGAGTCGCTCCTGTATTGCGTCGCCGGGCGAGATACTGAAACCACCGCCACCGCCGACGGCCTGCAAACTATCGACCACGACTGACGGCTGCTTCTGCCGGATGTCGGCGCGAAGGTTGCCCGCGAAATCCTCCTTTGCCTGCTGTGGTGAAAGCCCGTTGGCGCCGTATTGGTCGGTTAGTTTCCGGAGCTCGATAAAGTCCGTCACCGCTTGCGCGCCCTTGAAGTCGCCTTTCGCGGTGCGCTCGTTGCGGTCTCGGTTCAGTGCCGTCTCTTCGCGGAACTGCGCCTGAAAACTACGGATGCCGGCAATCTGCGCGTCGAGGGCGCGGCGTTCCTGCGGTCGGGTCGTGGCAAGGTCGCGTTGTTTCTGGAGTAGCTTGATCTGCTTTTCCATTTCGAGGGTCGCGGTCTCCAGACCCTTCGCACGCGCGGCGGAAATCTCACGGTCGAGTGTAATCTCGGATTCCTTCATTGCCTGGACTTTCTTCGCCTCGGCAAGTTCGGCGGTCCCTTGCTGCGCGGTCGTTTCTTTCTGCCGGAACGTTCCGACTGATTCGGTGATCTCGATCGCGCGCTTTTGCAGAGCGACAAGGCGAACGTTCCGGTCGTCCTTCACGCCAGCGGCAACAGGACTCTTGCGGATGTCTTTCCGGATGTCGGTCTGCTCCTGAACGTTTCGCGTCAGCTCGTCGGACGTATCGCCACGGCGTAGCGCGCTGATGACCTGCTCCAACGCTTCCCGCTTCACGAGCACCGCGTTGATGTCCTCCAGCGCCTTCGCTTGGTCGCGATACTTCTGCGCGGTTTGCTCATTCGTCGCGGCGTTCGCGTTCTCGATGTCGGTACGTTGGCCAAGAAACGGGCCGGTGCGTGCGGCGGGTGCACTGGTACTCTCCGCGAGCGCCTTACGGCGTGCGGCCTCTGCCTTTGGATCGTCGAACTGATCGTCAGTGAGTCCGAGCGCCCGTGCGGCTTTCTTTGCGCGTTCCTCATCGCCGCGGAGGTCGGTCAATTTGGCGTCATGCTTGAATGCGAGTTTCCCGAAGTCGGACCGGTCGAACTTTGACCGCGCATCTTCGGCAGCCCGACCCGCGGCGGCTTCCTTTTTGAGCAACTCAATATGTTCAGCGGCGAGACGGTTCTGTGTCTCAGCATCGGCGAGGTTGAAATCTTGCTGGAACTTCTGTTCCCGGAGTTGCTCGCGCTGACCAATCTCCGATTTGAACTGATCCTTTTCGCGGTCACTCAAGCCGGTCCCGTTGATTCGGTCGATCTGAGTATCTCTGAGCCGGCCAAGGTTCGTTGCCGCGCTATCAAGTTGGTTCCGGCTTCCCTCGCGCTTGGTTGCGCGCGACGGGTTGAACAGGTCCTTCAATCCTTCGACAAACCCGCCCTTGTTCTCTGGTGCGTTCTGGAATTCGACCAAGGCGTCCTTGGCTTTACCATACGCTTCCGTCAGGTCATTGACGGACTTGGTCCACTCATCAGTGGTCGACGCAGCGGCGGCTTGTTCGGTCAGTTTCTTGCTCGTGGCTGCGATCGATTCGGAAAGGTCGGCGTAGGCCTTGTCAGTTGTCTCAATTGCTTTTCTCCATGTCAGGAAGGCCGCGACCGAGGCACCAACGGCAATCAGAGTGGCCGCGAATGGATTCGTCGCGAGTGCGGCGAACGACGCACGGACCGCGAGCGCGGCGCCGATGGCGGCACGTTTGGCAAGGTTGAGCGCACCACCGAACACGGTCACGGCTGCGGCCCCGAGGTAACTGGTAACAGCGGCGGCGCCCGTCGCGGTCCCGACCGCGGCCATTGCTTGCGTATGAACGATCGCGGCGAGGGTCGTGGCTTTCAACGCAACGGCCTCAGCGGCGAACGATGCGGCGGCAACGAGCCCTTCGCCACCTGGAGCGAGTGCGCCGACTGCTTTGCCGACAAGTTCGGTCGAGCTCGCGAGACCACCGCCCGGTGCTTTGGCTGTCTTCACCGCGCTGGCGGCGCCCGTGAGCGTGCCGGCGACGAATTTGCCGGCACTTCCAAGCCCGGTCGTCAGCTTGCCAAGGGTTGCCAGTCCGATGCCGGCAAATGCGACTTTGCCGATTTGCCAAGCAACGCCGAGCGCGTCCGCAAACCCTTTGGTTGCGAGCGTTGACTCGGCCAGCGTGTTTTTGAATCGCGACGTCAGTGTTAGCAGTGGCGCGAGGTCACTGCCGATCTCCGCGAAAACCGGCGTCACGTTGTCCGTGGCCTCGATTGAAATTTGCAGCGACTTCGCTTGTGCATCGCGGAACGGTTCGGCGAACGCTTTTTCGAGCCGTGCGCCTGCATTCTCCAACTTGGTCGCGAGCGCGTCCAACGATGTCGCCTCGTTTTTCATGCCGCCTTGGCTGGCCTTCAATGCTGTCTCAATTACGCCCCACTTCTCACCGAACCCGGCACCCACAGACTCGAGTTCCTCTAGTTGCTTCGCCAACCCATCCGTGACGAGCCCCGTTGACTGCATCAGGAACAGTGTTCGGTCGAGACTCCGTCCGCTGCTGAGTGCGTTGTATGCTTTTCCGACTTGGCTTGCGACGTCGCTGAACTGCTGACCCGTCGCAGCGGCAGCGTCACCGACAAGCGTCATGCCTTTGGATCCTGCCAAGGCGCCGCTCGTGAGGGTCTGGAGTACCCGGTTTGCCTCGGCTACGTCGTCAAACTTGAAAGGTGAGTTGGCCGTGAACGCGTAGAGTTCCTGGATACGCTGCTTGGCCAGCACGGCGCTTTTCAGGAGGGTCTCGAACTTGCCTTGGATCTGCTCGGTCGCGGCGATCTGTTTAAGTCCCCGGTCCAAAATGCCAGTGGCGGCGACGATTTTCTTAATCGTACCAAGCACGGCCAACATGCCGGACGCGAATAAGGCAGTCGGCCCGAGTAACGCCGACAGGGCCGTTTCCTTCAATGCGTCGGCGGCAACGTCCGTTGCTTTAGCGCCGCTTGCCAGTTGCAGGACGGGACCGCCGAGCGATGCCGCGGCGTCGCGGAGGTTCGCGTTCAGTTTGCCGACGCCCGTGTTGGGATTGGATGCCATGCGTAGCATGGCACTCGTCAACCTATACGGCGGATAGACAGGTGCTACTTCTTGTCGTACACAGCGCGGTCGTGCGCCCGTTGTGCTAGGAATTCAGAGATTCGGATTCGAGTCACCGAATTTCAGAAAACAGAAAACCCGCCCCTAGAAAGTGAGCGGGTCTCTGTTGGTTTTGGTTCTAACTGCTACGGGACTGCCTCAGCTTTCACTGACAAAATCGCACCTCTCTCAAAAGCACCCGCCGGCCAAGGTCGCGACGAGACAGTTTAGCTGGAACTGTTCATCTGTCGGCGGCGCCTCCGTCTGGCACTGGCCAGACCGGGGCCGTCATCCCTGCCCCAGACAGCTTGCCGTTTTCGAGTCGGATGCTGTCTGGTTTATCGTCGCAGGGTGACGACGGCGGGTGCTTTTGAGAAGGGTGCGAGACCAGAAACCCCCGCCCGCCAAAAGCCCGCGCGATCGTTAACCGCACGGGGAACAGGCGGGGGTTCTGGACTCTGGTTCTAGCTCGGCTACTTTCTTTTGAGGAAACCCTGCCGGTCTAACCGGCAGATGGTCTCTTTTTCGGCCTAGTGGTTAATGGGCCAAAATTTGTTTCCGTTCAGCATTACGCTTGGCGCGCTTTACGACGGCGCAGCGTGCTGCGTCACGGATCTCGCCACGCAGGGTAGACGGGAGTGACCCGGCGACGAAGCGCTCCCGCAGTCGCGTGGTCAGACGAGGGAAGCGCCCGAGTCGGCGTCCGAGCGTCCAACAAATCGCGGAGCATGCCTCGATCACGAGATCGGGATCTGATGCGTGAACAACGTCGATCGCGTCCCGTGCGCGAAGGTCGAGGGCGGCGGCGAACGTCGGAGGCGTTGCGGGATCTTGGTGCGGAGGGCGCGGCGGCGCGGCCCGGAGTTTGTCGTTGGAGGGTGGAATTTCCATCGGCCGTCAGAGAGTTGCCCACGTAGAATTCGCGCAACCCTTTTTCGGGGGAATAGTTTACCCGGAAAATACGAATAGGCGTGACATTAGAACCTAAATTGCAGATACTTCCACAAGTTATCCGTCAACAGTAGTCAACAGTTTTGCGGTCAACATTACTCAACACTTCTATTGAGACACAGTGGAGGTTTTGAACGCGAAAAAAGGCGCCGGATTTTAACCCGGCGCCTTCGCATTCGGTTCAGTCGAACCACATCGGGTGGAATGAATCCCGCCAAGGACCACCCGAATCTTACGACTGAACGAAAATTAGTGTGGTCTCCGTCCGGCCAATACGGCTGCGACACGGGAAACGCCGTTTGCGACGGCTTTGCCGGTCGCGAGGTTTGCGGCCGAACCAATCCGGATCTTTTGGAATGGATTAGCAGTCGGCGCGAGGCTGCGACCGCGTAGGTATGCGGCCCCACCTACAAGTGCAGCAACTCCTCCGACCACGCCCGCGACTTTGCGTATCGGGTGCGGTCCGTCGGCCTCGATCCAGTCAGTACTGAATTCGGTCGCACGAGACGAACGTCGTGCGGCGCGAGAATAGCGCCCTGTGGCCGTGGCAAGCATCGCAAGTGCGGCCTTGCGCTTCGCAGCGTCTTCCCCGGCGTGCGCGGCGGCTGCTTTGGTGATCGCGCCACCTGGACTTGCTGGTTTGCGGGTCCACTCGGCAACCTGTTTGAGATATGGTTCGGTGCCGTGATAGGTCGTCGAGGATCGCCGCGGCAAAAACTGCGAGCCGGCAGCGTATCCATAAGCCCCCTTCTTGCCGACCGCCGCGATTTGCGCATCCGACATCGGATCCGAAAACTGTTTGACGTGATCGGCGAGCGCATTCTGCGCACTCGTGACGAGTTCGCCAGGATTTCCGTTGCTCTGGTCGATCGCCTGTTCGGCGACATCGGAAAGGGAGGCTTGTTGAAGTCGGTCGAGTTCTCCGGAGTCGAACTGCAAAAGTTCGTTGTTGCCGCGCATGACTGGTCCGCGGCTCGTGATCGCGCCGAGTTTGATGAGCGCGGCGCCGACGCCTGCCGGGACTTTGAGCCTTTTATCTAACGACCCGACCGTCTGTGACTCGAGTCCTCGGCTGTGACCGCTTCGGTGACTCGCGACCGATCGGCTGACGGTTTTTGCGTGCTGGTTTGTATTCATAGTTTCGACGCTGTTTTCGGCCGAGAACAGGAGGCCCGCGGCACCACCGACGACGGCGCCCGCACGCGAGCCGACGCGTTTGCCGATTTGGTGACCGACGATGCCGGCCGTTAGGACTTTTCCGGCCTTGATCGCGATTCGGCGGACCAGAGGCTTTTTCGCGTAGCGTATCGCATTCATTGCGTCCGCAGTTCCGGGCACGTCTACGTTGTCGGTAACCGCGTCTGCGATACGGCGGATGGCTGGGATATCCCTGCTAAAAAGTCCTACGTTAGTTGCAGGCCTGTCCACGTAGTCCACGCTGATCAATTCTTTGATCCGAGCTTTTCCGAAAGGCGCGTCTTCAGCGGGTACAAAGGAAGCGGAGAGTCCAACACCGAGCGGCATACGCTTGGCTGTTTCGAGGATAACCGGGGTGTGTTCGTGACTCTTCAGCAAATGCCAATCAGCCAGGAGCTGATGACCCGCCCGGCTAAAGTTGCATAACCATCCGCACATGCCGCCAGCGCCGCTCTGGTGCCCAATACCGACAGGAATTTGGCCCTTGTCGGTCGCGCACTTCTCGAGCTGGTCAAGCGTGGTACAATCCACGTCCAACCCGTGTCCCGTGGCAGGCCCCATAGAAATTACTGAGACTCGACGAATTATCGAGTTAACCTCGTCAACATTCGCGGCGGTCGTCGGAAATGAAGAGTGAATGTTGGTCATGGCCGGGGCTGTGGCTTCCTCAGCGCGGCCAAAAGCGACGCCTTGAAACGGTCGCGTGGTGAGTTCACTTTCCGGGTACCGGCCAAGCTCCAGGCCGCGCGAATGGTTTTCGGGTCAAGTTGCGACGCCGGCTTGAAAGTACCGGTCGCAAGATCGCGGCCCGGCGCGCCGAATTCGAGCGCGCGAGAAAGTCGACGATTCATCGCTATGAGTCGGTGAATTTGAGATGGTGAAAAGTTGAGTTTGGCCATGGTCGGAAATGTTAGGCGGTCGGCGTGGTGGCTGCGGGTTTGACTGGCAACTGCGGTATCGGCGCCACCAGGTAGCCGTACAACTGGTCGAAACTCATCGGCGAATATCCGCGGGAATTTTTTCGGCTCCGCTCCAAGTGTCCGGTTGCTGCGGAAATTTCGTCCGAAAGTTGTATTTCGAAGATTCGGAGTGCATGGACGAACGAGTCCCGCTCCACCATGAGAAAGGGAGTCCCGGATTCGGTCAGTTCGGCGAGACGGTCCGCTAACAACTTCCGGGCCGGTTTGCGGCGGCCTTCTAAAACTTGGAGGCGTTCGGCAAAACCGCGTGCGAACAGGCTGAAGACTGCGTTGGTCGAGAGCATCTCCTCACGAGCGGCGGCTGGCCCGCCAGAATCCTCGATTGCGGCGGTCGCGAGGGAGATCGTCTCGACGCGACGGCACGCGTCGGCGTACTGCTCAGCGTCCCGTTTCTCGTATGACGTGATAAAGGCCGATTTTCGGGCTTCACGGTCAAGTTCCGCTTCCGTGCGAAGCGTGGCGTAGCTTGCTACCTTTTTAGAAAGAGCGTCAGCGTGTAAAACAACGCTGTCGAGTTGGGCGGTCGCGTCGGACCGGAACGGTTCAGGAGGGCGAGATTGTTGGTCCATAAGGCTAAGAAGATCCGTCAACTTCAAGAACGTGCGCGCTCCATTGCCTCGCCATGGCCGTGGCAATCCCGGGGTAAGTGCGCGACCTGTCTTTCCACCGCTCAGGAGTTGGGGAGAGATTGTTTTGTCCACTTGGCGTCTGATTTGCCCACCTTCCGGAGTCAGGTAACGTTAACGTCCGGGTCGATTGAAGCGGCGGCAGTCCGCGAAGCCAAAGGCACGTCGCCTTACTTTCCGGGTGCCCGAACTGCCACGGCTGAATGGTCTGATCGGGTTTGCGTATGCGCGTGGAGATGCACCCAACCGGGTTCTCTAACGCCAAGTGCCGGACTGGCGACGCAAGCAGGAGCCGGACGAAACGGAGCGCACTTTCGGTTTTCGCGGCACGCCCGGGGCGGCGACTGTTCCAATGAAGTCCGGAACTGCAAAGGTACGTGCATGGCGGGTGAGCTACGACAATATCCCAACCGTCGTTCAGGATTTCGCGAACGTCGCCAACGTAGTGGGCGCCGGGTGCCTCCGTCTCGAGTAGGTCGCAGCTGACAGCCTCGTGACCCAGCTTCGTGAACGCGTCGCGAACGATCCCGGAAAACTCGCACGCAACGAGAACTCGGAGCGGACGCGTACCTGCGGAACGGAGACGGGCGGACACTCATAACGTGCCACCGTCAACTTACGCGGGCCGGGAGCGCCGACGCCCGTTATGTAACCAATATCGTTACCAATTGGGACAGGCCGAAAAAACGTGAATTACAGAGAGTCGACGCGGTTCAACACCTGCAAGAGAGGCTAAAGCCGTTAGAAGACTCCCTAAGCCACCGTGGACCACCTTGTTATGTAAGTTAACACGTTAGGTGGGCGCTAAGTGGTCGCGCTCCAGTGCTTGGAGTAGCTCAAACCGACGGTCGATCGCTCTGTGTTCCCAAGCGAGAGCATCGTCCGTTAAGATAGGTACCTCGTACCCGCCCGTCAGCTGGCGATAGAACACGTGCTCGATACGGATCGCCTCGTCCAAACGTGCGGCAAACTTGGGTGCGGCTAGGTCGAGTCGAGCGTGCTCAAAACCCTCCAGCTTCGATAAGCGATGCAGGATTCGAACGCCGGGTCTGGCATCCATGAGGCTGTCCAATCGGCGGAAGTGGTTTGCGAGTCGGCAAAGCGAATTTGGTTCGGTGGTCATGTTTAGGGTAACGGTTAGAGGGACGGCAATGAACTGTTATTAACCGTTCCGTAAGGGCTAAACGGCGCCTCTCTCGGTGATTACGTTATCGATACAACGGTTAAACGGTTATTTTCATTTTCTGTCTCCCATACTATTTTCCATTCACCTGATTCTATTTCTCCTAACTACTAATTTTGATTTTAACCGTTTAACTGTTGTAGTAAGAGTATAGGTTATTGTAGTATAGTGGTTTAGGTTTAACGGTTACGGAAATTTGCAACCGTTAGTAACCGTTAACCGTTAAGCTGCGACCGAGAGAGCAGGTCGCAGAATGGTGTAGCGACGGTGACCCGAACTTTGAATGAACGCAGCGCCCGCTTTGATGAGCTTGTTCAAATACCTGCCGGTCGACTCGCTGCTGTATTTCGCGGTAAAGGGTTTTAGTCCTTCCGAACGGTTCATTGCCTGGATGAGTCCCGACGGAGTTCCCACCCAATGGATGTCGCTCTCGCCCGGCCCTCCCGCTGCGAACCATTCGGTACGCCAGAGATTCACCACTTCGGTGAACGCAGCGTTGTGGCCTGAGCTTGCCGCCGACGCCTCTAGCGTAGGGTGCACGTACGTCGCCACCCCAAAACGCGGGTTGCTGGATCGGGTATATGCTGGCGGGACCCAGTCGCGGAGGAACGCAGCTAAAAACGGTAGCTCTTGGTCAATTTGAGCGTCCGACATTTCCCAGCCCGGAGCCTCGATTTTCTTCATCAAGAGGGCCATGAACTTGTCGGAAACATTGATGTCCGTCGGCGGTAGCAACCGAAGCGACTCCGGGTCATCGTTGATCGTTACGATAACCCGACCGATGAACTCGTGATCCCGACCGCTGCCATACATCCGCCGGTAAACCAGTGAATCGTTGGCGACGATCTGTTTCAGCATCTGCGCGAACCGCTGAAGCCCTTTTTCATCGCCCGGGGGCACCGCGTCATCAATGCGCCAGTGCCCGACCTCAAACAGCGGGTCGTTGAATTTGTCCTCACTCAGGAGGTACTTGGACGCATCCTGACTGCCTCCCATCAGACGACCGACGATCGCCTTATTGAGCAGGTTCTTTCCAGCGCCGGCCGGGCCGGCGATGAACAGTGCCAGTCCCCGTCTAGGATCTTGGTGTAAGGCGCCAACGTAGAAGTGTTGAATCCATGCAAGCAAGTGGTCCCGTTGCCGGTTCGGGTCAGGTTCACCGTCCGTTCCTTCTACGGTCGGGAATCCTTGATCCAAGAGGTTCGCGATCTTCGGAAAGCCTTCCGCCCATTCAACCGCTTGCTGTATCGGAAGCACGGGGCGCCGGGTGCTTGTGTTCAAGCAGCGACTTCCGTCTACGTCAATGCATCCGTCGGGACGATACACAAACGGCAATGCCTGATCCACTCGACGGACTTCGCAAATGTCGTGTAGCGCAACCTCGATCTCGCTCGCGGCGTTCTTGCCCGCCGACTTTCTGAACAGTTTATGTTTTATCTGGAGCGTACGTGCGACATCCCGCTCCAGTCGCGTGCCCCACTTGCCGTCGAGAGACTGGGTCCAATAGTTGCGACCGTCGTAGTAGAAGTCTCCGATCGCGGCGCCGATTCGGTTGTCCGCCCACTGGCGCATAAATGGGATTCCGAGAATTGCTTCCCACGGCATGAAGCCGCCTCCGTCGCTGAAGTACTGCATCCCCGTCTCGCGGACGATCGCCGCCATAGGGTCGGACGCCGAGTCATCCCAGAAACGTGTGCCGCGTGCGCCGATGGCAAAGCTATCCCAGCCACCGGGCCAGCGGTCAGGGAACCGGGTTGCAGCTTCCTCGCGCAAGACCTCGATTGGGACGACTGTGCCCTCGCGGTCCCACCGATGCTTGTTGGATGCCTCCGTAAGCCAAGCCATCAGCAAGTTTGTCGTGATGACGCGCGGAGCGTCCCCGATCACAGTCCAGTTCTCTCCGACCTCGTAGTACTTCGAAAGGTCGAGCGGGGCCTCTGCCTCGAAGCCCGGGAGGAGTTGTCTCAGTTTCAGTTCCCGGCTGAGTTTCTTAACGAATTCGCGACCGATATCGGGCGTGAACAGCGCAACGGGAGACTCGAATAGATGAAGGACGCGACAGTTGCCGCTAAAGGTCCGGGAAACGTATGCCGGCCGCAGGTCAGTCGGTGCCCGACTTAAGATCGCCTCATCCGGCGGGGAATCTGGGGCGGCGTCGTAATCCGTAATGAGCCCGCACATACGGGTTGCCGGGTTTACATCACTGATGCGCATTCCTGGATACTTGCCCTCGACGGCACTGATGAACGCGTGCTGAGTGGAAGGTAGCAGACACCATGCTCGATACGCGTCCTTGTTGGCGAACTGCGGTCGAGCGAGTCCTAACGACCACGGCTCACCCGTCTGTGTCTGGTGAGCGCTCAGATTTGGTAGATAGTAGAAGGGCATGGCTCAGGTGGTCCCGGTGTTGGCGTGCTCGGTCTGCTTGTTGCTCGCTTTCCTACCGGCCCGGGCGTTCCCTGGATGCTGGATCGGCAAGCCGAACCCTTGAAGGATTCGGCAGGTCGCTTTCGAGACTGCGGCGCGCGATGCCGCATTCTTTGGGTCTGACTCTGTGGAATATTCCGTCCCGCTGATCGTCGCGTATATCCGAGCGTAAACTGCCGTGCCGATATCCCCGCGGAAATTGGCGCGGAGCGTGTCTAGCATGCCTTGCCGCCACAAACCGCGGATCAAGTCACGTATAGGTAGCGAAAGCTCTCCGTAGTGCTCGCCGTATCCGTGCTTCACTGACCACGCGGCAAGTTCTACGACGAACAGTTGGACCGCATCGTCTGCCGGTGAAAGGCCGGCCTGTACCGGAGTTGGTTCGGTCGCTTCGTTAAGTGGCCGGCTCATGCGAGCACCTCACGTTTGATCTTAAGAAATCCGCCGTTCGCACGGACGATCTCTGATCGAGCGCCCTCGAATTTTACCGCGAGCAGTGACGCAGTCGGCATGACCAGCGATTCAAGCACCGTTGCCCGCTCCGCGGCATTCCAGGCTGAACGCGCCGCGTCCGGGGTGGTAAACCATAGGAAGCCGGGCGGTCCGTTCGCCGCGCACCGATACACGGTCACGACGGGGATCAGCAGGAGACGAATAAACGTCTCCAGTTCCGCGGTCGTCATCAACTCACGGCTAAGTGAGCTGATCGGCAAGGGACGTTCGCCGGCGCGCTCGACTCTTGCGAGATGCTCGAGCGTCGCCATGAGTGCGCCAAGCGACGGGTGATTCCGCACCGTACTCCAGTTCTGGTTGAGCAGGTTTGCACCGGCCAGGAAGCCGGCGGTTTCAAAGTAACGGTATGCGACGGACGCGAGGTCGTCTGAACTACCGAGGGTGGCGAAGAAAATTGGTTGGGGATTCATTTTGTGTTTTTCACTTTGGGAACGGCATTGCCCGGGAGGCGCGGCGGGTTGTTCGGTGACCGACGGCCACTATCCTATCTATCTTGCGTCTTCCCGACTTGGATACGCGCTTTGCGGTTCTCATTTGGTGCCCTCCTTAAGGAAGCGCTCGATTTCTGCTTTCGAATACATGCGGTGACGCAAGTGACGCAGCGGCCGGAGGAGTCCACGGGCGGCAAGGCGCCACAATGTGGTGTCGCTGATTGCCAGCATTGCACATGTCTCTGCCGCGGTGAACGCGAGGCGCTCGGGAGCGACGACTGTTATTGGGTCGCTCATCAGGATCGAGTGTTGCCCGGATTTGGGTTCGTACCGGAAGTCGCGGACACGCCTGCAAGCCTCATGTCGCCCAAATGACAGGTTGGACGAGTATCTGCTAGCACGCGGCACTTCGCGCCAAGCGCCTCACGTGCTTCTGCTGGATCGAACAGAACCAACCGGCCGATCTTGTAGAAAGGAACGACGCCTCTCTTCTGAAGATTGCGTAGCATCCGAAGCGAGGGCCGGCCTTCTTTTGCGAACACGAGTTCCAAAAGCC
>JBDSSD010000137.1:0-10899 GCA_039928945.1 Opitutus sp. | reverse complement strand
CTCATGGCCGAGCTCGCCGGCGCGCTGCATCACGACACCGATGCCGCCGACTACACCGCCCGCGAACGCGCCGCACGCGCCGTGTTTCAGGAAAAACTGTTCGACCCGGCGCGCGGCGTTTATCGCGACGGCGAAGGCACCGAACACGCCTCGCAACACGCGAATCTTTTCCCTCTCGCATTCGGTCTGGTGCCGGAACCCGAGCACGCGCGCGTCACGGCCTTCGTCGTCTCGCGCGGCATGGCCTGCTCCGTTTACGCCGCGCAATATCTCCTTGAAGCCCTCTTCGACCACGGTGCCGCCGAACTCGCCCTCGCGCTCATCACCGCGCCCGGCGACCGCAGTTGGAAACATATGATCGAGAGCGGAACCACAATCACATGGGAGGCCTGGGACCAGCGCTACAAACCCAACCAGGATTGGAACCACGCGTGGGGCGCCGCGCCCGCCAATCTATTTCCCCGCTACATCCTCGGCGCGCGCCCACTCACGCCCGGCTGGGGCCGCGCCATGATCCGCCCACATCCCGGCGCGCTCGCCACCGCCGAGGGAAAAATTCCCACGCCCCGCGGCCCGGTCCTGATCGCCTGGCAAAATGCCGGCACCTTCCGCCTCACGCTCACCCTTCCCACCGGCGTCGCTGCGCAACTCGATCTTCCCGCCGCCCCGAATTCCCGGGGCGTTTTCGTTGACGGACGCTCGGTCCCCGCCCGCCGCGTCGGCGATCGTTGGATCACCGATGAGGACGTCTCCCGCAGCGCGTCTGTGGAAGTTCGGTAAGCGGAACGCCCGGCCATTCGCCGGATTGGGCGGGACGGACCGTGTTTTCCGGCCCGTCAAACGCAAAACCACAAGAGATTCTGCGCCTGTCCATTGGCTTAGGGGCTGCGCGTCCGCTATTCTCAGCCGGTGGTTTTCACACCGGGCCGGCGATTCTTCGTCAGCTCAGGATCAAGCCTCCCACCCCCGTGATCGATACATCGACGCATCTCGTCCAGGTTCCGCCCTGCGCCCTCACGACCACTCGATGAAATCAGCGCTCCGAATTCTTCCGCTGCTGTGCGCCGCGCTGCTCACCGGCAACTTCGCCGCCGCTGCCGACTCACGTCCGCGCCTCATCGTCATGACCGACATCGGTCACGATCCCGACGACGAGCAACAGATCGTCCACCTCCTCGTCTGCGCCAACGAAGTCGAGATCGAGGGCCTGATCCCCACGACCGGTCGTTTCTTTCGGCCCAACCCTACTGACTCGACGAAGTGGCTCATGCCGCACCTGCTGCACGCCCACATCGACGGCTACGCGCAGGTGTATCCGAATCTCCAACTCCACGCCACCGGCTGGCCGACACCACAGCACCTCCACGAGATCGTTGCCAACGGTAACACCGGGAACGGCATGAGCGACGTCGGCGAAGGCCGTTGGAGTCGTGGCGCGCGCCTCGTCACCGCCGCCGTGCTCAAGCCCGACCCGCGTCCGCTGCACATCGTCCTCAACGGCGGCGCGAACACCCTGGCCCAATCCCTCTTCGAATATCGCGCCGCGCACACCGCGGCCGACCTCGCCGCCTTCGTCGCCAGGTTGCGCGTATTCGACAACCAGGCACAGGACGAAGCCGGAGCCTGGATTCTCCACGAGTTTCCAGATATCCACTGGATTCGCAGTGTCTCGCAGACCCGCGCCTTCGGCGGTCCGTCCAACGAAAATCTCGGGCCGCACGTGTGGCAGCCCTATGGCTACACGCCCGACGGTCAGGACGAGTGGGTGCGAGAACATGTCCGCACCCATCACGGCGCGCTGGGCGCTACGCACCCCACCCGTCGCGTTGGTATCGTCCACTTTCTCGGCGGCGGGGGCACGGTCCCCTGGTTGCGTCTCGTCACGCCCGGACTCTCCGATCTTGACGACCCCGCGTCGGGCGGCTGGAGCGGTCGCTACCACCCCGAGAAAAAGCTCAACGTGCTTTCTCCATTCTCGATCGTGCAGGCCGACGAGAAAAAATACTTTCCGTTCAAGGCCTACACTGACGAGGGCCTCACCGAGCGCTGGACCGATCCCGCCGACGGGAAAAATTACGACGGCTCCTTTGCGCCCGTTTGGCGTTGGCGCGCCGCGATGTGGCGTGATTTGCAGGCCCGCATGGACTGGTGCGTCCAACCTTACGCGGGAGCCAACCACCATCCGCACGCCGCGCTCAACGGCGACACCACCACCGTCATTATCCGACTCACCGCCCGCCCCGGCAACACGCTGGTTTTCACCGCCGCCGGCTCGACCGATCCCGACCACGACGCGCTCACCTACTCGTGGTGGTTTTATGCCGATGCCGGCCGTCAGCCCTATGGCCGCGACTTTCCCATCGCGAATGCCGGCGCCGAAAAAATCGCCGTCACAATCCCGGCCGACTGCGCCGGTAAGGAGCTCCACCTCATCCTCGAGGTCCGCGATCGCAGCACCATCGTCCCACTCGTGAGCTACCGGCGCGCCGTCATCACCGTCCAATAGACTCCCCGTTTGTCCATGCCTCTCCCCGCGCCCTTAATAAACAATGTAGCCACGCTCGTGAGAGCGTGGATCTCTTGGATCCGGAACGTGCCAGTCCCCGCCCTCACGGGCGTGGCTACGATAACACGGACGCGTAATCTCCGTTACCTCCACCGCACCCGCCACGCGTTCCGTAAAAAATAAATCTTCCATGCTCATGAAAAGACACCTCGTCTCCGCCCTCGCGCTCCTCGTCGCGACCGTCACCGGCCTCGCCGTCGACCATCCGGTCGGCACACCCGCCGAGCCCGCAGACGGCTACCAACCGCTCTTCAACGGAAAAAACTTTGACGACTGGACCATTCTCCTCCGCGACGGCACGCCGGAGGACGTCAAAAAAGTTTTTGCCATCGATCCCGGCGGCGTCCTCCACGTTTACCGCGACCTCCCTGCCGGCACCGGGGTCGAGACGCGCAAGAACGCCACGCACGGCGTCATGGCCACCAAGCGCGCCTACAAATACTACTCACTTAAATTTGAATACAAATGGGGCCACAAGCTCGTGAACAACCACGCTGATTTCCAATACGACGCCGGTGTGATTTACCACATTACCGAGATGAAAATCTGGCCGACCGCTCTTCAATACCAGGTCCGCTACAACCACCTCGAAAATCATAACCACACGGGCGACATCGTCGCCGGCGGCATCACCATGCATTGGTATTCCAAGGACGGAAAAACTTACGAGTCGCCCCAAAACGGCGGCGTGCCCCAACCCGTCCGGCGCGGCCAGCACTACGCGCAGGTTGACGCGCCCTTTCATGGACTGGACGACCAGTGGAACGAGTGCGAGCTCATCGTCATGGGCGACCGCTACCTGCTGCACAAACTGAACGGCAAGATCGTCAACATGGCCACCGATCTCGGCGCCTCCGAGGGCCCCATCGCCATCGAGGCCGAGACCGGCGAAACCTACTGGCGAAACCTCCGTATCAAAGAATTTCCTACATCAGTTCCCCTGGAGAATTTCCTCAAATGATTCGCTTTGGCCTTCGCACCGAATCGAGCTGACCCTCTGCCGTCCGTCATGAAATCTCGTGGCTTGCTGGCCGTTGCCAGTACCTGGTTGCTGGCTTGTTTCGCTCCCGTCGCTTCGGCGGCGCTCACCTTCGCCGGTGACACCGCTGCGCCTCGAGTGGCGTTTGCCATCGGCGACCTCAAGAAAGCCTGCGCGGCCGTCAGCCCCGCCGTGGCCGATCTCAACGTCACCTTCGTCGCGGACCCGAAGCTTGGCACCGAGGGCTACCGCATCGCCATCGCGGGCCCGGGGCAGTTCAGCATCTCAGGCGGCGACACCCTGGGCCAGATGTATGGCGGATTGCGGCTGGCCGAGCTGATCGGCCAGGGCCGACCCCTCGCGCGCATCCGCGAGGAATCCGGCTCGCCGTATCTGGCGCAGCGCGGCCTGAAAATGAACATCCCGCTGGATGCGCGCACGCCGAGCTACGACGACACGGGCGACTCGGCGTTGTGGAATATTGCGACGATGTGGGATTTCACTTTTTGGCGGGACTACTTCGATGAGATGGCGCGCCACCGCTACAACGCCCTCACGCTCTGGAATCCGCACCCATTCCCCTCGCTCGTGAAGCTGAAGGATTATCCCGACGTGGCGCTGAACGACGTTTGCACCACGACCTACCGCTACGACTACCGCGACCATCCGCGCGGCGTGGCTCCGGAGGTGTTGGCTAATCTGGTCGTGCTGGAAAAGCTGACCATCGACGAAAAAATCACCTTTTGGCGCAAGGTCATGGCCTACGCGAAGGACCGGGGCATCGAAATTTATTTCATCACGTGGAACGTCCTCCTCGACGGCGCATACGGTAAGTATGGGATCACGGCTGCACCCGACAACGCCACGACCATCGACTATGTGCGCGCCAGCACGCGCGAGCTGCTCCTGACCTACCCGGATCTGGCGGGCATCGGCACCACGGCCGGAGAAAATATGGAGGCGTTCCGGCCCAACGAAACCAAAGAAAAGTGGCTCTGGGAAACCTACGGCCTCGGCGTGAAGGATGTCGTGGACGCGCAGCCCGGGCGGACAATCCGCTTCATCCATCGCGACTGGCAGACGGGCCTCGACTCGGTCCTGAAATCCTTCGGCGCGTACCCGGGGCCGTTCGAGATGAGTTTCAAATACGCCGGCGCGCGCATGTTCACCATGCCCGATGCCGTGATCGGCGACGCGCTCGTCAAAGACCTGCAACAGCACGGGATGAAAACCTGGTGGACGCTGCGGAACGACGACCTCTATTGCCTGCGCTGGGGCGATCCGGACTTCGCGCGCGCGATGATCCGCAACTTCCCACTCGCGCAGACTGCCGGGTTTCACCTGGGGTCCGATGGCTACGTGTGGGCGCGCAACTACGCGCTCGTGGATGAGTCGCAGCGCGGCGAGCTCGAACTCGGTCGGCACTGGTACAACTTCATGATGTGGGGCCGGCTCGGCTATGATCCCTCCCTAGACCAGCATTTCTTCGAGGCGGCCTTGCAGGCGCACTACCCCGAGGTGGACGCGGCCCTGCTTTACGCGACGTGGGCAGCGACTTCGAAGATCATGCCGCAAATCAACCGCTTCTTCTACAAAAAGGGCGACTGGATGTTTAGTCCCGAGGCCTGCCAGTGGAAGAACGAGGGCTTCCTCACGGTGGATGATTTCATTCTCGGCGAGCCGATGCCGGGCGCGAAGGAGATCAGCATCCCGGCGTATGTGCGCCTCACCGGTCAGGCCCAACCGGGCAAAATAATCACGCCGTTCGACGTGGCGGAAAATATAGAAGCCTTTGCCGCCGCCGGCCTCAGCGGGACGGAGCGCTTGCGGAAGACGCCGCTGTCGTCCGAGCTTGCCAGCGTGATCACCGACATCGAGTCGATGGCATGGCTCGGTCGCTATTATGCGGATAAGTTTCGCGCGGCGACCCGGCTCGCCGAATTCCGTCAAACCAACGATCCCGCGCGCCAAGCCGAGGCGGTAGCCGGGCTCGAAAACGCCGCCCGCAGTTGGCGGCAGTACGCGGCACTCGTCGGCAGCCAGTATCGCCCCCAAGTGTTGGCGCGTGGCTGGAAACTTGATTTGCAGGCTCTCGCGAAAGAAGTGGAACAAGAGATCCAGACCGTGAGCGCGATGACGTCCGCGCCTCCGCAACCCCGCACCACTCCCGTGGAACGGAACGCCAAAGCCACCAAGGTGCATGGCGTCCCGGAAAACAACCATTTTGCCCCGGACAAATAAAGATCTCTCGGTCCGGCGCGATCAACGGCCATTGGTCGGGCAAAAGCAGAGCAATTCAAACCTTAGGCTCATCCCGACCACCCGCCCAAAAACTTTACGACGGCCAACTGTCAGCCCGTCAACGAGGCCACGAGCGGATTCGCCCCTTCGCCCACTCCCATGAGTCACGTCACAAAAACAATCCTGCGATGCCTGTTTTTTTCCCTGCTCGGTGTCGCGCTCGCCCGCGCCGAAGAAACGTCCCCACCGGGCTGGAAGTTGGAGCTGACTGATTCCGGTTCCGCCGACTGGGCGAACCGGTGGTTCCTGGACGGTAACCTCGCATCGGTGCGCAACACCGCCGAGGGAATGGTGCTGCAAAGCGGCCCAATTGCAGCCGGGGACGCCGGGCACGCGGTCTTGTGGACCAAGGCGTCCTTCGCGGGTGACCTCACGGTCGAATACGACTACACCCGGCTCGATACCAACCGCGACCACACCTCCGTCTGTATCCTGTATTTGGACGCCACTGGCATCGGCACGCCGGAATTCCCAGCTGATCTCTTCACGTGGCGGGACCGTCGCGCCGTACCGTCGATGTCACTCTATTTCAAAAACCTGAACGCCTACCACATCTCCTATGCGTGCACCGGCGGCGAAGATAACGACTACATTCGGGCGCGCCGTTATCCGACGAAGGGCCAATTTCAGCAGGACACCCTGATCCAGCCCAGCTACGGCGGGGTCCATCTGTTCGCGACCGGCGAGGCCTGGCATCTGCTGGTCCAGAAAATCGGCTCCACGCTTACTTTGACCGCCTCGCATGGCGCGGACGTCCATGTTTGGAAATGGGATACGTCCACCTTCCCGACCTTGCATGAGGGTCGCGTCGGTTTCCGTCAAATGCGCGGGCGAGAATCGCGCTACGCCAACATCCGCGTGTCGACCAGAATCCCCTCGCCTGGCCGGCCCGCCCCCTCCCGCATTTAACCGGCTACTTTGCCCCTCAACCCACCCCTGACCATGATCTGCCTGTCACGCTTTGTCCTGCTTCTCCTGGCTGTCACCACCACTTCGGCCCATGCCGAAATCTGGCAATCCGTCGAGACCACCGGCCGGCCCAACGCCCGCCATGAGGCGGCCTTCATTGCCGTGGGCACGAAGATCTATCTGCTCGGCGGCCGGCGTATCCAACCGGCCGATATTCTTGATCCCGCCACCCGGACGTGGACCCACGGCGCACCGCCGCCGGTCGAGACCCACCACTTCCAACCGGTCGTCTGGGAAGGCAAGATCTGGCTGCCGGGCGCGATGACCGGCAAGTATCCGCAGGAGACGGCGCTCGATCAGATCCCCATTTACGATCCTGCCACGGACAGTTGGAGCCAGGGTCCGTCCCTGCCGGCGGATCGGCGCCGCGGCGGCGCTGGCGCGGTGATCCACGACGGCAAGCTCTACGTAATCTGCGGCATCATCAACGGCCATTGGGACGGCAACGTGAACTGGCTCGATGTACTCGATTTCAAGACCCTGCAATGGTCGAAGCTCCCCAGCGCTCCCCACGAGCGCGACCATTTTCAAGCCGCGGTCATCAACGGCAAGATCTACGCCGCTGGCGGCCGCCGGTCCCACGCGATCTCCAACGAAGTGTTCGATCTCACCGTTTCTCCCGTGGACGTGTTTGATATCGCCAGCGGCACCTGGTCCACCCTGCCCGCTGCCACCGGCAACATCCCCACGCCCCGCGCAGGCTGCATGGCCATCGGCGTCGGACCCTATCTGCTGGTGGGCGGCGGGGAAAGCATGGCCCAGGACACCGCGCACAACCAAGTTGAGGCGCTCGATACACGGACCGGTACGTGGAGTCTTTTCTCCACCTTCGCGCGGGGTCGCCACGGAAGTGGACTCGTCCGCTCTGGCGACACCCTTTACGTCGCCGCCGGCAGCGGAGGTCGCGGTGGCAAGCCAGAGCTCGATACTTTGGAAAAACTCGAACTACCCACTTCTCTCAAATAACGCGATTGGCCCGACCGGAAGTGAGCGAGTTGGCGCCCGCCTTTCACCAAATCGTGTGCGCACGCTCCAACGGCAACGTCCCCTCTGCATCATGAAGCCACCGCGTTTCAAAAAAAGTAGCCACGCCCGTAAGAGCGTGGATCGCCCGACTCAGGGACATTTCGGTCCACGCCCTCACGGGCGTGGCTACACGACATTGGTTGCAGCCTCGCTCCTCTGGTCCATTTGCCTCTCCCTTCCCGCCGGCGCTTCCACCCACCAGCTGGTGAAACTTTGGGAAACGGAACCCGAATTGCATTCCGTCGAATCGGTCCGTTATTCCGTCGGGGACCAACTGCTTTTCACCTCAAACATGGGCGCGCCCAACAGCCCGGGCGCGAAGGATGGCGACGGTTCCATCGGCAAAGTCGGCCTCGACGGCAAAATCATCGATGCGCATTGGATCAAAGGTTTGGACGCGCCCAAAGGGTTGGGTCTCTACGAGGGAAAGCTTTATGCGGTGGACGTCGGCCGGGTCGTGGTCTGCGACGTGGCGACGGGAACCATCCTGCAGACCGTTCCCATCGCAGACTCGGCCAGCCTGAACGACCTGACGATCGACTATAAAGGCGTCGTCTACGTATCGGACTATAAGCTAGGCAGGATTTATACGATCAAGGACGGCGACGTCTCGGTTTTCTTGGACAGCGTCAAAAATCCCAATGGGGTCCTCGCCCACGAAAAGAGTTTCTACATCCTTTCGTTGGGTGAAGTGTTCCAATTGCAGCCCGATCATAGCGTGAAACGGGTGGTCACTGGTTTGGATCGCCGGGTGGACGGCATTGAAAATATCAGCGGCGACGACTTTCTCGTGACCTGCTCTTCCGGCATTATTTACGAGGTGAACGTCGCCACCGGCGTCTCGCAGGTTTTGCTCGATCAGCGGGCTGCAGGGATCGAGACCTGCGATCTCGACTACGACGCCCGCAACGCGATTGTTTACGTTCCCACGTTGTTTTCTCACCGGGTCGTAGCCTACCAACTGCAGCGTGCGAGCACGGAGTTGATCCCGGGTGAAAGTTATACGGTGCCCGAACTGAATCTGAAGATGGCCTGGATTCGGCCGGGTGATTTCACGATGGGCAGTCCCAAGGATGAGGGCGGCCGTGGAACCGACGAGCTGCAGCATCAGGTGAAAATCACTCAGGGTTTTTGGATGGGTGCGTTTGAAACCACCGTCGATCAGTGGGCGGCCTTTGCATCGGCCACCGGGTATCGCACCGAAGCTGAGCGCGGCGACGGACTCACCAAAATCATCCGCGGGCAGTGGTTGCGCGACTCCGACTCCAGCTGGAAAAATCCTGGTTTCCATCAAGACGGCGGGTATCCCGCGGTCGGGATCAGCTGGAATGACGCCATCGCCTTTTGCCGGTGGTTGACCGAACGCGAGCATGCCGCCGGCCGGCTGCCGGCTGGTTACCAGTACGCGCTGCCCACGGAGGGCGAGTGGGAGTATGCCTGCCGCGCGGGTTCGACCGAATCTCATCTAGGAGATCCAAAAAAATTATACGCGAGCATGTGGCTGCGCTACGGCGACGGTCTGGGCGGCATCGTCAGTCAACCCCACACCAACCCAGTCGGCGTCAAGCGTGCGAACCCTTGGGGACTCTACGACGTCCATGGCAATGTTTTCGAATGGTGCCGGGATTGGTATGGTGACTACCCGGCGGAAGTGGCGGCGGATCCCCGGGGCCCGGAAACCGGCACGCAAAAAGTCATGCGAGGCGGATCATGGTATTGCAGCGCTCCGAATGTCCGCTCGGCCTTCCGTGGTCACGCTATTCCGGATACCCGCAGCAGCAGCCTGGGTTTCCGTCTGAGTCTGAGCGCGGTGAAGTGAAGTGCTGGGTCGATGGCCTCACGGCCATCGCTACACGTAGAATTACGGCAATGTAGCCATGGCCGTGAGGCCATGGACTCATCCCAATCGCCGTCGTGACCTTCACCCCCAAATCCGCGCTCCCACGACTGACTCCCGAATCCTATCTCGGCCGCACATCGATTTTCTGGACCCATACGATCGCAGACCGAAAAACGGGCTGGCTAAACGACTCCTTCCATCTGCGTTTCCGGGAATTGCTATGCCATGTGCTGGCCCGCCATGGCGCGGTGTGTCCCGTCTTCTGTCACATGCCAGATCACATCCATCTCTTGATTTCCGGCATCGACGAAAACTGTGACCAGCACCAATGCCTGCGCCTCTTGCGGCAGGAAATCAACCACCTGATCGCACCGGTCAAACTTCAGATGCAGGCCCATGACCATGTCTTGCGGGACGACGAACGGGAGCGCGCGGCCTTCGAGAAAATTGCGCACTACATCCAACAGAATCCCGTGAGAAAAGGCCTCTGCGTCGACTGGACGGGTTATGCCTACACCGGTTGCCTGGTGCCGGGTTATTTCAATCTCGAACCCAAGCAGGCCGATTTTTGGGAGCGCTACTGGCGGATCTATAACAAGATCGTGGCACGCTGATAGGTCCATGGCTCCAAAGTGTAGCGATGGCCGTAAGGCCATCGACCCTTCCCCCGAAGGACCCGGCGAACTTATCCGTCTCGAACCGAGGCGGTCCATGGCCTCACGGTCATGGCTACGGTTCCAGAATGTTATTCTCCGAGTGTAGCGCTGGCCGTGAGGCCATCGACCCGTCCCCGAAGGCCACGCCGAACTTATCCGTCTCGAACCGAGGCGGTCCATGGCCTCACGGCCATGGCTACGTTGCCGTAATTCTACGTGTAGCGATGGCCGTGAGGCCATCGATCCGACCCTTCACTTCACCGCCTCATGCCACTTCCAAACCGCGCATCGTGCCAGTGGCCGAGGCGAACTTGTCCGTCTCGATGCCCTGCCGTTGCAGGATGGAAACGAAAAGGTTGGGCAGCGGATAATTGTGCTCGGCGTTGAACACCATGTGCTGCCCGTGACGGAATCCGCCGCCAGCAAAAATAATCGGGAGATTCGTGGTGGCATGCGTGTTCGCACTATTCATGTTCGACCCGTAGACCACCATGGTTCGGTCGAGCAGCGTCTCGCCATCCTCGCGGATGGATTTCAAGTCGGTCAGCAGGTCGTTGAGCAT
>JBDSSD010000136.1:0-7342 GCA_039928945.1 Opitutus sp. | reverse complement strand
GGATGGCAGCGTCTGGACGACGGACAAGGACGGGATCATCCCGGCTTTGCTGGCGGCGGAAATAACGGCGAAGATGGGCCGCGATCCCGGCGTCATCTACCAAGAACTGGCGCACGAGTTCGGCGAGCCGGTCTATGAACGCGTTGAAGCGCCAGCCACTCCGGAACAGAAGGAACTGTTGGCGAAGCTCTCACCTCAGCAGGTTAAAATCACCGAGTTGGCGGGCGAAAAAATCCAGGCTGCATTTACCCAAGCACCGGGCAACGGCGCTCCCATTGGCGGGTTGAAAGTGGTGGCCGCCAACGGATGGTTCGCGGCGCGGCCGTCCGGCACTGAAAATATCTACAAGATTTACGCCGAAAGCTTCCGGGGTGCGGATCATCTGCACCGCCTCCTGGCGGAAGCTCAGACTACTATCAATGAAGCTTTGGGAGTGTCCCCACAGAAGCTGGAGAGTCCGTTCGAGCCGAAACTAATGGAGAAACTATGACCGAACATGCGCACGCCAGCCATTCATTATACAGCGCTCCACCCAAGGAAGTTGAAGGGTTCGATTCCCTTGCCGAGCTGGCCTTGGATCTGCGCTGGTCGTGGAATCATGCGACCGACCAAGTGTGGCGGCAGCTTGATGCCGCGCTGTGGGAAATGACGCAAAATCCGTGGGTGGTTCTGCAGACCGTCGCGCGAGACAAACTCAAGCAGGTGTTGGCCGATCCAAAATTCCGCAAGATGATCGATGACCTGTTGCAAGCGAAGCGTCAGGCGGCGGAGTCGCCCGCGTGGTTTCAGCAACAGCATCCGCAGTCTCCCTTGAACTGCATCGCCTATTTCAGCATGGAATTCATGTTGAGCGAAGCGTTGCCCATTTACTCGGGCGGGCTCGGCAATGTGGCCGGCGACCAACTCAAAGCTGCCAGCGATCTGGGCGTGCCGGTCGTCGGTGTCGGGCTGCTCTACCAGCAAGGCTATTTTCGTCAGATGATAGACAAGGACGGCGCCCAACAGGCACTCTACCCGTATAACGATCCCGGACAGTTGCCGATCACGCCGTTGCGCCAGCCAAACGGCGAGTGGTTACGACTGGAAATCACCTTGCCCGGTTACTCGGTCTGGCTGCGCGCCTGGCAGGTTCAAGTCGGACGCGTGAAGCTTTATCTACTCGACAGCAATGATGCGGCGAACTTCCCCGCTCATCGAGGGATCACCAGCGAGCTGTATGGCGGCGGACCGGAGCTGCGTCTCAAACAAGAACTGCTCCTCGGGATCGGCGGCTGGAGACTGCTGCGAGCCATCGGCATCCAGCCCGAAGTCTGCCACCTCAATGAAGGGCACGCGGCCTTCGCCACTTTGGAACGCGCCCGAACTTTCATGGAAGAAACCGGGCAGCCCTTCGAAGTTGCGCTGGCTGCGACGAGAGTGGGAAATCTCTTTACCACCCACACGGCGGTGGCCGCCGGGTTTGATCGTTATGCTCCGGCGCTCATCGAGCAATACCTCGGTCGTTATGCCAAGGAGAAGCTCAATATCAGCGTCCACGATTTGCTGGCCTTGGGTCGCCAGAATGCGGACGACGCAACCGAGAAGTTTAACATGGCCTATCTGGCCATGCGGGGCTGCGGGGCGGCTAATGGCGTCAGCAAATTGCACGGGAAAGTTAGCCGGCATCTTTTTGCGCCGCTCTTTCCGCACTGGCCGGAAGACGAAGTGCCAATCAGCCATGTCACCAACGGCGTTCACATGCCAACCTGGGATTCGGCAGCCGCGGACGATTTGTGGACGAAAGCCTGCGGCAAAGATCGCTGGCTGGGAACCATGGAAAAATTGGAGCAGGACATTCGGCGCGTTTCCGATGCCAAGCTCTGGCAACTTCGCAGCGCCGGGAGAAAGTCGCTGGTGGAATTCACGCGCGAACGATTGTCGCGGCAACTTGCTATCTCCGGAGCGGCGCGTGAGGCAGTGGAAATGGCGAAACATTTATTTGATCCGAACGTGTTGACCCTCGGTTTCGCGCGGCGCTTCGCGACCTACAAGCGACCGAACCTGCTGCTGCACGACCCGGAACGATTGTTGCGCCTGTTAACTAATCTCCAGCGTCCGGTGCAGCTCATCCTGGCGGGCAAAGCTCATCCCGCCGATCAGGCGGGCCAGGCCTTGATTCAGGAATGGACGCATCTGATCCAGCGGCCCGAGGCCCGCGCTCAGGTGATTTTCCTCAGTGACTATGACATGCACTTGACCGGGCATCTGGTGCAGGGCGTGGATGTCTGGATCAATACCCCGCGGCGACCTTGGGAGGCGAGCGGCACGAGCGGCATGAAGGTGCTGGTGAACGGCGGAATCAATCTTTCAGAGTTGGACGGCTGGTGGGCCGAAGCCTACGCGGCGAACTTGGGATGGGCGATTGGTGATGGCAATGAGCATGGCGACGATCCGGCTTGGGATGCAGCCGAAGCCGAGATGCTTTACGAACGGCTCGAACGCGAAGTGATTCCCGAATTTTATACCCGTAACGAGAAAGGCATTCCCGCTGCTTGGGTCGCGCGAATGCGGGAAAGCATGGCGAAATTGACCCCGCATTACTCCGCCAACCGTACGGTGCGTGAATATACCGAGCAACACTACTTGCCAACTGCTGCCGCCTACAATCTGCGCATTGCCAGTAAGGGCACAATCGGCAAGAAAGTGGTCGATTGGCGGCACAGTCTGGACCAGAAATGGAGCAGCCTCCACTTCGGCGACGTGAAGGTGGAAACGAACAGCGAGCAGCACGCATTTGAGGTGCAAGTTTACCTCGACGACCTCGATCCGAATACCGTACGGGTCGAACTTTACGCCGATGGCGTCAATGGCGAAGCACCCGTCCGCCAGGAAATGAAACGCGTCGACCCACTGGCCGGCGCGGAGAGCGGCGGTGTTTACAGTGCCACAGTGTCGACGACTCGCCCGGCGCTCGACTATACCGCGCGAATCATACCACACCAGGACGATGTCGCAGTTCCCTTGGAAGCCGCGCACATCCTGTGGCAGCGATGATTCAACCGCGAAAGGTCGAGTGATGAAAAAAAACGACCCAATACCATGGGCAATAAAGCCGAAAGCAAAGCGCTCGCCGAGTGGCCAGATCTCGTCCGTATCATCAGACCGGACCGCCGAAAAGCCCGGTGCCCCTGGACCCCCGCAGCAAGATTATGGAACAGAAGTTAGGGAACACACTGAAGTGCGGAAAGGGGTTCCTTTGCCCTTGGGACCACACGAGTCCGAAGGCGGCGTCAATTTTGCCTTGTTCAGTTGTCACGCGAGCCGTGTTCGGCTGGAGTTGTTTGCTCATCCCACAGATTCAACACCGGCCAAGGTGATCGATCTCGATCCCGCGCACAACCGAACGGGCGACGTGTGGCACGTCTGGGTTGAGGGGATTCGTTCCGGCCAACTCTACGCCTACCGGGTGGACGGTCCGTACCAACCCGAGGAGGGCCATCGCTTCAATTTCAACAAGCTGCTGCTGGACCCCTGTGCGACAGCGATCTCGCGATTGCCGGATTGGGATTTCGGCCCCGCCCGCGGATACGATCCGTCCGCGCCGGAGAAAGACCTCACCTTTTCAAAATTAGACGATGCCGGGGCGATGCCGAAGTGTGTGTTTACTCGCGACCACTTCGACTGGCATGACGACCGGCCGCTCCGGCATCCGTGGTCGAAGACCGTGATTTACGAAATACATGTTCGCGGTTTCACGGTTCATCCCAGCGCCGGTGTGGAGCACCCTGGCACCTACCGTGGCCTGATGGAAAAAATATCCTACCTGAAAGAACTGGGTGTGACCGCCGTCGAACTGATGCCAGTCCACGAGTTCAACGAATCCTTAAAGACGGGCATTCATTCGCAAAACCACAAGCCACTCGGAAATTATTGGGGCTACGATCCCGTGGCCTTTTTTGCGCCCAAAGGCTCCTACGGCAGCTCGGGAAGCGCGGGACAGCAGAAGTTGGAGTTCAAGGAAATGGTCCGCGCACTCCACCGCGCCGGCATCGAAGTGATCCTCGATGTCGTGTTCAACCACACCGCTGAGGGAAATGAATTGGGCCCTACGCTGTGTTTTCGCGGGATTGACAACGCGATTTTCTACACGCTCGCGGAGAACAAACGTTACTACAAGGACTACACCGGCACCGGCAATACCATCAACGCCAACCATACCGTGGTGCGAGAATACATCCTGGCTGCGCTGCGCTATTGGGTGGTCGAGATGCATGTCGATGGCTTCCGGTTCGACCTGGCGTCAGTTCTTGGTCGGGATGGCACTGGCAAGTTGCTGGCCAATGCTCCCGTGCTCAAACAAATCGCCGAGGATCCGGTGTTGAGAGAAGTGAAGCATATCGCCGAGGCATGGGATGCGGCGGGCGCTTATGAGGTGGGCAGCTTTTCACAGCGCGAATGGGCGGAGTGGAACGGCCGCTACCGAGACGACATCCGCCGCTTCTGGCGGGGTGACGATGGCATGCTCGGTTTGTTTGCCAGCCGCATCTCCGGCAGTGCCGACATTTATGCCCAGTCAGACAAATGTCCGAAGTGCAGTATCAATTTCGTCACCTGTCACGACGGCTTCACCTTGAATGATCTGGTGAGTTATCGAGAGAAGCACAATGAGGCCAATGGAGAAGACAACCGCGATGGGACGAATCAAAATTTCAGCGAGAATTACGGTGCTGAGGGCGGGACAGGCGATGCCCGGATCGAGTCCATCCGGAAGCGTCAGATCAAAAACTTCCTGCTGACGTTGTTGATCTCACGCGGCGTGCCGATGTTGCTCGGCGGGGACGAATTTCGTCGCACGCAAGGCGGCAACAACAACGCCTACTGCCAGGATAACGAAACAAGTTGGAACGACTGGAGCTACTTGGAACAGCATCAAGAGATTTACCGATTCGCTCGCGGGATTATTGCTTTTCGCAGGGCGCATCCGGTTCTGAGCAAGGAGGAATTCTACACCGACGCCGACATCCGCTGGTTCAGCGAGCGCGGCGGCCTGCCCAACTGGGTTGATCCGCAAGGGAAACGGTTGGCCTGCCTGATTCAGGAAGACGAACACCCCGGGCTCTACCTGATGTTCAATGCCGGAACCGAGGCGGTGGACTTTGTATTACCGTCCGCTCCGCAGGGCACGCGTTGGCATCTGGGGGCCGACACCGCGGGCGAGACCCCGCACGACTGGTTTGCCGACGGCGATGAACCGCATTTGGACAATGCAACGACCTATCACTTGGAAGCCCGCTCCAGCGCGATCCTTGTTGTCCGCACGTCGTGAGAAATACACCGCCGCGAAACCACGTGATTATGCCTCCCAGCAAACTCACTTCCCTGCGCCTCTATCTCATCCGTCATGGCGAGACGGAATGGTCGCTCTCTGACCAATACACCGGTCGCACGGATCTCCCGTTGACCGCGCATGGCGAAGGGGCGGCGCGAAAAGTCGGGGAGCGTCTCAAGAACGTTTCGTTCGCGCATGTCTTAATGAGCCCGCTGCAACGCGCTCGACAAACATGCGCGCTCGCGGCGTTGAAGCCCACGCCTGAAATCGAACCTGACCTTACCGAATGGGATCACCGCGACTACGAGGGCCGTACGCCTGAGGAAATTCGCGAAGAACAGCCGGAGTGGAACCTGTTCCGTGACGGCGCTCCAAATGGAGAAACGCCTGCTCAGATTTCCGAGCGCGTCGATCGCCTGATTGCTCATTTCCGCACCCTCGATGGAAATGTGGTGCTCTTCTCGCATGGGCATCTCTGCCGCGTCCTCGCCGGCCGATGGATCGGCCGGTCCGTCGAGCAATCGGAGCGTTTCCTGCTCAACACCGCTTCGATCAGTATTCTCTCCTACGTGCACGATCGCCCCGACGAACCGGCGATCGCGCTGTGGAATTCCGGAGCCGATGAGTTGTCTAATCCGGCACCGGTGCCAGCCCCGGTCGCGGCGAAAGGAACAACATTATGAGCACCCGCATCGTCGCAAAAACATTTCGGCTGCTGCCCGCAACGACGGTGGACCTCAGCTGTTGCCCGACGACGGTCAAACCTCGGTGCAATTCGAAGAAGCCGTTTGATCAGAGGCTGGACAGCCATGGATAACAAACGCCAGAGACAACCCGCTCCGGAAGAAACCGCTGAAACCGGAACGCATCAAACCGCACCCAGAGACGAAACGGCTGGCCCGAATCGACCAGCCAGTAGCGCAGAGATGCTGGGACGCGCTCCAGCGGGAAGCCTTCGGTTACTTCCTGCATGAGACGAATCCGGCGAACGGCTTGGTAGCCGACAAGACTGAACGGGGTGCTCCCGCCAGCATCGCCGCCGTTGGTTTTGCCCTGGCAGTCTATCCGGTTGGCGTCGAGCGAGCATGGATGACGCGCGCCGAAGCGGTAGAGCGAACACGGGCGGTGTTACGGTTTTTTTGGACGAGTGTCCATGCTGACAATGGCCACCGTGCCCCACGACTCGGCTGTGACTTTCTTCAACAGCCTGTTGCACGGCCTCGATGTGGGTCCGGTCCTGCAAACCAGCGTTCCCCCAGCCCAAGCCGCGCTGGGGCTTGTCACCACTTTTATTCTGGGCTGGTTCGCGGGGGTGTTGATCGCCGGAATCTACAATCTGAGCCTTCGCATGGGGAAATAATACCGCAGTAGCATGAAAAATACCCCCGACCAAACTCGAGCTATCCAGCGGACAAACGGCGGCGATTCTGGTCATGGAGTTTTTCTTCCTCAGAACCAAATCTGCCGAGGATCCGCCGGAGCATTCGCATGACGGCTGATATTTTCAGGCACACCGATGAAGCATGGGGACAAACATGAAGGATGATCGCAATAACAGTGAAGCTCCGCTTTCGCCCGCCCAGCAAGCGTGGTTGATGCTCGTCGTCATCGTGCCGACGGCCGCGTGTTACCCGGCGATCAAGGCGGGTCTGGCATTCGCGCCACCGTTGCGATTTGCAGGAGCGCGCACGCTTCTGGGCGGGCTGGCCCTCCTGCTGGTGTTGGTACTTCGCCGAAAGCCGCTGTGGCCGGAGGCGCGATTGGCCCGATGGATTCTGCCCTTGGGAGCGCTGGCCACCACGTTCGCTTACGGAGCGATGTTTGCCAGCCCTGCCTACACCGGCGCGGGCATCGCTGCGGTCTTGGGCAACACGCAACCGCTCATCATCATCGTGCTGGCGGCACTTTTCTTGGGTGAGCAAATCAGGTTGATCAAGGCGCTGGCGCTGGGGGTTGGACTGGCCGGTGTGACCCTGCTGGCATTGCCTGCGTTACGCGAACAGACCGGGCATCCTCTCCTCGGCGCGATGCTGG
>JBDSSD010000135.1:0-5686 GCA_039928945.1 Opitutus sp. | reverse complement strand
CGCAGCGCGTTCGCCACGGTGGCCCGGCCCTTTCCGACCCGATCGGCGGCGGTTTCCTGCGTCAGATCAAAATCCCGGATCAGACTCGCGAAGCCATGCGCCTCTTCGATCGGGTTCAGCCCCTCACGCTGCAAGTTCTCGATCAACCCCAACGCTGCAGACGAGGCATTGCTCGCCTCCACGATCCGCGCCGGAATGACTTTGATCTTCAACTGCTGGAACGCGCGCCATCGGCGTTCGCCGGCGATCAGCTGAAACTTGTCTCCGGTCTTTCGCACCACGATCGGCTGCAGCAATCCTTCCGAGCGGATGCTTTCCGCCAGCTCGGACAACTGTTCTGGCGGAATTTCGCGCCGTGCCTGGTAAGGGCTCGGTTCAATGGCGCTGACTGAAATCTCCTGATATCCCGGAGCTCCGTTGGAAGTGACGGCGGGCGTTGCGTTCGGCGCGGTGCTGTCCGGTTTCGGAGTGGTGGCCGCAGGCGGCGTGGCGCTGGCGATGAGTCCGCCGAGTCCACGACCGAGACGAGATTTGGGAGCTGCAGACATGAAATTTTATTTACCTCCGGGGATGAAGAGCGTCTGGCCTGCGTTGATGCGCGAGGGATCGGAAATTTTATTGGCGTTGATGATGTCCTGCGCTTTTGCGCCGGTTTTCTTCGCGATCACCGCCAGCGTATCCCCTTTCTGGACGGTGTAGCTGACACCTTCCTTCGAGTAATCTTCCGCAAACGTGGTCTGAACCGCGGAGCGCGTTGCCATGCCCTTTGCCAGCGAATCGATGGCGCTGTTCGTTTGTTTCGCCAGCTTCTCCATTTGCACGCCGACCTGCTGGAGCGTCTCCGCCCTCGTTGCAGCGTCGCCGGAGCGGATCGTTTGGTTCACGCTTGAGATCGCGTCGTTCAGCTGGGTGAGCGTCACAAACGATCTTTCGGCCGAACCCGTTTTGCTGCGGAGCTCGGCGTTTTCACGTTCGAGCTGTTCGATGCGGAGGGATAATTCGCCGACACGCTGCACCAATCCACGCACGTCCTCGCGCAGATTCGCCAGCTCGATCTGGGCTGATGCGGTCTGAGCGATGGCGCCGGAGAACAGCAGGCAGGCCCAAAGCGAACGATTCAACATGGGCGATAGCGTGGGGAAAGCTCGTCCGAAAACAAGCGGGTTGTGCCGCGAAAATTCCGGCGCGCAATTTCGTGGAGCAATGTCGACACCCGAACGCTACTTCTTGAACGGCACTGCACTGACCAGAGCAGGCATCGTCCGCGAAGGCAGACGCGAGCCGATTGGCAGCGGGAATCCACGCAGAAATTCTTTCGCTTCGAGCATTCGTCCGCCCGGCCGTTGCAAGCGACGCACACGCAACGTTCCTTCAGCAGTGGCCACGAGCAATCCGTCCGCGTCGCTGCCGAGTACAGTTCCCTGCTCGGCCACTGGCACGTGAGCGCTCATAGGATCAACGTGCGCAACATCGGCCAGACCGCACTTGATGATCTGTCCGGCGAACTCAACCGTGCACGTGGGCCAGGGGAAAAGTCCGTTGATCCGGGCCGCAAGTGTCGCGGCCGGCAACGTGAAATCCAACGCGCCATCTTCTTTATTCAGTCGCCGACAAAACGTCGCTGCCGCGTCATCCTGCGAAGCAAAGGCGAGCGTACCAGCGGCCAGGCTCGGCAGCGTACGTTGCAGCAACGGCACGCACGCGGTCGCCAGTCGTGCCTCAACGTCGAGAGCCGTATCGAGAGGCCCAATGGTAACGCGTTCCACGTCGGCCACCGGTCCCGCATCCAGTCGCCGAACAATGCGCATAAAGGAAACGCCGGTTTCCTTTTCGCCGTTCGCAATCGCCGTCTGAATCGGCGACGCCCCGCGATAGCGCGGCAGCAGCGAGGTGTGCAAATTCACGGTTCCCAATCGAGGCGTTCCGATGAAGTCGTCTCGTAGAATGTGTCCGTACGCCATGACCAACGCGAGGTCCGGCGCGAGTACCGCCAGTTGAGCTCGCACCTCCTCGGTGAGTTTTTCCGGTTGCAACACCGGCAGGCTTCGCGATTGCGCCCAGGTTTTGATTTCGTTCGCCGTGACTTTCTGTCCACGTCCAACCGGGCGATCGGGCTGTGTGAAAACGCCCACAATCTCCCCAACCGAACTTCCCTCCCCGACCAGCCACGTTAGCAGCGGCAACGCGATCGGATCGGATCCGAGAAAAACAATCCGCATCGGTTTCATGTCCGAGAAATCCGAGTGAGTCGTGACGATTCGCCGCTTTACGCGCTGACCAGCCGGCGAGCCTGCTCAGTCCTCCAGCGTTTCAGCGCCTTCGTCCTCATCCGCCCCCTCGCTCGCCTTCCATTTTGGCGTATGCGGCTGATTCTTCGCCTTCTCCTGCGCCGCTCGAATCGCGGAGAATGACATGCCGGGTTCGTGCTTTTCCTTTCCGACGAGATCAAAATAAATGGGGCAACCCGCCAGATCGAATTCCTTCACCAGTCCGGCCTCGAGGTAGCGTCGATATTGCTCAGTCAACTTCTCCTCCCGATTGCAGAAAAGTTTGATCCGAAACGGACGCGTTCCGGTCTGCGTCGCGTAGTACACCCGGAACCGTTTTCCACCGACGGCCGGAGGCGGAGTACGCTCCGCGAGGTACGCGATGACTTTGTTCAACTTCGCGGTTGGGAGTTTTATGTCCAACATGCGGTTGAGTTTCACCGCCGCATTCAACATGCGGTCAACTTCGTATCCGCTGACCGCCGAAACGAAAATCACCGGTGAACCCGGCGTGAAATAAAGGCGCTCGAACAGCGCGTGTTCATACTTCTCCCGGTAGTCGCGCTCGCTTTTGTACGGTTTGAAACCGCCCTGCTTCTTGAACGCGTCGGTCACCAGATCCCACTTGTTCACGACGATGACGATCGGCTTGTGCTCTTTGACCGCCTCTCCGGCGATCGCCTTGTCCTGCTGGGTCACGCCGTCCATCGAATCCAGCACGAGAAACACGACGTCGGTGTTTCGAATCGCATCGAGCGAACGCAGTCTGGAAAAATATTCGACGGGTGACGCGAGCTTTGTCGCCGCCTTGATTCCCGCGGTGTCGATCAGCCGAAACGGGTAAAGCTTTCCGTCGCGTCCCTTGAACTCGAACGGAAGCTCAACCGAATCTCGAGTCGTTCCAGGAACATCACTCACGATCAATCGATCGCTCTGCAGCAGCCGATTGCTCAACGATGATTTGCCCACATTGGGTCGCCCGATGAAACACACTCCGAGCGCAGCAGCCGCGTCGCGTCCGCGATCCGGATCTTCGACCGGACCGATCACTTCGAGAACGGCATCGCGCAAATCGCCTTCGCCGCGGCCGTGTTCAGCCGACACGCGAATCGGTTCACCGAGCCCGAGTCGATAGGCGTCTTCGAGCTGCAACTTCTCGTCGTCGAAATCCGCCTTGTTGATCACCAAACGCACCGGCTTCTTACTTTTGCGGAGCATCGCCGCAATTTTTTCATCCAGGGACGTGAGACCTTCGAGACCATCGATGATGAAGAGAATCAGCGATGACGCCTGGATCGCAAAGTTGACCTGCTCTTCAGAAGCAGCCGTCAACGCGGCCGGCGTGTCCTTCCCTTTGTAGCCCAGTCCACCGGTATCCAGCAGCGTGAAATTGCCATCCGCGACTTCGGCGGAAATGACATCGCGAGTGACGCCCGGTTGATCATGGACGATGGAGATGCGCTTCCGCGCGAGCCGGTTGAAGAGACGGCTCTTGCCGACATTGGGTCGGCCAACGATGGCGACGGTGCGATTCATGGCGAAGAAGGAGTGGGTGGCGAGTGGTAGCGGGTAGCGAGTATGAAAACCGGGAGAGCCTGACGAGCAAGACGCTCGCGGCTCACGACCCGCAACCGGTTACTTGGAACTGACAAACCGTTCCACGCGATCACACGCGTCGACGATTTGCTCGTAGCTGGTGGCAAAACAAGCGCGGACATGACCTGTTCCGCCTTCGCCAAACGCGGTGCCTGGAACCACTGCGACTTTGTGTTGCTGCAGCAATCCGACCGCGAACTCCTTCTCGGTGCGCCCACTCGCTGTGACGTTGGGAAACGCGTAAAAACTTCCCCGAGGCAAATGACACGTCAGGCCAATTTCGTTGAATCGACGCACGATCAAGTCACGACGCCGGTGATACTGCTCGCGCATTTTCAGCACGCTGTCCCAACCGCGGAGCAATGCTTCCAACGCCGCTTCCTGTGCGATGATCGAGGCACACAGCATGGAGTACTGATGCACCTTCATCATCGCATCGATCAATTCGGCCGGACCACAAGCGTAGCCGATGCGCCAGCCCGTCATCGCGAATGCCTTGGAGAATCCGTGGAGGAAGATCGTGCGATCCAACATACCCGGCAAACTCGCGATACTGGTGTGCGTACCCTCGAACGTGAGCTCGGAATAGATCTCGTCGGTCAGCACGAGGAGATCTTTCTCGACGGCAAACGCCGCGATCTTCTCCAGCTGTTCACGCGTGCAGGTGCCACCCGTCGGATTACACGGCAGATTCAGCATCAACATCTTCGCACCCGGTTGCCACGCCGCGCGCAAGGCTTCGGCCGTGAGGGCGAATCCATCCTTCGCATACGTCGGAACCGCAATGCCCTGTCCGTGCACCAGCGAGATGCTCGGATGATAACTCACGTAGCACGGCTGGTGAAACATCACCTTCTCGCCGGGGTTGATAAATGCGCGACACGCGAGATCCAGTGCTTCACTCACGCCGACCGTCACGATGATCTGGTCATCGGGCCGGTAGCTGACTTGGAAGTGCTCTTCCACGTACGTCGAGATGGCTCGACGCAGTTCGATCAAACCAAGATTGGACGTGTAGTACGTCTTGCCACGCTCGAGCGCGAAGATCGCGGCTTCGCGGATGTGCCAAGGTGTAACGAAGTCGGGTTCGCCGACACCGAGCGAGATCACGTCCTGGCCCTTCATCTTGGCTACCAGTTCGAAAAAGTCGCGAATACCACTCTTTGGCAGCGCGGACACGTGCCCGGCCACCCAACGTTTCGGGTCGTTGCTCATGGGAGTACGGCGGCCGGTTAGGGCGCGACCTTCAAACGGGTGCTCTGCGTTTCGTCACCATTGAGCAGGAAACCCTGCTCCTTGTAGCAACGCAGCATGAAGTGAGTGGAGGTCGAGAGCACGCCCTCGATCGTCGAGAGTTTCTCGGTAACGAACCCAGCGACTTTTTGCAACGAGGAGCCCTTTACAAAAACGAGCAGATCGTAGCCGCCCGACATCAAGTAGCACGATTCGACTTCATCAAACCGGGCCAATCGGTCAGCGAGTCGGTTGAACCCACCGCCACGCTCGGGTGTGATTTTGACCTCAATCACCGCACGAACGGCGTTAGCGGCAGCTGCTTCATGCGAAAGATCGAGCACCGGACGCCAGCCGAGGAAGATTTTATCTTTTTTCAGCTGTTCCAGGTGCTGTAGGATTTCGGCTTCAGAAACGCCCACCACTTGCGCCATTTGGCTAGTCGTGAGGCTGCCGCCTTCGATCAAGAGCTTGAGCACTGGGTTCATAGGGGCGGCGTTTATCCGGCATGGCGGCGCGTTTGACGAGGATGAAAACGCGGGGGACGAGCACAGTGGAAGGCAGGCTGTTGGAATTCAGCTTCACACTGA
>JBDSSD010000134.1:0-8817 GCA_039928945.1 Opitutus sp. | reverse complement strand
GACCTTCCGCTCCTTCCGGAGTGGGCCACGTCGGAGCGAGCGGGCTACAGTCAGAGTCCCCATCCGTGTCCATCGGCGAAATCCGTGGTCGGCTCGAATGCTCGCACCAAAGTTGCCCGTAATCCTCGTCTCTCCCGCTTTTCACGGAGCGTAGAGTTCGGATTCGCAAAAAATCGTGTCGGAAAATGCATCGGCCGGCGACTTACTCCTGTAGGCAATGACCAACGACGAATTACTCGACCGCTATGTCAACGAATGCGCCGAATCCGCCTTCGCCGATCTCGTTAAGCGTCATCTCAATCTCGTCTATTCCACCGCGCTCCGGCACGTCCGGTCTCCTCATCTCGCCGAGGAAGTGGCCCAGTCCGTGTTCATCGACCTGGCCCGACAAGGCGGGCGAATCAAAGCGGGGACACCGCTGATTGCGTGGCTGCATCTCGTCGCCCGTCGGACGGCGATCGACGCGGTCCGCAAAGAATCACGTCGCCGGGCGAATGAGAGCAGTGCTGCGCACTTCGCCTCTAATGCAGCACCGGTCGGAGACGAGGATACGCCCTGGAGTGAACTCGAACCGCTGGTCGATGACGCGGTGAACTCGCTTAATCCGATCGATCGGAGCGCGATCCTGCTGCGGTTCTTCGAGGATAGAAGCTTCCAGGAAGTGGCCCGTCTCCTCGGCTCGACCGATGATGCTGCCCAGAAACGCGTCAGTCGAGCGTTGGAGCGTATCCGAGACTATCTCACGCGCCGGGGTGTGCAGGTGACGGCCGCCGGCCTTTCCAGCGGCCTCGCGACCCATGCGATGCAGACCGCCCCGGCCACGCTCCACGCCGCCATCACCTCGGCTGCGGTCAGTAAAGCCGCCCTTCTCTCTGCGCTCACTCGACCTCTCGCTGAAATCGCCATGACCACGACCCAGAAACTGATAGCGGGAACGATCTTCGCGGCGGCCATCGCCGGAGGAATTTATGAGGTGCAGAGAAACCTTCAGCAGGAAGCAGAACTGAAGGACCTCCGCGCTCGCGCCGCCTCTGCCGAGCAGGACTTGCGATTGTTGCGTGAGCAAAGAGACGCTTCAATGAAAGCACTTCAACAAACGTCCGAGGCGCTGGCAGCGGAGCGATCGAAGACGGCCTTGTTTGCCTCTCAGGACAACGAAGCGGAGAGCGCTCTTGATGGATGGCTCCAACGGGTCGTCAGCATGAGGCGGTTTCTGAAAGAGCATCCGCAGTATCAGATCCCGGAGCTCAGCTTGCTTGAAGAGAAGGATTGGCTCGATGCGACGAAGGAGGCTCAGCTAGAGGACGAATGGGATTTTCGCTCAGCCGCAGACACCCTTCGGCGGCTGGCCGCAAACCGTCTGTTTCAACGAGTGATGCCAGCCGTTTCGCGCTATCTGAAGAAATCGAATGGCGTGCCGCCGAACGATCCGTCCCAACTCGCCGAGTTCATGGACAAGCCGTTCGATGCGACGTTTTGGGCAAGATACAAAATAATCCCGGCGGCTGAAGCCGAACCAAATGCACCAATCTTTTCCGTCCCAAATGGAAAAAAGGCAACGTGGTTGCTCACCGACAAAGCTGCGGTGGACGATTACTACACCTCGAAAATCTATGTGTCTGAATATGGCGTCGGCACGACGATGATGATGAACTTCGACAAAGAGGTGTGGGCGGCACGAGGTGCGTTCCAATCGGCTAATCCCAACCAACGTCCCACCACCGCGGCCCAGCTGGCCCCGTACCTCAAGGTGAAGGTTGATCCTTCGTTCGTGGAGAAATTGTTGAAAAAGGCCCAGTGACTTTGTTGCTGGTTCTGCGTCGGAAACACCTAGATCGCGCGACCGTCGAGCGGGCCGAAGATTGAGTCTTATCGGCGCGTCGATGGACGTTGGGCCGAGTCGCCATCAGCGGCTAGCGAACGAGCCAATCCGAACGGCTAGGGCGTGACATCGCCTCGGCGACGTAAGAAGTTAACTTGTAATGGCGCGAAACCCCAAAACCTCAGCGGTCGCGAACTGGCTGTGGCTACCGCTGCTGATTGTGGTGCTGCTGCTGTTTTTCCTGCTGCAAAAAATCCGGGCGGAGAATCGCAGCGCGTCGGCCGAAATGGAAGCGCTCCATCGAGAGGCAATCGCTCTTCGGCACACCATCGATGCGACCGCCTTGCCGCCATCGCCCGTGGCTGTCGCCGCCGGCGCCGCGAAATCCAAGCCGCCAAAATCTGGCGGGTTGAAGAGCTACTCTGACAATAACGTCATCGCCGACCCCGAAGGCGGCGCAGCCGTTGTTCGGCGTCACCGCCGCTACGCGATGGCCAACTACCGCGAAGCGATCGACTCGCTCCAACTCGCACCCGCGGAAAAAGAGCAGCTGAAACAACTGATCGCGGAGCAATGGATCGCCCAAACGGACGTAAGGGACCTTCTGCACCGCCAGGGCGGGACCACGCCCGAACTCCGGGAAAAAATGATGAAGACCGTCGTGCAGGAGACCGACCAGAAGATCCGCGGATTGCTCGGTGACGACCGCTTCGCGAAACTACAAGCGACCTACGACGAACAAACCATGAAGCGTGTGAACTGGGGACTGTTCACTGCGGCGTGGGACGCTGGCGCTCCCCTGAGCGACGAACAGCAAACTCAGGTCGCGCGCGCGATGGTGCAGGTGAACGCAGAGTTTCCGTCCTCGGGGTCGGGCAACGAAACCGATCCGACCACCGGGATCACCCACGCCGATGTTGCGCTGCTTGAACTCACCACCTCCTTCCTTTCGCCCGCACAACTCGCCACGATTCGCGCCGACCAGACGGCCATTGCTGCGTATGACAACGCCGTCCGAGAGGCCCAGCAACGGAAACAGTCCGAGGCCGGTCGCCGCACGCCGTGATGAGCTACGTGAAGCCCATCGCGACCACCGGCCTCGTCTTCCTCGCTGTCTGGCTCGGCTTTGAACTCTGGGGCGCAACGCGCGAACGGACGACAAAGCGCGCGGAGATTTCCGCCCGACACGGCGAAGTCGTGACCTTGCGCACTCAACTCGACGCCGCGAAGGCCAGAAGCGACGCGGCGAACGCCGAACGCGCCGCGGCTGCGAAGCTGGCGTCAGACGCGGCCAAAGCGTCCGCCGCTTCGCAGGCCGCCGCCGCCGTTCCCGCGGCTCCGCGTCCGGTCGATCGACGAATTGCCGCGCGCGACGAGGAACTCTCTCGGCGAAACGTTCTTCACCGCTACGTCGTGGGATTCGACCGTCTCCAATTGCCGCCCGCTCTCCTCGCGCAGGCGAAGGCAATCATCCTGGCGCGAGAGCAGGCGTCGCGCGCGATCGATAACCGAATTCGTACGACTGCGGAAGTGCTCGCGGTAGTTAATCGGCTGAATCAGGTGATGGAGGGTCAGCTCACCGCCCTGCTCGGTGCGGAGGCAACGCTTCAGCTCAAGTCGGCGATGAGGGAGCGTTCGATCGATTGGACGATCGGTTCCGACCTGTGGGATGCCGGGGTGCCGCTCACCCCCGTCCAGTTGCAGGCTTTGGCGCGCGTCGATGTTCAAGTCAGACCAGTGGAAACTCACTGGGCGTGGGACACGACCGATGACGCACCCGACCTGCGAACCGGGCTCAGCCGTCAGAACGCTGACTATCTCGCCGCCACCTCCCGCGTTCTCTCGCCCGAGCAACAAGCGGCCCTGCAACGCAGCCTGATCGAGGAGAATCGCTACAACGCCGCGATGCAGGCCTTCGCTCAGAAACAAAAGCAGCTCTCCGGGTCGCAGTGAGCGAACACCTCCGGAAGTAGGGCCGACCCGTGTTGTCCGATTCCCCGCGGGCAGCCGATTCGCGGATCGTACCACACTGTAATTCGCGGACCGGACGGAGCCGGTCCCTCCATTTCGATCGCGAGCCCAGTTTACCTCCGAAGGGAGGGATGACCTTCCGTGTCGTCCGGTTTGAAGATCTCCCCGTAGGCGAGCGCGCTTGCGCGCGCTCCGGATAATTGCCTCACGCGAGGGCCGCGTAAGGGAGTAAGGTCCATTTGGAGTGCGGCGGTCTCGACGCCGCTTTTTCAGGTGCCGGCTCGACGGCACCGATCCGGGCGGCGCGTCAAGCCGCGCCTTTCCCGCTTGAGCGGGACGGTGTCGAGACCACCGCACTCCCATATCGAGCACGGAGAGACGACATCCGTTTCGTGCGGCTCGCCGATCTCCTCGTAGGCCAGCGCGCTTGCGCGCGCTCCGGATGCTTGCCGCTCGCCAAGTCTGCAAAAGGCCAAAGGGCTACTTGCGCAGGGCGATTTCGAGCTGCGTGAACGAGTGAGCCGGAAACGTGTGGCTGATCCGATTGCCCGTGAATGCGAGTTCAGTGGTGGCAATGCGGACCTTCTCATCGGTGGCGGTATTGGTCGCTTCGATTGAATCGGCGTTGATGAGATGCACCTGTCCCTTGCCGACGTACGTACCGGATTGCAGCTCGATCTCAGACGGAATTGCTTCGGTTTCGCTACGATTCACCACGTTGACCACCAAGGTGCCATCCGGCGTATTCAGAACCGCCGTGACGTCGAGGTAAGGGACGTCTTTGAAGACTTTGTTGCTGTAGCTTTCGCAACGCGTGTAGACATCCAGCGCGGTCCCGCGGCACTTGTTCGAGTACAGAGAGAACGGGTAGTAGAGGGAGGTCTTGTAGTCGCCGTCCGGGGTGAGGCCGACGAGGCTGCTCAGAAAAGTCAGGTTCGCCATCTTGACGATGTCGGCGTGTCGAATGAAGGCATTCAGGTGTTGGGCCAGTAGCAGCGGACCAGCGAGGTTGTTGCCGCGCGCGCTGTATTCGTCGAACGAGATATAGATGGGGCGATCGGTTTCAGCCTTCACCGTGGCCTTCTGAATCTGGCCCTGGACAATCTCGATGATGCGGTTGATCTCGAGGCCCAGCGACATCTCGTCGGCGAAGCCCGGTTTCTCGAGTCCACGCAAGGCCTGGGACGCGTAACGATGGAGGGAAATGTAGTCGATATAGCCCGCCATCTGGTCGAGTACGTAGTCGTTCCAGTCGGTCCATCCGTCCTTGGGGTCATATCGTTTGGTGACCAACGGAAAGTTCGATGAGCCGGCCGCGACCAGGAGGATTTTCTCGTCCGCTCCGCGCATGGTCTTGGCGGCCTCAATGGCGAACTTGGTGTAATCCTCCTTGTTTTTGTGCCCGAGCTGCCAGGGGCCGTCGGGCTCGTTGCCCAAGGCCCAGTACTTGATTTTGTAGGGATCGGGATGGCCGTACTTCACGCGGAGGTCGGCGTAGTGCGTCCCGGCCGGGGCGTTGCAGTACTCGACCCAGTGGGCCGCGTCCTCGATCGTGCCCGTGCCGGCGTTGATACAAATAAAGTTTTCGGCTCCGACCAGATTGCAGAAGGCCGTATATTCGTCAGTGCCCATCTGGTTCGATTCCTTCCGACGGCGCGAGAGGTCCATCCGGACGGGACGTTGATTTTTGGGCCCGATGCCGTCCTCCCAGTTGTACCCGGAAACAAAATTGCCGCCGGGCCAACGGACCGCTGAGACCTTCAGGTCCTTGATCTGCTGGATATATTCTTTTCGAAAACCGTTTTGGTCAGACCGCGGCGAATCCGGATCGTAGAGCGAACCATAGACGACGTCCCGCCCTGTGCCGCGACCGACGGGCTCGAGAAAGCTCCCGTAGATGTTGGGATCGATTGGGCCGATCGTGCGGTCGAGATCGACTTTGATCAGCGCAGGCTGGGCGGCGGAAAGGTCCCCGAGGGTTAAACCCGCCAGGATCAAGAAGGAGAGCAGCAAGCTTGGTTTTTTCATGAGTCGGAGGGAATCATTACGTTGGAAATATCACGGGTAGGCCACGCCACGTGGGTCGCGACGAGTCGAATCGACGACGGGCGAAATGAAGAACGAACGGAGAGCGACAAACTCTCGGGGTATCATGAGTCCACGTTGTCAGCCGCGGTGATATTTGCGGCAACTATCGCGCACGATTTTCGCATTACCGTCACGCGAGCGGCATGTCTTCATCGCGCCACTTCGCCGGCACGTGATCGCGGTTGTGCAAAAGCGGCGTCGAGACCGCCGCACTCCAAATCGATCGTTGAGCCATTGCGGCCTTCGCGTGTGGCAATCCTTCCGGAGCGCGCGCAAGCGCGCTGGCCTACGTGCGAACTTCAAGCCGACGACACGGAGGTCGTTTGTCCATGCTCGATCTATGGGAGTGCGGTGGTCTTGACACCGTCCCGCTCAAGCGGGAACGGCGCGGCTTGACGCGCCGTTCCGATCGGTGCCGTCAAGCCGGCACCTGAAAAAGCGGCGCCGAGACCGCCGCACTCCAAATCGATCGTTGAGCCGTTGGCGTGAGGCAATCCAAACATTGCGAAAGGTTTGAACCACGGTGGCATGGAGACTCTGAGCGGCTCCGCCGCAACCGCAGTAAACTTTGCGAACGGAAGAAGCCCGCCGCGATGCGTGGTAGGGTTGTCCCCCATAGGTGGCGGGACGGGAAAGGTGCATCATGGCGGCGTAGATCAACGAAGTAACCTCAAACTAGAATTCATCCCATGGCTAAAATATCCAGAGGTGGCAGAATGACTGCCGCAAAAGCTCGCGCCGCAAAATCAGCTGGTGGCAAAGGTCCCGTGAAGAAACGTCCCGCCGGCCGGAACATCATGAAGACCTAGACGGCCCAGCCCTCGGGCTCGGCAAGTCAGGCCGTCTCACGACGGCCTTTTTTTGTGGCCCTGCTCCCAAGGGCACGGTGAGTCGGCTTCGGCGCGTACTGCGGACTGCTCCCAAGCTTACTTGGCCGCGTCGCCCAACACTTTCAGTTCCCGCCGGTCGTCGTATCCGTGCTCGAAATATGGGAGTGCGGTGGTCTCGACACCGTCCCGCTCAAGCGGGAACGGCGCGGCTTGACGCGTCGCCTGATCGGGCCGTCAAGCCGGCCCTGGAAAAGCGGCGTCGAGAGGGGCCAATAAGGGGTCAGGTTTTAACTATTAACATTCGCCGCCGTTTTCAACGCCTGACCCTCGTTATTAAAGCTGAGCGCTACAACGCGGAAGCATCCGATGCAGCGCAGTCCATGGCCGTAACGTAATCAGCATTACGCTTCATATTTCATTCGCGCCATAGGCGCGCGGGCAAGCCGACCAGAGCCATCGCATTTTTGCGCCTCTATATGGCCAACGATTCCGAGGCACGACTTGGTGTATGGCTGCCCGCGCGAAGTAAGATCAGAGATCGACGAGATAACCGGAAATCGAACCCCAGACAAACGGGGTCACCCCGGGGCTGGCGGGAATATTGACCTCAATGGTCGGATTGATTCCCTGCCCCCCGTCGAACGCAATCTCGGTCGATATCATGGCTGAATAGGTTACGGCGACGCCCGATGGGATGGTCGATTGAAACGTCACCGGCATTCTGTATTCGTCTGGCGACGGCGCCGCGGAGTTCTGCCTTAGGTAAGCATAAGCGAAGTATCCGGTCGAAACGCTGCATTGAAGACCAATCGCTTTAATCACCAGCCGCTTTCCAGTTGGGATGAATGGAAATTGCAGGTAGATTGTCTTCGCTGATGGATCTATAGCCGTGACTGTCTTATTGTACGGTGTCCGAGCGACCTCATCGAGAGTCACGACCGTCCCCTGCATCTCGACCGGACCGACTACCTTAACTTGCGCGGGCGACGCCTCGGTATTTACCACCTGGACCTGCACCGGCTGTGTCACCGTGACGGACGGTGGCGCCGCATAAGTGTTGGGGGTAATCAGGCTAATCGCGGCGGTGCTCAAGCTGAGCAAAGCAAGGAGGTTGAACGAAAACGCGCGGGCGGAGCGAAGCGACCGGAGGTTATCGGGGGCCGCTGACGGGAGAAACGAGGTCATGGGAATACAGGAGATCGGCAGGAAATCCGGCCCTGCCGGGCCGTCGGACGTTAGTGTCCGGCGCTGCTACGCAACGCGTCCGGAAATATTACAGCGGCAGTCACTTTTCTTGCGCCGCGCAGCAAACCTGCCCCGAATCGCGGTGGAAAGCCGCTCCCATACATGGACCGCACGCCAAGGCGCGCGGCTACGAGCACACCCTAAACGGAATTGACTTTGGGCAGCGGGCCAGCGGAGTCGGGCAATGAAAATAATCAAGACTCTTCTCGTTTCCGGAGTGCTCGTCCTGCTGGCGGATCTGCATTCAGCCCAAGCCTTGCCGAACGCGCAGTCGGTCACGAACGATAACCAGGTGCCGTTCTCGGGGACGGTCTTTTATGATTTGAGCGACGAATTGCTCTCTCTCAATGGCTGGATGCACGTGAACGCCCAGTTCACTCCGAAAGGCGCCATCAACGTACGAGTCAACCTGGATGGCGTGTCGGGCACCGGTGAAACATCAGGCATTAGATTCAACGCGATAGGAGGAGATCGTGCGACGATTCCATTCGACGACGACGCATCGGTCACCACGGATTTCGATTTCAGAATCATTCCCGCCGACGGCTTTACCTTGTCGTGCATCTTGAGAGTGAGGCTGACACTGACCTTCAGCACCGACGGGACGTTGACAGACGTAAACATCGAAGAGATGTCCGTGGTGCATTGAACCTTCTTGGGCGCGATCCGATGGGGTGCGCGATCCGATGGGGTCAGGCCGAGTTTTGCTATATTTGAGAGGTGGGCAGGCACGGGTCAGGCTGAATGTTGCCGCATTTTCCTGCCTAAGTTGCTCGGCGGCGACATTGCTGCTTTCTCCTTCTGTAGAGCTAATTCTCAAGAGAGCCTCCGGAGCGTCGCGCTGCTCCTTCACGAGCGTCA
>JBDSSD010000133.1:0-60622 GCA_039928945.1 Opitutus sp. | reverse complement strand
ATCACCGGAGCGCGCGCAAGCGCGCTGGCCTACATCGGACCCGTGAAAATTCGTGTCCATTCTGTGGTGCAATCGAATGGTTACGCCTCAGTAGATATGTTCCCGACCGCGCTTCGGAAATCTTCTGACTGTCTCGGAATCCGGAGTTCTACGACTTCTCTCCGTCTCGGTCTTCGCGCTCCGGCAAACGGGTTCTGGCGGGGGTACGTCGCAATGGGTCCAACCCTCTTTGCTCAGAAGTCGCTGATCGCCCGACGCTCCAACGAATTGTCGATCAAAGACGACTCGTTGACGCTGCCTTGCCTTGTTCGGCCCTCCGGAAATTCACCGGATCTGAAAATCACCCACGCTGCGGCGATGCGCTGACGCCTGCACGGGCGAGTTGCCCTGTGGAAAGGTCCCCGTGAGTTGCAGGAAAATGTGGCCATTTCTCCTTCACGTTCGTCTTAGCCGCCGATGTCTGCTGCTCCGCCTCCACGTTCCCGTGTTCGTTGGTTCCTCTATCTCGCCGTGATTGTTGGCGTCACGGTGGGCGTGTGGTATTTCGGGTTCCGCGGCAAACCAGCCCGGCAACACTATCCGCAGCCACCTTGGGCGGGAAACGAATGGCCGCCAAAAATCCCGGTGCGCACGGTCGCCGCCAAACTGCAGGATCTGCCCGTTCATCTCAAAGCGATCGGCACCGTGACTCCGCTTAACACGGTGACCGTTAAAAGTCGGGTCGACGGACAGTTGCTACGCGTGGCGTTCGAAGAGGGCCAGCGCGTCGAACGCGGTCAGTTGCTCGCCGAAATCGATCCGGCGCCTTATCGGATTCGCCTCGCGCAGGCAGAAGGTCAGTTGAAGCAAAACGCCGCGCAGGTCGAAACCGCCCGCAGCGATCTGAAGCGAATCGAAAATCTTCACGAGCAAAACCTCGTCACCGTTCAGCAGCTCGAGCTGCAGCAAGCCTTGGTCTCCGAACGCGAAGGTGCGCTCGCCTCCTTCCAAGCTCAAGTCGACGACGCTCGCCTCCAAGTCACCTACACGCGCGTCGAGGCACCAATCTCCGGCCGGGTCGGACTGCGCCGGGTCGATGCCGGCAATCTCGTCCGCGCCAGCGACGAACAAGGGATCGTCGTCATCACTCAAACTCGACCGATCTCCGTGACGTTTACCATTCCCGAGGTCGATCTCCAGTCGGTGCTCGATCCGTTTCGAGCCGGCGAAGCGCTGGAGGTCCAGGCGTGGGATCGTCGGGAAACGGGCGTGCTCGCCACCGGCGTACTCAAAACATTGGACAACCAAATCGAAACCGCGACGGGCACGCTCCGCCTCAAGGCCGAGTTCACGAACGAAGACGAGCGCCTGTTTCCCAATCAGTTTGTGAACGTGCGGATGAAGGTGAGCACGTTGAAGGACGCCGTCGTGATTCCGGCGGCCGCCGTCCAGTTCGGTTCACGCGGAACCTACGTCTACGTCATCGACGCGGAAAACAAAGCGAACGTTCGCGACCTCGTTCTCGGCCCGACCGACGGAACGCTCCAGGCCGTGACGAAAGGTCTGAAAGCGGGCGAAGCAGTCGTGCTTGAAGGACTCGATCGACTGCGCGAAGGCCGGACCGTGATCATCGCGAATGATCCGCCCGCAGGAAGTAAGTCATGAATCTGTCGCGGCCCTTTATCCAACGGCCCGTTGCCACCACCCTGCTGATGGTGGCGTTGATGCTGTCGGGCTTCATGGCGTACCGGCTGCTCCCGGTCGCTGCGCTGCCGCAGGTGGATTTTCCCACGATCCAGGTTTTCACCTTTTATCCGGGCGCCAGTCCGGCCGTGACGGCGAGTGCGATCACCGCGCCGCTCGAGCGGCGTTTCGGTCAAATCCCGGGGTTGAGTCAGATGTCTTCATCGAGTTCGACCGGAGCATCGGTGGTCACGCTCCAGTTCTCCCTGGAAATTTCCATGGGCGTGGCCGAGCAGGAAGTGCAGGCCGCGATCGCGGCAGCCAGCAATCTTCTGCCGAATGACCTGCCGGCCCCGCCCGTTTACCGAAAGGTCAATCCCGCTGATACTCCCATCGTCACGCTCGCCGTGACCTCCCCCACGCTGCCTCTGCCTCAGGTGTATGACTTGGTGGATACGCGCATCGCGCAAAAGCTCGCGCAGATTCCCGGCGTCGGAATGGTCAGCCTCGCCGGCGGTCAGCGCCCGGCAGTTCGGGTGCAGGTCAACCCGACCGAGCTCGCTGCACGTGGATTGAATCTCGCTTCGATCCGCAGCGCCATCTCGGCGGCGAGTGTGAACCAGCCCAAGGGAAGCTTCGACGGTCCCGTTCGCAGCATCCTGATGGACGCGAACGACCAACTCCGGTCGCCGGCTGAATACCGCGATCTCATCATCGCCTGGCAGAATGGCGCGCCGCTTCGACTCGGTGAAGTGGCGACCGTTGTGAATGCCGCGGAGGATCGTCGGCTGGCCGCGTGGGCGGACAAGCTGCCGGCCGTTCTCATTAATGTTCAGCGTCAGCCCGGCGCGAATGTCATCGAAGTCGTCGACCGGATCAAAGCATTGCTGCCTCAGCTGTCGTCCAGTTTGCCCGCCGCCGTTGAACTCACCGTACTCACCGATCGGACCCAAAGCATTCGCGCTTCCGTCAAGTCGGTGGAGCATGAGTTGATCTTCGCAATCCTGCTCGTGGTCATGGTGACGTTCGTGTTTCTGCGCAACATCGCCGCGACGATTATTCCGAGCATCGCCGTTCCCCTGTCGCTCATCGGCACCTTCGGCGTGATCTATCTCGCCGGGTTCTCGTTGAACATTCTGACCCTGATGGCGCTGACGATCGCGACCGGCTTCGTCGTCGATGACGCGATTGTGATGTTGGAGAACATCGCTCGCTACCGCGAAGAGGGGTTTTCGCCGATGGACGCCGCCCTCAAGGGCGCGTCGCAGATCGGGTTCACGTTGGTGTCGCTCACAGTTTCGCTCATCGCCGTGCTTATTCCGCTGCTGTTCATGGGCGATGTGGTGGGGCGACTGTTTCATGAGTTCGCGATCACCCTCGCCGTTTCGATTCTTATCTCACTGGTCGTATCGCTGACGCTGACACCCATGATGTGCGCGCGCATGCTGCGCTCCACGAAAGCGCATGCCGCCGAAGAGCCCGGCTTCCTTGATCGCATCATTGCACGGTATGGGGTGTGTCTCGATTGGGTGCTGCGTCACCAGACGCTCGCCATGGGAGCGATGCTGGCGACGCTCGGATTGACGGCGCTGCTTTACTTCGTCGTCCCGCGCGGCTTTTTCCCGGTGCAAGACACCGGCGCGATCCAAGCCGTCACCGAGGCGCCGCAATCCATTTCTTTCACCGCGATGGCCGAACGTCAGCAGGCCCTCGGCGCGAAAATTCTGGAAGATCCCGCCGTGCGCAGCCTGTCGTCGTTCATCGGCATCGATGGCACCAACGCGACGCTCAACAGCGGGCGGATGCTCATCAACTTGAAGCCGCGGGACGAACGCGGCGAGTCCGCCACGCAGATGATCGCGCGACTGCAGGCGAATGCGCAGGCTGTGCCGGGCATCACTCTGTTCTTACAGCCCGTGCAGGAACTCACGATCGAGGATCGAGTGAGCCGCACCCAGTTTCAGTTCATGCTCACGACGCCCGATGAGGCGCTGCTGCAGGAATGGGCCCCGCGCGTCGTCGAACATCTGCGCAATTCCAAAGCGCTCAGCGATGTGGCGAGCGATCTGCAGACCCACGGACTGCAGGCGTATCTCGATATCAACCGCGACGCCGCGAGCCGCCTCGGTATCAGCGTGGCCGATATCGATGACGCGCTCTACAGCGCGTTCGGCCAGCGGCAAATTTCCACGCTGTTCACTCAAGCGAGCCAGTACCGCGTCATCATTGAAGCTGATCCGAAGCTCATCAACGGGCCGAGCGCGTTGGAGAGCATTTTTGTGAAGCCCGCGGACGGTCCGCCCGTGCCCTTGTCGAGCATCGCTCGAGTAAGCGAACGGCGCGCTCCCCTGCTGCTGACCCATGTCGGTCAATTCCCGGCTGCGACCATCTCGTTCAATCTCAAGGACCACGCGTCGCTCGGCGAAGCCGTCACGGCGATTGAGCACAGCGTGAGTGAACTCGAGTTGCCGCCCGCGATCGAACTGCGCTTTCAAGGTGCCGCTCACGCCTTCCGCGCTTCGCTCTCGGGCACGCTCATGCTGATCCTCGCCGCGATCGTCACCATGTACATCGTACTGGGCGTGCTCTACGAGAGTGCGATCCACCCGATTACGATTTTGTCGACGCTTCCGTCGGCCGCGGTCGGAGCGCTGCTCGCATTGTGGCTTACGGGTCGGCCCTTGGACATGATCGCGGTGATCGGGATTATTCTGCTGATCGGCCTAGTGAAGAAGAACGGTATCATGATGATCGATTTCGCGCTGGAGGCGGAGCGCAATGAGGGAATGTCGCCGCTGGCGGCGATTCGTCAGGCGGCACTGCTTCGCTTTCGTCCAATTTTAATGACCACGCTCGCGGCGCTGTTCGGTGCCTTGCCGCTGATGCTTTCGCGTGGATCCGGTGCAGAACTGCGTCAACCGCTGGGTCTAGTCATGGTCGGCGGCTTGCTGGTGAGCCAGGTGCTGACGCTCTTCACGACGCCCGTGGTGTACCTGTTCTTCGATCGGCTTGCTCGTCGCATGCGTCCGACTCGCGGCGCCGATCCCCTCGATGTCGCAGAAGAAGAACCCGAGTTGGTCGCGCGATGAATCTCTCGCGCCCCTTTATCCATCGGCCGGTTGCGAGCGCACTGATTGCGATCGGCGTGGTGCTGGTGGGGCTGCTGTCCTACGGTTTGCTGCCGGTCGCACCGTTGCCGGAGGTGGATTTTCCGACGATTCAGGTTTCCGCATCCTTGCCCGGCGCCAGTCCGGAAACGATGGCGGCCAGTGTCTCGACCCCACTGGAGCGCTCGCTCGGGAGCATCGCGGGCGTGACCAGCATTTGGTCCGGCAGCAATCAAGGGTCCACGAACATCACCCTGCAGTTTGATTTCAAGCGCGACATCGATGCAGCCGCGCGCGACGTGCAGGCGGCCATCAATGCCGCTCGCGGACAATTGCCGTCCGGCATGCCCCGCAACCCGAGCTACCGAAAGGTCAATCCGTCGGCCGCGCCGATCATGGCCCTCGCGTTAAGTTCGCCGAATATCCAGTCGAGCGATCTCTACGACGTCGCCGCCACGGTGCTGGCGCAAAAAATTTCCCAGGTGACGGGCGTGGGCGACGTTCAGGTCTGGGGCAGTTCGCTCCCGGCCGTCCGCGTGCAGCTGAATCCAAATGCGCTCGCGCACAATGGCATCGCGCTCGATGAAGTACGCCGCGCAATCGTCGGCACAAACTCGCTGCGACCGCGTGGCGTCATCGAACATGAGGATCGGCAGTGGCAGGTTCAGATCAGCGACCAGTTGCGACGCGCGGAGGAGTACCGGCCCTTGATCATCCGCTATCGCAACGGCGCGCCGGTCCGGCTCAGCGACGTGGCAACGGTCACCGACTCGGTGGAAAATCGCTACAGCAGTGCGTTTCACAACGAGCGGTCCGCCGTATTGCTGATGGTACGACGCCAGCCGGGCGCGAACATCATCGCCACGATCGACGCCATCAACGCGCAGCTGCCGGGGCTGAAGGCGCTCGTCCCGAGCGATGCGGACTTGAAAGTGGTGATGGACCGTTCGCCCGGAATTCGAGCCACGCTGGCCGAGGCGCGCTTCACTCTCCTCCTCTCGGCCGGACTGGTCATGCTGGTGGTGCTCGTTTTCCTCGGCAGTGCCCGCGCGGCGCTGATCCCGAGTCTCGCCATTCCCGTTTCCCTCATCGGCACGTTTGCGATCATGTACGTGTACGGGTTTTCGCTGAACAATCTGTCGCTCATGGCGCTGATTGTGGCGGCGGGGCTCGTCGTCGATGATGCGATTGTGGTGCTCGAGAACATCTCGCGGCACATCGAACTCGGATTGTCGCCGATCAACGCCGCGCTCAAAGGCGCCGGCGAGGTGGGATTCACGCTGCTGGCAATGAACCTGTCGCTCGTGACCGTTTTCATCTCGATCCTGTTCATGGGTGGTTTGGTCGAACGGTTGTTTCGGGAATTTTCCATCACGCTCGCGGCGGCGATGCTCGTTTCACTGGGAGTTTCGCTGACGCTCACCCCGAGTCTCTGCTCGCGCTGGCTGAAGCCGCGGCAGCGCACCAACCCGGTGGCTGAACCCGGCACGGGTGAGCTGCTGCCTCCACGCTTCACCGACACGCCATTCAAGCCAGCGGTCGCATCGGGTGTGACGGCGGCTACAGGCAGAACGCCGGCGATTCTCCGGCCGCAATTTAGTTTGCTCGGTTGGAGCGACCGCAGTTTCGAAGCGATTCGCGGTTTCTACGCCCGCACGCTGCGTTGGGTGCTCCGGCATCCCACGCTCATGCTGCTCATTTTTATTGGGTCGATTGCGCTCAACGTGGCGCTGTACGTGAGCACGCCGAAAGGTTTTCTGCCGGAGCAGGACACGGGGCAGTTGAACGGATTCGTGCGGGGCGACGACGGCTTTTCGTTTCAAATCATGCAGCCGAAGATCGACGTGTATCGGCAGCTCGTTCTCGCCGATCCGGCAGTGGAGGACGTTATCGGCATGAGCGGCAATGGCGGCGTGAGCAACGGCTGGATGCTGGCGCGGCTGAAGCCGTTGAAGGAGCGCAAAGAATCGGCGACGGCAGTGATTGAGCGGCTGCGATTGAAAATACCACCCGTGGCGGGAAGCGCGTTTTGGATGAGCGTTTCCCAAGACATCCAATCTCCCCGCACGTCGGATGCGGGCTCGTACGATTATACGTTGCTGGCCGACGATCTGGAGTTGCTGCGGATCTGGGCACCACGCGTGGCGACCGCCTTGCAGAAGGTTCCAGAGATCAGGGATGTGGACGGACCGAGCGATCAGGGCGCGAAGCAAGTGAGGTTGACGATCGACCGTGAAGCCGCGCGCCGACTTGGCGTGGACATGCAAATGGTGACGCAGGTGCTGAACAGCTCGTTCAGCCAGCGGCAAATTTCCACGATCTACAATGAACTGAACCAGTACCGGGTCGTGATGGAGCTCGAGCCCCAGTACACCCAGGACCCCGCGGTGCTCGATCAGGTGCAGGTGATCGCGGCAAACGGTACCCGCGTGCCGCTGTCGGCGTTCACGCGCTACGACTTTTCGTTGATCAACGACCGCGTGCGGCATTCGGACCAGTTTGCGTCGGAGGACATTGGATTTTCGCTGGCACCGGGCGTGTCACTCGACCAGGCGCTGAACGCGATTCAGCAAGCGATGGCCGGCATCATGTTGCCCACGCAGATCCAGGGGAAACTCGCGGGGACGGCGCAGACCTTTCAGAAAAGTCTTCAGCGCCAACCGCTGTTGATCCTCGGCGTGATAGTCGCGGTGTACCTGGTTTTGGGAATTCTTTACGAGAGCACGGTCCATCCGTTGACGATCCTTTCGACGCTGCCGTCCGCCGGTGTTGGCGCGCTGTTGGCGCTACGACTGACCGGTACCGAGTTCAGCCTCGTCGCGCTGCTGGGGCTTTTCCTTTTGATCGGGATCGTGATGAAGAACGCGATCCTGATGATCGACTTCGCCCTCGCGAGCGAACGGCAGCATGGACGTTCACCCCGCGATTCGATTTTCGAAGCGGCGCTGCTGCGCCTGCGGCCGATCATGATGACCAACATCGCCGCGTTGCTCGGCGCGCTTCCTCTCGTGCTCGCGTCGGGTGAGGGGGTGGAGATGCGCCGTCCGCTCGGCCTGGCGATCGTGGGTGGCTTGGCCGTGAGCCAACTGCTGACGCTCTACACCGTTCCGGTGATCTATCTCTGGCTCGACCGGCTGAGCGTCCGGATCAAGGGATTCGTTCGGGAGAAGCTGCGAACGCCCGCACCGCAGGGCCGCCTCTCATCGGCCTCCTAGCTGCGGCGAGCGGAGGTTTACGGAGGGCGGGATCGCGCGTGAGCGAGCCGGTGTCGGACGCGGCGTATAAACGTCGATATTCTGTACACGTTGAGCGGTTTACGTCAGGGGCGATCCCCGGCGGCGAGAACCCCAATCGACTGTATATCAGGGTCTAGCACGTGGCGGGTCTGGGAATTCGAGCTGTGGCGCGAGAATTGCAAACGGGGTGGTAGGTCGAGTTTCCCGCTTCAACCCATTCCCTGCTTTTCTCGTGGTTTATATGTTCGCGCCCCGCCTGTCTGAGCGATCCCGCACCTGGAGTGGCGCCCTGCGCGCCGCCGCTGCGGCGATTCCCCATGCGGTGGCACTGCTCGCGTCGAAACTGCGTGACCGCGTGATCGTTCCGGCGGCAGAGCATATTGTACCCGGGTTGGTGGGATGGATCCGGCACGTTGTCCGAGAGCTCAAGCACCGCATGCATGACCCCCTTTCCCGGTGGAACCAAATCCCCCTTTTGCACCGCTCGACGGTGCCGAGTAAAGTCGAGTTCCTGATCGAGCGCATGGACGCTGCGGAGGAGATGCGGAGAGCCAAGCTCGTCCGCGAATTCGTCCCAAAGCTCGGCCGCCAAATCCTTCGCAACCGGACGAAGCACTGAGGGTTGAAGGTGCGCCCAACCGCGCGGCAAACCTCAATCTGTCGGAGACCACGGATTACACGGAGAATACGGATCCGAACTCCGGGTTGTTCCGGTCTGATCCGTGAGCATCGGTGGAATCCGTGGTAAAAGGATCGTCGGTTCGCGTTCGATGATCGAGGCGCTGAAACCGCCGGCCCATACTGCGAATCGAGCATGGTTCCCCGCGGCTGAACGCTTTCGCCTGAACTGTCCCTATCCGCGTTCCGCGCTGACGTGGTCTGATCCGCGTTCATCCGCGAAATCCGCGGTCAAATATTTTGCTCCCGAACCCCAGGCACGATTTCGCCTCGTTATCCACCTGTCTCCTCTGGGTTTAGTGCGCACGCGCTACTCATGAAATCGCGCGTCGCCCACCCCAATTGTCCGCCGTGAAAAAATCTTTTGAACGGAATAACGCACGCCGCGTCTTTCTCCACGTGTGTTAGGTGTTTGTTGGGTTATTTTCTTAGTCCCCGCAGAAGAGGACGCCGGTTTAATCACCGGCGTCCTTTTCGTTTCATCTAACTTCGCGGCTTTTTCGTCCCAACCGAGAAGCGGTAAATCGGCCGGGTGAGTGAGTTAAGCGGGACGTTGTACGTACGCGCGTCCGGTGCCGTTAAAGGCCGGCGTTTTGTCAGCTGAGCTCTCAGCTCATGGCGAACGAATAGTCCTCTGTGCGTGCGGTAGGAGGCGGTTGGGGGTGGGGGCAGGGATTCCCTTACGCCCGTTCCGGTGGGCTGCCGCGGCACAACGGCTGTAACCGGGGTCAGAGATGAGGCGGGGTGAGTCATCTCTACCGCCGCTCGTCCCTCGAAGCTAACCTCTTACTTACACTCTATGATATATACATTGAACAAAAAACGTCTGCTGGTGGCGACTCTTGTCGCTTCCGCAGCTCTATCGAGTTCGGCTTTTGCCACACTGATTCCTATCTCAACACCCCCCACAAATTCCATTCCCCAGAACGGGTCTGGTTTGGGGTCGGTCAATTCGCTCGTGACGTTTCAGAACACCGGCACCGAGTCCGGTGCAGTCGGCGTGAATTCGAGCGGTGTGACGATCACCGGTTCAAGCGTCGCGTACTTCAATGGCGTTTTGGCTGCTGGCCCGACGAACGAGCAGACCGGTTCGGGTAACAATACTTATACGCTCGCACAACTTGGTACCAACACGTTTTCCAACGTTGTCCTGATCTTCAACGGCAGCGAACCGCAAAACGCGGCCGCCACTCCCATCACGCTGGACGCCTTATCGCTGAACATCTTCAGCGCGACCGGAATGCTGCTGGGTAGTTTTGGGACCAACACCTCGACTGAGTATCTGGCCTTTCCGGGCGTCGGAAATGCTGGCTTCGCTTACAAACTTGATGCCGCGCAAGCCGCATTGGCGAACGCTTTGATCACTCCTGCCAACGCGTCCACGCTACGGATTGGCGGGGCTGCGCGCGCGAGTGACGCAAGTGGCGGACTGGAGACGGTCTTCATCTCGACCTTGGGGCCCGGGCAGCCGTCCACCCGCGTTCCTGACTCAGGTGCGACCGTTGCTATGCTTGGGCTGGGGATGGGGCTCGTCGGCTGCATCCGACGCTTCCTGCGCTGACCCAAACTAAGTTGCGAAATGCTCGTAATTGGCGGTCCGGCTTCGGCCGGGCCGCCTTTTTCGTGTTCACCGTATTTCGGTCGATGGTGGCCGTTAAGGTTCTCCGGCCCTCCGTCATTGATTGAGACCCGGCGATACCGGGGCGGCCGGACGGCCTCCGGATCAAAGGGTGGGCCCGACATGGCCCATGCAAGAAAGCCGCTCAGGTCCGGTTTGTACCTTCGCTGATAAGTTCTCCACTTCCGCCGAAAATAGTCTGGCAAAATCAGGCCAAAGCGAAGCCCTGCTCGATAAATCCGTTTTTCACGAACCGCTCGGCAGAGCCTTTGTGAATCAGTTCAGCGTGAACTATACTGGGTTCAGCTCGAACTGAGGGGTTGAACTGGAAACACGGTTGGGCGCTTTGAGCACGGGTTTTGCAGGCGCCGTGCGGGAGGTCTGCAGAGGCTGTGCATCAGCTTTGTCGGAGGCCATTCCAGGCGCTTCGATTTCCACGAGCGCCAATTCCAGCAGTTGCGCGCGGGACAATTCCGGCCGGCGCGATGACAGGAAGTCCACCCGTTTGCGCAGGTGGGAAAACATGGTGAGGCGAGACACGTCGAGCAAAGCCGCAGAAGCCGCGAGTTTGAGCAGCCGCAAAGAAACCTCCGGGAAGTAAGAACGGCCAACTGACACGGCGTCTTCGTTGCTCACTGTCTCCGGAAGCACCGTTGTCCGCACAATTCGACGCTGAACCTGATTAGCGTTCCATCCCGCTTTCCGGTGCCGTTCGCATTGCTCACTGAAATATTGTGGCGTGCTGATTAGAGCCACTGGCACGCCAAAATCCACAAGCGCGGTGCGCAGCCAATCCATTCGCTTTGGCACACTCCTCTCAGCACGTCCCCACTGCGGCCACAGGAAATGAGCTTCATCTAGAACTAGGAGGAGATGCCCAGGCTGCAGCGCATCTTGAATACGCGCGCGCATCTCGACTGCTTTCCTTTGGTACGAGCAAGCCGTACCAAGTGCGCGAGAGATCGATCGGAAAAGAGTCGTTTCATCCGACCCTGCCTCCAACCGGACATAGACGGCTTGGCCCACGTGTTGTGCGCACCAGGAGCGTGCACCTTCCGTTTTGCCTATGCCCTCTCGTCCTTCGATCAGCACGAAGCTCCGCGTCTCAAGAGCAAAGTCCAATTCGTCGTTGAGCTGACGAGTCACAGCGGTGGGGACGATCTTCCCCACGGCCGCGGAGATCTCTTCGCGACGATAGTTGTTCAGCGCTTCCCACATTTCTGCGAAGCACGCTAAACCGCTTCGAAGGCTCGGACTGGCCGGATCGACCAACGCAACTTTGAGCTCTTTCGCTAATCCAGAAAGCTGCAAAAGACATTCTGCCCTGAAATCAGCTGCTGTATACGAGCACGGAAACCGCTGCGACCGATCCTTCGTGTGGTCTACTTGATCAAGCGACCTATCGAAGAACACGCACGTGTTGACCGTGTGCTCGTAGTCGAGGTCTCTCTCACCCTTGAGAGGAAACCGAAGTTCGCGGTTGAGTTCATGCCGGACGGCCTTGACCTGATCGGCTGTATAAACCTGAGCCGGATCGCACCCGAACCGCAGCATCGAGCGAGTTCCAATCTTGCTCCTACTCTTCTCCAGAAACTCGCAAACGAACCGTTCAAGCCCACCCTCTCTCCACGAGATTTGCTGTAGCCACCACAGAACCTTTATCTCCTCGGGATCACTGAGCGCCTGGCAGCGCGCGGCCACTAAGTTCGCGAGAATGCCGCGCTCGTATTCTGACGAGGAGGCGAAAGCACTTTGGCGGAATTCACTCGCTCCGTCTGATTGTCGTCTAGTCGGCATCCGAATTTGCCTCCTCAAGAAGTTTATATGCGGCGAGCTGAGCCTCGGGTGAGACTGTGCCCTGCGTGCGTGTTGCTCCGAAACGACGCCTGAGATTCGACAGCTTTCTGTCACTGGAATGTTGAGCCGATTGCGCGTCCCGAATCGCCGATTTGTCCGCAGCTATGTCTCGGCCAAGCTCGATCGTAGCACCATCAGCGACGACTTGGCGGAACATCGCTGGCGCGTTCTTCGCGAAGTGCGGCTTTATCTCTTGATACATCGTGCGGGCGGCCCGGTTCTGCGCCGTCACACTCGATTGCGCGGCACTGATTTGTTCGCGTGTCGCAACCATCGCCGGGATGATCGGCGCCGCGGGGATTACCGCCGCCGTCGAATCGCCGAGTTCGCGCTGCAGGTAGATGCTACTCAGATCCTCGGGATCGAAGTAGACCTGGACGATGCGTCCGATCAACTGACCAGTGTATTCGTTTCTGAACCACGTGCGCTCGTTTCCGATCTGCACGCAAACACCGTTGCGCGTTACCTTCAACGGGCGTCGATGGTTCGCGAGGAGGTAACGCGTTTCAAAGCTCAATCGGACAAGAGGCCGTGAGCTATCAAACATCGAGTCCCATGCCTCGCGAGGTGACAAACCCGCGAGCATTCGTCCGTCCTGAGCTTCACAATTGTAGTCGTCACAGATTTGAGCGAGTCGACCGGTCCATTCGTCTCGATGCATCAGAAAGTCCTTCGGATGCTTGTTGCCCGAATTCACGTCTAGCAGGGCACGCTGAAGTCTCTCGAATTTCTCAATCTGCTCATTCCGTCCACAGTATCCTGGCTGATCCTCAATCCGGTTCTGTATCAATCCAATGATACGTTCGATCGTTTTTGCCCGAGCGTTGCCGGGCTTCGCATGCTTGAACTTCACCCACTCGCGCAGACCAAGTTCCGTCTCGTCACTCGGCACTTCGTCTTTAGCGCCTTTCAGTAACTTCGCATTCGCCCAAATCCCGCGTTCGAAAAAGAATCCCTCACGAGGCAGACCGTATGTATCGTGCGTCTTCAGGATCAGGCCGCGAATTACTCTCGCAGTGTAGTTCCTTTCACTGTGCAAAACGAAACTCAGAATGCGGTTCGTACGACAATCGTTCATGAACAGGCACTGGCCACGCATCACGCGTGGAGTACCGTCAGCGTCCTCTTGCCAGTAGTATAGGGGCAGCGTCGTATCATCCGCGGAATACCAGTCCCCAGGCGATACCGCCGACCAGTCACGCGTGATGTATGCGCCTTTCAGTGCAGCTTGGCGCGGCCCGTGATGAATGTCCTGCATCATGTTGACGTCAGGTGTGATCAAATCGCGGACACGCTGAGGAACATAGGACTTGCTTGACGGATTCGAGATGAACCGCGCCGCTGCTGTCGCCGAGAGTTCGCCTTCCGACAGCGCCGCGCGCCAAGCTTGCGCGAGTCCGCCCGACAGTGCCCTCCACTTTAAATTATTCTGATCTTCCACCGACAAAGGCAGTGCGCGGTGATTACCGCTCTTCTCCGATCGCAGGTCCTTAAGCGCCGAAATTCGCCGACCGCCCTGTTCCCAACGCGCCAATTTGGTGCTGAAACTCTTCCGGAGGGCAGGATAGGTCCTCGCGAGTGTCACGCCACTTCCAGCAAGCGCGTTAAGAATGATCTTTTTAGCCTTACATGCCGATCGGCCGGTCGCGGTCAACTGACTGAACTCGTTGCACGCCGCGTCCCAAATCAGCTGGGTTTCAGCAGGAGTCGGCGCAACGCAGCTGCCGACGGCATGCAGCGCCGCTTCAAGATCTGGCAAGTCAGCGCCTGACTTCGCTGCTTTGGGTTGCGCCTTAATCACCTCGGGTAAGTACAAATCGAGTTTAGAGAACTCCCGCTTGCCGGCGTCGCGCGTCACCACGCTGTCTAGGAGCCGCCAGAAATAGCCGGCCGAAATCGAGCGCCCAAAAACGCGGGCGTAGTCCCGCAGACCTGCGGCTTCGACTTCCGCACGGTCCCACTTCGTGCCAAGCCTCAGCTCCAGTGCCCCAGCAAAGGCCGTACGCAGCTTGTGAGCGTGTTCGCGATGTCGGACAGCTATGCGTTCCCACTTCATGCTTAAACATTCCCCGACGGCTGAACGCAGACGATGACTCCGAAGCACGGGGTCGGCGCGATCGTTCCAAGCATCGCCCCATCACCAGCGCCTCGTAACACTGCGACGATATCTCCAACGCCTACGTGCTTCGCGCGACGCCATTCAGCAATTGCTGCCGTGATCGATTCGGCGCGAACGCAATAGCCGCGCGCACTCGTAGTAAAAACGAACCAAGGAGGCGAAACGTAATTGGAGGCCGATTCCGAAGCACTGGCGCTGTTTGCCGTATCAGCACCGCCGCCCTGTTCATTGCAAGGCATGCAACGGGGTCTGCAACGCCTCTGCGACGGTTCTACGGAACTCCGGACCAGCGGTTTCAACTGCTTAGGCTGCGAATTGGTCATTGGCTGGTAGCGACTAGGCTGATGCCTGCGCAAGTTCGGCCTGGTTGCGCACCGTGATTTCTAGCGATGCGAGCCGCTTCCCATACCCGGTCAGTTCCTGCCCTTGGGCGTTGATCTCGGCAATGCTTTGGCGGTGCTTTTCAAAGTTATCATCTGCGAAGGTTTTGAATCCGTCTTTGATCGGACTAAGGTCGAGTGCTCCGGGCGATGCTGTGGTCGCGATCGCTTCGGCCGTTTGTTTGACGGCCGCGATGTTCTCGCCGTTCAGCCCTGTCGTCGGCGCGCCGGGATCGGAAGGCAGCGCAGGGTTCTGCGGCGCAGCGGGCTGCACCGGCGCGAGGTTGATCGGACCCTTTGGGTTCGAATTCGCCTTCGCAGTTTCGGCGGCCGCCTTCTGCTGATCTGCTACGCTATTGCCCGGCGTGACGAGGATAGTCTTGCCGTCCGGGCCGATGATCGTGCCGCCGGCGTTTGGTTTCACGTCGGGCTTCTGCACCTCGATCGTCTTGCCGTCCTTTGTGATCGTGCTGACCTTGGGCGAGTCGGACGTGAACGTCTTCGTCGAGCCGTCAGGTAGGGTTGCTGTGCCGACCTTCGGTGCGGCAGGAGACACCGGCTGTTGCGCCGCATCATTTAGCGCCTTGCCGCGTTGAGAGAGAGCTGCAGTATTTTTGATCAGCGCGCCGGTGCTGTCATGGATCGCGTGCGAAAAATCGATCTGCTCTTTTTTCTGCTCTTCCGCCAGTCGTTTATCAGCGTCTTTGAGCCCCGGTTTGAACGACGAGAGCACGTCGCTGATCTGCTTCGAAAGCGACGCGGCCTCTGACTTGTTGCCCGCTGCGTTGGCAGCGTCGCGCTGCCCCCGTAGATTCTTCAATGTGTCGAGAATCTCCTTTCGCTCCGCAGCGTCGGCCTTCAGCGCTTCGACGTTCGCCTTGGACTGATCGAACGCACGGGTCTTGTCCTCAGCAGTGCGAGTCTGCTCGTTGATCGGCTTCGCCTCCTTTGCCTGACTGCGCAGCGATTCATCTATGGCCAGCACTTTGTCGAGTTCGGCAACCGCAGCGGCCAATTTCTTGCTGAAGTCGTCGATCGTCTTATTTGCGGAAGCGATCCGTCCGTCCAACTCAGAAAAAGACGGGATCTCTTTCAGCCGCTGCACGGCCTCGGCAAGCTCGGCACCGATCTCTTGCTGACGCGCGGCCGGAATGGCATCGCCGGCACTGGATTCCCGAAGCAGCGAATCCACCTGCTCCTCCAGCCTTTTTCGTTCCGCTTGGAGTGCTGTCGCTTCCAGCGACCCGCGTTGCGCAGCGTCCAAGCTTTCAGCGTTCGACTGCACTGTCTTCGTCGCGCCGACTACTTTTCCAGCACTTTGATCGAGCTGGACCTGCTGAAGCGTGTCCTCTCGTGTGCGCTGCTTTTTGAGCAGATCGTCGTCGACAGCTGCTTTTGCCTTCGCCTTTTCCTGCGCGGTTTTTGTCGGATCTGACGCGATTCTCGCAATCGCGAGGGCCGCTTCCGCCTCATCGCGTTTGCCCAGCAATTCGAGATTCTTAATCAACGACTGACTCAACAACTCGGATTCCCGCTGGGATTTTTCCAACTCACGATTGAAGCGATCGGTTTTGGCGTCGCCGAGCGCCTGCGCGAGCCGTTCCGAATTGGCGATTTTCTCGTTCAGATCTTCCGCGGCTTTCTGTGCGTTTCTAAACCCCTGCACAAGTGGGAGGATCACTTGCGCGGCCACGGCACCTAGCGTCACGAGCGTTCCAATCAGATTCGTTTTCAGCAGTACGCCGATCGTCTTGATCGCGCCGCTAAGTTGGCCGAATGCCAGGACATTTCCTGAGAGCACCGACTGCAGCACGCGGCCGGCGCCGGCACCCTTCTCAAAATTCTCACCGAACTCGTTCGCCGCACGCGCGGCCTCTTTGCCCGACGCGGCAGCTTTTTTCGCCGCTTCGCCCACGCCATCGAGGCCGGGCTTTGCGCCTTTTGACGCTGCAGCGATCTTCGTGAGACGATCCGCGAGCTGATCGGCGTTGAGCTGCGCTTGCTTGCCCGGTCCGATCGACGCTTCGACTTCCTTCGTGAGCGTCTTGATGTCGGCGGCCGTCGCCGCGATCGCGCGGCCCTGCGCGATCTGCGTGATGACGACCTCTAGCTCACTGCGATTATCTGCGCCCATAATTCTCAGCCGTAAACAGCTGGGTTGACCAATCCACTATAGTAACCGGCGCGCTGAAGGTAGAGATTGCAGGAAAGGTCGGGGAGCGCAGGCAGATCTTCGAACTTACAAATATCGGCATCCTTCTTCTGGATGATTTCGATCAGACGCTTTGTCACCCGATAGAATTCCAGCCGGCAAACGAGCGCTTTTTCTAGTTGAAGGTGCTGCCTATCGCGCAACAGCCAGAAGCCGACTTCGCGCAGCGCCGCGAATTCGTCCGTCAACGTCTTCGCACTCGACAGCAGCGCAGACTTCTGGCGCCGCTGCTCGTCGTTCAAGTGCTCAAACAGTTTTAGCATGAAGCTCTCGTGCTCGTCTATCGTTTCCATGAGCGTGTGAGCGATCGCCTCCTCGTCTGGCGCGAGAATCTGAGAGCCTTCAAGCACGCCGATTGCGACTTGGAGATCAAGAAGCGGTTTGTTCAAAACTGCCTGAATGGTATCTCTGATTAGGATACGCCTGGACTGTTCGATTTCGTACGGTTTTCTTGGTGTTCTCATGGGTTTGGATTTTCGGTGCGAATGCTGATCGTGATTTTCGTGATGGCTCCCGACTGAGACGGGATTGCCAAATTGATTTCCTGATCTCCGCCCTTCGCTTCTGGACGAAAAGTTCGGTGGTAGAATTTTTGGACGGCTGAAGGTGAAACTTTCAGCCCAAACTCGCTCTCAAGACGATGTGAGGCAGCATCGTAGCTGATGCCGATTCCGTGGGCGCCTCCCGTCGTGAGCCATGCTTGCAGCTGTGCTTTCACGTGCAGCGGTTGACCATCGAAAGCGGAGTTATACAAACGAGGCTTTTTCAGGACGTAAGGTTTCCGCGGATTGCTCATAAAAAAATCGCGCGGTAGACGGCGGGAAGGGGTGAAAACCTAGGCCCACTTCCCGCCGCTATCGCACACGCACGGCCGTCCGCCGCGGAAATCGTCTCGTGTTCGATCACTCTCGCGAGAGCCATTTTGAGAATTGGCGCGGATCACTACTCCAGTTCAGAGACCGAAGCAGTAGAATCTGTCGGAGGTTCGAATGGTATGAACTGCTGGATATTGGGTGCGTCTTTGAGTGCTTCTGTAAACACGGCTTCGATTTCTGAAATCACTTCCAGTAACCGATAGGGTGTTTCGGCCGCTTGATAGAGTCGGCTGTCATTCGCCAGCATGTGCCATTTCTGAATCTGATGAGTAGCGGTGGCACACGCGTCGGATTGAATCGCACACCGTTGTGCGTTGTACGCTTCAGCGAAGAACGGACGCATGACTGCTGTCACTGTCTCGACGCGCCGATCGCGAGCGACCTGCAGGATCTTTCCAACCATCGTACCCGCTTGGGTCGTAAATCCTATGAGGTCGTCGCTCACAAGCTCACCCAACTCAGCGTTAGCATTATCGATCGCCTTGTTGCAGGCGCTGAGTTGGCGCTCAAGAGTCGCCAATTTCACCATGGCTTCTTGGTCCTTGTAGTGAGGCTCTCCGATTTCTTCGATCTGGATCTGGAACTGCTGGGCGTCGCTGAGCGCGCCTGCGATAGTGTCGGCCTTTTTTTTCAAACGGCGGCCCTGCTTGCGGAGCGTCTCCAACGCTTCCGTGATTTCTTTTTTATTCATGGCTTAGAGGGAGGTTGGGACTTTCGTCCGCTCTGTTGGCGTCGAGGGACGCTCGCTTTGATGGCCAAATCACAAAGCCGAGCGCGGCTTCAATTTTTCCCCGTGTCTTTTTGCATTGGTTTGCCTCACAGGAAACGTTGTGGAGTGTGCGAACACTCAAGCCGGTCAAGCTGGCGAGATCATCGAAGGTAGCGTGGCGCGCTATGAGGAAAGCCCCGAGCCGAGTGCTCATTGGAGGATTCCGCTTGTGAGAGATGTCATGCGCTCCTATCGTCACGGTGTTAAATAAAACACAGCATTAATAGTGAGTCAACACACAAATATTAGCGTGTCGCGATCTTTCGCGGCATCACTACGTGGCGCGCGTGGAGATCGTAGCCAAGCCGAGTTCGCTCGCGATTTGGGCATTCCGAGCCAGCAGACGTACCAGCGGTACGAACGAGGCTTGGTCCCTTCCGGATTGGTGTTACACGCGATTGCTAGTAGGCTAGGACGGAGTGTGGACGAGCTGTTAGGGCGAAATAACGATAGCAACATTCCCAACCCGACAGCCAAGCGGGGCTTGGATAAACTTCCTTCTGCGACTGCTCAAGAAGTGGAAGAGTCAGCTCAACTCCTCGCGTGGGTATCGTTGGTGTGTAAGCGGCTTTCCAGTCCACAAATTATCGCGATATTGAATGACGTAATTGCGGATGAAGTACTGACCCAAAAATCCAAGGTGTTTTGGGCGAAAATTCTTACCGGTTGGCTCAAAACAAATTCCGAACTTGAGGGATGGAACGAACTTTCATCATCGGAAAAGGTTTCTGCGATTCGCGCTAAGAACGATCGTAAACGAGCCGATCCCGATTCTAAACAGGGCGCTGCATAGGACAGGGCGGTCCGAGCTGGCGATCATCAGCCACAAAGACAAGCAGGGGCATTTCGAACGAGCCTAGTGCCGATGGAGAGGCCCAATTAGACAGGGGACGGTACCTGGCCGCTGTGGCCTCTACCGATGGAATTGCTTACGTCGTTGGCCACGATGCGACCCGCCAAAAATTTTTGGACCCGTCGATTCGGAAGGTGTAGGCCGGACAAAACGTTTATCCCTCCGTTGCGGCGTTATCGCCGGCAGGTGGCTGAGATGTAGTCACGGTCAACAGCTCTGACTTTTCGCCCTGCTATTTGACAGCACTTCCGTCGCGGGTTCTACCCCTGAACTCGCATTGAATATTCCGTCCGAATGCGGAAGGCTTTGCTGCGATGAGTAAAACAACTCCACCGCGCGTGAATGAAATCTTCGCCGCTCTTCATCAGAGCTTTCTCGGGCGTTTTAGAATGGCTCGTCGTCGATCACGTCTGCAACGGCGTCGTCAGCCTTTCCGAATTCGTGCTCAACTTCGAGATCCTTGTCCTCATCTTGAACCATGGGGTGCTGCTCGAAGGGTTAGGAGCATCAGCGATAGCCGCGAAGTACCGCCTCCTTATGGGCTGTGCTTTGGTTGATAAAAAGGACATGGAGACGCTGTTGGCAGTGATGCAGCGGGTCACGGTGCATATCAATAAGCGGAATGAAGTCGTCCATCGGCTCCGAGGCAAAAAAGAAAAACGCACGCCCGAGGGTCTGGTGTCGAAAATCTATGAGTACGGCGCGGCAGAGTTCGAAGCTCTGACCGCAGAGTGCAGCGAGCTGCGCGATCTGATCGGAAACATCAGCAGCTGCTGCTATATGAAGCGGCCGTTTTCGTCGGGAGCTAGCCTTTGCAGAGCTTACCCGACGCAGGTCATCCGACAGCCTGTGCAACAGCCCTGAAGCCATCATGCAGCGCCTGCTGCACTGACCGCGCACGGGGCTTGCACGCCAGGACACTCAGACAAGCCGCAGCTGCTCTCAACCTTCAAGCCATCGGCCGATGTTCACAAACTCGTTTTGTTCAGATTGGTGTGATCGATACGCCCGAACAATTCGTTCAGCGGCACACCTTGGTCCACGTTATAGTAATGTGGGCCATAGGGTTTGTAAGGACCGCGTAAGTACACGTCCTTTTCTTTGCTGACTCCGACAAGCCACATGTAGGCTTTGCCAGATTCGGGCACGTCATGCGGCCGGGTTACGAGCAGTTCGCCGATGGCAGTGATGCCGCCCGGCAGCGATTTGGCGTTTGCATATCCAGAAACAAACACTTCATCGATTTCGGGCATTCCATTGGCGATTCCGGCTGGTAATGCTGATTTTGGATACGGCCAGAGCTTGCCAGGATCACCAGTCACGGCGCTCAACTGAATGGAGGCGTCCTCCTTCGTCGTTTTCGTCCAGTCGGGATAGAAAGGTGCGAGGCGAGCCATCAGACGTTTAGATCAAGATAGCTGAACACGCGCAATCATTTGGTCCCCCTTTCCGTCGCGACTGAATTGGAATATACCGATGATGAACTCGCGCACGTGCTCGCGCTGACGCCAGCTGAATTCGGCCGAATGTATTCCGATGGCCCTCCAGAGTTGAGAGCCTTGGCGTAAAACGGTGGAGACCCTGCCGTCCGCTTGCAAAACGGCGATTTACTCCCCCAGACGACCTTCGCTGGATAGTTTTCCACTTCCGCAAAGCCAATTTATGCTACTTGCAGGGCTCGTGCATGTTACGGTTTTGAGAAAGTGGAAATGCTCTATTTCGAAAGTGGAGAAGTTGTCAGCGAAGGCCGGAGCCCGATTTCGCGTGATTCATCTAACGTAAGTCGCTGATTCTTACGCAAAAATCCGATCCGATGCGTTCTAGTCCGAAAGTGGAGAAGTTATCCACGAAGGTATAGGTTTCGCGGTTCACAGGGTAGTGGGCCCACAGGGATTCGAACCCTGAACCAAAGGATTATGAGTCCTCTGCTCTAACCGTTGAGCTATAGGCCCGATCAACGACCACCGGGGGCGAGTGTCGCCACAGCCGGGAGGGCGTCCAGTCAATTGAATCATCGGTTCAGTCGCGACGTCAGTCGGTGCAGGCGTGAGCGAACCCCGACCGGTTTGCCAGCCGCCCCCGAATGCGCCTCCTCCTCGTTCGCCGTCGTCCCCTCGCGGCGGCGGCTTCGTGCGCAGCGGGTTTCTCCCGCTTCTTTTCATCCAAGTCGGCTCCGGCGCCTCGCCGGCAATGATGCAGCCTTGTGGTTGGATTTCCCTACAACGTTCGCCAGCCCACATCGCTCGATCTGAGCCTCCACCTTGCTCGCATCTTTATAGCCCAGCGCAACCCGCATTGATCAGATCCCGCGTCTTGATCTCCATGCTCATTCAGCAGGATGCGAGACCCCGTCCCTTTGTCTAATCCCGCACCGTCGGAGTTCCTCCGGTCTTTGCTCCAGCCGAAACAAGCATCAACCAACTTGGGAGCATTCGTAATCAAATCCCAACTCCCACGCCCGATCCCCTCACTGCTGATTTGATGACGCCACGTTGCGCCCTTCGCGTCCTCTGCGTGAGGCACTCCGCTCTTTTCGCCTCGGCGCCTTACGCTCGTTTGCGCTTACCCACCAGCCAGCCGATCACCAAACCGGCGATGCCCACGCCGATGCCCGTCCACATCAGCGAATTCTTCGCCGAGTTGATCAGCGGGTTGTCCAGGGCATTCAGCGAAACGTGATAGCTCGCGAGCAGCCAGCGGCCGTTTTCACGCACGAGCGTTGCCGTCCACCGACTCGTAAACTCAAACTCTTTTCCGAAGAGCGTGTACTGGGCGACCACATGGCCGAAGGACACGCCCGTGTCACCGCCGTATAGGATCGTTAACTCGTCCGGCGTCGGCGGCACCTTGTAACCTTTGAACGCGTTCTTTCCCATCCGCGTGTAAAAGTCCTTCAGCCCCTGCGCTCCACGGCAGACTTCGTTGTTCTGCCAGGTGACCACGACATTCGGATGTACGTTCGTCAGGATGCCATCGATGTCGCCCTTGCCAATTGCGTCGATGACTGACTTCGCCAACGCGCGGAGTTCATTGTGGGCTGGGTCTTCAGCCGCCACCGCGGTGGACGTGACAATAAAGCAGGCAAGAGCCGCAGACAGCAGCGCACAGAGTATTCGTTTCATGGGTTCGTTGGAGGGGAAGTCAAAAGCCGGCAAAACTCCGAGTGCAAACCGTGAGTCGTGTGGCTCAAAATACTGGACGGCAGCCACTCAGGCGAAAGAGAAGCCTCTGAGCCACAACAAATTCATTCGACAACGCGAGTTGTCGGCGCGGGCGCCAGAGAGCCGGGCAAAAGTCTCCACGCCACCGCTGCTCCGAGCCAGCAAAGCACGCCGGCAGCTCCGACCATCCAGCGGAACGCATCGACAAAGGCCCAGCGGATGGCGGTCGTCACGTGCGCCGTCGTTTCCACTCCCAGCTCGAGCGGCGCGCGCGCCATGGCGAGCTTGGCCGCCTCGCTTTGCAGTTGAGCGATCGCGATCGCGGGCAGAGCCAAACTTGCGGTGCGCGCCGACAACGCGTGACTAAACAGCGCCAGCATCAGCGGGCCCAGCACCGCGATCGCAAAAACCCCGGCGAGTCGCGTCAGGCTGCTGTTCAATCCGGAAGCGAGACCGAGTCGTTCGGCCGGCACCGATAACATCACCGTCGTGCTGAGCGGAGTCGCCGTAAGCCCGAGACCAATACCGACCAGCACCAAGCCCGGCAGGAAGCTCCTCCAAAACTCGCTCGCACCCGCCGTGATGCCAGGAAAACCCAGCGCGGCAAAGCCCAAGCCCGCGATGATCGGACCCACCGTCAGCGGTAAACGGGGCCCGCGACGATCGACGAGCCGTCCGGCCCACGCCGACAGCGCGACCAGCAAGACCATCAGTGGCACCTGGGTCAGCCCGGCCGACGTTGGCGCGTAGCCTTGAACTTGAATCAGGTTCAACGGCAGGAAAAACAGCGTGCCGTGAAACCCCATATAGAACAGAAAGCTCAGCAGACTCGCCCCCGCCAAGGTCCGCGATTTGAAGATGTCGAGCGGGAGGAGTGGTTGCGCCACCCGGATCTGAATCACGAGAAACCCGCCGAGCGAAATCAGCCCCACGACGATCGGCAGCCAGACGCTCGTCTCGCTGAAGACCGTCTTGGACCATTGGATCAAACCGAAGTTGAGCGCTGCCAAGCCAAGCGTCACCGTGAACGCACCCCACCAGTCGACGCGCGGACGCACCGCCGGTGCGACTTCCCGCGGTATCTTGGTCAAGAGGATGACCAACGCGATCGCCGCCAGCGGCAGGTTGATGAAAAACACTCCGCGCCAGAGTCCCGCCCCCGCGAGCAAACCGCCAAAGACCGGTCCGACCGTTGTTGCGAGAACGCTGAACGCTGACCACGCCCCGATCGCCTTGCCCCGACGTGCGGGTTCAAAAAAACTCGAGATCATCGCGAGCGATCCCGGAATCATCAGCGCGCCACCGACGCCTTGCACCACGCGCGCGGCAATCAAGGTCGAGATGTCGGGCGCTAGTCCGCAGCCCAGCGACGCCGTCACAAATCCCACAATACCGAGGATGAAAATCCGCCGCCGTCCGAAACAATCACCCAATGCCCCGCCGAAAAGTAGCAGTGCCGCCAGTGGCAGCGAGAATCCATTCGTCACCCACAACAGGTTCGCGCCCGTCGCCTGCAGATCGGCCTGCAAAGCCGGCATCGCCACGCTCAAGGCCGTGCCGTCGATGAAGGCCATGCCCGAGGCGAGGATCGATGTGATGAGCACCCAACGCTCCACCCCGCTCTGAGGTTTCGACGCTGACACTCCGCCGGCGACGATCGTTGAAGTACTCAATCGAGCAAGAGCAGCCGAGGCTTGAACACGGGCGCCGACGCTGTCGCAACGCAGGTCCAACGCAAGCTGCGATGCGGTGCTGAACCCTCAGCGTAGGGGCGTTCCTCGCGGACGCCCGAGAGTTTCCACGATTTCCCCGGACGGGCGTCCGCAAGGAACGCCCCTACGCCGATCGTCGGCGTTCGATGCGCACCTGGATCGTCGCGTTCGGACGCAGCGTGATGCCTCCGTTCGGAAGCGGCATCGGTCGTTCGTCGAGGTGGACGTGAAATCGCCGGCAAAGCGTGGCCAGGATCACCGTCGCCTCCAGCATCGCGAAGTGCTGTCCGATGCAGGCATGCGGCCCGGCGCCGAAAGGAAAATAGCCGTCGCGCGCCAAGCTGGGTGCTTCGCCCCGGAGAAAACGTTCGGGGTCAAAGTTTTCAGGTTCGGGCCAGTAAGACTCCAGCCGGTGGTTGACGAACGGTGACACGATCACCGACGAATTCGCCGGAATCGAAAAGCCTCCGAGCGTGTCGTCCGTCACGACCCGTCGTTCGGCGACCCAAATCGCCGGATACAATCGCATCGTTTCCTGCAGGACGGCGCGCACTCGGGTGAGTCTCATGGCCTGATCCGCGACTCCGGTACTCGTGTTCGCGCAGCGATCCACCTCCTCCGCCACGGCCCGTTGCTGGTCGGGATGCGTGGCCAGCAACGCGAGCGCCCACGTCACCGTGCTCGCCGTCGTCTCGTGGCCAGCCAGCAAGAACGTCACGACCTGGTTGCGCAGCTCAAGGTCAGTGAGACCGGCGCCGGTTTCATCGCGGGCGCTCAACAGCAATCCCAGCAGATCCGTCCCCGGCTCATCCTGTCGCCGGCGTGCCGCGATGATCGCCGCGACGATCCGGTCGATTTTCGCGAGCGCGGCCTTGAAGCGTTGATGACGAGGGAATGGCAGCCAAATCGGGAAGGTCGCGGGATGTTGGGCCCGGTGAAAGAGTTCTTCGAGGAGCACCGGGAACGCCGCTTCGACCTCGTGCGCCCGATCGCCGAGATCCACGCCGAAGAGGCAGCGGCCGACCGCAGTGAAGGTGAGCCGGCTCATTTCGGAGCCAAGATCGAGCAACGTTCCCGCGTCAGCTGCCTGTTCCCAACGCGCAAGGGTCGTAGCGGCGGCCTCCGCCATCACCTCGGCCATCTGTTTGAGACGTTGCTGGTGGAAAATCGGCTGCGCGAGCCGTCGATGCCGGCGCCACGTGTCTCCTTCCGCCGTTAAGAGACTTTCGCCCGTGACCAGTCGAATGCCCCGGGAGCTGCGCGTGTCTCTCACATAATTCGACGCCCGTTCCAGCAGCACCTCCGCGACCAATGCCGGATCGCTGATCAAATGATAGCTCTGCGTCCCGACCCGCAGCCGGACCACCGGCCCATGGGTTCGCGCCACGTCCAGCAAGAATTGCGAGGGATCCTGACGAAACGCTCGGGCGTGTCCAAGAATTGGAGTCGCTGGTGGGCTCGGCGCGCGCGCTGAACGGGAAGAAGACGACATGCGCATCACCTTTGATAGCCCCAACGATCGAAGCAGGGCCCGGCGGCCTCCTGCACCCGGAGCCGCAAGGCCTCACTCAGCGGCGGAAACTGGTTCTTTTCGTAGTCACGTTGTGATGCCACATAGCGCTCGAACGTTGGTCGCACCCGCTCAAAATCCCCAAGGTTGAGCGCTGAATAAATCCGTTCCAGCTCGCCGACCGGATTGCGTTCGAGGTCGGCGAACGCGAGTTCGTGAAACTGGCCGGCGGGCACCAAGGGTTGATCTCGAAACAGTGCGGCGAATACCGCTCGGTAACGCGCGAGCACTTCATCGGTGAGCCGGCTGCGATCAGGCCGTTGCAGGTAGGTATGCCACAGGACCGTGTCGTAGAATTTCAACTGGCTCTGGAACACGTCGTACGGGTGACGGTGAATGTGGACGAACCGCGCCTGAGGAAACAGCTCGAGAAGCATCCGCACCCGCGCCGTGTTCGGCGGCGATTTCAAGAGCAACGGCCGGCCGCCGGTCTTGAACGAAAGTTTTCGGGCGAACGCCAGGTGGGCCGCCTGCCACGCCTCTTTGTCGCTGACCGGAGCGTCATCAAAGGTGAGAAAACGCTCGTAGTGTGGCATCCGCCGCGGAAACGACATCCCGAGATACAGCGAGCGCAGCGAAAGGAGCGCGGGCGCGAATTCCTCCTCTTGCGGCGAGCCAAAGCTCAGGGCCATGTTGTCCATGAGCCGCTTGGGCGGAACCATCCAGGCATAACGTCGCGACCGCACTTCTTCGGTCGTCAAAAACGTCGCCGGATTGACGACCTGATACGTGTTCGCGAAGGCAAAGCGCTCGTCGAGCGCCAGGAGATTATGCAGATGCGTCGTGCCGCTGCGCCAGTGTCCGAGCACAAAGATCGGTTGGGGATGCACCTTCGACTTGAGGACCGCTGCACCGAACCTGCGTTTTTCACGCCACGCGTGCCACGAGTTCAGCACGCTGCTGAGAGAGATGAATGCGGCGCGATGCCAATACATCGGCGAGATCGCGAAACGGTTTTCTCGCAGCAAACGCCACCAAGCTCCGACTGTGATCCCCGCGAGGTAGTTGTGCGCCAGACTCCAGCGGTGCTTCAAGGCTTCGGCCATTCAGGTTTGAGCTACGGACCGATCAGGAAATCGGCGAGGCTAAAGCCGCACGATACCGGCGGGCTTGTGTAAATCGCCGGCACTCCTTTGCTCACCCCACGCGCATGTCAGCTTCGCAAGATCGGGCCCGAAATCACCTGCTAAACATTGCGGCCGGACTTTCCCCCGAGGAAATCGCCCGCCGGCTTTCGCCCAAATCTCACGCCACTCCCCCGCGTGTGCCGGGTGCCACCCAAACAGAACCGGCGATCGTCGACAAACGCTGGGCCCTCCTCAGCCACGCACTACAAGCGCGCGCGTCCCTCGCTGATCCCGCCACGCTCGACCAGCACGACGCGTTCGCTCGCAACATCGAAAATTTCATCGGCACGGTGAAACTGCCGGTCGGCCTCGCCGGTCCGCTCCGCGTCAACGGCATCGCGGCCCAAGGAGATTACTACCTTCCGCTCGCAACGACGGAGGCTGCGCTCGTGGCGAGTTATCATCGCGGAGCCTGCGTCGTTTCGCTCGCGGGCGGTTGCACGACCTTGATCTTGAACGAAGGCGTCGGGCGCGCGCCCGCCTACGCGTTCAAGACCCTGCTCGAAGTGGGAAACTTTGTGCAGTGGTGTCTGGCCAACATGGAGAACTTCCGCGCGGTGGCGGACGCCACGTCGCGGTACGGACGACTCAAGGACATCCGGTTCACCATTGAAGGAAATCACGTGTACCTGCTGGTGGAGTTCACGACCGGTGATGCTTCAGGTCAGAACATGGTGACGATTGCCACGCAGGCGATCTGCGACCACATCGCCGCGGTCTGCCCGTTCAAGCCCACGTACTTCTTCGTCGAGAGCAACATGTCGGGCGACAAGAAAGCCAGCGCCCAATCGTTTCAAAGTGTGCGCGGCCGCAAAGTCAGCGCCGAGGTGCGCCTGCCGCGAAAAGTCGTCGAACGTCATCTGCACAGCACGCCCGAGAAGATGGTCGATTACTGGCGGATGTCCGCTCTGGGCGGTGTGCTCAGCGGGACGATCGGCGTCCAAGGCCACTACGCCAACGGTCTCACCGCGCTCTTCATCGCCTGTGGGCAGGATGCGGCATGCGTTTCGGAAGCTGCGGTCGGCGTGACGCGCTTCGAAGTGGGCGGCGAGGGTGAACTTTATGCCGCCGTCACGTTGCCTAATCTGATCGTCGGCACGGTGGGTGGCGGAACGGGTTTGCCGAGTCAGCAGGCGTGTCTGGAAATTCTGGGACTGGCCGGCACAGGTCATGCCCGCGCCTTCGCCGAAGTGTGTGCGGCACTGGCCCTGGCCGGTGAACTTTCAATTATCGCGGCGTTGAGCGCCGGGCAGTTCGCGCAAGCCCACGAGAAATTAGCTCGCGGCCGGAAACCCAAACCGGCGCCGCAGGGCTTGAATGGCGCAGCCGTCGAGACTTCCGCTCAGACGAGTGCTTCGGCATTGGCAGCGCACGCATGAAGCGCTGGTGGATTTACCAGCGCGAGCGTTTCCCCGTTGCGGCGCACGGCCCGTTGATTCTGGCCTTCAGCGCCTCAGCCGTAAGCTACTCCGCGCTCCTACGCGGGCCGACCACGTCGCCCGTCGCACTCTCGTTTGTCGTCGCGTTCGTGGTTTCGCTCGGATCGTTCCTGCTCCTGCGCATTGCCGATGAATTCAAAGACGCGGAGGAGGATGCGCGCTATCGTCCGTACCGCCCAGTCCCACGCGGTTTAGTCACGCTACGCGAGCTGGGCTGGGTTGGGTTCGGTGTCGCTTCTCTGCAGCTCGTGCTTGCGCTGCAAATTGGCTGGCGGTTGGTCGCGCTGCTGGTGGTGACGTGGATCTATTTCGGTTTGATGAGTGAAGAGTTTTTTGCGCGCCGGTGGTTGAAGGCTCGCCCGGTCATTTATCTTTTCAGTCACATGGCGATCATGCCGCTGGTCGACTGGTTCGCGACGGGTTGTGACTGGGTCCACGCGGGCGGAATCATGCCGGTCGGTTTGTTTTGGTTTCTCGCCGCCAGCTTTTGCAATGGCGTCGTCATCGAGCTGGGCCGGAAAATTCGGGCGCCAGCGCAGGAAGAAGCGGGCGTGGAAACGTATTCATTTTTATGGGGCCGACGAAACGCCGTGCTCGCCTGGCTGGCGGCGATGGCGGCAACGCTCGCGTGCGGCGGAGTGGCCGCACAACGGATCGATTTCACCACACCGGTTCTCGTTGGGCTGGGCGTGCTTTGGTTGCTCGCCCTCGGACTCGCGTTCGCTTTTCTCCGCTCGGTCCAGGCGCGACTCGCAAAGGGGATCGAGGTTTATTCCGGCGTGTGGACGCTGTCTCTTTACCTCATGCTCGGAGTCGTTCCGCTGTGGGTGCGGAAGTAAGCCCGCCATGTCTCCCCTGCTGATTCGCCATACGGACGATTTCACTGCCGACGCACCGCTCGGCGGCAAGGCCGGCGCTCTCGCCCGGCTCGGGATGAGCGGCTTGCCCATTCCCGCTTGGTTTGTGGTCACGCCCGAAGTTTTCGCGCTGAGCCGTGGAGCGAACGTCATCGGGGTGCGCCCTGATCTTGCGGCGGAGATGGTTGCGCTGGCGCACGAGCTCGCGCCAGACGCCGAGTACTTTGCGGTGCGCTCCTCGGCTCTCGATGAAGATGGTGCGGATCATTCGTTCGCGGGTCAGCTGGAGAGCTATCTGTTTGTTACACCGGAGCGGATACCCGAGAAGGTCGCGGCCGTCTGGCAATCCGGTTTCAGCGAACGGTTGCTGGCGTATCGTCGCGAGCGCGGGCTTTCCGGTGACCCGCAAGCGCCCGCCGTGCTGGTCCAGTGCATGGTCAATGCGGACGCTGCGGGCGTCGCGTTTAGCGCGGATCCGGTGAGCGGACGCCGCGGGCACTGCGTTGTATCGGCCGTGCTGGGTCTTGGGTCGGCACTCGTTTCCGGCGAAGCGGACGCGGACACGTTCACGGTGGACCGCGCCGGTCGCGTGGTGGCATGCGCGATCGCGCGCAAGACCTCCGCCCACCGCGCCGCGCCGGACGCGAAGGAGGGAGTCACTGCGCATCCCGTGGCGCCGGAGCATCAGGCGCTCGCGGCGCTGACCGACCCGCAGGTGTTGGAGATCGCGCGACTGGCCCGTGCCACAGCCACACAGTTTGGCCGGCCGCAGGATATCGAATGGGCGCTCGCCGGTGGAAAGATTTGGTTGCTCCAGTCGCGACCGATCACGTCGATCGCCGCGCTGGCGGATCCCGATGGCGCATTGCATCTCTGGGACAACGCGAACATCGCCGAGAGCTACAGTGGAGTGACGACGCCGCTGACGTTTTCCTTCGCGCGGGGCATCTACGAGGCGGTTTATCGAGAGTTCGCCCGCTTGATGGGCGTATCGGAAAAACGGATTGAGGAGAATCGGGATTTATTTCCGCGCATGCTCGGACTGATCGGCGGACAGATTTATTACAACTTGATCAGCTGGTATCGGCTGCTCGCGCTGTTGCCGGGGTTTTCGATCAACCGCGGGTTCATGGAGCAAATGATGGGGGTCAAAGAAGGACTCCCGCCCGAAGTGCTCGCGCAATTCGCTCCAGCGCGGGGTTGGGCCAAGGCGCGGGACGGCGTCGCGCTGTTCGGCGCCAGCGTGGGTCTACTGCGAAACCATCTCACGCTGCCAGGGCAGATTCGACGATTCTATGTGCGCCTCAATGCCGCGCTCCGGCCCTGCGATCCGCCTCTCGAAACGCTGCGGGCGGACGAGCTGGTCGTGCACTATCGGGAACTTGAGCGGCAACTGCTGCTGCGGTGGGACGCACCTTTGGTGAACGATTTTTTCGCGATGATCTTCTATGGGCTGGCGCGCAAGCTCGCCGCCAAGTGGTGCGGCGACACCGACGGAATGCTGCAGAACGATTTGCTGTGCGCTGAAGGCGGAATGATCAGCGCCGAACCTGCCAAACGCGTGCGTGAGCTTGCATCGCTGGTCGTCGCGGACGCCTCGGCGGTGAAGGTGCTGTGCGAAGGATCGTCACGCGCCATCGCGCGGTGGCTCGAAACCTCGCCCGAATTTCGCGCGCGTTACGAAGCCTACCTGGAAAAATTTGGCGACCGGTGTCTGGAAGAACTGAAGTTGGAGAGTCTCACGTTGCACGATGAACCGATGACGCTCCTGCGCTCGGTCGGTCAATTCGCGCGCCGGTTTGGAGCGGCGGGTCTGGTCGACGCAGGCAACGAATCGAAGCTGCGCGCGACCGCCGAAGCCAGGGCCGATCACCTCCTTCGCGGACATCCTGCGCGCCGTGTCATTTTTAGATGGGTACTTAATCATACCCGGGCGCGGGTTTGTGATCGGGAAAACTTGCGGTTCGAGCGCACCCGCCTGTTCGGACGCGTGAGACGGATTTGCGTCGCGCTCGGTCAACAACTCCACGCCGCCGGACATCTTCGCCATCCGCGCGATGTGTTTTATCTTACGGTGGAAGAGCTGCTGGGATTTGTGGAAGGCACGACGGCGACGACGGATCTGATCGGTCTCACGGCCCTGCGGCAAAAGGAGTTTGCGGCATTCCGCTCCGGCGTCCGGCTCGCGGATCGGTTTGCGACGCGAGGCGCCGTTCACCAGGGAAATTCTTTCCGACCTTCGGCTCCGCCTGTGGTACCAAGCGGCGATGCGTTGAAAGGCACCGGGTGCTGTCCCGGCGTCGTGCGAGCGCGAGCGCGCGTCATTCTCGATCCCCATCACGCGGTGATTGAATCGGGAGAAATCCTCGTCGCACCCCGCACTGACCCGGGCTGGATCATGCTGTTTCCGTCCGCGGCCGGCTTGCTGGTGGAGCACGGCAGCCTGCTGTCACACTCCGCGATCGTTGCGCGCGAAATGGGCATTCCGGCAATCGTGTCGATCCACGGCGTCACGGCTTGGGTCCGCACCGGGGAGTGGCTGGAAATGGACGGCAGCAGCGGCGTCGTGCGGAAGGTGGATGGACCGACCCCCGCTACACCATGACCTCGCGTTCCACGGAAGCGGCGGAACGAGCGGATTTCTCTGAGATCCGCTACGCTCAAGTCTGGGAGGACGCCGACGTGCTGCTCGCGGCGTTGGACATTCAGCCGACGGACACGGTGATATCAATCGCTTCAGCGGGTGACAATGCGCTCGCACTTCTCGGAGCGGGAGCGCGCCGGGTCGTCGCCCTGGACCTGAACCCGGCGCAACTGGCCTGTCTCGAACTCCGTGTATCGGCGTTCCGAGCACTGTCCCACGCCGAGCTCCTCGTACTGCTGGGCTCACGCCCCGGCACGCCGACCGAACGCGCCGCGCTCTACGCCCGGTGTCGGAGCGCGCTCGGAACCGCCGCCCAACGCTTTTGGGATGCTCATCCGGCGTGCATCGGGAGCGGTATCGGTGGCGCCGGAAAGTTTGAAAATTATTTCCGCCTGTTTCGCACGCGCGTGCTGCCGCTGGTCCATGGACGAGCGACGATCGACGCACTCTTGCGCGGTGGCACGCCGACGGAACGCGCCGATTTTTATGCTCAGCGCTGGAACACGTGGCGGTGGCGACTGCTGTTCCGGGTGTTCTTCTCCCGCTTCATGATGGGGCGGCTTGGGCGCGATCCGGCCTTTTTCAAGTATGTGGAAGGATCCGTGGCCGAGCGTATCCTGCAACGCACGCAGCATGCGCTCACGGCGCTGGATCCATCAGCGAATCCTTATCTGTATTGGATTCTGAAAGGAACACATGGAGCTGCACTGCCGTGGGCCTTGCGCGCCGAAAATTTTTCGCGGATTCGAGACCGCCTCGATCGACTCGAGTGGCATGAACTCACGCTGGAAGCGTATCTGGAACAGGCCCGCGCAAGCGGCGATACGGACCGCGTCGACAAGGTCAATCTGAGTGACATCTTCGAATACATGTCCGAATCCAACACGGCAGCTCTGCTGGCTACGCTCGCGGCGGCGAGCCGGCCCGGAGGTCGTCTGGCGTATTGGAACATGCTGGCTCCGCGGCGACGCCCGGCGGCGTTGGCGGAGCGACTCCGGCCGCGCGACGACATTGCCGGTCCGTTGTTCGCGCAGGACAAGGCGTTTTTCTACAGCGCGTTTGTCACCGAAGAAGTGATATGAATCCGGTCGTTGGCATCGCAGCGGTTTTGGGGTTGCTTGGATTGCTCATTCCCGGGGTCAGAATGCTGCGTTCGCGCCAAGCGGTGCAGCCGGAAACGGCGCGCAAGATTGTTCATCTGGGCATGGGCCTGGTGTGCCTCACCTTTCCCTGGATTTTCCGTGAACTCTGGCCGGTGTGGGTCCTGGCCGCGCTCGCGGGCGCCGCGCTCGCTTCGCTGCGATGCGTGCCATTGCTGCGTCGCGAAATCGGCGGCGTGCTCCACGACGTCAACCGCGCATCGCTGGGCGAGATCTACTTTCCACTCGGGGTTGCGGTGGTCTTCACGCTCTCCCTCGGCGATCCACTCCGGTTCATTGTGCCGGTCGCACTGCTCACGTTCGCCGATGCCGCCGGGGCGTTGATCGGCCGACGCTGGGGACGACGAAAGTACGCCACATTGGAAGGTGAGAAAAGTCTGGAAGGCTCTCTGGCGGTGGGGCTGATGGGCTGCCTCTGTTCAGCGGGTCCGCTGTTGTGGTATGGGCACGACTGGCAAACCTCGTTGCTGATCGGCGCGGCGATCGGGTTGTTCTCGCTCATGCTTGAAGCGATCTCGTGGCATGGGTTGGACAATATATTTCTGCCGCTGGCCGCTTACGCCCAGATCACGGTGTACCTGGAAACGCCGCTCCATCTGCTCATCTTGAGACTGAGCGTGCTGCTGGGGTTAACGGTCGTCGCACTGGTCTGGCGACGTGGACAGGTCGTCGACGACAGCGCGCGATTGGGTGCGGCGCTGGCGCTTTATTTTTTTTGGGCAATCGGTGGCTGGGCCTGGCTCGTCGCGCCGCTCGTTCTGCTCGCGAGCTACGTGCGGCTCATGCCGCGGATCCCGGGTGGGCTGCCACGGCATAACTTGATCGCGATCATTTGCGTGAGCTCGGCCGGCCTTGTTTGGTGCGTGGCCCATGCGTTTGCGCCTCATCCGCAGTGGCTGTGGCTCTTCACCGTCGGCATCGCGACGCACCAGGCGATGATCGCGATCGTGCGTTATTCGCAAGGTCATCCCCGATGGCCGAGAGCGGCGTGGTGGTTGGTGGGCGTGCTCCAGGCGGTGGGGCTGCAAGGTCTCGCCCTCCTGGCCGTTGACCGAGGCCGGACGGTCGGACTCTCCGCGTTGGTCGCGGGTGTAACGTGCGTCGCGGTCGCCGCGGCGGTTTTTGTCGTGTGGGAAAAGTCCATTCAAGATCCTGAGGACCTGAACGTGCGCTGGTGGAAACAAGGCGCGGCCGCGGTGCTCGCCTCGGGCTTCGGATTCTTGATCTCGAGTCTATGAGCGGAGACATGCGCGAATCGCTGGGCGAGGATTTGCAGCTCCTCGAGCAAGGACCGCACGGCAACGGCCGGGTCTCGCTCTGGTGGGCCTCGGTACCGACGATGACGAACGAAAAAGTCGGAGTGATCGGAGGGTTCAGCGCTGACTCCGTCGCTGCCGCTCAAGCGCTCCTTACGGCCGCCGAGCGCGAGCTGCGTTCTCGCGGTTGTACGATCGCGGTTGGGCCGATGAATGGATCAACGTGGAAACCGTATCGCTTTGTGACCGAGGCCGGAACCGAGCCCGCATTTTTTCTGGAGCCAACCCATCCTCCCCAGTGGCCGGAGTGGTGGCGCGCGGCGGGGTACGAGGTGCTCGCGAATTATTACTCGACCGCCACAACGGATCTGAGACACCGTGACGAGCGACTCGACCGGGTCGCGGCACGGATGACGTCGGCCGGCGTGAGCATCCGTTCGCTGGATGCCGCGTGCTTCGAGAGTGAACTCGGGCGAATTTACGATGTATCCGCCATCGCATTCCAGAGTAACTACCTTTACACGCCCCAGCCGAAGGAAGCGTTTGTGGCGCAGTATGCCGGATTCCGCGAACGGCTGTGCACCGACCTCGTTCTGCTCGCGGAACAACAGGGTCGGACGATCGGCTATGTTTTCTCCCTGCCCGATTACGCCCAGGCCCAACGTGGCGACAAGATGACCACGTTCATTGTCAAAACGCTCGCGGTCCTACCCGGCCGCGAGTTCGCCGGTCTTGGTGCGTTGCTGCTGGCGGAAGGGCACGACGCGGCCAGACGACTGGGGTTCACCCGCGGGATCCACGCGCTCATGCACGAGACGAACCAGTCGCGGAACCTGAGTGCTCACTACGCCCATACCATCCGGCGCTACGCCTTGTTCTCGAAACGGCTGTCGGCATGACGATCGGAGAAATTCTCACGCAACAGGCGCAACTTCGCCCGGACGCCGTTGCCTTGATCGATGATCAGGCGAATCGGCGGCTGACGTTCGCTGAACTCGAAAACGCCGTGGCGCACGCGGCGCAGTGGTGGATTGATCTCGGGCTGGCTCGCGGGCAAGCGGTGCTCGTGTTCGTACCGATGTCGGCGGATCTCTACGTCGCGTTGCTCGCCTTGTTTCGGATCGGTGCGGTGGCGATGTTTCTTGATCCGTCAGCGGGGGAGCAGCACGTGCAGCGATGCTGCGAACGTTTCCCACCGCGCGCCTTCCTGGGTCCCTGGAAAGCTCATTTGCTGCGGCTGAAATTTCGTGCCCTCCGCGACGTCCCGCTGCACGTCACGCTCAACGGCTGGATGCCCGGTGCCCGCCGCTGGCCAACGCGGTGGAGCAGTCGGATGCTCAAAAACAACCTCGCGGAACCGCGCGATGCGGCGCTGGTGACGTTCACCAGCGGCAGTACCGGCGTACCCAAAGGAGCGGTACGAACCCATGCCTTCTTGCTCGCGCAGAACCGCGCCCTCGCGCCGAGCCTCGCCCTCGAGGCCGGTGAGGTCGACCTAGCGACGCTGCCCGTGTTTGTCCTGGCGAGTCTCGCCGCGGGGATCACCTCCGTCATCGCGAAAGTGAGTGTGCAGCGGCCGGGCGCGGTCGACGCCCGTGAACTCTTTGCGGCGATCCTGCGCCACGGCGTCACCCGCATGACGGCTTCTCCGGCATTGTTCGAACGCTTGATCGCGCACAGCCACGCGACGGGCCGGCGACTTCCATCGCTGACGAAACTCTACACCGGTGGCGCACCCGTGTTTCCGCGCGTGCTGGAACAGCTGCGCCAGATGGCGCCGAACGCGCAGGTGGTTGCGGTCTACGGCTCGACGGAAGCAGAGCCCATCGCCCACATCGATGCGCGGAAAATTGCGACCGCCGACCTCGACGCGATGAAACGTGGCCGTGGATTACTCGCCGGATTGCCCGTCCCCGAAATCCGACTCGCGATCCTCAACGATCAATGGGGACAGCCTCGCGCACCGTTGTCTGTGCCTGCTTTCGAAGCAGCCACGCTCCGATCGGGCGAGGTGGGAGAAATTGTGGTCACGGGAGATCACGTGCTTCCCGGGTACCTCGGCGGCGTGGGAGACGAAGAGACCAAGTTCAAGGTGGGCGACATCATCTGGCATCGGACCGGTGATGCGGGTTATTTGGACGAAAACGGTCGGTTATGGCTCCAAGGTCGCTGTTCAGCGCGAATCAAAGACGCGGGTGGCTCCCTCTATCCCTTTGGCGTGGAGTGCGTAGCGATGACATTCCCAGAGGTAAAACGGGCGGCGGCACTCAGCTATCAGGGAAAGCGGCTGCTGGTTATCGCCACCGAGGGCGGCGACCGACTCACGGAGCGCCTGCTCGAAGTCACCCGCTGGGCGAAAATCGAAAGCGTGCTCCTGTGGGCGGACCTGCCGATGGACAAGCGCCACAACGCCAAGGTAGACTATCCTCTGCTGACCAAACGGTTAACAACCAATGATTCAGTCACGTGTTGGTCCAAGCGGTCGTAAGCCGGAGCACTGACCCTCGAAACCAGACAAAAAAAGAGCCCGCCGTGTACCCCTACACGGCGGGCATTGCTTTCTTAGTTACCCCATCCTCCGCTAAGCGGAGGAGATGAGGAGATAGTCGTCTATCGGCGGAGAATATCAAATCGTTTTTGAGCCCGTTGAGTTGGCAGTAGGCGGAGCGCTACCAATTATTAGTACGGGCTGATGAGGCCTCTGCATTGGAGCGACTCGATCAAACCAACTGCTGCTTCCACACAAACTTAGCGACGCCCGGATCTCGAGAATTTCCTCCGAGCTGACGTCGAACTCCACGTCCGTCGGTGCGTACCGATCTCCGTTCGGCAACTGCAGGGAGGGCACCGCGAAGTACTTATCGTCGCCGCTGATGAGTTCGAGGCAGACGGTATGTCCCTCTTCCTCGACCGACACCTTTCGGCGTCATGGCGAATCGGCCGCGACCAGTCAGCGCGAGTAAGGCCGCTGGACTCCAACGCCTGGAGGCGGCGGCTCGGATTCCAGAAAAGCAGAAAGGCCGTCGAAACTCTCAATGTTGAGCAACGACTTCCAGACTTTCGGCACGTTGAGCGTGTGTGCGAACGTTTTCTCCATGCAGGTGTGACGGTCCGCCAGACAGGCAGGAAGCGCCTGTGGACCGATCACCACCCTTCTGAATTTGCCATCGGACGTTTTACGCTGCCATGGCCGGGCCCACGCATCCACATTTCTGCGACGACGCGTATCATTCCGAATGGCTGCCCTTAACAAGTCGGACGGATTTCGATCAACGCGTCGGGTGCGTCTCAGTTCAACGCGATCTCGCTCGAGCACACCTCATGCAATCAAATCAGGCGGGCTCCGACTCGCAGAGGAAACTCCATTCGGATGCGCAGGCTCAGGCTTTATCAGGACCCGGCGTGGATCGGTGAGGCTTCCACCGCTGATCCGCAGCGAGATGACTGCGGTCCTGATCGCTGGCGAACATCTGTTCGAACGCCTCAATGTTTTGCCGGGCGTTTTTGAAGTACGCCTCGTCGTCGTCCCAAAACTGCGCCAGGTCACGCACGCTCTTCTCGTCGTGGCGCTTGAAGATGATGGCCGCACGCTGTGCTTGATGCAGCGGCATGCCGAGCTCGTGCAACACATCGATGCCCATATCCAGCGAACTGCCGACGGTTTCCCGATAGAAGGTCATGACGCCACGCTTCTGGAACTCGTACGCGTGGACGCGACCAACCGCTCGCGCGAATATTTTCAGTTTGGGAAAGTTTTTCTGCACCAACTCCACGAGTTGCACGGCCTTTTCCTCCCCGTCGATCGCGATCACGATGGCGGTCGCGCGAGCCGCACCGGCCGCGTGCAATAGGTCGAGTCGCGTCGCATCGCCGTAAAACACCTTGATCCCGAGTTTGCGTACGATCTCAACCTGCTCGGCGTCCAAATCCAAAACCGTGGTGCCCACGCCATTGGCCCGAAGCAGCCGGCCGACGATATGGCCGAAGCGACCAAAGCCCGCGATGATGACGGGGTTATCCCCCGCGTCGATGCGGTCGGCCTCTCGTTCAGGCCGCCGCGGCTGGGCAAACCACGATTGTACGTAGCGTTCGTTGAACACGAACATCAGCGGAGTCACCGCCATCGAGAGTGCCACGACGGCGACCAGCGGCTCCGCTACCGCCCGCGTCATGACCCGGTGATCCACCACAAACGAGAGCAGGACGAACGCGAACTCGCCGCCTTGGGCCAGGGCGAACGAGAACAGCATCCCTTCCGGAGTCGCGAGTTTGAACCCGCGGGAGAGCACAAAGAGCACCACGAACTTCACCGTCAGCAAGGCCAGCACCAAGCCAGCGATCAGCCCCGGCTGTGCGCGCATGAGGGCGAAATCGATACCCGCGCCCACGCTGATAAAGAACAACCCGAGCAACAGCCCCTTGAAAGGTTCGATATCCGCCTCGAGTTCATGACGGTATTCACTGTTCGCGAGCACCACCCCGGCGACGAACGTGCCCAGCGCCGCGGACAGACCCACGAGTTGCATCACGAGCGAGACACCGATCACCAGCAGCAACGCCGCCGCTGTGAACAGTTCCCGCAGCTGGGTCTTCGCAATCGCGCGAAACAGAGGATTCACCACATAGCGACCCATGGCGACAATGCCCGTCACCGCGCCAACCACAATCAGCGCTTGCACCCAACCCGGCAGATGACCGATGCCGCTCGTTGACGCTGCTGCCGCGGGCTCGGAGCCACCTTGGATGGCGAGCAGTGGCAGCAAGGCGAGGATCGGAATCACGGCGATGTCTTGAAAAAGCAGCACCGAAAACGCGGCCTCCCCTCCGGGGGTTTTGAGTTTTCCGCGTTCCTGCAGTGATTGCAGCACGATCGCCGTCGAGGACATCGCGAGGATCAGGCCAGCCGCCAGCGGCACTCGTGCGCCCAACCCCAGCGCATACCCGATCGCGGTCACCACGACCGCGGTGCCGAGGACCTGCAGTCCGCCGAGTCCAATCAACTGCGCCCGCATCCGCCACAACAGGGTGGGCTGCAGCTCCAAGCCGACGAGAAAAAGCATCATCACCACGCCGAACTCCGCGAAGTGCATGACGTCACCGGTACGATCGCCGACGAGGCCAAGGACATGCGGTCCGATCAGTACGCCCGCGATGAGGTACCCCAGCACCGACCCAAGCCCCAACCGTTTGGCCAGCGGCACCGAAACCACCGCCGCGACGAGGTAGATGAAAACGTGAAGCAGCATCGAGTCAGCGTGCATGCGAGGAAGGTGGGGAGATATTCGCCTCTGCGGCGAGCGCGTTTGTGACCGGAGTTTGCCGGAAACTCGCTCACTCGTTTTCCAGCAGGACGAAAGCGACACCAGCGTTCGCACGGCTCGAAGCTGCAGACCTGACGGGAGAGCGCCGGAAAAACTGCGACGCCCTGATGCTTTTGCCGGCGATCACTCGGAAACCCGGGTGGCACAGCTTTTTGGATACGCAGCTACTCCGAACTCACCGGAATTACACAAATATAATTCATGTATCAAACCACCCAAGCCAACCGGTGAGGCACTTCATCTGCTCAGATCGCTTCGTCAGCGGCCATCACACCACACACTCAATCCTTCGCTATCGACCATGAGAAACCTTGCGCGTTTCCTGGCCACTGCAGCCTGCGTCTGCCCTGGCTTCCTCGCCTTCGCCCAAACCGAAACCAAGCCGAACTCGCCGCTCGCTCACAGTGAGCCCGTCGTGTTGCTCGACAAGTTCGTGGTGGAGGAGCAAGTGGACGATCCGCTCGGGATGCTCCCGGAGAAGCCGGTGGAAGGCGCCTTCGGTTTCCAGAAATCAGTCCTCGACACTCCGCGATCCGTCTCGCTCGTCAGCGCTGAAGTGATCGACGCGATGTCGCTCTCCGCCGTCGAGGATTTGGTGCGCGTGGTTCCCGGCGTGTTCACGGTTACGCGGTTCGGCATTCAAGGTGGCGTCGATGTCCGCAATGTTCCGGCGGATACCTATTTCCGCGGGATGAAGCGAATCGATCTGCAGGGCCACGGTCGGTCCGTGCTCGCGGCCATGGATTCGATCGAGGTCGTGAAGGGACCTCCATCACCCATCTACGGCATGGGCAAGATTGGCGGTTACACGAACATGGTGCCGAAAGCCGGCCGGGCAAAAACCGGTGGCTATCTGAAGAAGAGCGAGGGCGTCGCTCAAGTCATCGTCGGCAGCTACGATAAATTCGAAGCATCAGCGGGCGTCGGCGGACCGCTCGATCTCGGCAAGAAGCATGGCGGGTACTATGTCTACGGTCTGCTGGAAGATTCCCACGCGTTTGTGAAAGGCGTGCCGATTAAGCAAAAAATCCTCCAGGCGGCTGTGAGCCTCGACGACGTCGTCAGCAAGCTCCGCCTCGAAACCGGCTTCAGCTATCAACTCAGCGAAACCGCCGGCGCTTTCCCGGGCCGGCTGACCCAGGATTGGATCGATACCGGCACCGTCATCACCGGCGAGCCACTGATCAACCTCGATCTCAACCGCAACGGCAGTATCGGATATTATGAATACAATCTGGCCTCGCCCGTTCGAGGTAATCTGAGCAACAGCAACGCCCCGTTTAGCCAGACGTTCACCTGGCCGAAGGACCCGGCGGGCAATTACTACGCCCTCGGTTCCTTCCCGACGATCGGCGGCATTCCGAAGACCATGTACGACTACCTGGTCGCAAACCCCGCGGCGGATCCGAGCGGGCTGCTTCGCGCTCAAGGCATCGGCAGCCCCTTGCCCACTTCAGGTCAGCTGCCGATTGGTTTCGTCCTCGATCCCCGCACCGTGGGGATGACCCAGGTCGACTACCGCCGCCCTAATGCCTTCGAACGGAAACTGGAGGCTGAGTTCATCGTCGCTTACCTCGACCTGATCTACGACCTGAACCCGGACCTGACATTCAAGAACCAGCTCTTCTTCGACAGCCAGGATCAATACAAGGTTTCCGGCACGCCGAGCGGCGGCAAACAGGACGTCTACGTCATCGAGGAGAAGGCGACCGCCACCTACCGCCTCACCAAATTGCCGCACTGGCTGGGGATCAATTCCCTCGTCTCCGCAAATTTTCGCAACACCAAGGCTTCCGGTGCGCGCTACGGCGGAGACTTCGGTGGCGGGTATCGCGTCGACGCCATGGGTGCCGGCCAGACAGCGAATGCCAACTTCGTTCACCCGTTCGACAACGCGAACATCACCGCGGACGGCGCGCCGTGGACGAGTTCCTACGACACGAAATATTTCGAGGCCGGCATCGGGGCCATGCTCGACGTGGATTTCTTCGAGCGCATCAATCTGATCGTCGGCGGTCGCTGGGACGGCTCTCACGCCCAGAACCGCGACTACGCGGGATTCACCGTTAATACCGGCACGTCCACCAATCCCGGTCGTTTCGCCACAGCCGATGACTTCGCGATGGGTTGGGATTCAGGTACGTCGTGGAGCGCGAGCTTGAGTTACAAGAGTGCGCACAAGATCACCCCGTATTTCACTGCCGCGCGTTCGAGCCTTATGCTCGAATCGAATAACAACAAGATGGACAACGCGGTGATCCGCGCCGGCCACATCGGCATGGGCCAGCTGCTCGAAGCAGGCGTCAAGGCGAGTCTCCTCAGCAACAAGGTGTTCGTCACTCTCGCGGCCTATGAGCAAACCCGCACGGACGTTTCGCCGAATTCCGATTCGTCGATTATCAGTGCGGAGGTTTCTTCGACCCTGACGCGCGGGACGGAGATGGAAATCAAATGGGTTCCCTCCAAAGCATTTTCGCTCTCGGTCTACGCACTCGCGCAAAAGACTGTTTATGATCCGGTGCGTCCCGGCACCATCTGGATCAACGCGGACTGGCTTGGCTTCAAAGACGTGGTGGATGCTACCGGCAAGGTCATCTACCCCGCCGAGGCGTTCGGCTACGGCGGCAAACTCAACCTGACGGTGCCGCAGGCGATCGCCGACCTGTATCCGGAAAAGCAGGGCATTCCGGAAAACCAGTTTGGCGTGAACTCCGTTTACACCATGAGCAACGGCCTGGGCTTCACGCTGAGCGGAAATTATTTCTCCAGCACCTATTCCGGCCGGTGGAGGCTCCTCAAACTTCCTCCGACCCGGACCTTAAACCTGGGCATATTCTACGTGTTCCAGCGGTGGCGGCTGAAGCTCGATGTGTTCAATGTGACAGACGACCTCAGCTTCCGGGCCCGCAGTGGCGGCGACGGCAGCGAGACGCTCGTAACGGTCAATCCTGAGCGACGCTTTCAGTTCACCGTAACCCGCAGCTTTTAACCCACACGGCCGCACCCCTCACGGTGCGGCCTTTTTTCCCTCCTCGTTGTTTGATCCCTATGAAAAAATTGCTCGCCGCCCTGCTGTTCTGCGCCGTCCTCGCCCGCGCGACGGCCGCGCTTAGTCCCACCGATCCTGTCATCGAAAAGAAAATCTGGGACTTGCTCGACCAGGATAAACTCTACTCGTCCCTGCCGGGCGACGACTTTCTCGCACTCGGTACCGGCTTCGATCTACCGGATGCCGGGAAAACCGTGATTGATCTCGCGAGCGCAGTGCCCGGAGGAGCGTTCGATCCGCGCGCGTTGGAGAAAATTCCTCCGGCAACGCTCGGCTATGAGGCGAAGTGGTGCGTGGAACGCTTCAGCTATTACAATCTGGATTGGGATATCACCGGGCTGCGGCTCACGTCGCTCGATCCCGACGCGAAGAAATATCCGTGGCTCGTCATCATGAATGGCGGCGCAGCCAACGTTTATGAGTTCTTCGTGGACCTCAAAAGTCAGCCGGGCTGGGGTCAGTTTCTCGCGCAAAAGCTGAACGTTCTCATCGTCTCCATTCCCGGGAATTTCAAATACGGCGGATGGCCGATGCCGATCAAGGATGAGACGCGTCAGCCGGCGTACCTGCTGGATCGTGAGCTCCCTCAGGCGGAGAGCGAGGTGCGCAATGCCATTTATACGAATCGGCTCATCATGAAGGGGCTCGAGCAGCTCGTGATGAAAAACACCAGCGGCGATCTCTTCATGATCGGTCATTCGACGTCGGGCGAACTGGCGTTTCTCTCCTACGAATACCCGGCGCTGTCCGCCCGGCTGAAGGGCCGCTTCCTGGGTTGGGGCAGTGGAGGTCCGGCCCGCGCGCACGCGATTCAATCCGCCAAAGAACCTGGCGCGCGCGACAGCGAGGGCGGGATGGGCACGATGAAACCTCTGCACGTGCTGAACCGTCGCGACGCGCAAGGCTATGCCCACGGTTACAGCGGATGGCTGAACCCGCTCTACGAACCCGGCATGTCGCATCTGCAGATCGGCGAGAAGTGGATGGTGGCCGAAGGCGTGCGACGGCCCATGTTCAAGCAGCCGCTGCAGGATATGGAACACTCCGCCGGGGGCTGGGGCAAAAAGGGCGAGGTCGAACGACAGATCGAAGTGTTGCTCGCAAAATCAGGCAACCCCTGGGGCGTAAATCTCGACGACGTCAGCAAGGATCTTTTCTCCACCGCATTCACGCGCATGGACGGGTTCAATCAGATGGTGTGGTGCGTTGGCCACTACGACCGCAATCACTGGCTGCCCGAGGAGCCCATGAAGGCGTGGGAGGTTTTCCTCGCCAAAGAGTTCCGGCTCAAGAATCCGAACGCGAAGGTACGCATTCTGGTGTGGGACGTTCCACTGACTCACTACGGCCATGTTGAGAAACCAAAACAATTGGCGGCCGCGTTCTACAGCGTGGTGCGCTGGTACAAATAATCCACGCCTCTCCTCTCATGAAACGATTCACTTTACCTGCCCTCGTCACCGGCCTGACGTTGGCCTGCCCGCTCCTTGGCGGTCCCTCGATTCCCGAGCTTCTCGATCAGGACAAACCGTTCGTAATGCTCGCGGAGGCTGATTTCCGAGCCTTGAAGATGACGCTGCCTGATGGCGGAAAAACCGTCTCTGACCTCGCGCTGGCGGCTCCCGGTGGCGCCTTCGATCCGCGCGACGTCGCGAAGATTCCCGCGGCTACCCTCGGGTACAAAGCCGATTGGATCGTGGAACGTTACACGCGCTACAATCTGCCGTGGGATATCACGGGATTGAAGCTGACCAGCCTGGATCCGGAGGCGAAAAAATATCCGTGGCTGGTGATCATGAACGGCGGCGCGGCGAACGTTTACGAATTCTATATCGACCTGAAAAATCGCCCCGGCTGGGGCCAGTACCTCGCGCAAAAACGAAACGTCCTGATCGTTACGATACCGGGCAATTTCAAATACGGCGGTTGGGAAAAGAGTATCGCCGATCGTGATCCGGCTTTCCTGCTCGATCGCGAGCTCACCGCGGACGAGGTGCTCGTGTACAACAGCGTCTTCACCAACCGCGTGATTTTCCAGGGCCTGAAGCAACTGCTGACCAAAAACACCACGGGCGACCTGCTGCTCATCGGTCACTCGACGTCAGGTGAACTTCCTCACCTCGCTCAAGGTGATCCCGAATTGAAAGCGCGGCTCAACGGCCGTTTTCTCGGCTGGGGTTCCGGCGGGCCGGTGCGCGTAAAGGCCGTCATCGCAGCGAAACACGCGGCCGATCCTGAGTACAAAGCGGCTCCAACACTTACCGGCGGCGGCGGTGGCGATGACGGAGGCAGCGGCCGTGATTGGACCAAACCGGGGGACTACTGGCTCAACGTCCTCGCGCGCCGCACCCCGGCCGTGTATTCGCGGGTTTACAGTCGCTGGTCGAACCCTCTGTACGAGCCCGGCATGTCGGTCCTCGACATCGCGACCAAGTGGCTGGAAGTCGAAGGCCGCCGCCGCGCGAATTTCAAACAGCCGCTCGAAGATCTCGAGCACAGCGACAACTTCGCGGCGAAGGGGCAGGTCGAAGTCGGAATCGAAAAAGCGCTGAAGAAGACGGGCAATCCGTGGGGCGTGAACCTCGAGGACGTTCAGAAAGATCTCTGCTCAACCAGCTTTTCACCCGCCATGGGCTTTCGCACCATGGTCTGGTGCGTCGGGAAACTCGACGGCCACTGGAACGCCATTTATCCCGCGCAAGGCGGCGACGTCGGCATCGCCGCCGAGTATCGGCTCCGCAATCCGCACGCGAAAATTCGCGTGATCGGTTGGGACCTCAACGTGACTCATTACGCCCACGTCGAAGTGCCGGAGCAACTCGCCGCCGCAATCATCAGCGTTACTAGCTGGATGATGAAACAGGACTCTTAATTTCCGACCATGAAACTCATCTTCTCCACCTGCCTGACCGCTGGCCTGCTCACTCTCACCGCCTCGGCCGACGAGACCGCTGAAAAGAAAATCTGGGCGCTCCTCGATGATCCGAAGTCCGTTTATGTTTCCCTCTCGACGCCCGACTTCATGTCCCTCGGCTGGGAATTGCCCGACGGAGGCAAGCACGTCACAGAGCTCGCTCTCGCTGCACCTGGCGGCGCGTTTGATCCGCGTGACGTCGCCAAACTCGATCCGAAAGTACTCGGCTACAAGGCCGACTGGATCGTCGAACGTTACCAGCACTACAATCTCGGTTGGGACATCACCGGACTCCGCCTCACGAGCAATGATCCAGAGGCTAAAAAATATCCGTGGCTCGTGATCATGAACGGCGGCGCGGCGAACGTGTATGAGTTCTTCGTCGATCTCAAAAATCGTCCGGGCTGGGGTCAGTTTCTCGCCCAGAAGCTTAACGTCATGATCGTCACCATCCCCGGAAATTTCAAATACGGCGGCTGGGACGAACCCATTAGCAGTGAGAAGCGCCAACCGGCCTACTTGTTGGACCAGGAGCTTCCGATGGCTGAATCCGAAATAAGAAATTGCCTGCTCACGAACACGAACGTGATGCACGGACTGAAACAGTTGCTGATGAAAAACACGACGGGCGATCTGCTCCTGATCGGTCACTCGACGTCCGGTGAAATGGCCATGCTCGCGAACAACGATCCGGAGATGCGCGCCCGCACCAACGGTCGCTATCTCGGTTGGGGCAGTGGCGGGCCGGCCCGTTTGGATGGCGTGCGTGACGCACGGGAGGAACTCGCCAAATCGAAAAAGCCGGCCGCGGAAGAGACACCAGCTGCAGGACGAGCCACACGCGCAGCGCCCGCCGAGCCACGCGAGCGCATGGCGCTGCATCTACTTTCGCGTCGCAACAAGGAAACGTACGCCCGCGGGTACAGCCGCTGGTTGAACCCGCTTTACGAACCCGGGATGTCCACCTTCGACATCGCCGAGAAGTGGCTTGAAGTCGAAGGACGCCGCCGGGCGAATTTCAAGCAGCAGATCCAGAGCATCGAGCACGGCGGAGCAATTGATCAGAAGGGATGGATCGAAGTTTCGATCGAGAAGCTGCTCAAGAAATCCGGCAACCCATGGGGCGTGAATCTCGAGGAAGTGAGTGCCGAGTTGTTCTCCACGCATTTCACCAGGATGGACGGCTATCAGCAGATGGTGTGGACGGTCGGGCACTATGATCGAAATCACTGGCTGCCTGAAGACCCGATGAAGGCCCCGGAGGTATTTTTCGCGAACGAGTACCGCCAAAAAAATCCGAACGCGAAAATCCGTCTCATCGTTTGGGATCCGCTGATCACTCACTACGGCCACGTCGAACTCCCCAAACAGCTCGCCGCCGCAACCTACAGCGTCGTGCGCTGGTATAAGTAGCCGTCGGTGAACGAATGATTCTCCGCGGCCAGGCGGCTCGAGCGCACTTGTGCAAGGAACGGACGCACGCGGACACCCAGTCCGCCCGCGGCGTTCGTTCGGCTCTGCAGCCAACCATCAGAGTGGCTTGAGCGATCCAGCGCGATGCGTTTCGGAGACCACGGATTGCACTGAGTAACACGGATTCGTGGGACATCATCGCATCGCAACGAGCGCGATCCCGAACTTCGCGCTTTGCAGCCCTCTCACCCCTGCCTCGTTGCAGTGAAACCCGGTTCTTGGACAACCTCGATCCGAGGATCGTTCACCCGAGTCGGCTGCGCGGCCTTGCCACAGACCAGCAGAAACACCGCAGGGATCACAAAGAGCGTCAACGCGCTGCCAAACACAAGGCCCCCAATCACCGCGATGCCCATCGACACGCGGCTTTCCGCCCCTGCTCCCAGCGCGAGAGCAATCGGGAGCACCCCGAGCACGGTCGAGACCGACGTCATCAAAATCGGTCGGAGCCGCGTATCGGCTGAGTTGATGACCGCTTCCAGCGGGGCCACTCCGGCGGCGAGCTGTTGCAGCGTGAACTCCACCAGAAGAATCCCATTCTTGGTGATCAAGCCCACCAGCATGATCACACCGATCTGGCTGAAAATATTCAGCGATTGCCGGAAATACCACAGCGCTCCCAGCGCGCCCAACAACGCGAGCGGTACGGTCAACATGATGACGAACGGCGCTCTCCAGCTTTCGAATTGCGCTGCCAGCACGAGATAAACAAACAGCAGCGCCATCGCGAAGCCAAACGACAGACCGCGCTGACTCTCCGCGAATTCTGCCGCGGAACCCGTGAGCGTCGTGCTGACTTCCGGAGGCAAACTCCGCCGCGCAATGCGGTCGAGCGCCTGCAAGCCTTGGGCGACCGTCACACCTTCCGCCAATCGCGCGGACACCGTCGCTGCGGGTTGACGGTTGAACCGGAACCGCTGCGGGGGTGCCACCGTTTCCTGGACATCGACCACGTTGTCGAGCGTCACGAGGCGGCCCGTATCCGTGCGCACGGACAACCGACCCAAATTCCGGGCGTCGTCCCGGTACTCAGCCGATAACTGCTGGACGATTTCATACTGCCGCCCGCCGCGATTGAAATACGCCACGCGCTGTCCGCTGAGCGCGGCCTGGACTGTGGTCGCAACGTCGTTGGCCGATACACCGAGATTCTGCAACCGCTCGCGGTCGAGCGACACTCGCAGTTCCGGACGCGTGAACTTCAAGTCCGCATCAACCGAGGCGAATTCCGGCGCATCGCTGGCTTGCTCCAAAAAATCCGGAAGAACCGATTTGAGTTCGGACAGCGTGCTCGCGCGCAACACGTATTGCACGCTGTTGCCCGCCCGCCGGTCACCCACGCTCGGCTCCTGCGAAATGTTGAAGCGCGCTCCGGGAATCTTGCGCACGAGTCGCGACAGTCGGGCTGCAATTTCCGATTGCGACGCCTTGCGGTCGTGCTTGGGTCGCAGAATCAGCTCGATCAATCCGGTATTCGCGACGCCCGTACCTGAACGCGCCCCGGAAGCCGGCACCTGGCATGTGATCAACGCGGCCTCGGGCACGGCTTCGTTCACTTTTTTTTCCAAGCTCGTCATCAGCGCGAGCATGTACTCGTACGAAACACCTTCGGGCGCGGTCGCGGTCAGCGAAAGTCGATTACGATCTTCCAGCGGCGCCAGTTCCTGCGGCAGCTCGCGATACGTCGCAACGGTAAGTCCAGCGGCGAGGAGGAGCAGTCCAACGCCAGCCCACCGCCAATTCAGGAATCGGGCGAGGGCCTCCCGGTAACTCTTTCGCATCCGCTCGAGCCATCCATCCACTTTTTTCCACCAGGTGGGCGGCCGATGATTTCCGGTCGCAAAGCGGGCCGCCATCATCGGCGTGAGCGATAAGGCGACAAACGCCGAGATCGCGACCGAACCGCCAATCACGAAGCCAAACTCGCGGAACAACCGGCCCGTCAGTCCGCCCAAAAAAAGAATCGGCGAAAACACGGCGATCACCGCGAGCGTCGTCGCGACCACCGCCAGAAACACTTCCTTGGTGCCCTCCACCCCCGCTTCAAGGGGTGCCAACCCAAGCTCACGTCGCCGATGGATGTTTTCGACGACGACGATGGCGTCATCCACCACCAGGCCGACCGCGAGCACGAGACCGAGCAGCGTCAATACATTGATTGAGAATCCCGCCACCCGCATGATGAAAAACGTGGCGATCAGCGAAATCGGAATGACCACAGCGGGAACCAGGGTGGTGCGCCACGAGCCGAGGAACAAAAAGATCACGCCGACCACCAGGCCCAACGCGACAAAGATGGTTTCCCCGAGCTCAGCGATCGCAACTCGAACGAACACCGTGTTGTCGCTCGCGACCTCAAGCGTCACGCCCGGCGGCAGTGAGCGCTTCACGTTTTCCAGTCGGCGCATCGTCTCATCCACAATCGCAACCTGGTTGGCTCCTGGCTGCGGCCGCACAGCCAACCCGAGCATGGGCTCACCGCGGACCGTAAAGGAGATTCGTTCGTTCAACGGCAGCAGTTCGGTCCGCGCGATCTCGTGCAGCCGCACGATACGATCCCCTTCCGTGACGATGGCCAGCCGGTCAAATTCGGCCGGGTCACTCAACCGCGCGAGCGTTTGCACGTTCAACTCCGATGTCGTGTTTTCAATGCGCCCGCCCGGGAGCTCCACACTTTCGCGCCGCAATGCGGCCGCAACATCCGGAGCCGTCAGCCCATGGGCGGCGAGTCGCTCCGGATCGAGCCAGATTTTGATCGCGTAGCGTTTCTCGCCGAGAATATCCACCGCGCCCACTTCCGGAACGGTTTGGAGCTGGTCCTTCACCCGGTCCGCAATTTCGGTCAGCGCCATGAGGTCATGCCCCTTGCTGCGCAAGACGAAGGTCAGCACCGTGCCACCGTCAGCGTCCGCCTTGCTCAAGGAGGGCGGGTCCATTTCCCGCGGCAAAAGTCGGATCGCACGACTGAGCTGATCGCGCACGTCGTTCGCCGCAGAATCGAGGTCAGTACCAAGTTCAAACTCAATGCGGATCCGGCTCGCGCCGTCGCGGCTCGACGAGGTGATCGTCTTGATTCCGGCGACGGTGTTGACGGCCTCTTCAATGATCTCGGTGACCTGTGCCTCAATCACCTCGGCATTGGCGCCCGTGTAATTTGCCGTGATCGAAATGACCGGCGACTCAATGGCCGGATACTCGCGGACTCCGAGTTCGCGCAGCCCCAGCAATCCCAGCACGACCAACACGATCGCGAGTACGATCGTGAAGACCGGCCGCCGAATGCAGATCTCGTAGAACCTCACGGGGCTTTTCGCTTCTGTGTTTTTGTCGCGGCAGAAGCAGGCTCGAGTTCGTCGGTGACTTCCATACCAGCCCTCAACTGCTGCACGCCGGCAACAACGACCACCTCACCCGCCCGCAACCCCTCCGCAATTTGTACGCGAGCCCCATGGCGCAGACCGAGGCGGACGCTGCGTAGCGTCGCGTGCCCGTTCTCAATCACGAAGAGCTTCGGTTCCGCACTTTCCGGCACCAGCGCCACCGCGGGAACCAGCAACGCATCCTTGATTTCGCCAACGCTCCACGTGACGCGGGCAAACGCGCCTGGCCGGAACCTCCCATCGGAGTTCGCCGCGCGCGCGCGTACGAGGAGAGTCCGCGTGGCTTCGTCGATCTGCGGCTCGATCGCATACACCTCGGCCGGACTCGTTCCATCGACTCCGACGACGGAGAATCGAACGCTCTGACCGGGGCGGACGCCCGCGCCGTATTTCTCGGGCAGGGTGAAATCGATTTTTATCTCGTCGACCGCCTGCAGACGCGCGATCCGGGTGGCGGAGGTGACGTACGCCCCTTCGCTCACGAACCGTAATCCAATGGTCCCGTCGAACGGCGCACCGATCAATAGTTTGGCGAGTTGCGTTTTGATCAGATCGATTTCGGTGGCCTGAACCGCCAGCTCCGAAACGGCTGTATCGAAATCCTGGAGATTCGAAAAGCCCTGCTCCTTCAGCGAACGCAGTCGCGCTTCGCGCACCGCGGCGAGCTTGTGTCGTTGCTCGGCACGCGCGAGTTGCGCCTGCAGCTCGGCGTCATCGATCTGCAACAAAGGGTCACCTTTCCGCACCGCGGCGCCTTCGGCGAAAAACACCTTCATCACCTTCCCGGAATTCTCCGTGTGCAGGTCGACGCTTTCGCTGGCGCGCACGGTTCCCGTACCGATCACCTCATCCCGCAGCACTTCCGGTTGCACGAGGACCGTTCGCACTGCCTGCGGGGCACGCTCGCGACCGACACTTTTGTTTCCATTCGCGAGATTGGCCGACGGCCAAAGTCGAACGGCGAGGGCCGCCGTGATTGCAATCATCACGAAGATCCAGCCCACGTGTCGTTTCCAGCGGATCCGCGAATCCTGTCGCTCGCTCACCGCTGGCGCGACGAAGGCCTCCTCTGTTCGGATTGGTTCTTCGACAGTCGGTGGCATGCGGGTTTAAGCGGGCGGTGTTTGCATGAACGATGCCGCGCATCGAGAGAACGCAGCACCGTTCTATGAATTCGTTTCATCGTTACGTTCCTTTACTCTGCGTCTCGTTGGGATAAGTTTTCCTCACACCCAACCCCGGGTCTCGTTAGTAAAAATCCACCCCGTCATGCGTGCTTATCCTTACCTTCTTCGCACCGGCATTTTCGCCGTTCTGCTGGCCGCGGCGTCCGTCGCGCGAGCCGCCACTCCGTCCTCCGCCGAGTTGTGGCTGAACAATTATTATCAACAGCCCGCCCCTGAGCGCTTCACGTCCGCGGTGTTCGAGTTGAGTCGCTCGGGTTATTTCGAGCAGCCGCACCATGTGCCGCTCGCGATTGGTTTTCTCGGATCAATTTTCGCCCAGCACCCTGATCGCGTTGACGAATGGATGCGCGTCAGCCCACGCCTCCCCGTTGCGCATCAGCGCATCCTCGCCTCCGCCTTGTGGTATTCAGGCAATCCGAAGGGCGTGACCTATCTGCAAGCGCTCGCACGTTCCGCCAATCCGGAGCTCCGCCACGAAATCGAGGGACTCGTCGCACGTACGCCCGATCTGAAATCTGCCGAGGTCAAATCAGTCCGTTCTCTCGACCTCCAGTGGGGCGTGTTCCTCGCCACGGGCGAAAAGGCGCCGGTCCAGAACATCCTCGCCGCCTTGGGTACCGACAACAATGCAAAGTTCTCGCAGGACGTCCGCTGGTCGGTGGCTCAAAATGCAGCGCAACACCCGCGCGTTCTCGCGATCTGTCGGGACGAGCTCTCGCGGCAGCCGAATGCCATCCGAGAAACGCTGCGCGCCGTCATTAACGATACCGAGCAACGGCACCAGCCCTCCACCTGATCTTCAACACGTCAGCTCGCCGGCACGATTTTCGTGCCGGCTTTTTTGTGCCTCCGTCTTCGTCGCAGCCCATCGAAAACGAGGTTGAAAGAGGAATCGTTGCCTCTCGTCCCGTACCCATTGATCGATGAAAACACTTCATGATTTGAAGGGCCCGCGCGTCACGGCATGGCACCCGGAGTGCTCACTCCAGCGGCATGGCTCGCCGCTCATTCTGGACCGTCATTGTCCTTCTCGTCCTGACGGGCTCCGCCTGGGCGCGCGGTCCCGTTGCGATCATTGAGGACACCGTTTGGTCGCCGGACGACGCGACGCGCGACGGCGCGGCCGAACTCGGCGTCCTGGTGGCCTTGGCCCAACTCCAGGCGACGCAACCCGTCGTAGGACTCGTTGGCATCGGCGATCGACGAGGGATCTTCCAGGATGGAACACGGCGCGGATTGGAATATGCGGTCGGCCAAGGCGTGCCTGTGGTCCGACTCGCGCGCGGTGTCCGCGACTGTTCTCCGCCGGAAACGGACTTGTTGATCGATGGTGGAAATCTTTCCCCCGAGGCCGCCGTGAAACTGCTCGGCGAATGTCTCGCGCGCTTTGGTCCCCTGCCGAAAAACGATTCGCCAGAACCGCCGACACCACGCCAGCAGCGCAACCTGCAGAAAAAACTGCAACTTTATCGCGCAGCCTTCACATTCCGGCAGCCAGCAGCATCAGCAACGGTTGCAATGCGGTGAGCGCCCAACGCGTGGTTGCCGGTTTGCCGCGCGTCGGCGACAGTCCGACCGTTTCCTCGCGCAAGTAACGGATCACGCTCTCCTCCGCCGCACTGAGGCTCCGTTCCCGCAGTGAAACGACGTACCACTGGCGTGACAGCACATGACGCCCCATGGGTCGACTGACCAACTCCCCGCGCGCGAGCTCTGCGCGTATCGGCCATTCTGCGACGATGCCCACGCCCAACCCGTTTTTTACCAGCTCCTTGATCGAGTCGATACTGCCCAGTTCGATGCAACGCTGGACGACCACGCGCGCGGCTCGAAAGTGTGCCATGACCAGCTGGTACGTGCGGGTGGCTTTGTTCGCGAGAATCAGAGTGGCGCGCCGAATGTCCGAGGGGGTGAGCTCGGCCGCCGTCGCCCACGGATGACTTGGCAGCATGATGAAGCGTAGTTCGTCCTGGAAAAGCGGCTCGAAAACGAGATCGGGCCGCCGTTCTGGTTCGACCATGACCGCGAGATGAATTTTCCCGGTGAGGAGTTGGGCGAGAAGCTGCGGATTGTCGCCCGTGTCCACGCGCAATCCGCATTGCGGATACTCTCCCTGCACCTTGCGCAGCACCGAGGGTAGAATGTGCTGGCACACCGTCATCGGGGCGCCGATGCGGATCGCGGGACCAGCAAGTTCCGGCAGCTGACTGATGTCGACGCGAGCGTCGTGCATCTTGTGCAGGATCTCTTCGAAATGCTGCAGCAGCCGTTCGCCCGCCTGAGTCAGGACCGCGCGGCGGCCGGCGCGCTGAAACAGCGCACAGCCTAAATCACGTTCGAGTGACTTGATCGCGTGGCTCACCGCCGATTGGGTCAGGAACACATCCTTTGCCCCTTGCGTGAAACTTCCCCTCCGCGCGACAGCGACGAAGGCGCGGATCTGCCGGCTTTCGATAATTTCTTTCATATGTAAACGCGTGCGCGACGCGGCAAAGCACCCCCTCGGGTCCGAGCTGCATCGCATGCAGCTCGCATGCCACAAACCAGGATCCGTCAGGATTCACCGCCGGCCGCGCCCTGAATGCCGGAACGGGCGAACCGTTGCGGGGCGTATCACGCCGCCGGGCACACGAGAGCTACGATAGCAGGCAAATCACAGCACCTCTTCGAACCGTTCCAATCAACCCACGACGCGGGCGATAGCGAGGCGGCCGCACCGGGTTCAATAGCGGAGACCTTACTTGTCCGGCGCGACTGGCGGTTGCGCCTCCGACTCAAAAGCCATTGGAACCCGGACACGGACAATGCCAGGCTTGCCTTTGCTCCGTGGGGGCGTGAATCGCCAACTGCTGACCGCCTGTGCCGCCGCGTATCCAAACTCTGGCTTCGTCGAACGGATGATGCGCGGCAGGTGGACCGTACCGTCTTCAACGACCAAAAACTCGATCACCGCTTCTCCAGCCTCGGAGGATTCGGCCAGCGCGGAAGGATAGATTGGAGCACGTCGGAACGTCGGGTGAAGGGCCTCGTCTAAACTTGAGTGCTTAAGCACCTGCTCCGGGTGCCTTTCCTCCATGCGAAGCAAATTCCGGTCAACATCGGAAACCAACGCGTGATCCCAGCGATCGAAATCTTGCTGGAAACCCATCAACGATTGGGTCGGCTGCGACGCGCGCAGCGCCGGAGTATACTCGAAACGTTCAGCCGCGGCCTGCAGCGCATAACCGAATTCCGGGCTCTTCGCGCTGATCACCTTCGACAATGCAACTCTTCCGTTGGGGGCGATGAGCAGGCTGACCTGCGCCTTCCCTTTCACGCCCGCCCGCAGCAAGTCGTACGGATATTGAGGAACTTCCAGGGCTTTCGGCTGGGGAGCCACATCGTAGCGCAGCTTCTCCGGTAGTTTCGACTGGTTGGCACGATGAATGATTTCCGTTCCATCGTCGCCACCCTCGAATGTATCCAAACTGAAGGTGATAGGTTGCTGCATCCGTGCGAGGACAGGAATGCCTTCGACCCGCGCCGGGTCGAACCGCCAGCGCCGAACGGCAGCAAGCGCCGCTTCGTTGAAACCAGGGTTGAGTGCCCGAATCACGACCGCGTCGCGCACCCGCCCTTCGATGTCGACGGTGAACTCGATCAACACCTCGCCGCGTAAGCCGCTTCGTCGCATCGCGAGCGGATATTCCGGCGGTACTCGCTTGGTCCAGCGGGGCGTCACCTCATTTTTACCCGGAACTTCAAGCGGTGCCACGACAACGAATGGAACGCGCACAACGGCCGCTACGGGAGCGCCGTCGCGCTGCGCTGGAACGTATCTCCACTCTTCAGCTGCTGAAGCGAGGAAGCACCGCACCGATTCATCCAGGCCCTCAAGCCGTGGTATCAGCCTGCCGGTCGCATCGACTTCCGCCTCAGCCCAAACGACCTGCGGTCCGGAGCGGCTCCCCGCCGCGCTGTTCTTTAGTCGCGGATCGACTGCGCAGATAGCCATTACTAAACGAGGCGTAGAATTGTTCTGTCGGGAATTTGCTGATGCGGGGTTGAAGATGACGGAAAATCCAACCATCGAATTTACCGCCACGGTGTCTCGCCGCGCCGGTTTCATTTTGCCGTGATTTCCCATCATTGCCTCCACCGCTTTGCCCAATGCCGGTTGGGATGCGTCGACGCGCCACGTCAGCAGTTTGCCATCGTTACTCACCACCATATGGACTTCGGCCCAGCCCACCTCGGCCATTTTTTTCAACTGCTCGGGAAACTCTGCGCGTAGCGACCGAGCAAATACCGGTAGCGTGTCCGGCGCGTCCTCGGGATCAGTCCAAGTCAGTGGCGTGATCGTGATTTCCTGACCGCTCAACTGGATCAATCCGAATGTCAGCAACGCCAGCGTGATGAGAATTCGCCGAGGAAGGAACAATCGCATTATCCGGTTGAGCATGCACCGGCCACCCTTGCGGTCAATGGATGCGCGTTTCGTTTCAACCGTTTACGCCGCGTCTCCCGGCCGGCCTCATCTTCGCACTAGCCGGGCGCGCGTTCTTCAGGCCAGATCAGGTGGTCGAAACGATGCCCCGCGCTCATACTCCTACTGTTTCTTCGCTCGAACGCCTCGTGCGATTGTTGCCCTCGCCGATCCATCCGCTGCATGGCCAACACGCGCCCACGCTCGTCCTGCCGGATAATCTCGTGTGCTTCTGCCGACGCTCCGCCGCCGACTTGAATCGGCCGCAACGCGGACGCGCGTTGCACCACCGCCACGTTTTGATTCTGGCGGTGGAAACACCCGTCACCGTTTGCGTCGACGATCGCGCGATCCGGCTCAAATCCGGTGAGGGACTCCTGGTGCTGCCGTTTCAATTTCACGATTACATCCAGCCGGCGCAGGAAAAATTGACCTGGCTCTTTGTCACGTTCGAGCTGGCTGATGGCCGAGCGTTCGAGCCGCTGCGCTTTCGGCCATTTGTGATTTCGCCCGTCGTCCGCCAGCTGGCGGAAGAGCTGGTGCGGAGTTACCTCGCGATGAACGAGCCCGACTTGACGACCCTGCTGCTGGCGTTGCTGCTCGCGCGAATCAAAAAGGCCGACCCGATCCGCCGGCGCCAACATACGCCGCCCGATTCACCTGGGTTGATCATGCACGTAAATCAACTCGCCCAAGCCAAAGGGGAAATGCCCGGGGTCAAACAAGTCGCGCAATCGCTCAACATCAGCGCGAGCCATCTGCGTGCTCGGTTTCGCGCGTCCTGCGGGGTCAGCCTCGGTCGGCATTTGCGGCGTTTGCGTCTGGAAAAAGCGTGCGGACTGCTGCGGCTCAGCCCGAATCGCGTAACCGAGATCGCTGAACAATGCGGCTTCAATTCGATCTTCAGCTTCAGCCGCGCGTTTCGCAGCACGTACGGCGTTTCGCCCCTCGCGTACCGGCGTGGTGACCGGCCCAAGCCGAATGCGAAATAGAAATCAGCCCATACCTCACGGTATCGGTTTCACATCCGCAGAATTTCCGTTCCGCAATGGTTCCTGATTCGAACCGTGTGGTGCGGGAAATGGGCCTTCACTTCCTGAGTTCCTGATCAGTCCGGTTGTTGTTCGATGTGGGTCGGAGACAGCGCGATAACCAAGGTCGCGGGCTTGCGTGTTAGGCGACGGCTGGCAGCGTCGCGTCTTGCTCCGCCACTTCCTGGATCACCCAGCATCCTGTGTCCGAATCACCGCACGCCGTATTTCTCCGCTACGCTTCTCAAGAGGCCGACGCCGCAAAGCGCATCTGTGAATCGCTGCGTACATCCGGAGTCGAGGCGTGAACCTGTGAGTCCCACCGGAAACAAGGCGGTCTTTCTCAGTTATGCGTCGCAAGACGCCGAAGCGGCGAAGCGTATTTGCGAAGCACTACACGCAGCGGGCGTGGAGGTGTGGTTCGATCAGAGCGAGCTCGTGGGCGGTGATGCGTGGGATCAGAAAATCCGGAAACAGATTCGCGATTGCGCGTTGATGATTCCGATTATTTCGGCGGCGACGCAGGCACGGACCGAAGGATATTTTCGACTGGAGTGGCGGCTGGCGGATCAGCGCACGCATCTGATGGCGAAGGGCCGGCCGTTTCTGCTGCCCGTGGTGATCGACGACACGCGCGACGCCGATGCACAAGTCCCCGATTCATTCACCGAAGTACAGTGGACGCGCTTGCCCGGTGGGGAGACGCCACCGAAGTTTCTTGAGCGAGTGAAGAAATTAGTGGGCGGTGGTCCGGAAGTTGAGCCCGGGCGACCCCGCCCGGGAACGGAAACGCGCGGCGAGGTTGCCGCGCCTCCAAAAAATTCTTCCCGGCGCTGGCTGATCCCTGTCGTCACAGGTCTTGCCGCAGCCGGCGGCCTTGCGCTCTGGGCGCCGTGGAGGAAACCTGCGCTGCCGGCACCTGTGGTGGTTACCGCGGCCGCGCTGACTCCCGCCCAGGCGCTCGTCGCGAAGGCCCGAACGATCCTCGAGCAGGGTGATGAACTTAACCGCGAGACCTACGCGCTCGCCGAGGAACTACTGGTTAAGGCCGAAGCGCTCGACGTCACTGCGGCTTCCGCGTGGGCCCTGCATGCGACCGTGTCCGCCTCCCGGATCGGTTACGGTTTGGACAGATCGGCTGCGCGTCATGAGGCCATGCGCACGCAGGCGGATCGCGCCGTCCAACTCGCCCCCGAGTCGCTCGACGCGCAACTGGCCGAGTGCGATGCCCTCATCACCTTTGAGCAAAACATTCCGGGGATTATCGTCCAACTGCAGGCACTTGCGGCCAAATATCCCGATCGCTGGCGCCCGATGGACCTCCTGAGCGAGTGTTATCGGCTGGAAGGAAAAATAGACAAGAGTCTGGCCGCGAATGAGAGGGCGCTCCAGCTTTCACCGGGCAATCCCTTGCTAAACGCCAATCGGATGAGTTTGCTCGGCCTCGCGGGGCGCTGGCCCGAAGCGGAAATCTCGATCCCCGTGATGTTGCGGGTCCGCACCAGTGCCCGTCTGTTGTCCCACGACGTTTCGGTGAAGCTCGTTTGGAGCGGAGAGGTGGCCGCAGCGGAGGCGGCTGTGCGGTCGTGGCCCGCCTGGTTTCTGCTCGAAGATCGTGGGGTTGGCCACGCCGCGCTCGCCGCGCTCTGGAATCGCGATCCTGGTCGCGCCCTGGAGGTCGTGCAGAAATTTCCCCGGGATTACCTCCGCGACTATCTGTTTACCGGGCCGAGCGCCGTGCTGAGCGCGTGGGCGTACGAACAAGCCGGGAATCCGGAGGCGGCGCGCGCCGACTGGCGCATCGTGCAGCAGGTGGCGGAACGGGAATTGCGCGCGGCTCCGGACGATCCCTTCGCGCTGCATTGGAAAGCCTGGGCGTTGGCCCGGCTCGGCGATACTCCGGCCGCCGCTAGCATCCTGCAGCAACTTCTAGAACGGGATGCGTCCCTGCGGTCGATGGGGCAAATCCTCGGGCGGTTGGGTGGCCTGGCGCTGACGGTGGGACGGACCAACCTGGCACTGGTCCAGATTGCGCGCAATCCGCCGGGGGCCCGGGCGATCACCCGGACCATTTTGCGGTTGAATCCGATCTTCGACCCGTTGCGCGGGGATCCGCGTTTTCAGGCCGTGATTGACGCGGCACCGGGTCCGAAAAAAAAGCCGGAGGACGGGATGACGGGCAGCGTCGCCCCCGACGAAAAATCCGTCGCCGTGCTGGCATTCGCGAATCTCAGCGACGACAAGGAAAACGAATATTTCTCCGACGGCATCAGCGAGGAGTTGCTCAACGTGCTCGCGAAAGTTCCCGGGTTGAAAGTTTCGGCGCGCACGTCTGCGTTTTATTTCAAGGGCAAGCAGGTGCCGATGGCTGAGATCGCGAAGCAGCTCGGCGTGGCCTACGTTGTCGAGGGCAGCGTTCGCAAGAGCGGCGATCGCGTGCGGATCACCGTGCAGCTCATCAAGGCGTCGGATGGGTTTCACGTCTGGAGCGATACGTTCACGCGCGAGCTGAAGGACATCTTCGCGGTGCAGGACGAGATCGCGGGTCTCGTGGCGAAAAATCTCGAAGCGAAGCTGGGGGCGACAACGCGGTCTGTCGTGGTGGATACGCGCGCCTTTGAACTTTACATGCAGGGCCGGGCGGCCTGGAACCGGCGCAATGCGGAAGGATTTGATCGGGCCGAGGGGCTGCTCCGTCAGGCGTTGGAGATCGCACCTGATTTCGCCCGCGCGCACACGGCCTTGGCGGATGTCTGGATGATTCGTGCCATTTCCGACAGCAAACTGAGTCGGTATGGCCAGCGCGCTTCTCCAGTCATCCCGCCGATCGAGACCGAGGCCCAGCGGGCGCTAGAACTCGATCCAGAATCAGCCGAGGCCCATGCAACCCTCGGATTCCTCCGCCAGCTCCAGCACCGGCCCGAGGAGTCACTTCACCTACTGCACCGATCCGTTGAGCTGAATCCCAACTATGCGACCGGGCATCATTGGCTGGCGGGCATTCTGGCGTATCAGTCCCGGTTTGACGAATGCGTCGCGGAATATCGGCGAGCCGTGGAGGTGGACCCGCTGTCGCATCGCATTCTTGATAACTTCGGATGGACTTTGGCGATGCTGGGGCGCGTGCCGGAGGCTCTCGCGCTTTTCGATCGCGCTCTGGCGCTGCAGCCAGACGACGCGCAGGCGTTGGCGCACAAAGCGATCACCCTGGCAAGGCTGGGTCGGCGCGACGAGGCGCGCGCACTCGCCGCGAAGGTTACCGGTACCTTTTTTCAATCGGCAGTCCTGAGTGCGACCGGCGAAAAAGCCGAGATCGAGGCGGCGCTGCGCACGGCGGACCGGCCTGACCGCTACCAACTGCTGACCTCCCTGGGGCGATATGACGAGGCCCTGAACGACTTCCATCCCGATGACGTTGTGCTGGAGGATGCCCAGGATTGTTTTTTCGATCCTAATCTCGTCCCATATCATAAGGATCCGCGCTTTCAAAAGTTGATCACTGAGCTTGGG
>JBDSSD010000132.1:0-12443 GCA_039928945.1 Opitutus sp. | reverse complement strand
ATTGCTCGTTTAGCTCGGTAAACTGCCTCGAACCCGAGGTCTTCACGGCGGGCGATGTCTTCCTCATGCCACAGCTGAAAGTTTCGCAGGTGATTGTCCTGCACGAGCCGCATGAAGTCTTCACCTGCGGCCTGCGGTGGCACGCGGTGCCATAGAGCGGTCAGGTCGGTTTGGAGCGCAGCGATTTCTGGCGCGGAGAATTGCATAGCGAGCGTTGAGGGAAATTGAGTTGAACGAAAGCAAGACGGACACAAGCCTGCGCATTTCGCGGATGAAGAGCCTTCTAGTGATCAAGCCGTCGTCGCTTGGCGATATCGTGCACGGCTTGCAAGTGATGCAAATCGTGGCGCGTGCGCGTCCGGATTTGCGCATCAGCTGGGTGGTACGTGAACGTTTCGCTGGCTTGGTGAAAGCGGCTCCGTTCATCGCTGAAACGATCATCTTCCGCCGCCGCGATGGCTGGCCGGCCTTTTGGAAACTGCTGCGTCAGCTGCGAGGTCGGGAGTTTGACGCGATCTGGGACATGCAAGGGCTGCTGCGTTCAGGCGTCATGACAGCGGCAGCTCGCTCGTCGTCGAAAATCGGTCGGCCGGATGCGCGTGAAGGTGCCCGATTATTCTATACCAGCCGGATCGAACGTCCGTCCGGTCCCGGTCCGCATCACGCCTTGGAGGTTCTCCTGCCGTTCGCGAAACTCGCTCACGCTGAGCCGAAGCTCGAATTCCCGCTCAACTTGAAACCGGATCAAGCCTTCGGCTGGACGTCCTTCTTTTCTGGCGACGCGAGGAGCACCTTTGTGATTTTTACCGACAGTCGGGGGAAAGGAAAAGAATGGCCCCACTTCAACGCGCTGCTCGGACGGATTTTGGAGCGGATTCCGGGAAGTCGAATCGCGTGGTGTGCGGCGAAACGAATCGAGCAAGCGCCGCTCGATGCACCGCGTGACCGCCTGCTCAATCTGACCGGCTGCGCTTTGGATGAGATGATCTCACTGGTCCGGCAGCCCTCCATCTTTGTGGGCAATGACAGTGGCCCCATGCACCTTTCGGCCGCGTGCGGCAACCGAGTTCTGGCGATCTTCGGGCCGACCTCAGCCCGCCGCTTCGGTCCTTTTCCTTTGGATTCAGTGCGTCATCGAGCGGTGACGGCACCCGGAGGGCGACTCGATCTGCTGGAAGCCGACTCCGTGTTGGCGGCACTCGAGGAATTGCGGAGCCGCGCTTGAACAACGGCTCGAACAAAACGTGAAACCCCGAGATTCAAACGATTCGCCATTGCCTTTGATTGAGCACGTTCAAGGGTAGGATTTTCTCCCGTCGCCGCGCGCTACCATGACCCAGGTGCTCATTATTAAACCGTCGTCACTTGCTGACATCGTGCACGGTCTGCAAGTGGCCACGTCGATCAAGGCACAGGTGGGCGACGTGCGGATTTCCTGGATCGTGCGGGACATTTACGCGCCGATCGTGCGTGCCTGTGCCGCCGTCGATCACGTTTACGTGTTCCAACGCAGCGGAGGGGCCAAAGGTTTTCTCAAGCTGGTCCAGGAGGTACGGAAAACGAAATTCGATTTCGCGTTTGATTTTCAGGGCTTGATGCGGACGGGCTTGATGACCTCGCGGGTCAAAGCAGAAACCAAAGTGGGGCGGACGGACGCGCGCGAGATGTCGGGGATGTTTTACGACAAAAAAGTGCCGTTGCCACCCGACGGGCGGAAAAGCCACGCGCTGGATATTTTGTTGCAGTTCTGTCCGGTGCTTGGGGCGAAGCCTGAGTTGCGCGGAACGCTGAAATTTCGCGAAGTTGATGCGCTCAATTTGAAGTTTGCTGAAGGCCGCGGTGGTTCGCGCCCAATCGTGATGTTTCCTGACAGCCGACGTGCCGACAAACGCTGGACCGGGTTCAAGCTGCTGACCGAATTGATTCTGCGGAATGACCGCACGCGGAAGGTCATTTGGGCTGGACACAGTGTGGTCCCCGACCGCGGGTCTTTTTTGCCGGCGCAATTCCTCAACCTCACTGGAAATACGAGCCTGGTCTCGCTTCCGGCCCTGATCAAACGGGCGGACTGGGTGATTTCCAATGACAGCGGGCCGATGCACCTCGCGGCGGCGATGGGCGTGCGGACGCTCGGAATATTCGGTCCCACTGATCCGCGGGTGAGTGGACCGTATCCGTTGAATGCCCCGAACAACGTAGTGGTGCAGGCGGCGGTCGGAGACATGAAACTACTTACGGCCCGGGAAGTTTATCTGCGCCTGCAGCAGGCGAGGGCGCGGTTGGAAAAAAGCCGTTGAACGATCCAAGCGTGGTCGAGGCGCGGGCGATCGGGGAGTTCGTGACGTACGCTTCGGGTAGATTGCGTCCGCAATGGATGGAAGGCGGGCGAATTTAGTTTGTTCTGCAAAACCGCACCGTCATACGTAAACGACCCATGCTAGACGCCAAACTTCTCCGTGAGTCTCCGGACTTGGTGCGAGCCGCCATCGCCAAAAAGCATCTCGACGTGAATGTCGATGACGTGCTCGCAATTGATACCGCATGGCGGGCGCGACTGCGGGAAGTCGAGGCGTTGCGAGCGACGCAAAAGGCCGCGAACAACGCAATGGCGGCGCTACCGAAAGGCACGCCGGAGTTTCTCGCGAAGGTGGCAGAGATGAAAGCGGTTTCCCAGCAGGCGAGGGACGGTGAAGTACAGCTGAAGGAAGCCGAAGAGAAGTTTCGCGAGGCGATGCTCTCGTTGCCGAATCTGCCGCACAGCTCAGTTCCGGAAGGGCGCACGGCCGAAGAGAACGTCGTGTTCGCACTGCACGGTTCACACGAAGAGGCGAAACCCCACGCGCGACCGCACTGGGAAATTCCGGGATTCGAAAAGCTGTTCGATTTCGGGCGCGGAGCCAAAGTAACGGGGGCCGGATTTCCGTTTTACGTCGGCGACGGCGCACGCATTGTCCGCGCGCTCCTGCACTTCTTTCTCGATGAGAATGCGAAGGCGGGCTACGTGGAGGTCAACCCGCCGATTTTCGTGAATGCGGCGAGTGCGACCGCCACGGGCCAGCTTCCCGACAAAGAAGGTCAGATGTACGAGACGACTCCGGACCGGCTGTACGCCGTGCCGACGGCGGAAGTCCCGCTGACGAACTTCTTCCGAGATGAAATCGTCGAAGAATCAGTGCTGCCGATTTTTCGTTGTGCGTATACGCCGTGCTTCCGCCGAGAGGCGGGCAGCTACGGCAAGGACGTTCGCGGGCTAAACCGACTCCACCAATTCGACAAAGTGGAGCTTTTGAAATGGGTGCATCCGGACTCCAGCTACACGGAGTTGGACAAGCTGCGGGGCGATGCGGAGCGTCTGCTGCAAAAGCTGGATTTGCCGTATCGCGTCTTGTTGATGTGCGGAGGCGAGCTGGGTTTCGCTCAATCGAAGAAGTATGACCTCGAGGTTTGGTCGGCCGGGCAGAAGCGCTGGCTGGAAGTTTCCAGTTGCTCCAACTTCGAAGCCTTTCAGGCCCGGCGCGCGCAGATTCGATTCCGCTCAAAGGAAACGGGTCGGCCGGAATTGGTGCACACGATCAACGGTTCCGGCCTGGCTGTGCCGCGCGTGCTGGCTGCATTGCTGGAGAACAATCTCGAGCCGGACGGGCGGGTGCGCATTCCCGCCGCGTTGGTGCCGTATTTCGGCAAAGAGTTTCTGAGCTTCAACTGACGGACCTTTCGTTTCGTCCGCGCATCGCGATGACTCGCCGGCGTAAGCTTGATTGGCCGGAGAGCGCGGGTCGCCTGGCCGTGCGGGTGACACGAAAGCAGCTCCATCCGGCCGCGATGGCAGCGGCGACGGCTTCACCTATCGAGGAACCGTGGGCCGTCGCGTTCTCGGGTGGCGCCGACTCGCTGATGCTTTTGCTGTTAATCTGGGCGTTGTGGCCCGAGCGCCGCAAAAAACTCACGGCACTCCACTTCAACCACCGCCTCCGGGGAGCGGCGTCGGATCGGGACGAACGGTTCTGTCGCGAGGTGGCGGTGGGATTGGGTGTTCGCTTGCGCGTTGGGAAATGGACCAAGCGGGTCGCCGGCGCGAGCGAGGCGGAAGCCCGCGCGGCGCGACATGCGTTTTTCGGCGCGGAGCTGAGCCGTCTCCAAGCCCGCGTGCTTTGGCTCGGGCACCAGCAAGACGACATTGCGGAAACAATGTTCATGCGGATCGCGCGGGGCAGCGGCACGGCCGGATTGGCGGCGCCACGACCGGTCCAGACGATGTCGGATGCACGTCTTCATCTCCGCCCGCTATTATCACTGAAGAAATCGGAGCTGCTCGCTTACCTGCGTGAGGAACGGTTGCCGTGGCGTGAGGATCGCTCCAACGCGCGAGGTGTTTATCTCCGAAACCGGGTGCGTCGGGACGTCCTGCCGGTGTGGCAGCATGCCAGTGATGATCGCGATGCCATTGCCGGAGCCGCGTTGTCGCGTGAATTGCTGGACGAGGACGACGTCGCATTGGAGCAATGGCTGAGTGAGATCGATCCGCTGACGAAACGAGGAGAGCTGAATCTAAGGAGGCTCGCGGGACGGCCACGCGCCATCGTCCGTCGCGCGCTGCAGCAATGGCTCGCGGTGAATGCCGTGGGCAAACGATTCTCGCGGCAGGCGGTGTCAGCTCTGCTGAACGACATCGTTCAGCGTCGGGTCACTCGCCACAGTCTCGGTTCAAATGGGTTCGCCGTTTTGACTAAGTCGCGACTCAGGTTTCTACCGGCACGACGGAAACTTTCCAATTGATTCCAGCATCGGGCCAATTGACTAATCAAGTGGGAACATCCACTTTCCGGCCATATCCCACTCTATAAATGTCCGAACCTGACAATAAAAAGAAGCGCCGCCCGCTGAAGAGTCTGCCACCTGATCGGTTTCAGCCGAAGGTGCTGATCTTCTTCCTCGCGCTATTTCTCGCGGCCTTGGCGTTACTTTTCCTTTCCCCTGCGCGCCTTAGCTCACCTTCTTCGCTGAAGATTCAGCGCGTCGTTGAACTCGCGGAACAGGGGAAGATTCGCGAAGGTATGATTCACCCTGATGCATCGGGTGGTCGGGATTGGGTGGTTGTCACCGGCGAAACGAAAGAGTCGAACTTGGAGAGTGATCGTGGGTTGACGAATCAGTTTCGCGCCGCAGGTCGCCTGACCGACGCAAACATGGAGCGCCTGCAGAAGTCGCAGGCGTTCACGGAACAGCCCGCGACGACATTGTTCACGCAGATTGCCGCGCAGGTCGTGCCGTTCCTGATCATCATCGGATTGCTTTATTTTCTGTTCGTTCGTCAATTGCGCCAGGCGGGCAAAGGCGCGCTCAGCTTTGGCAAGAGCCGGGCAAAGTTGCTCACGCGTGATCGCGATAAGATCACGTTCGCCGACGTTGCCGGATGCGATGAAGCGAAGGAAGAGGTCAGCGAAGTCGTGGAGTTTTTGAAGGACCCGAAGAAGTTTACGAAAATGGGCGGCAAGATTCCGAAGGGGATCTTGATGGTGGGTCCTCCCGGAACGGGTAAGACGCTGCTGGCGAAAGCAGTCGCGGGAGAAGCCGACGTACCGTTCTTCTCCATCTCAGGTTCTGATTTCGTCGAGATGTTTGTGGGTGTCGGCGCAAGCCGCGTTCGCGATATGTTCGAGCAGGGCCGGAAGAGTGCTCCCTGCTTGATCTTCATCGACGAAATCGACGCGGTGGGTCGCCAGCGCGGCGCTGGTCTCGGCGGCGGAAATGATGAGCGCGAGCAGACATTGAACTCGTTGCTCGTCGAGATGGACGGTTTTGATACCACGGAAGGTGTCATCATCATCGCGGCGACCAATCGTCCTGACGTGTTGGACAGTGCGCTTCTGCGGCCGGGCCGCTTCGATCGTCAAATTTACGTCGACCTGCCCGATCTCGTCGGTCGTGAGCAGATTCTTCGCGTCCACGCCCGCAAGATCACCCTCGCGGAGAATGTCGACCTTGCCGTCATCGCGCGCGGCACACCTGGCTTGTCGGGTGCTGAACTGGCGAACCTTTTGAATGAGGCAGCGCTGCTGGCTGCACGCCGCAACAAGAAGAAAGTCGAGATGATCGACGTGGACGATGCGCGTGAGAAAGTGCAGTTCGGTCGCGAGCGTCGTCGCGTGATGGATGACGAGGAGAAGAAGCTTACGGCGTATCATGAGGCCGGACACGCCTTGATTCAGGCTGTCTTGGACGACGGCCACATGCCGGTGCACAAGGTGACCATCATCCCGCGTGGGCACAGCTTGGGCAGTACGATGTTCATCCCCAAGAAGGACATCCTGACGCATGCGAAGAAGCGGATGCTGAACCAGATTGCGATGGGGTTAGGCGGGCGGATCGCCGAAGAGCTCGTAATCGGCGACATTTCGAGCGGCGCAGCGGGTGACATCAAGCAGGTGACGAAAATTGCGCGCCACATGGTCTGTGACTGGGGCATGAGCCCGCTCGGCATGATCGCCTACGGCGAAAGCTCGGACACCGTTTTCCTCGGCCGTGAGATCACGCGTAGCCAGACCTACTCCGAAGAGACCGCGCGGCGGATCGACAACGAAGTGTTCCGAATCGTCGATGAGCAGTACCAGCGCGCGAAGGAGATCATCACGAGTCGTCGTGACGTTCTGGATAAGATCGCAGGAGCGCTTCTTGAGCATGAAACGATTGAAGGGAAGCACGTGCTTGAAGTTCTCCAGTTCGGGGAAATCCGCTCACCGATCGTACGGGAACCCACTATCAAGGCGGACGACAGAAACTCGGGCAAGAAAGCACCGGGGAAGTCGACTGCGCCGGAAGGACTTGGGCCCGGTAGCCCGGCACCAGCGCCGAGCCCGGCCTGATCAACGGTCAATTTGTTAAAAAAAGGCGCGGTGAACCCCGCGCCTTTTTTCATGGTCGTAAGCGCGCAATCCAAGGTTTGGCCTTGGGATAATCCAAGAATCGCAATATAAAGGTATTATACATGAAAATCTGTTGTATCGGAGCGGGCTACGTCGGCGGACCAACCATGGCGATGATCGCCTGCAAGGCTCCCGACATTGAAGTCCGGGTGGTCGACATGAACTCAGCGCGTATCGCGGCGTGGAACTCCGATACTCTGCCCGTCTATGAGCCCGGTCTGGACGAGATTGTCCGCGGCTCGCGCGGTAAGAACCTGCATTTCTCGACCGACGTTCGCGGTGCAATCGCCGGCGCTGACATCATCTTTGTCGCGGTTAACACGCCGACGAAAACGTACGGTGTTGGAGCGGGCCGGGCAGCGGATCTGCGCTATATTGAGTCCGTCGCGCGCACCATCGCGGAAGTCGCAACGACGCCAAAGATCATCGTCGAGAAGTCGACGATCCCGGTCAAAACTGCCGAAACGATCAAAGAGATCCTGGCGGCGAATAGCCGCGGAGTTAAGTTCGAGGTGCTTTCGAATCCTGAATTCCTCGCGGAGGGAACAGCCGTCGTTGATCTTCAACATCCCGATCGCGTTTTGATCGGTGGCGAACGAACACCGGGCGGCGACGCAGCGGTGAAGGTGCTGGTCGATGTCTACGGTCGCTGGGTCCCACGCGACCGCATTATCACGACGAACCTGTGGTCATCTGAGCTCTCGAAACTGGTGGCGAATGCATTCCTCGCCCAACGCATTTCGTCGATCAATTCGATCTCCGCCTTGTGCGAAGCCACGGGCGCAGACGTCGACGAAGTGGCCAATGCGATTGGCAAAGACACGCGCATCGGCCCGAAGTTTTTGAAGGCGTCAGTCGGGTTTGGTGGATCGTGCTTCCAGAAGGACATCCTCAACCTCGTTTATCTGTGCGAACATTTCGGATTGCCCGAAGTGGCGACGTATTGGGAAAGCGTCGTGAAGATGAACGACTGGCAGAAGCGCCGGTTCGCGACGAAGATCGTGCGCGTTCTGTTCAATTCCGTATCCGACAAACGGATCGCGGTGCTCGGGTTTGCCTTCAAGAAAGACACCAACGACACCCGTGAATCCGCTGCGATCGCCGTGTGCCGCGACCTGCTCGCGGAGCAGGCCCGCGTGGTCGTGTATGATCCGAAAGTGCCGGCCGACGAGATTCGCCGTGATGTCTTGGGCGCGGATAAGCAGGACGAACGGTTGACGGTTGCGACTGACGCCTATGACGCTGCGAAAGGCGCTCACGCCGTTGCGATCGTAACGGAATGGGACGAGTTCAAGCGACTCGACTACGAGAAAATCTTCGCCTCCATGGCGAAACCCGCGGCAATTTTCGACGGACGCAATATCCTGGATTTGGATAAGTTGAAGGAGATCGGTTTCCGAACCTACGGCGTCGGCAAATCTTGACCGGGTCAGCTCGCTCCCGATCCGAAACGGAGTCGATGGGTTTTAAAGTTCCTCGCAGGGGAGTCCAAGCCCTTGCGGGGATCTTTAATCAGACCCCGAGCGAGGTGCGATAAATGCGCGGAACACGTTTCGTGACCGAGCAAAGCGTTTCCCACGGAATCGTGTCCGCCCAGTCGCTGAACTCACCGATCGAAATCCGCGCGCCGTCTTGCTCGCCGACCAAAACTACTTCATCTCCGCAAACGATGGAGGGCAGGTGAGACACATCGACAATCGTTTGATCCATGGTGACCCGACCCAGAACTTTGCAGCGCTGCCCGTGAATCAGCACTTCGCCTCGCCCACTCATTGCGCGTGGTATCGCGTCACCGTATCCGGCGCACAATACGGCCACCTTCGTGTCGCGAAGCAGCTTGTGCGTCCGCCCGTAGCTGATGGTTTGTCCGCCAGGGACGAGCTTCACGAGTCCCACGCGAGTCTTCAGACTGAACACGGGTTCGGTCTGGACCTGCGACAATAACGAATTTGGGTGGGGCAGAATGCCGAATTGCAGAAGTCCCACGCGAACGGCGTTGAACGGACTGGCACCCGGCATGGTTTCAATCCCGGCGCTGTTGTCGGCATGGACGAAGATCTCATCTAATCGAATCGATTGAAATTGGGCCAACGCGGCCAAGAAGCGCCGTCTTTGCTCAGCCGTGAAAGCAGCGTCGTCCGGCGACGCAAAATGGGTGAAGACGCCCGCCAACCGGAGGTGTTTTGCCTCGATGATTCGCGTGCAAAGTTCCGCGGCCTCTTCGTGCCAGACTCCGAGTCGTCCCATTCCTGTATCGATTTTTAGGTGAACTGAAATCGGACGTCCGGCGCTGCGGCCGACCGCGTTGAACCGCGCCACTTCGTCGGCGCCTGAAACGGTTGCCGCCAAATCGTATTCGGCGAGGTAACGATCTTCGTCCGGCAGGAGCGGACTGAGTAGGAGTATTGGCCAACCCGGTCCGAGCTCACGCACTGCGGTTGCTTCTGCCAACGTTGCGACGGCAAAAAGATCGGCACCTGCATGCATCAGCCGAGCCGCCGTATGATGAAGGCCGTGACCGTAGGCATCGGCTTTGATCACGGCGACATAGCGCATGTGAACCGGCAATGATGCCCGAATTAGGCGCAGGTTTCGCTCCAACGCGGCCAAGTCGATTTCGGCCCAACACCGCAGTGGCAGTCTTGACGTTGGAAGGTTCACGGCGCGCGGTGAATTTGCGGAGTCCACGTCACATAACTGGGCTCTTCGTGGAGAAAAGCATCGGGTGAATCCGCACCTCGAAAGATGTCAGCGTCGGGGCACTGCGAAATCAAACTACGAACCTTATAAGGCACGTGCTCAACGCGCGGAGGCGGCGTGCTCCAGTGTCGAAAGCCCTCAGGCATCGCCAGCGCACCGACGAGTTCAGTAGCGGCCACGCGACGCAACGTCGTGTCTAGCGACACCGCGTGCCAGGTATCTCGGCGGGCGTCAGCAATGACGGTGAGTTCCGGACGCTGCTGAGCATGAGCGACAAGCTCCAGGCTGTGATAGCTGAAGCAAGGGCGGGGAGTGAGGACGTTCCACGTTCGAAGTGCGACCGCAGAGGTCCGTATTCCAAGAATTGAGCCGGGACCGTCACAAAAAACGAACGCGCTGACGTCCGGCAGCGAAACGCCGAGTTCGCTCAGACATTTGAAGAGGCCAAGCCCCGCCTCTTCGCTCGATTCGGTCCAATGTTCGTTCTCGGGACCGTCCCGCCAACCCACTTGAATACGGGCGGAGCAGGCATCGAGGAGCAGAATCGATCCATGATGGGCCAGAATTTGCCGAAAGCTGGACATTGGTTGCGGGTGACGAAAGGCCCGCGTTCACCCCTGCGCAAGCGTGCAGAATCCGTCATTGACCGTCTCGCCGGGCGTTCTAGCGTGAACAATTCTTTCTCAATTAACTGCCCGTATTTTTTCCTGTGAACGTCCAACTGAATAACGTCTCCGAAACCCGCAAGAGCCTCGTCGTCACTCTCGACGCGTCCGAAGTTGATGCCGTGCATCAGGGAGTTGTCGCCGAATTCGCGCAGCAGGCCCGCATCCCCGGTTTTCGTCCCGGCAAGGCTCCGGCCGCGATGGTGGCGAAGCGTTTCGCCAAGGATATCGCCGAGGAGTTCAAGCAAAAGGTGATTTCGAAGGCCTACCGTGACGCGCTCGAAAAGCAGAAGCTCGACGTCCTCAACATCGTTGACGTACAGCCCGGTGAAGTGGCGGTCGGTTCGCCGGCCGATGTCACCGTTACCCTCGATGTTCGACCAGAATTCACGCTGCCGGACTACGCTGGTTTGCCAACCGAGGTGGCGCCGACCGACCCAACCGATGCGGAAGTCGATGCCGTGATTGAAGGCATGCGGGCCGAACGTGCAGAGTTCAAAGTTGCTGATCGGCCGGCGGTAAAGAGCGACTATGTGAAGCTCGCATACGAGGGCACGATCGACGGAAAACCGATCACGGACCTCGCTCCAGACAAACAGATTTACGGCAAAGTCCCCCAGACGTGGGAAGAGGTCGAAGGTGCCAATGAAGGCGTAATCCCTGGCCTCGGACTGCAGCTCGCGGGACTCAAACCGGGCGACAAGAAGGATGTTCCTGTTACCTTCCCGGCGGATTTCGCGGCGGTCCCGGCCTTGGCTGGGAAGGCAGCGGTTTACGCGGTCGAGGTTCAGGAGATTCGTGAGCGGGCACTTCCGCCATTGGACGATGCGTTCTTCAAGGCCAATCGGGTCGACAACCTCGACGCCCTGAAAGCAGGCGTGCGGAATCAGCTGAAGATGCAGAAAGAGTCGCAGAATCGCACGGAGCAGCGGCGGCAAGTTTCGGAAGCGCTCGCGGCAAAGGTCGATTTCGCGGTGCCAGACTCCTTGGTTGAAAACGAGACGCAGAGTGTGCTGCGCCAGTTCATCGAAGAAAATATGCGCCGGGGTGTTCCGCAGGAACAGTTCGAGAAGGACAAGAAGGAGCTCTTCGATGGCGCGCGAAAAGCGGCCGCCAAGCGCGTGAAGATTCAGCTCCTCTTGGCCAAGATCGCTGAGGCGGAGAAGCTACAAGTCAGCGAGCAAGACATTGATCAGTTCATTTATCGCGAATCCATGCGCACGCAGCAGAAACCAGAAAAGCTCGTGAAGGCGCTAACGACCGACCGGGAGCAGCTTCGCGCCGTGCAACAGTCCATCATTTTCGACAAGTCGATTGATTTCCTCGTGTCCAAGGCTACGGTGACGACAGTACAGCCAAAGGCTTAAACGGCCGATAATTCAACCACTGTGAGCTATTACGTTCCTATTGTCCTTGAAAACACCGGCCGCGGAGAGCGGTAGATGGATATCTATTCGCGGCTCCTGAAAGACCGCATCATCTTCATCGGCACGCCGATCGATGACATGGTCGCCAACCTGGTGATCGCTCAGATGTTCTTCTTGCAGATGGAAGATCCGAAAAAGGACATCCAGCTCTACATCAATTCTCCCGGCGGCGTTGTCACTGGCGGCATGGCTATCTACGATACCATGAACTTCTTGCAGTGTGACATCGTGACGTATTGCGTCGGGATGGCGGCCAGCATGAGCACGGTGTTGCTCGCAGCCGGCACGAAGGGTAAACGTTTTGCTCTCCCGAACAGCCGGGTGATGATCCACCAGCCCTCAGGCGGAGCCGGCGGTCAGGCGGCTGATATCGCTATCGCCGCCCGAGAAATCATCCGCTGGCGGAAGACGCTCAACGAAGTGGTCGCCAAACATACCGGCAAGCCGGTGGATCAGGTCGAAAAAGACTCCGATCGCGACTACTACATGAGCGCTCACGAGGCGAAGTCGTATGGTATCGTCGACCACGTCGTCGAATCTACGCGCGAAGCCGCAGCCTTGGGCGTTCCGACTGCAACCGCAGCCTGAGGACATTAGAGAACTCTCCGTACTCGACTAGGATCGTCGTTTTCGTACCCTAATCCCATGGCAAAATCCTCCCGCATGACGCTCTGCTCTTTTTGCGGAAAGTCGCAGGCGGAAGTGAAAAAGATCATCGCAGGTCCGGG
>JBDSSD010000131.1:0-26029 GCA_039928945.1 Opitutus sp. | reverse complement strand
CCACGACGAACTACTTCGCCCTGCCGAATACCCATAGGTACGGCGTTTCGTTTTCCGTTTGCCAACTGTATCCGCTGCAAACTTCGCCGAATCCTCGTCGGCCGCAGTGAACGTCACACGGTTCGCCATGTTCGCGACAAAAACCCGGGCCTTTCGCTCGTCGCCCATGGGAGGAATCAGAGAAGTGTAGGACTGCGTCGCCGCGACCACCGTGGCGCGGGCCTCTCGAATCACATCGACGATGTTATAGTCAGACATGCCGTCGTCAGCTGCTGTGACGATTTTTTGCGCCTCATCGGCCCAAAGGATTAGGAGATTGTCGGTCGCGCGCTCCGCGGCCGGACGGTCGAACCTGCGCAAGGCATGCGCATAGTAGCACAGTTTGAGCAAGGTATGGATATACCGCCGTTCGACCTGGAATCTCTGCGGAATGGACACACAGACGACTTTGCTTTGATCAAGATCATCGAACTCGAACGTGGGTTTGGCCGCACAGAAGACGGTCGCGATATCCGGGTCGGTAAAATACTTCAGGTAGTTCGCAATCGTGGTCCGAACTCCGCCCAACTGCTCGGGCGGCTGCGACGCAAATGCACTCTGGTAATGTTCGGTGAGATCCTCTCCTTCAGGCGTTTTCCATTCGGCGATTTGCGCGACCAGATCCTTCAGCCATTTATCGGACGTGAGAAATTCATAGGCATTGTCGAGAGTCACCGGGAGCTTGACGGCCGCAAGCACGCGAAACGCGAACTCCATCTGCACCTGCGCTTGCAACCGGAAAAAGCTCTGTTCGGCGCGCTGACCGAGCGAAGCGGCAACATCACACACGATCTTTGCTTTCGCCGAGTAGGGCAGGTGCGGATCATTCAAAAAATTGAATGTGTGTAGCGGCCGCCAGCCGGCCGGCGCATGTTCGGGCTTTACTTGCAACAGGACCAGATCCCGCTCCCGACCCAACTGGCGGAACATCCCACACAGGGTTTCCCAATAAACTCCTTTGTCGTCGATGCAGACACCACCCCACGTCGGGCAGGATTGAGAAATTTGCCAGAGCATCGGATTGATGGCGGCCAGTGTTTTTCCGCTCCCGGTTTGCCCCGTGATCAGCCAGCCGCGGCAGAAGTCCTCCATCCGCCACGAAAGTCCGCCGAGGCGCAGGATCGGCGGCGACTGCCCCGCATTGTCATGGCTCATGGCACAATGCAGTTGCCAGATCGCCAGTCCCCCGAATCCAACGGTGACCCAGCTTCCAACCGCAGGAACATAGGTGCTTTGCAGCGCCAGCCAGGCGCTGATAACCGCGAGTGTGAGATTCAGCAGCATGAGATTTCGAAGCGTGCCGCTGGCTGGCACGCGGCGATCATGGCCGAATCATCCGGAATGCTCTCGGGGTTTCATCCGCTTTGGGCCGAAAAATGTACGCTAATTTTTTTCGACCGATGGTTTTGCGGGCCACTCAGGAGCGCGGTCCCGCAAGTAACGGCAGAGCTTCCTTCTCACCGCCAGCCGCTATGACGGGCCGCACTTGGATGCGGTCGATGAAAGGTTCGCCGGTGCTCGTGCCGGCGGCAAAGCGTTCCGGGAGCTCACGCAGATGTTCGACCCGCTGCATCGCGACGTCATCCACCAGGCCCACCAGATGCCGGCCTTCCAGGAGAATTTCGTAATGCGTGAATCGGATGATCAGTCGGTCCACCGCCGCGTCCTTCTCGTATTCGACGCAAACAAAGTAACTCCAGGGGAAGGCCCAGCGCTTGCCGGAAAACAGATTGACGACGAGCGCCGGAGTGGACGCGCCCACTGCGACGCACAGAGGGGCTGTTTCCACCGTCGTTTCAGCGCGCCGATCCTTCAGCGCTTGTTGCAGACTGCTCATAGGGTCGAAGCCATTTTGAACCTGGCTTTGCCCCGTCCGCGGATTGCGTGATACGTGCGAGTCGCGCGGGCGTATTCCACCGCCATGGTCGCCAGCTGTTGCGCTCGCGTGAAATCGGCCGACGCCATTTCAAGCGCAAGTTCGCGCTCACCCAAGCGCTCAATATTCGCGCGGAGCTCCGTGCGATCCGTTGTGAAAATCAGAGCGCGCCGCCGCGCCCGCGATATCGTGACATACCATTGTTGGGCGTTGGTCGCCGCTCGGCACGCCGAGTCAGCCAGCAGCACGGTATCCACCGTTTTTCCCTGCGACGCATACGATGTGACCGCATAGCCACGCACACAGACGAGTTGTGATGGCGCCAGTGTTTTCATTTGTCCGTCCCGGTCGGCGACCGTGAGTTCGCCGCTCGAGCGAACATTATGCACGGTGACGAGTTCCCCATTTGCGAGCGGCTGCCCCTCCACGGTTCGACCATTGGCTTTTATCTGGAGCCGATCACCCGAAGACATTTCGAATTCCTTCCGCGCTGTAACCATGAAGCGACTGGCGTAACGGAAGGAGAGCCGGGACCGTCGCCCTGACATGAGCAGCGTCAGTCCGCGGTCATCGGCGCGAACAATTTCGGCAAGATTGCCGCGGGCGAACCGTCTGTAACCGGCGACGAACACCGCATGGTGACCGGCCGCATAAAAACGGGGATCGCGCTTCATCGCGTCTTCCCAATGCACGGGCTCATAGATGGGAACGGTGGTCGGCGGTCCGAGACGGCCTGCGCATTGCAATCTAGAGCGTATAACGTCGTTGATCCGCCGTACCTCGTCCCAGGTTTGCGCGACCACCAAGACCTGCTCGTTTCGCCGGTGTGCGCCCATGTAGGCGTCGGCGACCGCTTCATCGCGAGCGCGGGGCTCACATTCCCGCACCCAGCCGAGCTGTTCCAGCCGGTCGAACGCGCCCGCCGAATCGCCGTGCGCGGCCGCATTCACCGCCGTCCGGTAGGCCCGGATGTTCTGACGTTCCGCAGTGGATACGCCTAGCTTCGGGTTCTGCCGGCGAATCGTGCGCAGTTCGGCGATCTGCAATCCAGCATAGGTTTCCAATGCACGCAGCGCATCTGATGCCGCCACGGCACCATGCTGCCGCGTATCTCCTGACAGGATGAGCCTTCCTTTCTGTTGCTGCACGAGCCGGACCAAGGCGTGCAGATCCGCGCCGCCGACCTGACCTGCCTCGTCCAGCAACACCACCGGCCTCGCCGGCAATCTCTTCATCGTCAACAGGTGTGCGAGGGTTTGTGCGGGCAGACCATCGGCCGAGAGATCGGTGACCTGCTGTCGTTGGGGTGCAACGACGACGACCGAATGGCCGCTCGCCGTCAGCGCCCGCTCGACTTCTTTCAAGGTGAAGCTCTTACCGGTTCCAGCACCACCTCGGAAAAGGGTGATGAAGTCTCGGCTGCCGAGAATACGCTCGACCGCCCCGCGCTGCTCCCCGGAGAGAGCGGGATTTGACAGCCGGTAATCGGATGCAAGCGGCGCGCATTCCCAGCGGCCTTCTCTGGCGGAGAGAACAAGGGCAAGTTCCGTCCGCAGCGCGCCGCGGGTTGTTAGCTTGCGCGAACCGGACAGCTGCACGTAGCCACGCCGATCAACCGTGATTTGCAGGTCCGATAGATTAAACCCTTCGCCACGTCCGCGCGCGAGCGCCGCGGACCAGAGTTCGTAGTCGGCGACCACAGCACGGCGTTCGAAGAGCCGGTCTTCCGCCCATGTCACGATGTCCGGCATCCGTGCTGGTTTGATGCTGACGGGGCTAGTGGGTCTGAGCGCCTCGAGGGCTAGCCTCTCCGCAACCGGGAGTTGGTCCCGCCAATGCCCGCGCAATCGGGCAGCGGTTGATTCCTTCATTTTCCGGCGACGCTTGTCGTGCGCGATCCTCGCTCGCAATGCCGCCACGTTGCTGACGGCACCTGTTTTAGTGATCTGATTCCGCACCTCGTCGTCAATTTGCCGATGGCGCTTCGAAAAACGATCGACGATGGATTGCGGCACGCCGGCCAGTTCGAAATTCCGGGCATTATTTTTGACTTCATAGCCCAGCGAACGCAGTCCCTTCGCGAGTTCGTGGAAGTAGAGATTTTCGGCAAACTTTTGGGCGCGATACATTCCAGAGGCGTGCAGCGCCTTCCAGCGCCGCTCCACCCGATCAAAAGTCGCATTGAAGGCGATGCAGTGCGTGTGAAGATGCGGATCGAGTTCACGGCTGGTTTCATGGCGAAATGCCGCCGTCACGATATTTCCCGTGACCCGTTCAGCATCGGCGCCGTCGCGGCGGACGCGCGTCTCCGCAAATTTTTCCAGCTCACGCAATGCGGTTCTCACCGCCTGTTCGTGCAGCGCAACAATCCGATCATCCTGCATCAGGGCGACGACGGAAACGCTCTTTGGCGGACTGATCGTGAAATCATAAAATACCCGTCGGTTCGGTGTCATGCGGTCGGCCATTCGCCGCGTGGTGTTTTGCCGAGCTGTCAATCGCCGATCACTGCGTGGGTCCCTGCCCTCGCATAACGCCAGAAAGTCCGACTCGCGGACGATGCCGCACAATCCCATTTTGTCCGCGCCCGACCCCAGCCATTCACCACGCACCTGCTGGCCTGCGGAGTAGTAATCGCCGGTACGCAAGTGCTCGCGGAAGTAGGATTCCGCGTCGCGCAAATTGAGTTGGGGTTTGACTCGCAGCATGACGAAATGCCCACAGGGCGGAATTCACTTACAAAACCCACCGGGGTTTCATAGCAGGGTAACACTTTTCCCCTTGTGCGGGGCACAACGTTTGGAATCGCATAACTGCGACACGGCCTGTGTCGCATGACGCAGAGCGTCAACCGGCGCAGACCTGCGCACTGAAGGGAATGGCGCAGCGTCTACCAGGACAGGTGCGTCCTTTCCGACCTACACGAAGACACGCCGCGCTTGCGCTACTTTCGGCGTGCCCTCGTGGAGCCCGCGGAGCGTGCGGCACGCGCGCGGACACCAGAGACGCTCCTCGCTTTCGCCCGCCGTTCGCCTTCGCCCGCCACCACTTGGTGGTCACGGCTGCGGCTTCCGGCCCGGCTACGCTCTTCGCGTCTCTGGATTCCGCGCCCGCCGCCGGTTGTGGCGCATCGGCGCCACCCGCCAAAATAGGATCACCTATGCTCCGCTGCGCCTGCACGAGTGCCTCCGGTTCGGTGCGCGCGAATCTCGCGTTGGATGAAACTGGCGAGGGTTTTCAGTTGAACGGATCCAAGCTCCTTGAGCGAGGCGGCCGCGGTTTTCAGGCTCAGCTTTTCCGTCGCAAATCGATAGACGCGTTCACCATCCCATCCAAGTTCGCGTGCGCCGGCGAAGATTGAACGATATAGATCGTTCGCGTAGGCGACCGGATCAGGCTTGCGCAAGTGCGATCGATGGATCGCCCGTTGCTGGCGCAGAAAACTCAAGGCCTCCTCGAATCGTTCGCGCGAGATTAGCAGATACGACGGCACTTGAAACCGCCGCTGGAGCATGGCGTGCACTGCTGAAATCCCTCCGCGACCACTCGCACCGGCAAGTCGTACGGCCAGTTCTCCTATGACTTCACGAAGGCGGTCGCGCTGCTCAGCGGTGAGATGACGTTCATCCGGGGTGATCGTATTTCGACGGACGATTTTTTCGGTGTGGATCAGATCGCGTCCAGCGACCTGCACCCGATTCTCCTGACCACGGACATGGACATGCTGCGCTACGACATCGTCCGCATTCGGCAACAAGGCTGCGAGCCGTTCGATGAGCCGACCCAGGTTCGCGTCATTTTCAAGTTCCGCGCTCGCGCTTTCTTCAACGAGCAGCGCTTTTCGCAGCAGCGACTCCGGTTTGGCTGTCGCCTGTTGGAGCAAGGTCGCCGCCTCCGGGTGACTGCTGAATTTTTTCGAGAGGTATGACTTCGCAGTTATGCCGCATGCGGCATAACTGCGATTATACCGACTGTCGGATTATGCCGCGTTGCCGGGCCGCGCCCGATGGAGGCACGTGCGACGATGCGGCATAATCCGTAGCATAGGAAAGAACGCCCGGTAGCATGGGATGATGAACTATTCGTTCACATCCATCAAAAGTCTGCGTCGCGGGCCTCTGTGTCCATACATGGAGTCTTACACCGCGTTCCTTGAAAACCAGGGCTATAAACCAAGCACGGTGTATCGACACTTATGGCTCATCGGAGGGTTAAATCAAAAGCTATTGCGGAGCCATCGCGGCGCTCACGACATCGACGAGCGTCTCATTAGCCGCTTTCTCGAACAGCGTTCACGGGAGTCGCGGGCGAGCGGTGGAGCGCAACGGGCGATGCGTTGGTTCGTTGAGTTGCTGCGCGCAGCGAACGTTGGCATGGGCGCGCCGTCCGCGCCGAAGGAAGAGACGAACGCACATGTTCTGAATCCATTCCGACATTATTTATTGATCGAGCGCGGCCTGGCCCCAGGCACGGTTCGCCGCTACGTCTTCGGCGTCCGCAAGTTTTTGTTACATTGTTTCGGCGAGGATCGCTGTCAGGCCAGTGCATTGAAACCTAGTGAGATCATTGAGTATGTAAGGCAGGTCGCTCCCCGCGTCGCTCCCGGCGGTATCACCAATGTTCTCTGCGAGCTGCGAGCATTCCTTCGATTCCTGCATTACAGCGGCCACTTGAAACGCGACCTGTCTCCGGCAGTGCCAACGGCTCCAAGTTGGCGAGGGACAGAGCTTCCAAAGTATTTACCGCAAGAAGCCGTTCAAAAAGTGCTCGATGCCTGTAACCAGGAAACCCCGCTTGGCCGGCGCAATTACGCCATGATTCTTCTGCTTGCGCGGCTTGGTCTGCGTGGCGGCGAAGTGCTTCGACTTACCTTGGACGACATTGATTGGGACCATGGTCTGATCACGCTCCGCTCAACCAAGAATGGGCGTGACGCCCGACTGCCGTTGCCAGCCGATGTTGGCAAAGCGATGGCCAGGTATCTTCGCCAAGACCGGCCTCACGGACAGTCTCGTCTTGTTTTTCTGAAAGTGAAGGCACCCCAAGGAGGTTTTTCAAAGACAGCAGTTTTTTCCACGTTGGTGAGGCGCACGCTGGAACGTGCGGGGGTGCAGTCCGCCCGCAAAGGCACGCACCTGTTCCGACACAGCCTGGCTACCAGTATGCTGGGACAAGGCGCGTCGCTCCAGGAGATCGGTCAGGTCCTTCGCCACAAGAGTCCACGAATGACGGCCATCTACGCGAAGGTTGAACTGAACGCGTTGCGTGCGATCGCGCTACCTTGGCCCGGAGGTGTGAAATGAACACACTCCAACAGGACGCGAGCAGCTATCTGGCGCTGCGTCGCAGCCTCGGCTACAAACTCGTGGGACATGAAGATATCCTCCGGCGGTTCGTCGCGTTCATGCGGGAGAAAAAAATCCGTCGTATCACGGTGAAGCTGGCGTTGGAGTTTGCCACGCGCGGTCCTGATGATGCGCCCAAAACACGCTCGGGACGCCTGTCAGTGGTGCGAAAATTTGCCAGTTATCAGTTCGCACGTGATCCCCGCACGGCAATCCCGCCACCAGGATTGCTGCCGTCGGGCGGACGGCGAGCGAAACCGTATTTTTACTCCGAAGCAGAAATCCAGCGCCTGCTCGATGCCGCGTTAAAGCGGCCGGCGCTCGTTAGCCTGAAACCGTGGACGAATTACTGTATCTTCGGGTTGCTGGCGGTAACCGGGATGCGCGTGAACGAAGTCCTCAATCTCCAATGTGAGGATATCGACTGGTCAACTGGGATGCTGACGATCCAGAAGTCTAAGTTTGGTAAGACACGCTTGGTGCCGCTGCATCCGTCTACCATGAAGGTGCTCGCCAACTATGCGACACGTCGGAAGCTCTATCTGGTCAAACGCCGATGCGCCCCGGCGCCTTACTTCTTTGTAACGCGCGAAGGTCGCCGGGTGCACAAGACATGTCTCGACCGGATGTTTTGGCGACTGTCGCGACAGATAGGCCTGCGCGGGGAGACGGACAGCAATGGACCACGGATGCACGACTTCCGCCATCGTTTTGCAGTCGAAACACTGGTGCGTTGGTATCGCAACGGTGAGGACGTTGATCAACGGATGCCCGCTCTATCGACTTACCTTGGACACGGTGATGTCACCCATACCTATTGGTATCTGAGCTGCACCCCAGACCTCATGGTGGCTGCCGGCAAACGCCTTCAGAACCGCTGGAGAGGAGTCGCATGAAAACGTCTGCCGATCTCGCTCCTTTGTTGGAGGCTTTTTTTACCCAGCGGCTCATTGGCCAGCGCAAAGCCAGTCAGCACACCATCGTCTCCTATCGAGACACCTTCAGTTTGTTGTTCAAGTATGCCATCAACCGGTTGGGCAAGCAGCCTTCAACGCTGATGTTGACCGACTTGTCCGCGCCGTTTTTGGCGTCGTTCCTGAGTGATCTGGAAAGCACGCGTGGTAACTGTGCCCGGAGCCGAAACGCTCGGCTGGCAGCGCTCCGTTCGTTCTTCCGTTACGCGGCCTTGGAGGCCCCGCAGCATGGTGCGCTAATCCAACGTGTCCTAGCCATCCCCTCAAAGCGACATGCACGCCCGGTCATCGACTTCCTTAACCGAATTGAGATCGAAGCCCTTCTTTCGGTTCCGGATCGCAGCACTTGGATTGGCCGTAGGGATCATGCTCTCCTATTGACCGCGGTGCAAACAGGGCTACGGCTCTCGGAAATCAGCGGGCTCTTGCATCGCGACATTACGTGCAGCACCGGGGCGCATGTTCGATGCCAGGGTAAAGGTCGTAAGGAGCGATGCACGCCATTGACGAAACCGACGGCAGCCGTGCTAACCAACTGGATGGAAGAGGGAACAACAGAAGAAAGCGCGTTTGTCTTCCCTAGTTCGCGGGGCGGACGCCTCAGTGCTGACGCCATCCAACAATTGGTCGCCCGCCATGTGACCGCTGCACGAATACATTGCCCATCCTTGACGAAAAAACACGTGACTCCTCATGTGCTTCGTCACACGGCCGCGATGGAACTGCTCCAAGCCGGGGTGGACCGCGCACTCATTGCCATCTGGCTCGGTCATGAATCAGTCGAGTCAACGCAGATATACTTGGATGCCGACCTGGAATTGAAAAAAGAGATCCTCGCGAGGACCAGACCGGTGGGTAGCGCACCGACCCGATTCCGACCGGGGGACAGCCTGATGTGCTTCCTCAAAGCCCTGTAAACTGCTTCGGATTATGCCGCGTCGTCGCACGTGCCTCCATCGGGCGAGGCCCGGCAACGCGGCATAATCCGACAGTCGGCATAATCGCAGCGTCGTAGGCATCTTTGATCGACAGAACCGCCACGTCCTGAATTGGCCGTTTCAGAAAACGCGCGGCAGCGAGCAAAGTAGTGAAAATAAATTCGGTTCGCATTGTGCCCTCACGGCCGCGTCAACCGCACGCACGTGTGGCGCTAAACAAATTAGGTTCAGTCCACATCCGGACCTTTGAACGGATTTACTGAAGGTCTACTCTGCAGACGGTAAGTCTTGTCCTGCGCGTTTCCCGATTCTGCCATGGCCGTCAAGGTGCGTGCGCGCTCCGCCGCACGACCTTCCCGCCGCGCGGCCTTTTTCCTGAGGGCAGCAATCGCCCTCAGGGGCCTGCCGGCGTGACTGGCCATGCCTGAACGGGCCAACGCGCGGGCCGAGCCCGGTAACCGGATACGTCATCCGGCCCGGAGCGACGCACGTGCGTCTGGCACAATGAATCAGACGATGTTCGATTTCTACGGTCACTCGACCGAAACGGAATTCACAATGGCAGTGAGCGAGCAGCCGCCACAACGGCTCGAAAACTTCGGCGTCAAAGCAGTCAGCGACACCGAATTGTTTGCCATGATCCTACAGGGGAATGGAACACGGCCGGAACAGGCTCTCCAGATCGCCGGGAAATTGATTGCGGAGGCCGGCTCGATTGCCGGACTGGTCGCCTGGGACGCCTGGGACTACCAGCAGACGAAAGGTATTGGTCGAATCAAAGGCCTCCAGTTGGCAGCCGTCGCCGAGATTTCACGGCGGATGATGGCCGGGCCGAGAACGTCCGCACCGATGCTCAACCGGGCCGACCTGGTTGCGGCGCACCTTGTGCCCAGCGTGGCAGGTTTGCAGATCGAAAAATTCTGGGTGCTCTGCCTCAATCGAAAGAACCGGCTGATCAAACAAGTGGAAGTTTCATCGGGGACCGCCACGGCGGCATTGGCACATCCAAGGGAGGTTTTCCGGGCGGCGATTCGCGAATGCGCGACGGCGGTCATCTGCGCCCACAATCATCCCAGCGGTGATCCCGCTCCGAGCGCGGCCGACCTTCACCTCACACGGCAACTTCGGGAGGCAGCCAAGGCAGTGGACATTGACCTCATCGATCACGTCATCGTCGGCCGGACGGAATGCGATCCTACCGGGCGCGGATTTTATTCGTTCAGAGAATCGGGCATCCTTTGAGATGGCCGAGCGCCGTGGGCGAATTTTCGCCTCGGGCTCGCTCAGGCCCGAGCGGACGAAAGTGGTTCTCCGATTGTTCGCCCAATTTTATCACGGCCAGCAAGGTCCGCTCCTTCGTCGCTTGTCACCGCGACCGCGCAGGCGCGCGGAGCGACGATTGCTTGGCCGTGCGGGTGGGCGAGGAAATCGTGCGGCCCACGACATCCCGGCAGAACGCCGGAGCGGGACGCTGTGCGATTTCATCATCCTGATGATCACGTATGAAGCGTCACTCACGTATCAATTAATCAACTTCGAGGCGGCTGATTCACTCGCGACGACGAAGCAGTTGCTCGCGTACTTGGCGGCGGGAATCCCCGACCACGATCCCGAAACATTCTGGGTTGTGTGCATGAACCCGAAACGCCGTCCAATTTGCCGGACTCGGATCGCTTCGGGGATTCTTGCCATGTCTCAGGTGTCGCTGCGCGATGTATGGCGGGTGATCTTACTCGCAGAGGCGAAGGCCTTCGCGGTCCTCCGCACGCAATATGACGTGACAGTGCGTCCCAGCTTGGCGGACGGAAGACTGAGCTGCAATCTTCGCGAAACGGCGCGCCTGATGAATGTCGAGTTTATCGACTACCTCATAGCGCGGGTCGATGGCAGCGATTACTACTCGTGCCGTGATCGCAGCGAGTTTCACGGCTAGCGACCTACGGCATTCGCCGGGCCGCCAGTTTCCCGGCGAATTGCCGCAGTTGGCGCTTACTTCTTTTTCTTTCCGATTAGGCCAAGGGCCCTTTTTACATTCTGCACTGAAGGAAGCGAAATCCCCACTGCCTTGGCGATCTCGTTCCCGGTTTTGCCAGTCTCGACGAGCTCCTTCACCTTAGCACGAGTGGCATCTGTGATCGTGGCGCGCGTACGACGCTTGACGCCGGCGGGTTTCGCCGCACCGGCTTTGTGCCCGCGACGTTTGCCGGACGCGGCGCCCACGGCGGCGATAAAGGCGTTTACAGTGTCGAAGCCATACTGCGCCGGCAAACCCGCCAATTCGCGATTCAACTCAACGGCCAAAGATTGTTCGAGCTGCTCAACACTGGCGCGCGCAGCAGCGAGTTTTTTAATTTTATCGGTGAGCATAAAGAATAAAGGTACGCCGGCGCCGGCAGCTATTTCGATCCAAAAAGGATTAGGATTTCGGGGGCGACGTTGCTCTATGCCAGCGAAATCAGGCGAAACGGATCCGACCGAGTCCGATCGTCGAGGCGATCATCTGAGAAATGGAATGGGGCGCCGGACCTTGCTACCACCAAGTAAGAGTTTGTGGCATCAACCTTGGAATTGGAGCACGCGCGAATTTCGCGACAGTTTTTTTGCGATACTCGTGACCACGAAGTCGTAATCGACGATGTCCGCAATTTAAAACTTACCGGAGGTCGGGTTGTTGAAAAGTTGTTGAGGTAGGTCATCGATGAGCTTGTGTTTCAGTGTCGTATTGAGTGGCCTGGTACGCCGTCAGGCTGGCGTGATGCGCGCAATCCAGAGTATCAGCTTCCAACCGACGATCGTCCCGCGCGCAGTATATCGAAGCTGCTTCCGGATCTTTTGACGAACTGAAGCTCCGCGCCCGTCTCGCAATGAAAGTACAGGGATTTATGCTTGAAGATGAGTTCATACGCGCGTCCATCATGGATCGGTGTCGCAAGGTAGAGAACCAACTGCGTACCGAGAGTCCTGTGGAGTATGAAAGAAGCTTTGGCGGGTCGCGAGATGGGGGCACGTCAGAGCCGGCCCCAACCCGCTTCGCCGCGTGGCGCACCCCGTTCAGTGTTCCCGTATTGTCCTGATTGACCGAGGCACGAAGCACGCCCTCGCGACGACTAAACCGAAAACAACTGCACCTACAAAAAAGCGACCCCATTCTACTGAACGGAATAAACTCGAAAGCCCCCTGTAGAACACGTACTCCATCACCCAAAACATTAGCGGCGTCATGATGCGATAAGCATCACGCTCAGATTCGCGGTCGATCTTAGAGCGGTGGGACATGACTCCAGGCTCGTGGCTTTGGGGTCGTTTGCCTCTGCAAATCGCCTATAGGATCACAACGGACTGTCGCGTTACGAGGCTGCACCGCGCATCCCGGCGTCCATGTAACGGTCTGGCGTTGCCAGATCAACGCCTAGGCGCAACATCGCCTAACCTGCACAGTTAGTACCCTGCAAAGCTTAGCTGGATTGGGGCTAGCCATTGTAAGGCAAACAAATCGCACTCCATGATCGTCTACCGTCTAAATGGAAAGTATTTTGGATTTATCGCTGGAATGACTTTGTTCGATGATAAGGGTAAGTATCGCGGCTTTATCTTACACGACGAAAGCTCTGGAAGACTAACGGGCGTTACGCGGGTCAGCTTTGGAACGGGTGCTACGTCGTTAGCTATACCAGCATGGCGGAGCCGGCTCCATGCGCCCCGCCGGCTGCCCCAGCTAGTGTCGCAGCAATCGCAGCTCCCGCGAACATAGCAGCATTGCCTGCAAGTGCTGGCATGGAGGATGCGATAAATGCGCTCTAGCAGACGGCCTGACTAGCACCGTAAGGACAAGAATATGAGCACCCCTGAGAAGCTAAAGTCGCAGTGCAATTCATGCCATGCGGAGACATTGCACGATCTACTTTTCGAGAAAAAAGACAGTGGTTCTGACCAAGTAGACGATGACTTCTCGATCGAGTGGGGCGCGACTTGGCGCGTTATTCAATGCCGTGGTTGCGAAAGTGTGTCGATGAAGCGCGCCGCGTGGAACTCGGAATCGACAGACGAGCAAGGACGGCCCGAGATAGATATTACATATTTTCCGCCACGAATATTTAGAGATTTTCCTTCGTGGACCCAGAGTAACCTTTTTACTCAGACCTGTCCGGACGAGGTGGAGAAGTTGATGAAGGAGTTGTATGTGGCGCTGCAAAATGACTGCCACGCGGCCTCGACTATGCTCATGAGAGCGATTTTCGAGCATACGATGATCGACAAAGCCGGCGATCAGGGGACATTCGCGAAAAATCTAAAGAAATTCGAGGAGTTAGGATTCATTGGAAAGATGCAGGCAGCAGTTGTTGGTTCCATGTTGGAGGCTGGGCATGCATCTATCCACCGAGCGTTTATCCCGAAGAGGACCGACATCGTCACCCTCGTAGATATTTTGGAGGGTGTTTTGGAGCTCATTTACGTTCACGTCCCCAAGGCAGACGAGCTGAAGAAGCGAATCCCCGCGAAAAACAAAAAGCCCAACCAACAGTCGCCAGAGCCTACGTCGGGGCCGTCCCCCGCGGCGGCTCACCTGTAACGTTGGCGAAACTTTTCGAAAATGTCCGACGGGCCCACTCCACCAAACGGCAGCCCCAAAACACGGAACGTTTCGGAACTGCTGCTTCGTCGTTACGCGGACACCATTAACGGTCACGAGATTTTGTGCGACCCCACCCCCGAAGATATTCGCGATGCCATCAAGTCTGGCAACCCAGAGACGCGAAACTATCAATCGGATTTGGAAGCGCTCAAAAGTGAATGGATCGCTCAGTGCCAAGCGTCTCTTAGCTCGTTTGAGGAGTGGAAGCGTGTTGTTACCCGCTACCATGCCGGTCGAATTGCATACTTTGTTGAGAATGGATGGGATCATCCCGTCACTATCAAATCCAACGGTGAAGTCACCGATGGTACTCACCGAGCAAAGGCTGCTATTTTCAAGGGTCAGAAGGAAATTCTGGTTACGGTCGAATCCTAAAAGCCCGTCGTCGCAGATAGCGAGATACGCTCACTTTGCGGCCAAGTGGCGCGGCTTCATGGCTTCGGCTTCGAATTTTCGACAATCCAGAGAACATAGTTAACACCCAGCAATTGAGCGCACGCGTCCTCCTGCGTTAGCGGAATGGCTGCTTGGTGGCCGTGAAGATTTCTCACGAGTCCAATCCACCCTCTAACTAAAAGGTGGGCGCTGTCTTGAGCATTGTTGGCCAGCGATAGAGGCGGAATCAAAAGCCCCGGATTTTTGAAAGCACAAATAGCGAGGTCGACTCCTGTCAGTCCGGCGCCCGCTGCCCCCACCTTGTTTCTTAGGCGGTCCTCGACATAGACGACGGCTGCACTCAGAGCGGCCGTCAATTGACCGGACTTCAAGGCCCCCTCTATGTGAGCAAACAATTTCGAATCTAAAACGTGTTTCAGCGTTGAAACCTTCTCGGCGAGGTTATCAGCGGTCGTTCTGCGCAGGCCCAATCTATCAACGCAAAGTCGAAAAACAGGCTCAAAACTTTCGCGGTCTCCATGCACAAAAAAGCTAGCCCGCCGGTTTTTTACGTTCAACTCAAAATAGGCCCACTGGCGAATGTTACGATTTCCCGGCCTAAAAAAGAAATCTAATTCGATCTGTATCAGCTTATCGAAGTCACCTTTGAATTCGTATCCGGCAATTTTTCGACCCCAAGGCCAACACCACCCAGTTTGGGGCACTAAAGTAATTGTAGCCGGCCTTTCCTGGTAGGAGGGGATTCGCCTCAGCAGGTCCGCCAATCTGGCGGCATCAGGATCCCAGTCGAAAGTCATTTTATTTCGCGGTCCACTACCACGTGAGCGTCATTTTATGCAATTAAACTGCCCGTGAGGAGTGCATCCTGACGATTTGGTATTTTTGGGCTGCCTCCCCTTGAAGGCTGCAACCAATCAACCTTGTGTATGCGCTTAAAGGGGTTCGCTTCGTCCCGAAGCATCCAATGTTTGGGCTGAATCGTGAATTGTGAAGTAGGCATTTGAGGTTGGAAGCTATTTAATATCATCCAGCACTCGGGAGAATCAACCCCGGTCAATCCTTCCACTTTACGCATTTCGGGAGCGGTGAGTGCGAGTGCCCGGTGGCCTTCCTAGGGGTAAGCGTAGCGACCGATATTAATCCCGCGGGTACGTTCATTGCTGGCGCGGTTGCGACACTAACGATCGCGGAGCTTGCGTTTGAGTTCGATCTTTTCATCTAAGAGCGTAACCGACCTGAAGTCTGAGCTTGGTCTTCGATTCCGAGGGCAGCGCGACGGAGCGCGTAACGAACGTTTGGCCAGCGCTCGCTGTATCCGCGGTCGCCCCAGGGATTGCACGCCATTCCACTTGTTGTTTGAGCGATGGCTTGGTGGTCTTTCTCTTAAGCTAGCCGGCTGGGAGAATTATTCCGCAGCTCGATATGTCGCTGGATCGCCGCGAGCGATCAGGGAAGAGGCGCTGGAAGTGGAGGAAGAACGGTGAAATTGAGCAGTCGACCAGCTTTCGCTAATCGCACTGGCCATTGCCGTAGGGTTCGTGCGCGGGTCGAACTGAATGAAAGCGTTGAAGAAACCCCGGGCCGATTGAACAAGACGAAGTTGATCGTTTGAGCTCCGCCGGGCCGTGAGCTGTAGATCAAGCCGTCGATTTCCTTGCATCGAAAGAACCACTGCGCCCACGTGCGGGTCGTCGCATAATCTTTCGTCGCGGTGATCCACGCGTCGAGGCCGTGGCCGATCGAACTCATTGCGCCCAGTCGTGTGAGGTCGAAAAGCCTCAGCCCCTCCGGAACAGTAATTCGAGACATGTATTTACGATCGACATCGTCCGGCGTCAGCACCCGTGCGCTCGCATAAGGAGCAAGCCCGGAAACGGGCGCAAGAACGCTCGGCCATTGCTTCCCGAAAGTCTCCACAATCGCCGCCTCGAAAATCCTTCCGACGCACAACACTCCCGCGGAATAGGGATCGTGAGGGTCGGGAGCTCTGAAATCCCAACGCGACGCTCCAAGGTCAGAAAAGAAAATGGGGCCGTATGGCTTATCGGCCATCTTGTCATGCCCGTGGATACGCCAGACTACTTCGCGTTTCGTCTTATGCACATACTGCTTGAGAGCGGGAACGATTCGAAATTCGACATCAAGCGGTGCTGGTTTGCCGCTCCCTGAGTCAGTGCTCATCCGTTATGGCTCGCACGTATTCGAATGCCTTTTCTCCTTGGCCAGATTGGATGAGACGGAGTGCCGAGACACCGGGTTCTCCGATCGACGGAACCAGAAACGTCGTCAGAACCTTTAACGTGTCGTGAGTGCTGAGCAGCGCGAGAATGTCTCGGACATATCGATTCACTTGTAGATTGGAATCGAACTGCCACTTCGGATAATGGCAATGACGCTTAGCATCCGTCCAATAGACAATTGTGAACGAATCCCGCCGCTCTTGCAGAGCTTGACGCGAGATTCCCGCACGTTGGACGAACTCAGCGGTACTCCAAGCGCCACCCTCGGCGTCCTTCAGGGATTGAACGTATTCTGCCACAGCTGCCGTTTCCTTCGGATTAGGCGCGCCGGTATGCTGATGCGAGTGAATGCTCGTTCTGTCCTTACCCTTATTCGTCTGGGTCGTGCTCGAGGATCCATTGCGCTTGATCACATACCAGCCGTCTCGATCCGACTTCATCACGCGAATGGCATCGCGAATCGCGGCGGCTCTTGTGAGCACCTGTTTGTTCCCCTGTTCGTCTTTCATTTCCAAACGGGTAACCTTGATCTTAGGCGCAGTGACGGTGTCTCGAATGAGAGTGACAGGCATAGAAGTAATATCGTCAGGTTGGTCAGGTTCGTCAAGCTGCATCCAAGGTTATTTCCGGCCTCCGTTCAAGAGCGGGGACGGTCGAAGCGTATGTAAGTGACTTTCGTCAGCATTCTTCGATATTCGGATAATGCGACTCCCGTGGGCATTTAGTGTGTTGTTTATTGCACTTTTGGCCTTTCGGTCGGTCGGTGCGTCGGCGTGATCGAGCGAAGCAAAACCCATGAAGCCATTTGACGCGAATGCCGCGGCGAAACGCAGCCTCGCAAATGTTGAAGCCGAGGCCAAAAAAGAGGCCGATGCTCAGCTGCGCCGAGAGGTGAAAGGCTCCCCCATCGACTGGGACGAACTATTCCAGGAGATGCATCGGAAGGATTTTCAACCGCCGGGAACGCCTTTTTCGGCTCTAAACAAATCCAACCCGCTGAAGTCAATTGTAGGCGCACTGAGGCTGATCCAGATGTCATGCGCCAGAGAAGGTGGTCTGGCCGGTGTCCAGGTGTGGGTGGAAGCTACGTTGAAGCCCCTCGCGGGACTGCGCGCAGAATTGCTTGCCATCGCCGAACGCCTTGAGACTTCGAATCCGACCGATGCGGAGATGCTTCGAGGACTCTGCCACTCGCTGAGCAATCCGCTTTTGACGACCGCGCAGATCGACTACGAGCTTGGCCGACGGGACCCCGTTCCTCGCCATCCTGAAGAACTCAACACATATCTCGAAGCCGAGAATGTGTCTGCTGCGCGACGCCTTGGCCGGCTAGACGGTCAAGAGGCGAAATCGTGAATGGTGGCAATTATTGCCGCAGCCGTTGGCACGTGTGCTGCCTGTCGAGCAACGACCGACCGGGTGAGGTTCATAGCAGGAATGTATGCCGGTCGCGAGGCGATCGTGTGTTCAGCAAATCCCAAGCACCCATTTACGCTTCGGTGAACTGAAACGGCGTGGATTCGCGCCGCTAACTAATCTTTGGCGGGAGAGTTCGTACAAACTGCGTCCGAAAAAAAACCTGCATTCTCGCAGCAGAACCTCGGAAGGCTTACCGACTCGGTGTAGCAGCGACACCTTAAGCAGTCGCGCACTGCTTGGTGCTCTTCGGCTATAGCGGGTATACTTCCTCGTGAACCGGAATCTCGACGTATCGCACCACACCTTTCCCGTCACGGCGGACTGTGCTCCATTTCCAAAAATCCAACATTGTCCCATCGCAACCCGGGTATGGGCAGAGCTCGCCCTCGCCAAATTCCTCCGAACGGTCTTTTTTCGCCGCTATAGACAAAAAAGTGCGCTCACAATGGAGGCACCAAGTGTATAATTTCTCACCGATCTTTTGTGCTCTTGGCATATCAAGGGGAGAACGTCGCTCAGCTATCATTGCGCTTCGCTTCCTCGGCCATCTCCAGCCGGGCAGTTTTCGCGAAATCGTCGAATAGCATTTCTAGCGCGAAAAACTTGGCTCGGAGCGAATCGGTTTTGCGGTAGTATTTTTCGAATGCGTAGCCCAAGCGGCAAATGCATCCCGCAACATCGGTCAAATGCCCGTTCATGTCCTCCACGGGAGACTTGCCGAACGGGTTGCGACGTGTGGGCAATCGAGAGATGGGATGTTTCTTCGGCATGGGATGTGGCCGCGCGTTAAGGCCGGAAAGTTTGTTCGTCGTGATCGTCCATCATCTTCTCGTCGTGCTCTGCCCGTTCTTCGAGTTCCTGGATCATCGGATCGATATTTAGAACGTAGGCGACTTGGTGCCTCGTGATTTGAACGCCCAGCTTCTTCTCTATCCACTCGGCGACCTCTCGGTAGCTGTAGCCTTTGTCCTTCATTGCCTGCATGGCCGCCCGGTAATCCGCCAGCGGCACCTTTGCAGGCATGCTTTCGGCCTCCATCTCCAACTCGCGGGGATCGGGTAAATCGTCAGCAGGATTCATGTCGTTACTCAGAACAAACACTTTAAACACTTCAAACATTTTCACGCGGTCTGCGCAGGAAATTTTGCTCTCTCGAAATAACATCTTGTAATAACAAGCTGTTATTGCCATATGGAAGTATGGCTGCAAAACGTCCCAACAACGAAAACGATTATACCCGGGCAGCGCTTTCCCACCAAATAGCCCGCATACGTTCTGATGCAGTGGTACTCGATCGATTCTTGTCGTTCGCCGAGTCCGAGGGTCAGGTGGATCGCGCACGCTTCTTGCCTCGCTTACGGATAATTTTTTCTGGGCGAGCTGCGCCGGCGTTTATTGCCCTGCTCATCCAAAAGTTCTTCGCGTCCAATTCGCACCTAGGCGTTCAGCGCGAGCACATCGCAGGAGTTTGCTTTCGAGCACCTGTGGCGGAAATGGCCTTCCTAAAGAAATTCGCGTTCTTGCACCCCGCGTTCGACTACGTGACGGAATGGATGATAGCGCCAGGGCATCAGCTCCATAAGGGGTCCATTCACGCCAAGGTTCTCAAACCATCCCATAATGCAGAGGCCGCGATTAAAGTTGGCGTTTCGGAGAAGGTGGCGGCGAAAAAGATGAAGGCGGCACAGCAATGGTTTTCCGTTGAACTGGAAAATTGGCCCGACATCTATAAAGCTGACGGGGAAGTTCGCTCGATATTTTACCGATTCGATGACGAATACGATCCGCTCGATCCGAGTGGCGACAATCCGAGTTCGCTGGATGACCTTCACGATGCTGGAGTTTACCTTTGGGAAGCATGTGCCCTCATCGATGCCGTTGCTCGACGACAAGCGTTCCGACTATTTCGAGGAAAGCTTTACGATCATGATTTTTATGATGTCGCGTTCTTAGGTGAAACGCGCGACGCGGATCGTGCAGAGGAATCCCTACGTGGAGTGTTTCTGGACCCGTCCTCATCGTTCTTGCACCGGTTGCTCGTATTTCTCGCAGAGGGGAAACTGCCGGAGGTCGTGCGCGCCGATCTTGTCGCCACGCTTGATACGATCAGGCATAAGACCCGCAGGTTGGAGCGCGCGCTTGATGATGCCCTACTCTATTCTCACGAGGATACCGTCAGGTTCACGCCACCGATGCTGCGGGCCGACATGCTCCTTGCGCGAAATGAGATCAACAAAGCGATTGGCGAGATGTGCTGTAGCCATACACGAGTCCTCGCGGAGCTATTCGCACCGTTAGTTATGCAGTGCGCGACTTCCGGTAAAGAGCGCGCGGAATACACAAGCCCAGCAATTGTCGAGAGCCTTAATGGGGTAACAACTGAGGAACTCGACGCATTTTTAAAAGATTGCAGTTACCCGTCCAGCGTCTTGGCCGTGCGAAGCATTCGCGGGGCTCTAGGTCACTCCAAATCCGCACCGCGGACTCGGCAGAATGAAGAAGAGCGCGGCTTCAGCCTAAAAAATATGGTGCTGGATCTCGCATCAAAGACGGGATCGACCGACTTGCCGCATTGGCTTTCCGAGGCCGGCGCTTACAGCATAAGCGCCGAACTCTACGCAGCGCTCCGAGTCGAGTTTGATGCAGTTACAGAGCTCACATCGAGCACAGACTACGGCGTGTTGAAGGTTCGCCCAAGAGGTTCAAAGTCGAAGTTCTTGGTTTTCGACGTGAAGCTCGAGAGCGAGGTGCGGGAAAAGTGGGACCAACGAGAGCCGGAGGTTTTGGAGCGTATTCGTCGATTCGTGACGGTGCACCGGAAGCGTGCCTCCGGTGAATCTCTCGTGATCCGTCCACTGTCGTACAATTTTTCAGCCTTAAAATCATGACATCAGCCCAAGCTATGAGCGGCGTTTCTCCGGAGACCAAACTCCGAATAATGAGGCAGGATAAAGCGCTTACGATCGCAGCGAGTTATCTGCAGGTCGAAGACTACGTCTGGCCCGGGCATGGCAAATGGTATTGGCAGGTCGATGCCGTCGAACGAGTGAGTAGCGCTGTTGCCGGCTGGCTTATAAAGCTCGCGGACGGGAAGCGGCTCGAATGTCCGAATGGCACGGTGCTTGCCGGGGTTGCCGGAAGCACTCTCCCTTCTGATCCCAAAGCAAAGCCTTCAATCGCCCTGATACGGCACGCCGTCGACACCGAGGAAGCGCGTCGTCGATTTCGGGTCCGCTTGCTTAATTCTTCAAAGTCCGTGCGTCTATCGTTGCGGCGTTTGTTTGGCAGTCGCAAAATGTATGGGGAGCGAAAAGAGAAAACAGAAAAACTCTTTTACTACTACGAGGACGCCTGTCGTTTTCTGGCTGCATGCCGCGCCGAAGACGCTGACATTCCTATTTTTTCGGCCGTTGAACTTGATACGTGGTTTTCAGGAATGATGGAACCGTGGGGCAACTTGCGACTCGCTGGCGAGCGGGGTGCCAGCGGTCGAGTGATATTCCCTCTCTTCCGCCTTGATGATGTAGCTCCTATCCCAGTCGCCCTAGCCATTCGTGATCCCAGGCACATTTGGATTCCGATTGAAACGTGCGAGCGGCTTCCCGTCGATCCTAAGCGGCAGTGGGTCGTCCCCGTCTTTAGCGGGCAAGCATGGACAGAAGGTAAACGAGACGAAGAGCGGAGCTACAATCCACTAATAATATGTGCGGCCGGAGGGATTCCCGTCTACCAACCAGATCAGTTTGTCAGTCCAGCTGCATATCAGGATACCCTCGCCCGGTCCGACGATCCCGCGATAGTACCGGTGGTCAAGTCTGCGCCGACCTTCCACTCGTTGGATCGAATCGCAGAATGCGTGCCTGTTGCCGTTGATGGCGACATGGACGAAGGCGCGGCAGCAGACGCTATATGGAAGCTCTTTGGAAGGATGCGCCGCGCCAACATCACGCCAGAACGGATACTCGACCGCCTTTCGCAGCGATACCTCAACGAAGTTTACAATCAGCCGGCGAACGAGCGCTAAGGCCGCGGTCATTGCGGGCCCTTTCCGCGGCCGGCAGCCTTTGCGCTCAACTCAACCTCACCGGACTTGTTTCTTCGAACAAGCCTTCCAAGGATGCGAACGGAATCCGGTAAGTTGCGAAATCCCGTGTGTCGGTGGTGAGCACCACGGCGTCTGAGTCGCGCGCTGCCAGGGCGACGAGGCAACCGTCCGCTAAATCCATCCAGGGAGCGAAGCACTTGAGCCGCGCAAAAACTCCGTCGAGTTCGTCACGGAGGACAGTCACGATCTCCATGCGTTTCAGGAAACCATGCAACGAGTCAATCGCGGCCGGATCATTGTCGAGCAGGTGGGCCGCTGTGGGCCGCCTCCGCGGCTACCGCTTCGCAGGTGAACAATCTCCTGTCAGTTTAGGCAGCGTCGCCCTCGCCCAACGGTGGTGGACATCGCCCGCATCAATCGCGCCACGAGCGGGCCGGTATCAACCAGCTCGACGCGCTTTAAGGCGATGGTGGATAATTCCATGCGGAGTCTCGGTGCGGAGGGACTGGCGTACGACGCCGAACAGGTGCACCAAGGTCGGAAGGCCGGCGGGTCGGTTGTGTTCGAACGACATCGCGGGGAATCGGCTCCCGAGGTGTTCGCTCGTGGTTCGTTGCTGTGAGGGGCTGACTAGTCGAGTGGGCTCGGGTCGGCGGAGTCGCCGGAGTCTTCTGCACGCCGATCCCTGCGGCGCTTTGCCACGGCGCGCGCGGCCTCGAACGCCGCCAGCGCCTCTCTGGGGTCGAGTCCCCGCCCCCAGCCCCCAGATTCACCGCGCAGTTCTGGCGGTAATACGAACCCGTGGACGGCCCGCACGTTCGTCGCGCCAGATGCCGTGGCGTTTGCAGAAGCGCCGGAAGTCGAGCGAACTGATCTGCAGGCCGAGCGTTTCGAGATGCGCCCGCAGTTCGCGGGTGCGGTAAGCGTCGCGAGGATGCCGGAGCATGAAAACCAAGGCGTGCAGCTTCCACCAATCGGCATAACCGAAAGTGGTACGCAGGCGGTGTGGATCGAATCCGGCGAGCAATTCCACGGCGTTGCCGAGTTCCACGAATAACCGTTTGTCGCCCGAGCGGATCGCCGTATCCAACAATTCGGCTCCGGCTTGGAGGAGCTTGGGCGATGCCTTCGCTGCCTCGCCGGCTTTGCGCCAGTCGCGAGCTAACAGGAAGACGTTCAAGGTGAGTGTGCGCGCCTCGTAACGTCGCACCAGCGCTTCCATTTCCTCCCACGAGAGTCCGCCAAAGGGGCGCCTCGCCTGCGCGGGCAACTGCGCTTTCATCCGGCGCTTTTCTTCGAGCCATCCGTCGAGTTCACCGGCCAGTTCGGCAAAGCCGTTGGACACGGCCTCGCCGTTGAGGTCGCCCCGCTCCACGAGGGCGAGGAAGTTCGCGCGGGTGTCGGCGTCCCGCGTGAAATCTTCCATCAGCCATGCCTTCAGGTCGGGAAATTGCCGGCACATACTCGACAAGAGCCGCAGAAAGGCACGGCTTCGACGTTCTGAAGCCCGGATCGACGACGCTAAGGCGGCGGCTGTCATGGCTCATGAGAACGCACCGGGACGGAAAAGTTCGCAACCGAGCGTGGGGCAGGCTCGAACCACAGGCGGAGCTTTTCGTAGAGCAGGCGCAGGTCGCGCCGGTAAGCGTCACGCTGCTCATCGGCGGTCTGACCCGGCCGGCGTTTGAGGGTACGCACGAGTTTATTGGCGAGGATGATATGGGCCGGCAGTATATGCCGCAGCCGGCGCCGACCGGACGATTTCGGCTCCGTGGCGATGCCGAGCCGGGCATACGCCTGCCGGAGGCTCATGCCCTGCAAAAACGCCATGTCGGAGACGCATTGCGCGAGTCGGATGTAACGCTGAGCGGTCCGCGCTGTTCCGCGAAAGTTGGCTTCCAACCAGAGCAGCCAGGCACCCCCGCCCATATCGTGAAACACCCGTTTTCTTTCGGCTACGAGCAGGTGTCCTGCTTGCCAGGCCGCGATGAGTGCGCCGTGCAAGGCCTGATGCGAGACAACCGAGTGCCGTTTGGCTTCGTCATGGAGGCGGTTGATTTCCGCCACAGTGGTCGTAGTGACAGGGGCGGGATTCATGACGCCATCCCCGTGGTTTCACGGAAGCTGTCCGCCAGTTGATGCACTGCCTGTTTCGAGCGCCCGGCCACGTGGCCGACTTCTTCGAGCGTCGCGTCGTTGATCAGGTCGGGCCGCACGCAGTAGAGCGCAACCGTCGCGCGCACGCCGCGTTCATCGAGCGACGCGCCTTCCGCCATCCAGATAAGGAGCCGGCAAACCACCTCCAAGGCGAGGAAGCGCGCTTCCTGTCTGGGATCGGCAGGATCCGTGAAGAATGAATCGTTGTTGGTTTTCATCGTGGAATTGAGGTTTCGCTCCCACGATACGGCCGAGGACCGTTTCCTAATAGATGCAGCGTGCGCATGCCGTCTGATCCAATTTGCGAAAGCCGGCAATACCGCATTGAATCGTTAGGGATGCCTGCGACACGACGTGTGTCGTATCGCCTAAAAACGAAAATGCCGCACGGGTAAACCGGTGCGACGTTGTGAGCACAGCCCTACGGAAACTCACCCGCGTGCCGGCACCTTGAGCTTGGTGCGAATGTGAGCCGCGACTTCCGCCACATCGTAATAAACGAAATGGCCGACCCGATGATGCGGGATGCGGCGCAACTTCGTCCAATTACGCAGCGTGGGGATGGACGGCTCTTTGTCTTTCGGAAAAATTCCACTGGCCCGCAGGCCAAGGATGTCGGTGAGCGGGCTTTCAATCGAGGGAGGAAGCGGTGAGTTCATGCCCATGGCCGGCCGGTCAAGAGCCGGCCGGGCCAGACGCGAACTACTACGCCGCCGCCGAAAGCGCTGATGTAATCTGCGAGGCTGGCGCCGTTTCGTCCACTTCGACCGACGCAACCGGAATCTTCGCGTGTTTGGGCAGGATCCCAAAAAACGCCCCGGCCTCCTCTGTCGTTTTCAAGTCGAGGTAGTGCTTGCGGATGATGCTTTCGGAATTGCCCGCCTGAATTGCCGCCTCGCCGATGGAGCGGAATTTGGCGACGAACATCGAAATGAATGTGTGCCGCAACACGTCGTGCGTGAGGTTGAATTTCTTCGCGAAGCGGTCGCGCCGCTGTTTGAAATTCCCGATAATGATCGGGAATTTCTCCAGCGGATAGGCACGAAGCCACGCGGCGAGATTCGGCTGAATCGCAATCTTCCGCGGCTCGCGAACTTTCGAAACCTCGGCGGAAATGGCGATGACGCCTGCCTCCAGATCGACCGCTTCGGGTTTGAGCTTGGTGATTTCGCCGTGCGGCACGCCAGGCCGGATGCCGGCGAAGAGGCACAGTGCGAAATACGGCACCCAGCGGCCGCCGTCATACGTTTCCATCGCTTCCATGAGCCTGGCGGCCTGATCAGCGCTGAACGTCAGTGCTACGCCACGCTTCCGGCGAATGCGGTAATGGGGCACCTTAGGAATCGGATTCTCGGCGATCCAGCCGCGCTGGAACGAGAACTTGAAAAAGGTCGAGAGGATGCCGCGCCGGTTGTTGTGCGTTTTCATGCCTGGTCGGTCCTTTTCCAAGAACTGGGTCAGAGTGATCGCGGTGAGATCGGCAACAGCCTTGCGTGGAAATGCCTCGCTGAGCCGCTTCAGGTCCCAGCGAATCCGATTCATCTGTGGGATCGAAATCTGATCCTGAGCGAATTCGTGCTCCTTGGCCGCGATGTAGTCCGCCACGGCGTCAGTCAGGGGTTTCTGCTTTTCCGGCTCCCGGTAATTCGTGAGCGCGAAGTCGAGATAGAAGGACAGCGAGCGCGGCTGGCCCGCGAGCCGGCGGAAGATCGCTTCGGCTTCGTGAAGCTGATCCTCGGTTAACCGAGTGATGGCGGCACGTGTGCCGGTGTCACGCTGGAGCCAATTAACTTCGAGGACTTCTCGCTCCGCTTTGGCTTCGGCGAGTGTCGCAAAGTTCTTCCGGATACGCTGACCTTCGACGCGCGCGTAGAGGCGATAAACGATCTCCCCGGAGGGATTCGTGAATTCTGAAATGACGAACGGGCTGACCTTTTTCATGACCGATTTGGCCGGTCAACGGCCAA
>JBDSSD010000130.1:0-6083 GCA_039928945.1 Opitutus sp. | reverse complement strand
AACCCTCTCTCCCTCGCCCAACACACCAAACACACCAAACACACCGCATCCACGCGCAAGCCCACGCCGTTCCACCATCAATCATCCCGCTCCGTTCCCTTCGCCACCTCGAATCGATCCTCCCGCTGCTCCCGCAGCGGGCCACGTCGGCAATCAGCGTCCACTCCGACCCGTAGCCCGCTGCGGAAGCAGCGGGACGAGAACCATGGAAAAATGAAGCGATCATCGTAGTGAGTTGATCATCAATCAGCGCCGATCACCTCAGCGCTTCGCGCGGCCGATGAGACCGACCAGCACGCCTTGAATCTCCAGATTGGTTTGCGGCACGATCACTGCGAACCGCGCGTTCTCCGGCTTCAGCACGGGCTTGCCGCGCACGTAGGCCAGTCGCTTGAGCGTCGTGGTGGTTTCATCCACCAGTGCGGCGACAATGTCCCCGGCCTTTGCTTCGCGGCGCTCCAGCACGGCAATATCGCCGTCGAGGATATGCGCCCCGATCATCGAATCGCCATGCACTTCAAGGCCCCACAAACGCTCGGGACGCTTCACGCGGAAAACGGCCGGATTGAAGCCAATTTTTTCCTTGGGCTGCTGGTCCTGCATCGAGGGCAGGCCGGCGGGAATCGTGCCGTAGATGGGCAGCTCAAACAAATGCGCCTGGACCTCGCTGGCCTTCAATCCCCAGGTGCCGCCATCGTTTTGATGCAGATGTCCTTTGCGCGAAAGCGCGCGAAGATGGTTCATCGCCGCGTTCTGGCTGCTGTAACCAAACTGCCGCTGAATCTGCCGCGTGCTCGGAGGAATGCCGTGCTCCGCCTGCACGCTGCGAATGAAATCTAAAATCGTTTCCTGTTTTTCGGTGAGCATGGGAAGTGTTCAAGTGAACACATGTTCGAATGAACACCCGACACACCGGTTGGCAAGCATCACCTCGCCGGAAGTTCGTAAAACCTCCCTCCGCCCTCAACCTCTGCACCATTTATAGGACAACCAATTTGTAGGACAGCGCGCTCGCGCGCGCTCCGAAGTGCTCCCCTCTTCCTCCAAATGCTCGTGCTGTCCCGCCCGCCAGTCCATTTCCACGCCAACATCGACGCCCGCACTCATCTAATCCCGTAATCCACATCCGGAAGTGTCCGGATAGCTATAGGATGCAGCGCGAAGTAGGGTGAAGCGCAGTCAACCCCTCCCCTCCTATGCTAAAAAAATCTGTCATCAAACGCGCGCGCCGTGATGCGCGTGCTGGAAAAAAGCCCTCCACGCAAGCGGGTGAATTTGTGCGTGAAGAAATGCACGAACTCAAAAAAGGCAGCGGCAACGTCCGCTCCCGCAAGCAAGCGATCGCAATCGGACTTTCCGAAGCGCGACGTTCGGGCGTGAAGCTCGGCGGCCCGAAGAAAAGCCAGGCTTCCGCCAGCACGCGACGGAAGGCGGCTCGTGATACCGCGGTTGGCCAAGGCCGGGCCAAACCCTCGCCGACGCGGTCACGCGGAGCGAAAAAAGCCGCGCGCACCCGCGCCCGCAAATCGTCGCGCTAAGCGCGATTCGATCGCCGCGCTCCCGCGCGAGTTTCCGACTCCATCGTAGCCCTGAGCGTGAGCTCAGGGACCGAGCGACTTCTGCCAACCCATCGGCGTCATCCTCCGACGTAGCCCTGAGCGGGAGCTCAGGGACGAGCGACTTCCCCAACCCATCGGGCCTCATCGTCCGAGGTGGCACTGAGCGCGAGCGATCGCGTTGAAGTGCTCAGCGCCAATAGGGAGGACCCATCGCCTTCAATCCCGCGGGTCAGAGACGCCGCTCTACTCCCGGTAGCGCGCGGTCTCTGACCCGCGGGATTGGAGATTGCGCAGGCGCATCTCATTTCGATCGGCGCCTGGCAACGCTGACGCATGTTCTGCCGCCCGTGCTCCGCGCTCCGCCCCCACCACCGGCGACGCCAACGCCCGCGCCTGCGCCGCGCACGCAATTCCCCGGTCAACCGATCTTGGCGAAGGAATTGAGCGAGCTCCCGCGACCCCAGCGTCGCGAGTCCCTCTGCGTCGCCGCCGCACGCCGCGGATACGTCTTCCCGCACGCCGGCCAATGTTGCTCGCCGTGGGCGTGAAGATCGGTCAGCTCTGGAGTCGCGTATCAAATAGTCCAAGACTCGCCTCGTCCATGACTGCCGATTCAGAACCACCGATCAATCCTCCGCCGCCCCCCGTCAATTGGGATCGGGTGCTGCAGTGGAGCGCCGCGGCAATCGTGGTCGTGACGGTCCTCGGGATCATCTCCCGTCGTCGCTCACTCCTCATCGCGGCCGAGTTGATCGACTTCCTCATCATCGTGGCGCTCTTCGGCCTCGCGATCTTCGCTCTCATTGCTAAGTCCAACAAAAAAACCAAATAACATGTCCTGGTCCAGCCAGCCTCTCCCCTCCAACAATCGCGGTCTCACCATCCCGAGCCTGATGGCTCTCGTTGTGATCGCCTTCGTCGTGCTCGCCGCCGTGTTTCTCGTCAAGATCCGCACCGTGGAAGGCAACGAAATCGGCGTGCTCGAAACCTGGGGCGAGGGCGTCATCAACGAACCCCTGCCGCCGAAGACCTACATGTTTTTCCCCGGGTACTCAAAGTCCGTGTACACGTATCCGACGTCGGGACGCGTTTTCGTGATGAATGAAAAAAGCGAACACAGCGAGCCGTTCGCGGAAGGTCGCCGCAGCGATCCACTCGAGATCAACTCCCTCGATAATCAGAAAGTACGCTTCCACCTGATCGTCACCTGGCGCATCGACCCGCTGCACGTCGTGGCTTTGCACAAATCGTATCGCGACAACATCGAAGAGCGCTTGATTCGTCCGGAGGTCGTCCGCGCCGTCGGTACGCGCGCCACGGTGCAACAGGCCATCGATCTCTATTCCGGCGCAAAGTTGAACACGCTCCGCAGCGAGGTTGAAGCCGAACTCAAAAACACCGCCGGCAAGCTGGCCACCAGCGGCGTGATCGTGGATTCGTTCATCATCGAAAAGCCGGATTTCCCGAACGTCGAATACGTGAAGGCGATCGAGGCACGTCAGCTGGCGATCATCACCGAGTCTCAAGCGCGCGAGCAGCAGAAGGCGAATCTCGCGCTGGCCGAAGCTGCGAAAGCCAAGGCGTTGACCGGACAGAATGAGGAGTTGGTGAAAGCAGAAACCGCGAAGCAGCGCTCCATCCTCGAGCAGCAGGCGCTGTCGGAAAAAGCGATCATTGAAGCGGCCGCCAACGCGAAGAACGCGATCGTCACGCAGGAAGCCGAGTCCCGCAAAGTCATCTTGGCCGCCGAAGCGGAAGCGAAACGCAACATCGCGATCTCCGAGGCGCAGAAGCAGGCCGAGATCAACCGCGCCATCGGTATCGAGGCGGTCGGTAAGGCCACGGCGGAAACCAACAAATTGCTGCTATCGTCGTACTCGGTTCCTGGCTCTGATCTTTATACGCGAATCCAAGTCGCGTCATCGCTGGCCGCTTCCTTCGCCGGCGTGAAGGGTTACCTCCCGCAGAACGTGACCTACAACACGGTCGCAGAGAACTTCGACAAAGGCGTTTCCTTGCTCGTGGGCACGCCCGCCGCGCCCGCCCCCGCTGCCAAGTAATTCGCGTCCGACGTAGCCCTAAGCGGGAGCTCAGGGACTAACGTTTAATTTTCTCGCGAGTCGCGAATCTCGAGTTTCACGTTTCAGGCGTCGTTCCCACGTCCAGCGTGCGATCGAGCGCCACGCTCGTCCCTGAGCTCCCGCTCAGGGCCACGTCATTACATTCACTCCGGCGTCCGCCGAAAATCTACGCCGGCGGCGTATGCTTTCGCGCGGCCTCGGCCTGCGCGTCCGTGGCCGTCGACGAAGCAGCCGGGTTCGCCTCCTCAGCACCGGGCTGCGTCTGCGTGACGTCTTCGTACGGAGGCGTACGTCCCGCCGCCCGACGCTGCCCGCCCATGAACATGACAATCAAACCGATCACCACCACCGCGCCCACGATGAGTAAGAGGATGTATCCCATCCGGCACGATACTCACGTGCCCAAGCGCTGCCATCAGCGTGAACCCGGTTCCTTCGCTAGGGTAATGACTGTTCTGTTTGGACCGCCACCCACCCACCCGATCGACGCGCCGCGGCTACAGCTTCGTCGTGAAGAGGGGCTCGATGTCCACCGGCACGTTTTTCAAGTCGTCCAACACCCGTTTCACTTCCGGCCGAATCACCACCATGCGATCGAGCAAGGCTTTCACTCCCGCGTAATTACCGTTCGCCTGCAGGGTCATGATTTCGTGCGTCAGTGACGTCACGCCTTCGCGAACCTTCGCAAAGTCGACCGAGAATCGCCCCTCGGAGTTCACGGTGAACGCGCCCTTATCGAGCAGCCAGTTGATCTGCAGAGCCATTCCCTTGGCGTGCGCTTCCGTCAGGCCGAAGCGCAGCGTCCGAAACGTGGACGCGAGAAATGTCACGTACATCGATTTCTCCTGATCCTTCGGCAGCCCGCCGCGATCAATCAGTTGCTGGAGTGCCCAAAGCCCGGACACGTCCGCCTTCGCTTCCTCGAGCGTGCCGTTCAACTCTTTCAATTCCGCGCGCACCGTGGTTTCGCGACCACCCACGTTGATCGTCTGCGGCCCAAGGCCGTGCATCAGCTCGTGCATCAGGATGTGCGTGAAGAAGGGTTCGAATGCGACGAGGCTTTGCTCTGCCGGCACGAGGGCATGCTGGGCGATGGGCTTCAGGACATGCGTGAATTTCGCTTCCTGCATGTTTTTCAACATGACGCGCTTCGAGCCTTTCGCTGCGACCACGCGCTCGTCATTGGGCAGGTTGAAGGCGGCGGTTTGCACGCCGCGATTCGCGTCTCCCGAAGTAAATACGACGTTGACCACGCGAATCGGCGAATTGCCGCCGAGTTTTCGGCGATACTTCGGATCGATTGGCAGCTGATCTTCGAGTGCTTGCAGCTCTCCACTGAAGCGCGCGAGTTTTGCCGACTCCGCTTCATCGGTCACGGTGATGAACGCTTCGAAAGCCGCCTTGAAATTAAACCACTCGTCCTCGTAAACCTCATACGGCCCAATCGTGGGCTCGATCGTGGCGTTCAGATCCATCCACGCCATGTCGCTGTCATAATAATCGTTGGTGACGAACGCGTGCGCCCGTTTCTCCAGAAACGACTTCAGCGTCGGCTGGGTCGTGGCCTCCGCGGCTTCGCGCAGCAACCGCGACGCATGCATGAGTTCGCCCTGATATTCTTCGCTGTAAGGAATCGCAGTCAGTTTTCCCTCGGGCGTGCGACGGATCGTGGTGAAGAATCCGGCAGCCGCTTCCTTCTGGTCGGCGGGCAACGTCTTCAGCCATTGCTCGATCTCTTCGCGCGTCGCATCGCCGGGATAAAAATTTGCGGAGCCTGGCTTCGCGCCGACGTTCGGCAGGAACGGCTCGTCGCGGTCCAGGCGGGACCAGGCGCCGGCGTTGAGGGTAAAATAATGGAGTCGTGCGCGGCCCAGCGGCGACGCATCGCGCACCAGTTCGGCGAGGTACGAGGGGTTAAGGGGCGCGACCTGGCGCAAAAATACGGCGTCGAAAATCTTCGCCGCGTCGATGATCTTGCGCAGGGCGAGCAGCTCGTTGGCCGGGAGCTTTGACACATCCGCCTTGATCTCGACGGGAACAAACCGCGCGGTGAGCGCCTTGAGCTGCGCTTCGTCGGGCGTCGGCGGTTCCGCGGCCCAGGCGGGAAGTGTGGTCAACAACGCGGCGGTCAGCAGAGTCGAAGTGAGTTTCATTTCCGCACCATTGCGCGGGTGTGGCGCGGTGAACAGTCCGGAATGACGATTGTCGCGCATCCCGTTGCGGCCGTAGCCGTGCCGCCCAGCTTGGGTTCCGAAGGCGATTGGCTGCAGATGTCGCACCGGCTCCCTCGACCAGAGTTTTCCTGCGGAGCGGAAATGGCGCGGTGGAGGTGACTCGAACACCCGACCGGCGGTTTAGAAAACCGCTGCTCTATCCAGCTGAGCTACCACCGCATTCCGGCGACGACGCTGATGGAACGAAGGCGGACGCGACAAGTGGAAAA
>JBDSSD010000129.1:0-39529 GCA_039928945.1 Opitutus sp. | reverse complement strand
GACCGAAACCTTCGTCGTAGCTGGAATAGCGGTTGGCCAGACTCTGGTCGAACTTGCCGTCCGCAATGATGCGCCGGGCGATCTTGAACGCGAGGGCGTACGCATCCATTCCACCGATATGCGCGTGGAAGAGATCTTCCACATCGGTGGACTGACGGCGCAGTTTCGCATCGAAATTATAACCGCCCGTGCCGAGCCCGCCCGCACGCATGATCGAAACCATCGCGAGCGTGAGCTCCTTGACGTCCGTATTGAATTGATCGGTATCCCAGCCAAGCAGCATGTCGCCGGCATTAGCATCGATGGAGCCGAGCATGTTTTGGGAGGCCGCGACTTCGATCTCGTGCTGGAAGCTGTGTCCGGCCAGCGTCGCGTGGTTGGTCTCGATGTTGAACTTGAAAACCTTCTCGAGTCCGTAGGTCCGCAGAAACGCAATGCCGCTCGCCACGTCGAAGTCGTATTGATGCTTCGTTGGCTCCTTCGGTTTCGGCTCGATCAGAAACTGTCCCGTGAAGCCGATGTCCTTGGCGTGGTCAGCGGCCATGTGCAGGAACGCCGCGAGATGATCCTGCTCCCGCTTCAGATTGGTGTTGAGCAGCGTCTCATACCCTTCACGGCCGCCCCAGAAAACGTAGTTTTCGCCGCCGAGGTACTTCGTGACCTCGAGTGCTTTTTTTACCTGGGCCGCGGCATACGCGAACACGTGAGCGTCGGGATTCGTCGCCGCGCCCGACATATACCGGGGATTCGAAAACAGATTCGCCGTGCCCCACAGAAGTTTGATGCCGGTTTCTTTCTGGAGGTCCTTCGCGTGAGCGACCACGCGATCGAGGATGCGATTCGACTCTGCGAGTGAACGGCCTTCCGGCGCGATGTCGCGATCGTGAAACGCCCAGAACGGAGCGCGAATCTTCTGGAAGAACTCGAACGCGGCATCCATGCGCGTCAGCGCAATTGATACGGGATCTTTGCCCTTTTCCCACGCGCGCTGGATCGTGCCGGGACCGAAAGGATCGGATCCGGTGCCGCGGAACGAATGCCAGTAAGCGATGGAGAAACGCATGTGCGTCTCCATCGTCTGACCATCGATGACCTCTTCTGGATTGTAGTGTCGGAACGCGAGGGCGTTGGAACTTTTCGTGCCTTCGAAGGCGATCGGACGAATGCGGGGGAAATGGAGGCGGGCAGGCTTCTTCATACGAATGGGGGGGGAAGAGAAACGGAAATAAGGCGACGACCCAAAGCCAATGGAAAGCCAAATAAATCAGAGCTCATACTCACATTCGAGCAACCATGGTAGGAGACCACGGATTTCGCGGATTTACACGGATAAAGGCAGTACGGCGGAGGACGGTTATGGCCTCACGCAAAGGGCGCAACGGTCGCGAAGGTCTCGGCGAAAGGGAAATCCGCCGAGATGCCCAAGTTTGCGGGTTTGCTGGATCAAGGTCGGTCAAGTGAACGCGAACAGTCCTGCATCAAAGGCGTACATTCGGATACCCCTATGACCCATCCGTGCAGATCCGCGTAATCCGTGGTCTCCGGAGGGTTGCGGAAGCCCGTTTACCGGCCCCACCCCCCCCAGTCTACCCCACAGCTGCTCTCTAACGCAATCGCGGGACAACGCGGGCGACGGCAGGCGGCGCACCAACTGAAGCGCGCGGGACGAGCTCCACCGGGAATACGATCGGATTTTCCCGCGGCGGTGCATCGGCCCCGTTCTGGTGTTCGATGGTCGCAAGCAGCACCTCCACTGCCCGGCGCCCCATTTCACGCAGCGGCTGGCGGACGGTCGTCAGCTGCGGCACGGTCGTGCGGGCGGCCAGGGTATCGTCGAATCCGCCGATCGAAATGTCTTCGGGTACGCGCAAGCCGACTTCTGCGAGCAGCTCAAGGCAGCCCGTCGCAATACCATCATTTGCACAGAAGATGGCGTCCGGCAACGGCTCGCCCGTGTGTTGCACCAGCCATGCCCGCAAGGCTGCCCGACCGTCGGCCGAGGCATAAGTGGCCGGCACGAACAGCGCTTCATCGAACGGCAGGCCGGCTGACCGCAGGGCTCGTTTGTACCCTTCCACTCGCCGCTCCGTGCCGGTGAGTCCGCGATCTCCCGTCACGTGCATGATCCGCCGATGTCCCCGCGCGATCAAATAGCGAACCATCTCGTAGGCCCCATGTTCCTCGTCGCTTTCGACGTTCACAATATTCGCCAGCAGATGATTCGCATGCAACGCAACGAACGGCGTGTGGGCGGGCAGTGATTTGGCGGCTTCCTTCGTCAACTTCGGCGCAATGAGGACCAGTCCGTCAATCCGTCCATCGCACCAGCTTTGCAGGCGTGACGTGTCACGATCCCAATCATGCAAGGTGAACACCGTTGTACTTTGTTCGTGGCTCACCGCAGCCGCGAGAATGCCGGTGATCACCTCGAGCGCATAGCTGTTCAGCTCGCTCTCGTCACCGATGACGGCGGCGACACCGATCGTATTCATCCGGCGATTGACGAGCGCACGAGCCGTCGCATTGGGCCGGTAGCGGAGTCTTGCGGCGGCATCGACAATCCGTTTCCGCGTATCAGCGGCGATACGCGACGAGGTGCGGGCGCCATTAAGCACGGCGGATGCAGCCATGGCTGAAACGCCCGCCGCACGGCCGACATCGACCAAGGTTGCGGCACGAGGCATTTTGAAAGGAAGACTGGACGACATGGAGCGAAGAAGCGGCCGGAACGGGAGCATTCACGCCTGGCTTCGAGCCACCGCGGTAACACCCACGTTAGCGCAAAGTTGAAAGGCTTCAACGCACTTCGTTCGAGCTCTATCTCGCTCAACCAATAGAACTGGAAAAAAAGCCGTTCCGTGTAACGCCTTCCCGCAATTACGCGCACCTTCCTGACCGGCCCGTCCCGACATCGTCGGGAGCGCTCATTCAAGGTCACCGTACACGGCTTTCCGAGAACGCCCTTCTCGAACAAACCCGGCGATCCGTCGGCTCCTTATTTAATCTCGACGCCCAAGGTCCGACGCATCCCCACCTTCGCCCACCCCGGGACCATCCAGCCCTGATCCAGAACCGTCTTCGTTCCGTCTTGAGCGACAATCGTGAACCGGAACACACGCATGGAATTATCGAGGTGAGTCACCCACGCCAATTCGGGATTGGCGGCGATGTAGGGCTTGCTCTTCGCCGACCAACGCTGGTTCTCAATCTTGGGATCCACTTCATCTACCATGATCACCGCATGTTCATCAGTGACGTCTTCCACCCGGATGGACTTCGGGGGTTGCGGTGTCTTCACATACAACGCGAACAGGTAAACGCCTTCCTTTTTGTCCTCCGCTGTATTCGGAATCAGCGCGGCATGTGCAACCGTGTAGGGACCCTTCGACGACTGCACCGGCGAGCCTTTGTCCAAGGGAATGTGAATCCGTTCACCCGACGAGATGGTGATGACATAAGCGTAATCACCCGTCGCACACGCCGTGAAGAGAAAGGCCGCGGCCATCGCCAATCCTGGAACTGCGAGGTGTCGCGCGCGTGCGGCAAGCCCGCGGCAGCGAATCGACTGAAGACTTGAGAACAAACGGGATCGGGCAAAGGACATGAGCGGTATTGGGTAAAGACGGCGACCTCACTGGCGCCTCGGCTACTTCGGCGACTCGGGCGGCGGCGGTCAAGGTTCACGACGCCCGTGCATCGTGAACATTGAAATCAGCGTGAAGTTCCGCGCGATTGCTCAGCCTTCCAGCTCGACGTGCAACTCACGACGGCCCGCCGCGACCGGAACCACGACGCCCAAGCGGTCAGTTTGTACACGATCCCCCTGCTTCACGTTGACCGCTTTGGCTCCGCAGAATTGCACCTGCCAGCGGTCTGGCAACGCGCCCTCGCCCACAACGGTCACGCTCCGGCCGGAACGTCGAGCGGTGAAGCTGACCGCATCTTCTCCCGCGAGCGTCGCGATCGAACACGAGGCGATGCCGCCATCCTCAAGCTCGTACAGTCGAAGCGTGACGGATTCGGCGTAGTTATAATCCGGCCGCTGATCCACTGCGCCCATCGCGATCAGTGAACCCGGTCGGACAAACAACGGCAGGCTCAGGAAATCATGGACCGCACGATGCCAGCGCCCACCGCTTTGCACTTCGCCGCTCAACAAATGCGTCCATCGCCCGCTCGGCAGATAGTAGTCGATCGCGCCGTCTTCGGTGAACACCGGCGCAACCAGCAACGAATCTCCCAGCATGTACTGCCGGTCCAGTGCGTCACAGGCAGGATCATCCGGAAACTCCAGGACCATGGCACGCATCACGGGCACGCCTTCGCGATGCGCTTGCAGCGCCGCGCCCCACAGGTACGGCATCAGCCGGCATTTCAGTTTCGTGAACAATCTCACCACGTCACACGCTGCTTCGTCGTACGCCCACGGAACACGATAACTGGAGCTGCCGTGCAAGCGGCTGTGCGACGACATCAGCCCGAAGGCAGCCCAACGTTTGTAGATGTAGGCAGGGGCCGTGCCTTCGAAGCCGCCAATGTCGTGACTCCAAAAACCGAACCCGCTCAGGCAAAGCGACAGCCCTCCCCGAAGGGATTCGGCCATCGACTCGAAGGTGGACCAGCAGTCGCCACCCCAATGGACCGGGAACCGCTGGCTCGAGGCGTAGGCGGAGCGGGCGAACAGAACGGCTTCACCGCGCCCGCGCTTCGCTTCAATCGCCTTGAACACCGTCTCGTTGTAGATGACGGGATAGAAATTGTGCATCTTGACCGGATCTGAGCCGTCGTGAAACACCACGCCTTCGCTCGGAATGCGTTCGCCGAAATCCGTCTTGATCGCATCGACTCCCATGTCGAGGAGTTGCCCGATATATCCGGCAAACCATGACGCAGCGGCCGGATTGGTGAAATCGACAATGGCCATTCCCGGCTGCCACAAATCGGTCTGCCAGACCGACCCGTCCGAGCGCTTGATGAAATAGCCTTTGGCTGCACCCTCGGCAAAAAGGCGCGAGCGCTGACCGATATAGGAGTTGATCCACACGCTGATCTTGAGTCCGCGCTCCCGCAGCCGGCGCAACATCCCGACCGGATCCGGGAAAACACGCGGATCCCACTCGAAATTCGTCCAGTCGAATTCACGCATCCAGAAACAGTCGAAGTGAAAGACGTGCAGCGGCAGGTCACGCTCCTTCATGCCATCGATGAAGCTGGTGACGGTGGCCTCATCGTAATTCGTCGTGAACGAAGTCGAGAGCCACAGACCGAACGACCAGGGTGGCGGCAACGCCGGCCGGCCGGTCAGCGCAGTCAATCGACGCAGGATATCTTTCGGCGTCGGCCCGTGGATGAGGAAGTACTCCAGGCTTTCTCCTCGCAGCGAGAACTGAACCCGCGCCACCTTTTCCGACGCAACCTCGAACTCCACCGGACCGGTTTCGTTGACGAGTACGCCATAGCCGCGATTGGTCAGGTAGAAGGGCACGCTCTTATAGCCCTGCTCGCTCGCCGTGCCACCGTCCTTGTTCACGTTTTCCACGACCTGCCCGTTTTTCACGAACGCCGTGAACCGCTCACCGAGCCCATACACGCACTCACCTACCCCAAGCGTGAGCTGCTCGTGGACATGATTACCCGAATCCGCCGTTTGGATATAGCCCATGCCGCGAAAGCCACTCCGCGTGAGCACCTTGCCGCCGGCCTCGAACGCAATCTCCCACCCGGCCTTTTTCACCCGGGCGGTCAGGCCACCACTCGTCACGGTTGCAGACTCCGCTCCCTGCTCAATCGCCAGAGCGACCTTCTCGGTCGGGACCAAAGGAATATAAGGTCCGCGCTGTTGGCCTCCGGCAAAGTGCTCGATGCGCACGCGGATGACATCGGGCAGCGGTGAGCTCAGCGTGACGGTCAGCAGGGGCCCCTGTAGCGTATCGCCACGGCTGCGGATCGGTCGCACGGGAGCGTGGATCACGAGCTGGTCGGATTCCACCGCCAGCGTATGAGCCTCTGCGGCGTAGTGGGCCGTCACGCCGGGACGAAGGAGCCATTGGCCATCAGTGAATTTCATGAAGGGAAAAACAAGTCAGTCGCGTGGAGATTCGGTCAGAAATTGGAGGGACGACCTCCGTGTCGTCCGGATCGATCCGAAACAAACGCCACGCGCAGATCCACGAATACGCGAGAGAACGGACGACACGGAGGTCGTCCCTCCACTCGGAAGCGTTGCGGTCATGAGGCTCATCCTTTTGTCCCCGTGGTCGCGATACCTTGGATAAACGTCTTCTGCGCAAAAAAGAAAAGGACCACCACCGGTAAAATGGTGACCGTACTCGCGGCCATCAGGTAGTGCCATTGCACGCCGCCGTTCTGCGATTGGTAGTTCTGCAGCGCGATCGAGAGCGTGAATGTCTCCTTGCGAGTGAGGTAAAGGAACGGGCCCATGAAATCGTTCCATGCGTAGAGAAAATGAAACAGCGCGGCCACCGCGAGGACCGGCTTGCTCAACGGCAGCACGATCCGCCAGAAGATCCGCCACTCGCTGCTGCCGTCGATGCGTGCAGCTTCACTCAGCTCCTCCGGAATGCTGAGGAAGAACTGCCGCATTAGAAAAATGTTGAACGCACTGCCGAAGAACGCCGGCACCCACAGCGGCAACAGCGTTCCGATCCAATGCAGCTCACGAAACACGCCATACAGCGGCACCATCAAAACGGGGAACGGCACCATCAGGGTGGCCAGGGTCAGCGCAAAGAAAGCATCACGACCGCGCCACTTCAGCCGCGCAAAGCCATAGGCGATAATGGCGTTGGAGAACACCGTGCCAACCACGCCAAGCAGACAAACGATCAGCGTGTTGCCGAGGAAAACCCAGAAGCTCACGCTGCCGCTGCCATCGCTCGACTCGGCGCTACCTCCGAGCGACGCCAGCGCTTCCGGATAATTCTTCCAGCGGAAACGGATCGTCGAGTCGATCGCTTGCGGAGGCACTATGTCCCATCGCGGATTGCCATTGCCCGCTTCCGCCGCGTCTCGCTTCTCCGTCACGTGAACCCAGCCGGTCGATACGCGATGAGCGCCTTGCAATTCTTTAGCCCGCGCGAGCGCTTGAGCAGGCGTGAGGAACACCCGGGATCCCGCCTGCTCGCCGGCGGTTGCATCCGCGACGATCCCGCCGCGTTGCAGGGTGAAGTCGATCGTTACTTCAGAGCGGCTGCCGTCGATCGCAGCATAATACGCATGAGGAAGGAGGGTCGGCGGCAGCGCCATCGCTTGCTCGAGCGGTTTGAGCGAAGAAGAGATGAGCCAAAGAAACGGCGTGAGAAACGCCAGCGAAGCCAGGCCGAGCAACGCGTAGATCACTGGCCGCGTAAACGGGGTGCGGGCCTTCATTGAACAGGCCTCCCGTTTGAAATCGGATCCTGACCTGCGCCAGCCACGGCGTTACCGCGCAGCGAATACGTGGGTTGGCTCAGGCTGATCATTGCACGTGGCTCATCCGTTCACGGGAGAGCTTGGTCGCTGACCACGTCAGCACTGCGATGAGGATGAAGAGCACATACGCCATCGCGCTCGCATAGCCCATGCGCAGATCGTAAAACGCGGTGGCGAAAAGATGCATCGTGTAGAAAAGCGTGGAGCGCGCGGGAAAGCCGTCGGTCCCGGTGCCCGTGCCCCCGCCAGCCGCGGCCGACATGATGAAGGCCTGTGTGAACACCTGCAGCGAGCCGATCAACGCCATGATCACATTGAAGTAAACCACGGGCGCGAGCATGGGCAGCGTCACATGGCGGAAGCGCTGCAGACCCGAGGCGCCGTCGATCTCGGCGGCCTCATACAATTCCTTGGGCACGTTCTGCAGCCCGGCGAGGTAGATGATCATCGCGTTTCCGGTGCCCCAAAGACTCATGATGATCAACGCGGGCTTCGCCCAGGTGGGATCGACCAGCCACGCTGGCGGGGTGGCGCCAAAGGCATTGAGCACGGGAGCGATGATCCAGTTCAGCAAGCCGACCTGGCCATTGAGAATCCACAGCCACAGCATCGAGGATGCGACGACCGGCACGATCGATGGCAGATAAAAGATCACGCGAAAAAACGGTTTGCCGCGGACGTCCGAGTTCAGGAGCAGAGCCAGGGAGAGCGAAACGATTGTCCCCAACGGCACCGAGAGACCGGCGTAAAACAGGGTGTTGCGCAGCGACAGCCAGAATAGGTCGTCCGTGAAAAGCTGTGAATAATTTTCGAGTCCACACCAGACGGGCTCCTTCAAAATCGAGTAGTCGCAGAAACTATAATACAACGACGCGAGCACCGGGTAGGCCGTGAACGCACTCAAGCCGACGATCCACAAGCTGGTGAATCCAATTCCGGCGAAAAGCTGGCGGCGTTCGCGCGACGTCATGGGGCAGTGGCGACGCCCGCCGGCAGCAATTGGCCATGACGTTCCAAGCTGCGGCGATGCCGGGTCCAGCTCTTGTCGAGCCGTCGCTGAGCAGCGGCGAGTGCGTCCTGGGGTGTCGCGCGCAGCAAGCGCACGTCAGCAAACGCCGCGAGGATTTCGCGTTCGCATTCCGTCCAGATGCCGACGTCCGGCACCGCCACGGCATGCGGGCTGGCCGACAGCTTGCGGAACACATCGATGTGGGGATGCGGGTGATGGTTCGTGAAAAACGGACTCCAATCGCGCAGCGCCGAATTCTTTTGCTGCAGATAACACATGAGCTCCATCCCCTGCAGTTCCTCACGGCTTTGGGCCTGCTGATTGTGCGAATTCATGTACTTGATGAATTCCCACGCCTCGCGGGGATGGCGGGCGCCACGCGGAATCACCAGCATATCAGCCTCGGCCATCGCGAAGTCATCGATGCCATCGACGGCCTGCGGCCAAGCTGGTGCGACCCCGTAATCCAGGCCCGGCTTGTACTGGCGAATGTAATTATTGTACCAGACGCCCTGAAAGATCATCGCCACTTTGCCGGAGAAAAACCCCGATTGCGGCGAGGCCATCTGACCCGCGAAACCCGACGCGAACGAAGTGACGGCATCACGGCCCAGCGTTTTCGAATAACCGGCGACCCATTCCATCGCCGCAATGTTGTGCGGATCGGTCGCGAGGGTGATCGACTTGCCATCAAACACCTGGCCACCGAACCAGCGGCAGAAAATCCAAGGCCACCAGCCCGGCTCTTGCGGCAGAAAACCAACCTGAAGGAGTGCGCCGGTCTGCGAATCGCGCTTCGTCAGGCGCTTCGCGAACTCATTCAGTTCCGCGAGCGTGCGAGGCGGTCGTTCGGGGTCCATGCCGGCTTCCCGGAAAAGCGTTTTGTTCCAATGGAGCGCGATCATCGCAGGGGTCGCGATGCCGGCATAAACCCGACCGGAATGCTGCACAGCGCGCGCGTAGACTGGATAGTACCGGTCGAGCCACTGCTGCTTCGTAAAACCGTCGGCTTCGATGTAGGGGTCGAGCGGGGTCAGTGCTTCCGCATCGGCAAACGACGCGACGTTGTGAATCCACAACCCCGCCACGTCCGGCGGATCACCCCCGGCGACCGCGACCAGGGTTTTGCGGTCGATCGGCGATTGCAGGAAGTACTCAACGGTAATGCGGTTCTGTGAGCGGTTGAACGCATCGATTACGGTCCGCGTCGCCGCCTCTTCGGTACCCGCCCATTTTTCCCAATAAGCGACATGAACCCGCCCGTCGGCCGGGGCTGTGGCCGCGATCGAGGACGCGGAGACAAGCGACAGCATTGCAGCCGTCAGAAGCAACAGGATGACCGAATTTGGCGAGCGGCCCGCTTCATTGGTCCGATCGCCCGCGCAACGGCAAAACCAACGGACAAATCGGCAGGGGCGGGCCATGGAAGGCGGACGGTAGCAAAGAATTTTTGCGGTAAGCAAAGCTGATTTAGCATTAAATGCCGGGCGGAACGTGAGATGTTAAATGAACGATGGCGGAGGGACGGAATCGGAGCGACCGCGAAGCAGGAGGATGCCTCACGCAAAGCAGGGCGCGGAGGACGCGACGGATGGGAGGGTATGTGGAAGCAGGGAATCAGGACGAGCCGGTCGGAAGGGTTAATCTGGAACTCTGGAACGGCTGGAACGGATCAGTTGGGTCGGACGTAGCCCGGTGCGGGAGCAGCGGGAAGGGACGCGTAAATATGTCAGATGTGAAATGGGGGAAGTCCGCGGTAACTTCCGAACCCAAGCTTGCCTCACGCAAAGGGCGCGGAGGGCGCAACGGTCGATACGAAAAGGTAAAACGCGGAGACCACGGATTACGCGGATTCACACGGATGGAGGCAAAGCAGGTCGCACTGACTTTGTGCCTGTCGCATCAAACGCGAGTTGTGGTGGTCGTTCCAAAATCCCGGCCCTCCCGTTGCCGATCCTTCGCGGCCGTTGCGCCCTCTGCGTGAGGAACCCTCCGTCCTCTGCCGTTCCATCGGACATCTCACATTCCACATCTCACATCAGACTTCATCACCATCTTCACCACATCGATCAGATCCGTCGCGGTGTAGGGTTTGGGGACGCGACCGCTGAAGCCGTAGTTGCGGTGATTCGCCATCACGGGATCGCTTGAATAACCACTTGAGACAATCGCGCGCACGTCCTGATTCATCTCGCGCAGTTTCACCATGGCTTCGGCCCCGCCCATTCCGCCCGGCACCGTCAGATCTAAAATTACCAGATCATACGGCCGACCCGCCGCTCTCGCCGCCGCATACTCACTCACCACCGCGGCGCCATCGTCGACCACCGTGATAGCCAGTCCCATGCGTTTGATGACCGCGCTGCCCAATTGACGGATCGCAACTTCGTCATCCATCAGCAGCACGCGCCCCGTTTTCGCCTGCACGCAGGCTTCCACAGCACAGGCGGCAGCCGGAGCTTTTGACGCCGCCGGCAACCACACGTGGAACGTGGTGCCCTCGCCGATCGTCGACTGCACGTCGATTTGGCCACCATGCTTTTTCACAATCGAATAGACCGTCGCCAGTCCCAAGCCACTGCCCTGCTGCTTCGTCGTGAAGTAGGGTTCAAAGATTCGAGACAGGTTCTCAGCGGGGATGCCTGTCCCCGTATCCGCCACGGTGAGTCGAACGTACCGACCGGGCTCGAGGTCGGCGCGGAAATCCGCACCGAGGTCTTCGTTCTGCAGGGAAATTCGGATCAGTCCTCCCGTGCTCATCGCCTGGCTCGCATTGATGATCAGGTTATGCACGACCTGCGCAATCTGACCTTTATCGACCTCGGCCGGCCAAAGATCCGGCGCGATGTCGAACGCACTCCGGACATTCGAGCCGTGGAGGCCAAACTGCGTCGCTTCGCGGACAATTTCCGGCAATCGCGCCGAGGTGCGCACCGGCTCGCCGCCTTTGGAAAAGGTGAGCAATTGCTGCGTGAGATCTTTTGCGCGCGCCGCCGCTTTTTCACTCTCGACGATACAACGCACCGTTTCGCCTTCGATCCGCTCATCCAGCTTCGCCAGGGACAGGTTTCCGATCACCACGGTCAGCAGGTTGTTGAAATCATGGGCGATTCCGCCGGCCAGTACACCGACCGATTCCAGTTTCGACGCTCGCGCGAGCGCGGCATCGAGCCGGGCCGCTTTTTCATTCTCCACCTGGTCGCGAATGACGCCCGTTTGCTGGCGAACCCGGCGGCGCAACGCGAGCACCCAGCCGACGCCCAGCACCACACAAACCGCGAGCACTCCCGTCACCGCCAACACCCGCTTCACCGTCAGACCAGACGGCGACGCCAGCACGCGAACGTCGGATACACTCCGCAATTGCAGACGCACGCCATGCGGCCGGCGGTACTCATCAAACTCGATTTCATAAACGCCCGTGAGTTCCAGCCGGCTTCCCGGCACCCAGATGCCGGGCATTTCCGTTTTCGGACGATCAAACATCGCTTCGAAAAAGACCCCGCCGTTCTGCAGCATCAAACGCGTGCCCTTTTCCTGCACACCGATGTCCACCAGCGTTCCTTCAATCCGCGCGAGCAAGCCATCGCGCTCCGCGTCAATCGGCGTGATCTGGTTCAACAGCAATGGCGGAGGCTCCGCGCCCGACGCAACTTTTCGATACACCGCCTCACGCAGGACGAGGCGGCTGTTTTCGCGGCCGGGAAAGCCCACGGCCTCAATGCGGTCGCCCGGCACGAGAGGGACGGCGTCACGGCTCAATACCAGCAAGCCTTCCGTCCCTTCCTGCAGGTTGAGCAGGCGTCCGCCTTCGTGGCGAATCACCACCCCGGTCACCCCCACCCGACGATTCAACGCCTCGAGCGAACTGAATTGGCGGAGACTCGCGATCGACCGGTGAGGGACCGCAAACGGATCCTGCGGGACCGCCTCTTCGATCTCGAGGAAGCGCGAGTTCGGCATCCAAATCTGGATACCGGTGAGCTGGCGCTTGCTGTTCGTCAGAGCCGTGCAGACACCTTTGATCCGGACCACCGAGCCGGGCAGCTTCGCCCAGCGTTCATTGGGCGAGAGCATCGCCTGAAATTCTCCGCCTGAGGTCGTCAGATCGAGCCGCGTCCACGGCCCGTCGGGCACGACCGCGCGGACATAACCGCTCATGCTGACCCATTGCGCCTCCTCGATTCCGGTCAGGGCCTGCTCCAGCGTCACGCGTCGCGGTTCCGGCAACTCCACGGAGGATGTGGCGAGCAGACTCGACGCCAGCACGACGGGCGTGAACTTGCCCGGTGCGGATACACCGGTGACCTCAACACGGGTGCCGGTGAACAGAGGCGGCCCATCCCCCGCTGGACGGAATACACAAACGCCGCCGGTCACATCGCGAACGAAAATAAAGTCAGCATTCGGGCGAGCCCAAGTGACCACGCCTGACAACTGCACCGGATAGCCACGCGCCGCCTCCTCCGGTGCCATCTCACGCAGCTGGTCGGCAAGTCGGAGTTTCGGCAAACCCGCTTGAGGTGCAGCCGCGGCAGAATGAGAAACGCGGAAGAGCCCATCCCGCAAACTCCACTCGTTTCCATCAAAAACGGGAAAGCCGATCGCTTCGACCCGCTCGCCGATTTGCAGGGGTTTTGCTTGCGCAGTCAGGAGTGTGACCTGCCCAGTATTATCGCGAATCGCGAGCGACTTGCCTGGTTGTTGCGCTCGCAGAATACCTTCAATCCGAACCCGGTAGTCCGGCCGGGCCTGACCGAGGGACTCAATCGGAGTGAGTGGAAGCTCAAACTGGGCGTCCTTATCAATCGATCCGATCATCTCGATCGCATCCAGTCCGGAGGTCCACAATTCGATCGTTGGCAAGCCGCCCGTTGGATCGATGGTCGCAGAATATACTCCGGTCATCCGCAACTGGGCGCCGTCCCAGTTTGGAACTTTCATGTCTTCCGTAATCAAAACGCGCCCGATCACAACGCGCCCTTCCGACACGACATCGAGTTCAACGTGAGTTCGGTCCGTCTGCACCTGCCGGTCGACGTAGCCTTCGAAGACAACCCGTTTGCGGTTGAAGCGACTCGTATCACTGAGGTGACCGCGAGTCGGTTCCGCCGTGAGTGGCACCACTCCTGGAAGCGGCGTAACGATCGCCTGCTCCACCGTCGAGCCCTTCGCCGGACACAGCCAGCCTTCAATCAGCAGTTTCTGTCCCGGTTTGAGCTCTCGGGGCTGAGTGCCGATGGCAAGATACTCATCGCGGTCACCGACTCGACCCCACAAGGCGTTCCACGCCGCATCAAAGTGATAGACGACAAATTCGAACCGAATGCGATGCGTCTTCTGCTGCTCGGAATCCGGCAGCTCTCGCAATTCGCCCACGGTCGTAAAAACCGGTTGGGCACGTCGGTAGAGGCTTTGCTGCAAGATCGTGGAGGCCCCGTTTCGCGCGAGAATGCCAATGGCTTCCACCTTGTCCCCCACGTTCACCGGCAGCGATTCGGCGGTCGCAAGCACGATTTCTCCTCCAGCGACGCCAAGCCGCAACGGCTGGCCCGGCTCACGACTCAAAGCCGTCCCGAAGACTCGTATGACCTCGCTCGATGGTCCGCTCGTCAGCGGATGCAAGACCTCCGCCGAGCGTTCGAATCGTTCGTCCCGTTCAAGCGTACCGGTCGTCACCACATCTTCGGGACGCTGGATCCACACTTCAATGTTCGGCGCCCCGGCGCTCGGTTCAGCGCGATGGAAGTAAACGCCTTTCAGTCGGACGTTCGAGCCCTTGAGCTGAGGGACCGTCCCACCGTCCGGCATCAACAGCTGTCCCAGGACGGCTCGCCCTTCCACGACCAGGTGAAGATCCAAATGGTTGCCATCGCGGACCCCTTGTTGGTCAACGTACCCGTCCACGGTAACGAGATGCTGGTCGAACTTCGCGAAGTCGGCGATTTGTCCGGACGTTGACAGAAATTCGAGCGGAACTGACGGGTCGAGCACGGTTACACGCGGCTCATCGATGATCAGGGCGCGTGACGGCAGCATCTTGCCTTCGATCCGAATGCGCTGCCCCGGAGTGACGGGGAATACTTTGGCGCCGAGTGACAGGTAAGTAGCCGTCTCGCCACAGCGCCCCCAGAGCGTCTTCCAGAGCGGATCGTAATAATAGACCACGCAGTCGAACTGGATTTTCTGCCATTCCCGTTTTTCCGCTTCCGGCAATGCCCAGATTTGCTCCACCGTCGTGAGTGGCTGCTTGTCTTTCGCGACAGCAGACTGCTGGGCAAGCAAACCGGTACTCAGGCCGCATGTCCCAAGCATCATGAACGCGAAGGCCGCGAGGCTTCGCCTAGGTCGGGGTAACGGACGTCGGGGTGGGGTTAACATGGTTGCCGCTGCCTCAAGCACAGCGACTCATCCAGTCCTGCATCGGCACACCAGACAGCCGCTAAATCTCAAACTAAATTCCAGCCTGCCGCGTTGTCCCATTTCGGGCCTGGTTGCGACGTCCGATCAGGGCGGGTCATTCGCGGGCCACCACTCAGTACCGCTGACTTAGACAATTCGGTTTTGGGCCATCACCGCCGCATAGTACCGTGCCGAAAATTTTGGAGTTCGACATTGCGTGGCGAAATCGACGTGGACGATTCCGAACCGTCGCAGATAACCGTCCTCCCATTCGAAGTTATCCATGAAGGACCAAAGAAAATAGCCGCGGATCGGGACGCCGTCGGCGATGGCGCGATGCGTTTCCCGCAGGTAATTGCGCAGAAAGTCCCGTCGATGCAGATCAATGACTTCTCCGTTGATCACCGGCTCGACGTTGTACCCGCAGCCGTTCTCCGTGATGTAGATCGCTTTCACGCCGTAGACTTCGTGAACGAATCGAGTTGCCCAATACGTCGCCTGAGGCGCGAGGTGGAGCCAGGGGCTGTCTGCTTTGGGATAGGCAGCGGGTAGTTTCAGCACCTCCGGCTGATTCGTCTGACCCGAACGGATGAACGTGCCGGTGTAGATATTCAGCCCGAGAAAATCGGTGGGCTGACTAATCAAATCGAAATCACCAGGCGCGAATTTGGGCGCATCGTTTCCCGTCCGCGCCAGATAGCTAGCGTCGTAACGACCGGCGTAGATGGCGCCGAGCAAATGCATGTTTTCGTCGATGAACCATGCCTTCGCTGCGGCGATATGGGCCGGCGTCTCCATCGCGGGAATCGCGACTTCACAGTTGTCGGTGAGGCCGACCCGCGCCCCGGCGCCACCATGCGCCCGCACCGCGCGGACGCCATGACCATGACAAAGCAATGCATGATGGTAAGTCTGGTTCAGCTCCGCGGTCGAAACGGACCGGCCCGGCGCCTTGTTGCCGCGGCTCGGCGCGTACGCCAGCAAAGTGAAGCAACGGATTTCGTTCAGCGTGATCCAGTTTTTCACCTTTCCGCCGAACGCGTGCACGACGGTGTCCGCATAGCGCGCAAACGCATCCACCGTCACTCGCTCGCACCATCCACCGCGAACTTCGAGGGCCTGCGGCAGGTCCCAGTGAAACAAAGTCACCCAAGGCGTGATGCCAAATTCCGCCATCGCATCGAACAGCCGGTGATAGAAATCCAATCCGGCCTGATTCAACGGCCCGTCTCCTTGCGGATAAATGCGCGGCCAGGCAATCGAGAGCCGGTAGTGCTTGACGCCTAAATCACGCATCAAAGCGAAGTCTTCGCGGAAGCGATGATAGTGGTCACAGGCCACGTCGAGTGTGTCGCCGCCATGAACCTTGCCCGGAACGCGCGCGAATTGATCCCACACGGATTCGCCCTTCCCGTCGTGAAATGCAGCACCCTCGATCTGCGGCGCCGCCGTCGCCACGCCCCACACGAAATCGGCCGGAAAGGGACTGGAATAGGACAACATCGGCCTGAACTCACCAGAGACCAAATCCTACGTCGAGCCGCAACCGGCCCAGTCGATCTTGAAGCGCGAAGACGCGAAGGGGCGAAGTTCAGAGGAAGGGTGAACGGGATTGAATTCATGCGAGGGCGGGGAGAACCGCTGATCTGCGCTGATCGACGCTGATATCGATCAATGACGATAGAGCTAAGCTGAGCGGCTCCCTGCCCGTTGGTAGCGCGGCGTCTCTGACCCGCGGCTTGGAACGCCCGCATCGCCACGCGTCCAGATCTGACGGCCACACAAACGCAATGCCCAAATCTAAACCGCCTGCACCTGCACGGCCGCCGCCTTGTACGACGGCTGCCGCGAGTGCGGGTCAAAGGCCGGATACGTGAGCTGGTTGACCGCGGCGAAATGCATCGGCAGGAAAATCTGCCCGGGTTGCACGATAGCGGTCACAAACGCGATCGCGTCCGCCTGACCGCGTCGCGATGCAATGCGAAGGCGATCGCCTGAACGCACACCGAGCCGCGTGGCGTCGGCCGGATTCAGTTCAGCATAGAGCTCGGTCGGCGCCAGCTTCCGCAAGACGGCGCTCTTGTTGGTCCGCGAGCCCGTGTGCCATTGCGCGGAAGAGCCACGTCCCGTCAGCAGAAGAAACGGATACGCGGCATCGGGCAGCTCGGGCATGGCGCGCGGCGGATCAAAATAAAAGCGGGCCCGTCCATTCGGGGTGAAGAATTGTCCGTCGGCGAACAAGCGGCGGTGTGTGTCACTTGTGGATTCCGACGCTGCATCGGCCCCACTGCCATTCGCCGACGAAGCCTTGGCCGGCATCGCCGGATCAGGCACCGCAAGATCAGCCGATAAATCCGGATACGGCCACTGAATGCCGCCAAAATCATCGATGTGCGCATAATTGCGGATGCCGCTAAAATTACACGGGCGGTCCCGCGAAAGTCGTTTCAACAATTGAAACACCGCTTCCGGCGAGCGCCACGCGCGGAACATCGCACCGCAGCCCCACGAATCAGCGATGAGTTGAAAGATCGCGAAGTCGCTCAGTGCCTGGCCCGGGGCTCGCGCCACTTTCTTTGCGACGCCGAATCGCCGTTCGCTGTTGATGAACACGCCTTCCTTCTCACCCCATCCGGCAGCGGGCAAGACCAAGTCGGCCATTTTGGCCGTCTCAGTGGTCGCGTACATATCCTGCACCACGAGAAAATCCAACTTGGCACGGAGCCGGGCGAAGGTGCCCTGGTTGATCCACGAGTGGGCCGTGTTCGTCGCGATGATCCAGAGGCCACGAATTTCGCCTCGATCGACCGCATCCAGAATTTGATCATACGCGAGACTGGGGCCATCCGGGATCTTCGCCACGTCGATATCAAGAATACGCGCCACGTGCTCCCGATCGCTGGCGGAGGCGAAATCGTACCCGCCGAGCAGGGAACCCGCATTGCCAAACAAGCGCGAACCCATCGCGTTGCATTGTCCGGTGATCGAATTGGCGCCGGTGCCCGGCCGTCCGATGTTACCGGTCATCAGCGCGAGATTGATGATCGCCTGGGCGGTGCGCGTGGCCTCGTGGCTTTGATTCACGCCCATCGTCCACCAGAATGAAACTCGCTCACGATCCGCGATAATCCCGGCAAGCTGCTCGAGCGTTTCGATCGCAACGCCCGTCTCCTGCGCAGTGCGTTCGACCGTAAATTCCGCCAGGAACTGCTCGAACTCCGCGAACCCCTGCGTATGCGCGGCGATGTAGTCTCGTTTCAACGCACCCCGTTGAATCAGCAGTTGGGCCAGCCCGTAGAGCAGCACAAGATCACTCTTGGGCCGCAGCGCAACATGCAGGGTTGCGGCCATCGCTGTTTCCGTCCGCCGCGGATCAATCACGACGATCTCCGGCGAACGGCGGTTCATCATCACGCGCTGCCACATGATCGGATGAGCGATGCACGGATTCGCGCCGATGAAGATCAAGGCATCACTCTCCTCGAAATCCGTGTAAGTAAACGGGGGCGCATCAAACCCGAACGACTGTTTGTAGGCGGTGTGTGACGTGGCCATGCACTGGCGTGTGTTGGAATCCAGGTGCCGCATTCCCATCCCGAATTTCGCGAGCGCACCGAGCAAGGCCATCTCCTCCGTCACGATTTGTCCGGTGCTCAACGCCGAAATCCCCGCCGGTCCATGCTGCTCCTGAATGCCTTTGAAGTTTCGCACGAACGCGCCCATCGCCGTGAGCCAGTTCACCGGCTCGAGTAGGCCGTTGCTCGGATTCCGCAGGAGCGGGGTCGTCAGGCGATCGGTGGCCGCCAGCGGCGTGAGTGCCTCCCACCCTTTGGGACACGCCATCCCAAGATTCACCGGATACTCACCGTCGGCCGTGAGGTTGATCGCCTCACCCGCTTCGTTGAGATGAATCTTCAACCCACAACCCGTGCTGCAAAAACCGCAGACCGACGTCGTCGTCGCAGCAGGCGTAAGGCGCGCGGGAACTCGACCCAGCCCGAACTCGGCCGGGTGCTGCACCAGCTCAGCGGTCATCGGACCACCGCGCGCATGGAGAAGATCATCCAACGCACTCACGATCGGCGCGAAAGGTTGGCCGGCAGCCCGGGCATTTTCGGCGCATCCACCGAGCGGAAGAACAGCGCCCGCTCAGTCAATTCCGCCAGGAGCACGCCCACAAAGACGACGATGGCACCGCCCTGCGGTATTGTCGCCGTCAGGACAAGAGCCGGCACCAGGAGTCCGGCGACCAGACCAACGGCCACGCGCATCCCGGCCCAGCCGCGCAACGGCCCGCACAGGATTCTTGCCGTGGACAACGCGGGCGTGAGGGGCGCGTCGTCCTCGGCCTCATCGAGTGGCCGAAACACGCGGGCTTCGCACGCGAGTTTCGCCAACGTGCCGAAAGCCAGCAGCAGCGCGGTGTGAAGCGGGGCGAAACCCAGGGCAAAGCTGGCAGAAGCACCGGTGTTGAGCGCCGCGAGAAAAAAGCGCGGAGCGGTCTGGCTGAAGCGCCAGGCCACGCGACGGGTGTCGACGTAGATCATCACCGAGCAGAATAAGCCCAGCACGCCCACCCCAGCCGCCACCGGAGCCAGCTGCGGTCTCAGCCAGGCTAGCGCAGTGATCACAATCCACGGCCCGAACACCATGGCCTCCCGACTCAACCAGCTGGTGCGCCACCCGAGAAAAATTCGCCACGCGCGCAGCGGCTGGCCCAGATGAAACACGCTGGCTGCCAATCCCAATCCGCCCGCAATCAGGCTGACCCCAATTAGCGCGGTGAGATCGCGAGCCGACGCGACCATCCATGACGGCAGGAACGACGCGGACGTGGCGATCAACTGACAGCCGACTGCCAGCGGCAGCAACGTCAGCATCACCACCAAGGGCCAATGCGCGGGTTGCACGCGGAGCTCCGAGGCATCCGCCGCGATGAGGCTGGGGGGAATCGGCCGACGTGAAACGTATCGGGTGGTCGGCTCGGTGTACGCTGGGTCGGGGGCGGCGGCCAAAAAGCCCGAGAGACGCGTCCGACCAGCCTCTGAGGGAAAGGACTCCGCCATCTGGAGAGAGCTTACATCTGCACCGCGGTGTCCGGGCTGCGGCGCTGATTTCATTCGCGGGTGCGCGTCGAGCGGTGCGCCAGTGGTGATGGTTACGATTCGGATCGCGTGAGTGGGGCAAGCTTGAACGCAGGCCGGAGCCTCCCCTTCAGCCAGCCGACTCTGGCACATGTCGCACTTTCGGACGATGCCGAGACGCGAGTTGTACTTGGGAACATCATACGGGCACTTCAGAACGCAGTACTGGCAACCGATGCACTGATCATCGAGATGCCGGACGATACCGGTTACAGGATCTTTTTCGTAGGCCAGGACCGGACAACCGTTCAAGCACGCGGGATCGGCACAATGGTGACAGGCGGTGGTGATGGTTTGCTGGATGGGGTGACGTTCGTCGCCGCCCACCAGCAGGCCGACGTCACGCCACGTTTCAGTGTCGTCCAAACCATTGAGGGAATGGCAGGCGGACACGCACGCTTTGCAACCGGAGCAGGCATCCAGCGCGACCTCGAAGGCGTATTGTTCCCCTGGACCGGGCGCGCTGAGCGGAATGAGTGCGGCGAACACGGCGGACGTACGACCCGTGGTGCGCGACTGCTCGAACGCTTCGGCGGCGCGGGCGGCAGGCGTCTGCAGCCGTTGCTGATCGGCCAGGAGGTCTCGCAGCAGCGGAAAGTTTTCCGATGAAGCGACCATCAGGACGAAACCTGAAGGGCCGCCTGACAGCGACCAAGCGCCGGCCCGCAGCGCGCTCGCACGCAAGCCCGCGTTAAGTAGGCCAGCGCGCTTGCGCGCGCTCCGGGCATTTCAATCAGCACGCGGACGCTCATCAGTAGACGTCGCGCGCGTAGCGTTTTGTCGCCTTGAGATTCTGCACGTAGGCGGCGGCTTGTTCAGCCGTGGCTCCGCCGGCGGTTTCGATTACTTGGTGGAGCGCCACGTCGACATCCTTTGCCATGCGATTCGCATCTCCGCACACGTAGAAATGCGCCCCGACCTGCAGCCAGGCGTAAAGCTCGGCGGCATTTTCCAGCATTCGATGCTGAACATAGATCTTCTCCGCCTGATCGCGCGAAAACGCCGTATCAAGTCTCGTCAGCACGGCTCCGCGCATCAGGTCCGCAAGTTCGTCCCGATATAGAAAGTCGGTTGCCGCCCGTTGATCACCGAACAGCAGCCAGTTCCTTCCTTTCGCGCCGGCCGCGCGTCGCTCGTGCAAGAATCCGCGGAAAGGGGCGATGCCGGTGCCCGGACCCACCATGATCATCGGGGTGTCACCGCTGGCCGGCGGCCGAAACGCTTTGTTCGAATGAATGTAAACTCCGACGCGGGTCGCGCCCGCCTGCGTGCGATCCGCCAGAAACGTGGAGCACACGCCCTTCCGGCCACGTCCGTTCTTTTCGTACCGGACTGCGCCCACCGTAAGATGAACCTGGCCGGCATGCGCCGCCGGTGACGAGGAAATCGAGTAGAGTCGCGGTTGCAGCCGCCGCAGCAGCTTGACGAAATCCACCGGCGTCAGTCTGACCGCGTCGGGAGAAAGCAAAACGTCGATCACATGATGCGGCACTGCGGCGGCGAGTCCGACTCCGGCACCGTCGATCGACTTCAGTGGCCCACTCATCGCGGCGGCATTGCGGCCGGCGACCAACAATTCGGGGGAGGGTTTTCCCAAGTCGTAGAGCTCCGTCAACGCTCGGCGCAAGGAGGTGGTGGAACCATCGGGGGCATTAACCGCTTCCTCTCCATCGCAGCCGAGCGCAGTTAAAACGTCCTGCACGAGTTCGGGGCAATTGTGCGCGAAGACCCCGAGCGCATCGCCGGCTTCGTAGGCCAGGTTCGAGCCACTGAGATCAAACTCCACGTGATGAACCTGCTTGGCCGAGCCTGGTGCGTTCAGGTTCCGTGATGCGAGTACGATTGCGGGGAATGGATTCTGCCGAGAAAAGCCTGGGGCGGAAACGGGTTCGGGCTCGGCAACCGACGCCACCGCGGCCGCCGGGATCGAGACCGCGCCGCCCTGCGCCGCGGGCGGCCCAAACGCGCCGAGTGCGCTCCCGAGCCAGGAGGAAAATTTCTCCTCGTATTCAAGATCACACTCCACGCAAGGGGCGACCCGCACCCCGCCGAGCTTCACCAGCTGCGCATCGAAGTCCTTCGCGCATTGATTGAACTTGGCGTAGTTGGTGTCACCGAGCCCGCAAACGCTGAAATGCAGTTGGGTGAACATGGGGTTGGCCGCAGCCATCAAACTCCAATGCAGCGCCTTCGCGTTGTCCGGTGGTTCACCGTCTCCGTAGGTGCTCGTGATGATCAGCACGTTCTGCTCCTGCGCGAGCTGCGCGGCCGTGAACGCCGCCATGTCCATGATCGTGGCCACGAACCCGCGCTTGCCCGCGTCTTTCGCGGCGCGTTTGGCGAGCGTTTCGGCCGTGCCGGTTTGGGAGCCGAACAAAATGGTCAACGGCGCCAGCGCGGCCGCGGTCGGGCCCGGCGCGGCCGTCGCGGCGACTGGATCCAGTTGCCCGCGGGAAAAGAGTCCGGCGAAATAGCCGTTCAACCACGCACGTTGCTCGGCCGTAAACGGCGCACTGTCTGGAATCGTCGGTACGGAGATCATGTCGATGAATGAGCTTACGAGAGTAACTCCTGCAGTTCCTTCATGGGATGCCGGCGCGACCACTCGACGAAGCTCTCGCCCGCGTTCTTTTTCGCCTGATACGTGCGCAGAATTTTTTCGGTGAGGATCGGGACCTCGTTCGCGGACACACCGCGAAACACCTCGCGCCCGATGCCTTGCTCGTGCCCCATGCCGCCTCCCAGCACCACGTGATAGCCCTCGGTGCCGTCCGCCAGCTTTGCGCCGACGAAACCGATGTCGCCGCAGTAATGCTGGGCACATGAATTCGGGCAGCCGGTAAAATGGATATTCACGGGCTGTTCAACGGAGACCTTGTGCGCGGCGAGCGCCTTCCCGAGCGCAACCGCATGCGCCTTCGTATCCGTGGCAGAATACTTGCAGCCCTTGCTCCCGGTACAGGAGATGATTCCGCTGGTGAGGCTGTTCGCCTCCGTCGGAAAACCGAGTCGATTGAGATTGCGCCGAACCGTTTCCACGAACGCGTCGGGGATATGGGGAATGATCAGGTTTTCCCACACGGTCAGGCGCAGCTCGCCCTTGCCGTAGTTGGTCGCGACGTCAGCGAGTTGCCGCATCTGTTTCGCGGACAAACGGCCGACGGGCACGCTGAGGCCGATCGAATTCAGTCCGCGTTGCGACTGCTTGTAGACGCCGACCCAGCTGTGTTTGATTTCAGGCCGGCGTGGCTCACAGGCCGTGAGCGGCAATCGGACCAGCGGGAACGCGAGTTTCTCCTGCGTCGCAGTGAGAAACTTCTCCACGCCCCATTTTTCCAAGAGGTACTTGAGCCGGGCTTTCTTTCGATTCGTCCGATCACCGTGCTCATTGAACACGCGCACCATGGCCGCGGCCACGGCGACGCATTCCGACGATTTAACCAACAAGCCGGTATCGCGTGCGAAATCGCCGTGACCGGAAATTCCTCCCAGCTGTACGCGGAAGTAGATGCCGGGTGTCGGCGGCGAGGCGAGCGGAGCCGCATTGGTTCGCAACGAGCTCTCGGATACACGAACCGCCATGAAGCCGATGTCGTTCGTGTCAGCGGCGCTCGCGATCGATCCACCGTTGTCGAAGGCGATGTTGAATTTGCGCGGCAGCCCGTACAGATCGCGGTGATTGAGAATGTAATGATGCAGCCCCTTCGCGAACGGCCGCACGTCGAGGAGTTCGTCCGGGTCAAATCCACTGTTGGGCGACGCCGTGATGTTACGGATGTTGTCCGCGCCGGCTCCGCGGGAGGTCAGGCCGAGTTCCTGGAGGCGGACCAGCACGCGCACGATGTCGCGCGGGCGAAATTCGCGCATCTGCAGATTTGCGCGGGTGGTGATGTGAGCGTATCCGCCGCCCCACTCCGCAATCTCGGCGAGACCCGAGAGCTGATGGGCGGTGATTTCTCCCGCCGGCACGCGGATGCGCAGCATGAAACTGTCCTGCGCGGGAGTAACGTAGAAGAAGCCATGGAACTTGAAGCGGAAGGTATCGGCTTCGTCCGGAAATTTATCGGCATCGGAGTGCGCGACGAGCTTCTCCCAGATATCGAGGGGATTCTCGTCGTACTTCCAACGTTCCGGTTTGCACAGATCACTGAGCGGTGTGCCGAAAACGGTGTCTTCGGTGGGAACGGCGGCGAGATTGGGGCCGGCGCCCGTCGATGTGGCCGTCAGCTGGCCGGCGGCGTTCTGCCCCACGAACGGCACTTGAACCGCGAGCGCCGAAAGGAAGCCTTCAAGATATTGCTTTTGCGACGCGGAAAAGCCGGTCGTCGGTTCGGCAGTAGGAGCGGGAGCGGACATGGTGTCGAAGAGGGTCAGGCGCTGGCGCGCAGCGCGGGGGCCGCGACCGTGGCAGTCGAGCGCGGCGAGTAGGTCCAGTACAGGAAGAGCCCCGTGAACAGCAGGCCGCCGACAAGATTGCCCAGCGTGACGGGAATTTGATTCCAGATCCACCAGTCGGCGAAGCTCACCTTCGCGCCCAGCAACATGCCGGTGGGAATCAGAAACATGTTCACCACCGAATGCTCGAAGCCCTGACCGAAGAACGTGACGATCGGGAGCCAGGCCGCCACAATTTTGCCCACCGTCGATTGCGACGTCATGGCCATCACGACACCCAGGCATACAAGCCAATTGCAGAGGATGGACTTCACAAAAACGGTCACCATACCAGCGAATCCATGCGACGCGTAGCCGGTGGTTTTCGCTTCTGCGGCAGCGACGATTTTCAAGGCGATCCCTGACGGTGCGTCGGTGCCCATGTTCGTCAGGGCGACGAAAAGCAGTCCGCCGAATACGACGCTGCCCATCAGATTGCCCAGGAAAACCCAACCGAGGTTTTGCGCGACCACGGACCACCGATTGCGACCGTCGCACGCCGCCAACGGCACCAAGGCGAAGCTGCCGGTCACCAATTCAAGCCCGAGCAGGACGATGATGACAAAGCCGACGGGGAAGACGAGGGCACCGACGAGCGGCGTGTTGGTTTGCAGCGTGGCGGTAAGCGCAAGACTGGTCGCCACGCCGAGCAGTGCGCCGGACAAAGCGCCGCGGATGAGGAGATCTTTGGGTGGCAGCGCTGCTTTGGCCGTGCCCGCCGCCAACATTGTCTGCACCACGTCGAAAGGTTTGATGTAATCCATAAGGAGCGAGTTTGCCTCCCTATTTAGCTTCGCGTGTGCCACGAGACCGACGCGGCGCCCATTAATGCAACCGAAGTTTTCATCGGTTGCATGAACCGCATTCATGAGTGGGCTAAGTGACCGGCCACAAGGCGCTGGACCCAGCCCGCTCATTGAAGCTGGCCCGCATACGGCTACAGATTGAACGTGAGTTGGGTATACACGTAGCTCGCATCCTTGGAGCCCAGGGCAGCGAGAGACTCCTTGATGTAATCGCCCCGGAAGTAATGCGACACGCCGATTTCAAGCTGCGCGTACGGCTTGAACGTCCAGCCGCCGATCAAGTCCACTTCGGTGCCGAGCTTGCTGCTGTACGATGGATTGATCCGGTAGCCCCGGCCGCTGCCGACGGCGGCGCCCGTGAAGTTGCGCGGCACACCGGCGACGTTGTACCAAAAATCGGACGTGCGATCCAATTTCTGCAGGTGCGCTTCGACGGCGAGCGAGATATTTGCCCGCGGCTTCACGGCGTACACGATCCGCAGGTCATGCAAATTCTGCAGGCTGTTCAAATCCATGTACCCATAGTGCAGATGCGTTGTCGCAAAAAGATTCTGGAACGTCTCGCTGCTTCCGTCCGCCGCGTTCTTGTCGCCTGACGCGTAGCTATAGAGCAGTCCCAGCCGCGGCTGCCAGGCGTTCTCCGTCCACGTATACCCGCCTTGCACGACGGCAGCCCAAGCGTCCTGGGAAAGCCGAGGTGCCGAGGCCGCCGCCGCGACGGTGGTCGCGGGAAAGACCGCGGTGCGGTCACCCGTTTGATGCATCAGCTCGATACCGTAGTCCCAAGCGTCATACGCCAGCGGCTTGGATCGGAGCCGAACGCCCCACGTGTACAAGTCCTGCGGCGCCGGAAAGCGAAACGGCGCGGACACTCCACTCCAGTTGTCCGTGGTGATTCCCCGACTGACGGTGCGGTTGAGAACATAAGCCTCGAGCATCTCACGTTTGAGCGCCGTGGGAAAATTGAAGTACAGTCCCGAGAATACATCCTGTGAGTTGGCCTTGTTCAGGTTGTTGTGATCGTTGTACACCACGCCGCCGGTGAAGGCGTCGACACCGAAGAGGGCATTCTGCCAGCGTACTTTCACGGCATCGAACGTTCTCGCGTTGTTGTTCCAGCGAAGGGGACCGACGAGGCGCTGGTCACCGTAAACCAGCTCCTGCCGTCCTAGTTTCAACGATACGGGAAACTCCTTATGATTGCCGATCATGACAAAGGCCTGATGCACGTCCATCGGACCGTCGCGTTCTGCCAGGCCTTTTCCGGCCGCCGTCGCGACGTAACGCTCGTCACCGAAGGAGTAGCTCGAACGTCCTTCGACGAGCGCGTTGAACCATTTTGCGGTATAGCCGACGCGCGGCATGACGCGGGTAAGCAAATAATGGTTGTTGTTGTCGTCGACTGGCCGTTCGGAGAAATCCCAGTTGGATCCCGCATCCGTGAATCCGGCGTCATCCTTGTCTTCCTGCCGCAAGCGCACGTTTACTCCGATGTCCCATGAGCTCAGGTAAACGTCCTTGGCGCGGAGGTACTCGTTGACCAATCCAGGAAACGGACGAGCAGGTGGAGGCGGCGTATATTGAGCGCGCGCGATCGAAAGCGTCAGCGCGACGGAGAAGCCAAAGGCGAGGCGGCGAATGAGGTGGGTCATGGTGCAGTGGTTGGAAGTCAGCGGAGAAATCAGACGGGGGTGACTGCACTAAGAAAGCGGCGGAAGCGCGGAACCGGACGGGGCGGTGCGGGCGGCGGAAAGGACGCGTCGGCGGGAGGACGCACATGGGAACGCTCCTCCAGAAATCCGATCAACTGCTCGCGAAGCCGGTAGTACTCCGGATCCTCGAGCAGCTGTTTGCGGGAGCGCGGGCGGGGAAAGGTGACCTCCAGAATCTCGCCGACGGTGGCGGCCGGACCGTTCGTCATCATCACGACGCGATCCGCGAGGTACAGCGCCTCATCCACGTCATGAGTCACCATGATCGCGGTCTTCTGATCTTTCTGCCAGAGGTCGAGCAGCACATCCTGCAGCTCGTAGCGGGTGAGTGAGTCCAGCATGCCGAAGGGTTCATCGAGCAGCAGCATTTTGGGCGAGAGCGCGAACGCGCGCGCGATGCCCCCGCGCTGGCGCATGCCTTGAGAAAGCTCGCCCGGTTTCTTGTGCATTGCGTCAGCCAATCCCACGACGGTGAGAAAATATTCCGCAATCTCGCGACGTTCGTCGTGATTGGCGGTGTAGTACACCTGGTCGACGCCGAGCATGACATTCTCGAACGCGGTCAACCACGGCAGCAGACAAGGAGATTGAAATACGACGCCGCGGTCCGGGCCCGCGCCAACGACTTCCTTGCCCGTGAGGATCACGCCGCCGCTCGAGACCTCGGTCAGCCCAGCCACCATCGAAAGGACCGTGGATTTCCCGCAGCCGGAATGTCCGATCAGCGCGATGAACTCTCCCTTGCGCACCGACAGATTGAAGTTTTCCACGACCACGGCGGTGCCCTGTGGGGCCGGATAGGTTTTTCCGAGCTGAGAGATTTCGAGAAAGGCCATGGTGAAACGGAGATGGTGTCGCTAACGTGTGCGGGGACGGGAGTTCGGCTCAGGAGCTGAGGGTGACTTCCTCGTTTTTCATTTCATGCGGTCGTCGTGGCCGGCGATTGACCCGCGGCTGATTCAAGTCTTCCGGCAGAATATCCGGGAGCACCAGTCGACGGGTGACGGTCGTTTTGCGCGCGGCGCCATAGTCGAGGAGCTGCGTTGTCACCAACGCGCGGAGACGCTTGAACTCGGGATCGTGATTGAGCGCTTTCCGATCGCGTGGCCGTTCAATCGTGATCGGAATCGACGGACCTAGGCGGGCGCCGGGTCCGGGCGTCATCGGAATGATGCGATCGGCGAGCAGCAGGCCCTCGTCGACATCATTGGTGATCAGGACAACGGTCTTGTGATCACGACTCCAGATCTCTGCAATTTCCTGCTGCAAGGTCGCGCGGGTCAGCGCATCGAGCGCGGACAACGGTTCATCAAGGAGGAGAATCTGCGGATCCATCGCCAGCGCCCGGGCGACGGACACGCGCTGGCGCATTCCGCCGGAAAGCTGGCCGGGCTTCTTGTCGCGCGCGGGGGTGAGGTTGACCATGCCGATGTAGCGCTCGACGTGCTGGCGTTTCTTCTCCTCGGAGTAGTTGGGAAACACCTGCTCGACCGCGAGGGCCACGTTTTCGTAAACGGTGAGCCACGGCAGCAGGCTGTAATTTTGGAACACGATGCCGCGATCGGGACCAGGCCCGGTGATCTCGAGATCGTTGAGTTTGACGGTACCCGTATCCGGCTGGGTGAGACCCGCAATGAGCGATATCAACGTGGACTTGCCGGAGCCGGAATAACCGACGATGGCGACGAACTCGCCGCGCTCGATCGAGAGATTCACCCCGGATAGCACCGGCATGCCCTGGAAGGACTTGGCGACGTGAGACAGTTCGAGAAAGGGCATGAGAATGTTTGCCTCACGCAACGTGCGCAAAGGACGCAAAGGTCGGAATTGTGGCGACTGGGTTGGCGTTGCAGAAACGCGCATGAACGAAAACGCCGTTGCCCGGGCAGTGTTGGACGCCGCCTTCAAAGTTCACACTCAACTCGGCCCTGGCCTGCTGGAATCGGTATATGAAGCGGTGCTCGCTTACGAAATTGCCAAACTGCGAATCACGGTCCGGCGGCAGGTGCCGATCCCAATCAAATACGAAGAGCTGATCTTCGAGGAGGGATTCCGGGCGGACTTGATCGTCGGGGAAAAGGTCATCGTGGAATTGAAATCGGTCGAAGCGCTCGCCCCCGTTCACGCCAAGCAGCTGCTGACCCAGCTCAGGTTGAGCGGAAAACATCTCGGGTTGCTGATCAACTTCGGCGAAATTCATCTGAAGAATGGACTCGAGCGCGTCGTGAATGGTTTGAGCGGTTGACCGTGGCGGCCTTGGCGACCGTTGCGTGAGGCACATTCCTCAGGCTGCTTTGAAGCGGCGTTCGAGGAGGCTCATCAGGCGGTCGAGGGTGAAGCCGACGAGGCCGATCACGATGATCGAAAGAATGATGTGCTCGTAGATCAGGCTGTTGTACTCCTGCCAGAGAAACCCACCCACCCCCGGGCGTCCCGTCAGCATCTCCGCCGCGACAATCACCAGCCAGGCAATGCCCAGGCTGAGCCGGAAGCCGGTGAACATGTAGGGCAGCGTCGCCGGTATCAGGATTTTGGTGAGTGTCTTCCAACGCGACAGTTTCAACACGCGTCCCACATTCAAATAATCCTGCGGGACCGCCCGCACGCCCACGGCCGTGTTCAATACCGTCGGCCACATCGAGCATAGCGCGATCGTGAACAACGCGCCATAGGTCCCCGCCTGCTTGCCCGCACTCAGAAACAGCACGAGCCCCAAGGGCAGCCAGGCGAGCGGCGACACCGGCCGCAGGATCTGAATGATCGGATCAAACGCCTTGGTGAACACTTTCGACAGTCCGAGGAAAAATCCAATCGGCGTGCCGATGATCAGCGCAATCGCGTAGCCCTGGGCAACGAGCACGAGCGAGTACCATGTAAAACGCAGGATGCCCTGGTCCATCTCGCCGCGCTTGGCGAACGGATCGAGCACGTAGTCGCGGCTCGCGAGCCACGTCTTCGTCGGCGAGGGAAGTTCGGGTGCCCAGGTCGCACTGCTGATCGCCCACAGGCCGATGACGCAGCCAACGCCCAGCAAGGGCAGCAGCAACCAGTCGAGTTTCAATTTGTTCATGGTGAGTTCAGTCCGGACGCGGTCAGCCTTTGAGGCTCTTCACGGGAAAACTCCTGGCGTACGCCTCTGGGTCGCGCGGATCGAAGGTGACTCCGTCGAAGAGCGTTTCGGGGGAGTCGTCGCGCCCCCCGTGAGCGTAGCCGATCTCTTTCATCGCCTGCTCGTAGAGATCCGTTCGCATGACTCGCTTGGCGACTCCTTCGTAATCAGGTGCCCCGGAGACCATGCCCCAGCGGCGGTATTGAGAAAGGAACCACGTCGCATACTTCGGTTGCGGGTAATTGCAGTTCCGCCGGCTAAAGTGCATGTAGTGGTCGTCCTTCACCTTGCGGCCGTCGCCGTAGTCCAAGTCGCCCATCAGGCGGCCGAGGATCGTTTTCGGATCACAGTTGATGTACGTTGCCTTGGAGACGATGGCGCATTGCTCGGCTCGATTGTTCAGATCATCGAGCCAGACACTGGCTTCGTGCAGGGCCTTGAGCACCGCCTTCACGGTCTTCGGATTCTTTTCCGCAAACTCCTCGGTGAACGCACACGCCTTCTCCGGATGGTCTTTCCAAATATCCTGTGTCGTCACGGACGTGTAGCCGATGTTATCCGCGATCGACCGAGCGCCCCAGGGTTCGCCCACACAGAATCCATCCATCTTGCCGATCTTCATGTTCGCGATCATCTGCGCGGGAGGCACGGTGATCAGCGTCACGTCCTTGTCGGCGTCGATCCCACCCGCCGCGAGATAGTAGCGCATCCACATGGCATGGGTTCCGGGCGGAAAGGTCATGGCGAAGGTCAGCGGCTCGCCCAACTTCTTCGCCTGCTCCACGAAGGGCTTCAGCGCCTTCGGATCTGCGCCCACTTTGCCCTTCCATTCCGTCTTCAGCGTAATGGCTTGTCCATTACGATTGAGCAGCCAGGGAATCACCATTGGTTTTTTCGGCGAACCGGCCAGACCGAGCGTCGAGGCCAGCGGCATGCCGATCAACATGTGCGTACCCTGGATCGAACCACTGGAAAGGTTATCCCGGATCGCGGCCCAGTTGGCGCCCTTCGTGACCTTGGAATTGATGCCGTACTTTTTGAAAAGGCCTTTTTCGTGAGCGATGACGATCGGCGAACAATCCGTCAGCGCGATCATGCCGAAGTTTACTTCCGGCGCCTCGGGCGCGTCAGATGCGCCATCAACCGTGGCGGCCCACGTGCGGGTGCCCAGCGCGCTCCAGAGGGCGGCGGCGCCGAAACCAACGGCGGTACGCGTGATAAACTGACGGCGGTTCAAGGAGGAAAGGACCGCGTCGGCAGGTCGCGAAGGATTAGAGGGTCGAGGAGATTTCATGGGAATGAAGAGAAGGGAGTGCGCTGCGGAAAAGGTCTTCGCGGAAAAGCCGCGCGGGGAGGTCGGGATCGGTCTCTGCGGGCAACAATCCGCTGGCGATGAGCTCACGCTGAAGCTCGACGGCTTTCGTCAACGAGGGCGCGTTGGCGTTATCGCGGTGAAACACGAGGAAATCAGGCACGAGCTCCACGCGTCCCTGACCGCAGTCGAACCGGCCATCCAGGGCGGGCCGAATCACGCGTGCCGGCAAGTTCAGGAAGGGCGCACCGCCGAGGAGTTCGGCGAGTTCAGTGTGGTGCTCGGGTTCATCGCACCAGGCCGCGGCAGCGGACAGCGCGGCAATCAAGCCGGCGTGTTCCTGCGGTCGGGACTCCGCGAATCGCTCGCTGACCATGAGAACCTTCTCGATGTGGGCCGGGCTCTGGGCTGCGCTCCACGTCGGACACCAACCCACCCCAGCGCGAACCGCGATGGAGTTCCATGGTTCACCCGACCAATAGCCGTCGATCGTACCCGCCTCAAGGTTACGAAACATCTGCGCGGGCGGGACGACCGCAATCCGCACGTCAACATCAGGATTGATCCCGGCCTGCCGCAGCCACGAACGGAGATGCAGATGGTGAGACGAGAAGGGGAAGACGACTCCAAGCGTGAGCCGGCTTTCACCGCGTCGCGCTTTCGCCAGGCTTCGCAACGTGTCGGCGTCCCGCACTCCTTCGGCGTACAACCGATTGGAAAGGGTCAGCGCGTTGCCATGCAGGTTGAAGACGAATGCGGTCAACACGGGATGAGCCGCGCAGCCGATTCCGAGTTGCGCTGACCAAAGCATGGGCGCGGGCGCCGGCGCGGCGTCCAACTCACCGTAGAGAATCTTCTCGCGGATGGTCGCCCACCCCACTTCGCGATGCAGCGTGACGCGGACGCCGTGTTGGGCAAAAAGACCGCGCGCTTGCGCCACAATCAAAGGCGCGGCGTCGGTCAACGCCAGGAAACCCAGTCGCAGTGGACGGGCGCCGGAAGCGGGCGAAGGTTGGCCAGGATTGGTCATGGAGTCAGCAGCCGCTTCTTAGCCGCTGACATGCCAGACGGGAGCGCTGGCGTGATAAGTGCTTTGCAAAGATTTCATGACGTCCATGAACCACATTCATTGATGAACCGACCGCTCGATAGTCGGCAGCTCGCTGCTTTCGTAGCGCTGGCGCGGTGCCAGAGCTTTACGCGTGCGGCGAAGGATCTCTTCCTCACCCAGAGCGCGATCAGCCATGCGATCAAAGCCTTGGAATCAGAGGTCGGCAGCCGCCTTGTCGATCGCGCCGGACGCCGGGTACTGCTCACGCAAGCCGGAGAGCAATTTCTGCGACATGCCGAGAAGATCCTCCGGGAGATGGACGCCGCGCGCGCGGGACTCGATGCGCTCTCAAGGTGGGGCCACGGACGACTCCGCGTCGGCGCCAGCACCACGGCGTGTCAGTACCTCCTTCCTACGGTGCTGCGTGAGTTCAAACAGAGTTTCCCCAAAGCGGTGATCACGATCGAACCCGGGGATCACGCGCATCAGGTTGAACTGCTTGAGAACAACCGGATCGACCTGGCGATCATGCTGGAGCCGGAAAGCGCCGGAGAGTTCGATTTCGTCCCGCTCTTTGAAGACGAACTCCGGTTTCTCACCTCACCGATGCACCCATGGGCAATCAAAGGGCGCATCTCGCGCGAGGCGTTGGAAGCCGAAACCCTGATACACTACAATAAATCCAGCTACACGTTTCGACTGGTCAGCGAATATTTCCGCGAGGAAAGGTTTGCGTTCGGTCACGCGATTGAGCTCGGCAGCATGGATGCGATCAAGGAGCTGGTGAAGATCGGCGTCGGCGTGGGTGTATTGGCGCCGTGGATCGCCCGAACGGAGCTGGAGAGCGGCGCATTGGTTGACTTCCCGCTCGGCAAAAAACGCCTCCGCCGCACGTGGGGTGTCGCGCACCTGCGGGGTCGCCGTTTACCTCTGGGAGAAGAGACTTTTATCGGGCTCTGTCGGTCCGTAACCGAAACATTTGGTGGCCATGGGACCACCGTCCCGGGAACTCCCGGAATGTAGTCATCGGGTGGATTCTTATCCTTCTCGTCATGTGCGCGTCGCATCACCCGACGATGCGGCAGATCCGCTAAAAAACGCGCAACAAAATGGCTGGCGGGTGGAGGTGAACGAGATCACAAGGGGAGCAACTCCTCACCGTTTCGACGGTCATTGCACCCCCACCCCTGTATGAAGTTTGCAAAAGCCTGCCAAATCGGCGCCGCTGCATTGGCGACGTGTCTCCCCTCGGTCCTTCGCGCGAGCGAAGCCGACATTAAAATTCCTGACCTCTCGCGGGTCAGTTTCTTCGACGGAAAACTTAGCGGCACGAATGTGCTGATGATCGGGCTCGTGGTTTGCGTGCTCGGGGTCATCTACGGCTGGCTCCAGTACCTGCAGACTAAAAAACTTCCCGTGCATGCGAGCATGGGCGCCGTTTCCCAGATCATCTGGGAAACGTGCAAAACGTACCTCTTTCAACAGGGGAAATTTCTCGCCGCCCTGTGGACGCTCATCGCGATCTGCATGGTTTACTATTTCAGCGTGCTTTCAAAGATGTCCGGCGGCCACGTGGTCATGGTTCTGCTCGCCTCCGTTCTCGGAATTCTGGGGAGCTACGGCGTCGCCTGGTTCGGTATTCGCATCAACACCGTCGCCAACAGCCGAACCGCGTTCTCTGCGCTCCAGGGCAACGCTCTCGCCACGCTGCTGATCCCGCTCAAATCGGGCATGAGTGTCGGGCTCCTGTTGGTCGCGACCGAATTGTTTTTCATGATCTGCATTCTGGCGTTCCTGCCGAATGACCTCGCCGGTCCCTGCTTCATTGGTTTCGCGATCGGTGAGTCGCTGGGCGCATCGGCGCTGCGCATCTGTGGCGGTATCTTCACCAAGATCGCTGACATCGGCGCCGACCTGATGAAGATCGTGTTCAATCTACCCGAAGACGACCCCCGTAATCCCGGCGTGATCGCCGACTGCACCGGTGACAACGCTGGCGACTCCGTGGGGCCAACGGCCGACGGTTTTGAAACGTACGGCGTCACTGGCGTGGCGTTGATTGCGTTTCTCGCGTTGGCCCTGGCAGCGAATCCCGCCTTGGGTGGCGTGTTGATCATCTGGCTCTTCGCGATGCGCATTTTGATGATCCTGACGTCGCTGCTCAGCTACTGGATCAACGACGCGATCAGTCACGCCGTTTGGGGCAAGTCGAAGGATTTCAATCTCGAACATCCGCTCACCAACTTGGTGTGGATCACCTCGCTCATCTCCATCGCGGTCACGTACGCCGCGAGCTATCTGCTGCTGGAGAAGCTCGAAGGCCAGCCTGGGCTCTGGTGGGTTTTGTCGACGATCATCTCGTTGGGCACGATCGCCGGCGCACTGATCCCGGAGTTCACGAAGATCTTCACCTCGACCGAGAGCCGCCACGTGAAGGAAGTCGTCACGTCTTCGCGGCAAGGCGGTGCGTCACTCAACATCTTAAGCGGTCTGGTCGCCGGCAACTTCTCCGCCTTCTGGACGGGACTTTGCATTCTGGGACTCATGTTCGGCGCGTATTATTTTTCTGGTCACGCGGCGGTGCAGGCGATCATGCCACCCGCGTTTCAGTTCGCGGCGCCGATTTTTGCCTTCGGACTGGTCGCCTTCGGCTTTCTCGGCATGGGCCCGGTCACGATCGCGGTCGATTCGTTCGGACCGGTGACGGACAACGCCCAGTCGGTCTACGAGCTTTCGCAAATCGAAGCGAAGCCCGACATCAAGGCGGAGATTGAGCGCGAATTCGGTTTCAAGCCAGACTTCGAATCCGCGAAGTTCCAGCTCGAGAAAGGCGACGGCGCTGGCAACACGTTCAAGGCGACGGCCAAGCCCGTGTTGATTGGAACGGCGGTCGTCGGAGCCACGACGATGGTGTTCGGCATCATCATGATGTTGCAGTCAATATATCCGAACACCATCGAGCGGCTCTCCCTCGTGCATCCCGAAGCGCTCATGGGACTGCTGATGGGTGGCGCGGTGATTTACTGGTTCACAGGTGCGAGCACACAGGCCGTGGTCACCGGGGCGTATCGAGCCGTGGTGTACATCAAGGAAAACATGAAGCTGGATGCGACGACGGCTGCCGTCGAAGCGTCCAAGGAAGTGGTGAAGATCTGCACTCAGTATGCGCAGAAAGGCATGATCAATATCTTCATCGTCATTTTCTGCTTCTCTCTCTCGCTGGCGTTCTTCGATCCCTTCTTCTTCATCGGCTACCTTATCGGCATGGCATTCTTCGGGCTCTTTCAGGCCATCTTCATGGCCAACGCGGGTGGCGCGTGGGACAACGCCAAGAAGATCGTCGAGGTTGAACTGAAGATGAAGAACACGCCGCTTCACGCCGCAACCGTCGTCGGCGACACCGTGGGCGATCCCTTCAAGGACACCTCATCGGTTTCGTTGAATCCCGTGATCAAGTTCACGACCCTGTTCGGACTACTCGCAGTGGAGATTGCGGTGAAGATGGAACCCGCGCTCAAGCACGGTTTGGGCGCCGTCATTTTCGTCGTAGGCCTCGTGTTCGTGTACCGCAGCTTCTACGGCATGCGCATTCCGGTGAATCCTCGGGACACCGACGTCGCTCCGCACCAGATGCAGAAGGGCTGACGCCAGCGCCCGTCACGAGGGATGGTTTTCAAGAGCGGACCTGGAGGTCCGCTCTTTTTATGCCGACGGCAGTGGATCCTGGCAGCACCACTGCGGCCAAAGTCGCTGCGCGTAGCTCTGCATTTCACCCAGCGTCGCGCGCACGATCGGCGTCAACGCGCCATTCCAGAATGCAGCAATCTCCACGGGTTCGAACCCGGGCAGCTCCAGCACGCGGACCTGCGGATGCTTGATGACCTCTCCGGCATTCACGCTCAAACCGATGCCGTAGCCGTTCGCGACATACCGCGTCACCAGATCCAGCGAACTCGCTTCGAGGTGCAACGGCCATTCCACCTTCAAACGCTGCAGCACCTTTTGAAATTGGCGGCTCACCGTCTCACTGGTCGGCAGGCTGATCAGCGGCTGTTCCACGACGCCTTGAGCCCAGAGTTCGGCGGCGGATTTGAATTTCAGCGTCTTCGGAACGAGCAAAACCAAAGGGAGACGCACCAGCCGCAGGCTCCGGATTCGCGCCGGCAACTTCGTTTCCAACGGCGTAATCGCCAGGTCGATCTCCTGCGCCTGCAGCGCTGCCTCCATCTGGGCCTGGAATCCGGTCCGGAGCGCAACGCGCACGCCCGGATGACTCGCCTGAATGCGGGACAGCAGATGCGGCAGATGGTCACGTAGGACGATTTCGGATGCACCGATTCTAAGCTGGGGCGCCGTCTGCTGGCGCAGCCGATTGGAGACCTCGTCGAGATTACCAAAGAACGGTCGCACGAACGCGTAGAGTTCCTCACCTTCGGCGGTCAGCCGAAACGGCGTTCGTTCGAACAGCCGTTTGCCAAGATCTCGCTCCAGCATCATCATCTGGCTGCTGATGGCAGGCTGCTGAATGCCGTAAGGCATGTGACGGACGGCCCGACTGATCCCCCCGTGCAGGGCCACGTAATAGAAAAGTTCCAGGTGGTGAACGTTCATCATCGCTGCGTTCCGATAATGACGACGCGTCGCGCGACGCAACGTTCTTCGGCCGTTGGCCCCGGTGGAGCGGGCCCGACAACGCCGCGACTTCGCCCATTCGGTGCAATGATGCAGCCCATCTAGATTATCGATTAACGGTCCGCGCGGCCATCCGGTATGCTCGGCGGCGTGCTACATCCAGCACCATGCATGAATTCAAAACGCAACTACCCGCTGCTCCTGACCGGACAATTTATCGGCGCCTTCGGCGATAATTTCCTGCTCGCGATCATTCTCGGCCCGCTGACGTTTCAGCTCTTGTCCGGCCAGATCAGCGAACAACAGGTGAACGCGCAAAACGTGCTCTACAGCGCCGTGTTCTTTTTCCCGTTTATCATCTTCGCCCCGATTGCCGGCTTCTTCAACGACCGCTGGCCGAAGACCACGGGACTCTTTTGGGGCAACCTGCTCAAAGTCGCCGGGACCGCGATCGGGCTGATCGGAGTCTGGACCAATCGTGGCAACTCCCACCAGGCGCACCTGTGGCAGGTCATCAGCTATACCATCGTCGGAGTAGGCGCGTGCCTCTACTCGCCCGCGAAGTATGGAATTCTACCGGAGATCCTGCCCGCTGACCGGCTGGTGAAAGCCAACGGTGCGGTTGAGATGCTCACGCTGGTCGCGATTCTCGGCGGCCTCTGGGGCGGCGCGGCGCTATTCGATCACGTTCGTTCGCTGCCACTCTGCTACCTTACGACGATGCTGCTGTATGTCGCCGCGCTCGGCCTCAATGCCGGGATGCAACGCACCGCCCATAATGCCGCCGCCTCGTTGCGTCACAGCTTAACCGAGTTCGGGCGCACGCTCAGCGCACTGGTTCGACATGTGCGCCTGGGCCGCGTCCTGCTCGGCTCCGGTACGTTCTGGTTCGCGGGTGCCATTCTGCGGAGCAATCTGCAAGGCTGGGGCCTCCAGACATTGCAGGCCGCCGGAGTGGCTGACATCACCAACCAAAAACTCGCTCTCCTGAAGATCGGTCTCATCCTTGGCGTCGTGCTCGGAAGTCTACTCGCAGGCTATCTCCACAAAGTCGGCGATCTGGGTTCGGCGCGTCGGTACGGCCTGTTGATGGCCTCCGGGATTCTTCTGCTCGGCTTGATTGGCGGCCAGGCGGGTTTGATCATCGCGATCGCGTGCCTGGTGGCAACCGGGCTCGCCGCCGGGTTGCTGCTCATTCCTCTGAACGCAGCACTGCAGCACGAGTGCGACGCGACGCGCCTCGGTAAGGCGATCGCCGTCCAGAACTTTGTTGATTACGTCGCCATGCTAATCGGCGCCGGATTCCTGCAGTTGATGACCAGCCTGAATCTCGCGCCATCGCAGGTGTTCATTGCGCTGGCCGGCACGCTCCTCGTTCTGGCGCTGCCGCTTCGCTTGCGTCGGGATAATCCCACTTCCTGATTCGATGAAATTCCTGCTCCGTCTTCTCCTGCGTCTGTGTTTCGGCTTCCGCGCCTTCAAGACAGACGCGCTCCAGACCCCCGGGCCAGTCCTGCTCGTGCCGAATCACGTGTCATGGCTCGACTGGCTTTTTCTGGGAGTCGTCCTGGAGGGAGACTGGAAGTTTGTCACGTCGAGCACGACCGCGAACACGAGTTGGCTGCATCGGAAAGTGATGACCAGCTCGCGAACGTTTCCCGTCAACATGACCTCGGCCTACGCGGTGCGCGACATGGCAGAATACCTGGAACGTGGCGGCCGCCTCGTGTTGTTTGCCGAGGGCCGGATCACCACCAACGGAGGCTTGATGAAACTTTTCGACGGCACCGGTTTCCTCATCCGGAAAACCAACGCCAAAGTCGTGACCTGCTATCTGCGGGGCGCGAACCGACTGCCGTTCGTCCGGCATACCGGCTGGACCAAGTGGTTTCCCCGCGTGAGCGCACATTTCAGCGCCGCGTTGGTAGCACCGCAGATGGACAATGTCTCGCACACCGTGGCGCGGCAAAAACTCACGACCTGGCTGCGCGACCAGCTGATTCTCCAGCAGTTCGAAGTCGAACTGGAGCACGGGGTGCAAAGCGTATTGGCCGCGGTCGCACGCACCGCCGGCTTCATTCCCGGGCGCATCGCGCTCGAAGATATCAATTTCCAGCCCCTCACCTATCGCCGGCTCATGGTGGGAACGGAGGTGTTGAGCGGAGCGTGGCGCCGTCACCTCGGCGCCGGGGTCGGCGAGCGCGTCGGTGTGTTGCTCCCCAACGTCAATGGTCTGCCCGTCACAATCCTGAGTCTCTGGGCGGCTGGCAAAGTGCCCGCCTTGCTGAACTTTTCCTCGGGCATTCCGACGATGCTCGGTTGTATTCAACTTGCCGGTGCACGGCAGGTCGTGACGTCGCGACAGTTCCTGGAGAAAGCGAAGCTCAATCTCGCACCCCTGACGGCGGCCGGCATCACGATCGTATACCTCGAGGAGGTGCGGCCAACGATCTCCGCGCCGGCCAAGTTGATGGCATTGCTTCGCCA
>JBDSSD010000128.1:0-29973 GCA_039928945.1 Opitutus sp. | reverse complement strand
CACCTGGCCGGACGACGCGGCGCTGATCGTGCAGATCAAAAAGAGCTTTGCCCCGTCGACGGTGAAGAGCCTGGTGAAGACGGTCGAGCAGCCCATCAAGGAAGCGATCCTGCTGCTGCCGCTGCATGAGCTGAAGAAGCTCGGCGTGATTGTCACCGGCACGGGCGACTTCGTCTTCGTGAAAGCGAGCGACTCCGAAGTCGATAAACTCGTCGCGAAGATTCTGAAGGAAGGCGCGATCGAGGAGGCTGCGGAGTGAAAGGGCAGATCTTCGTCGAGCAGGCCCTGATCATCGTCATGCTGTGTATGCTCTGCTACTGCCATGCGGAGACCCAGTTCGGGCGCGGTGCGTTCACATTCATTGGCAGCGTGTACGCAGTCGTCGCCGTAGTGCGCATGATCAGCAACGCGAGCGGGAAGAAGTAAACCGACTTCTGGACCTTTCGCCGACTTCGCACCTTCGCGAGACACCAATCCGTTTCCTGATTTCTAGCTTTCCACATTCTCTCATGAAGATCCCACACATCATAATCCTCGCGCTCGCGTTCATCGCGTGCGCACCCGCGCAGGCGCAGCTGCTCGCGCGTCCGGCCAATCCGCCGTCGAACTGGTCATCCACCTCGCTCAGCTGGCAGTGGTACAAGTACGCGCTGCAGGAGTCGTCACTGAAGACGCAGGCGTACGCGACGATCGCAACCCGCGATGCCACGATCAACGCGCTCAACGCTCAGCTCGCAGGCGCGACGGGCTCGCTCGCTGATATCCAGGCAAAGCTGACAGCGATCTCGGTGCAGAATGCTTCCACGGTTTACGCGGCGAATATCGTGCTGTGGAAGGACAACTCCACCGACGAAGACGGTTTCAAGGTCGAGCGCACGGCTGACGACGGTACGACATGGAAGACCATGGCCACGCTCAGCCCAAACGCTGAGCTGTGGGTCGATTTCACGATTGCGCCCGGCACGTTCGGCTACCGGGTGAGAGCCTTCCGGGGCGCCTTCGATAGCCTCGTCGTTTCGCCGCCGTCGAACATCACGATCAAGACACAGTTCAAGCGCTGAACGAAGAAGGCCGCGATGGACACACTGGACGACCTCGAACTTGTGCGGCTTTTCCAAGGCGGCGACGCCACGGCATTCGACGAGATTGTTCGGCGTCATCGCGCGATGATCTACAGCGCGGCGCATTGCGTTGTCCGCAATGCGCGTGATGCCGAGGAAATCGCTCAAGAGACGATCGTGAGTGCGTGGCGCCACCTCGCTGCTTTCCGCTGCCAGTGCAAACTTCGGACGTGGCTGTTCTACATTTCGCGGCGGTTCGCTCTCAAAAGACTGCGCAGTTCAGGGTATAAGCTGCGAGGATTCCTGCCGCTCGATGCCATGGCCGGCGCCCGCATCAGCTTCGCTGACTTCATCGCATCGAACGATCCACTACCGGGCGAAGAATTGGAGACGGCTGAGATGGTCGATAAGGTGCGCGCCGGGATGACGCTGCTTTCCGAGGAGCACCGCGCCGTGCTCACGCTGCGGATCGTACACGAGGCCACCTATGATCAGATCGCGACGGAGCGTTCGATCCCGTGTGGCACGGTCAAAAGCAAGATCTCACGCGCGCGGCAGAGTCTACGCCGGAAAGTTTCGCAGGAGGCCTTCGCGTGAGAATCACGCGTGCACTGGCGGCGTCACGGGAGATCGCGATCGGGAAGCTGATCGCGCAAGGGAAGTACCAGGCGAAAGAGATCGCGGCCGAGCTGCAGCTCTCGCTGAGCTACGTGCGGAACGTGATCTGGCGCTCGGAGTTTCGGAACATGCAGGTGACGCCCGAGGAGCGCGCGCACCTGCTGGCCCGGCGGGCGGCGGCGGTGATCACATGAGCTTCAGCACGAACGTATATTTCGCGGGCAGCGGACTCGTTGAAATCGGGCTCTACGAAGAAGGCGTCGAGACGCAGCAGAGCTTCGAACTCGATCGCGAATGCTGTGCCACGCAGCGGCAGAACTTTCCGCACGAGGTCGTCGAATGCGATCTCACGCAGAAGCTGGTCAAGGGTGCCAAGGGCTGCGAGGTGAAGATCGCGACGTACCCGTGCACGAAGTATTCCTCGATCGCCGACATCCACGACTGCCGGACCGGCGACGAGATGTACCTGCATTTCCTGCGTGAACTCACCGTCGAGCCTCCCGAGGTCTACGTGCTGGAAAACGTGCCGGGCATGCGGAAATTTCCAGTCGTAATGGAGGCAATGACGCAGCTGCCGAACTACTTCGTGCAAGCGTTCTGCCCGGTGCAGAGTTCACTGTGGTTGCCGCAGCGGCGTGACCGACTGATCATCTTCGGATCGCGCCGGCCTTTCGCCTGGCGGACGCCGCAGTCGAGGCGACGCGTGCGGCTCGCGGAAATCCTCGAGAGCGATCCGCAGGTGACAATCACGCAATCGGTCTATGACCGGCTGAACGGTCGGTATCGCGATCAGCCGATCATCAGCGATCCGGAGAAGGGCGACGTGGCGCCGACCTGCGTCGCTCACTACGCGAAGGACAAGAGCACGCGGCTCGTGGCTGATCGGCGATTCAAGCACGGCGTCAGGCCGTACAGCGTGCGTGAGTACGCTCGGCTGCAAGGCGTGCCGGATTCGTTCACGTTCACAGGCTCGGCGAACGCAGCGTACCGGATGATCGGAAACGGCGTGAGCGTGCCCGTCGGCCGCTGGATCGGGCGCGAGCTGAAGAGGTATTTCGGACGATGAGCAGAGCATACACGAAAACCGACTACCGGGCGCCCGATGGAAAGCATTATTGGAACTGCTGGACATCGAACTACCAGCCGGATCGTGACGGCTACGCGATTCACGCGTTTTGTGAGGAAGACCGCACCGGCCGGACACTGTGCGGAGTGCGTTCGAGCGACGGCGGAGGTGAGTCGTTCCCGAAAGACGGCCGGCCGTCATGCATCAAATGCCGCACCATCATGATCAATCGCGGAGCGGTAAGGAGCCCATGACTGAATCGCAGATCGACATCGTTTTTCCAGAGCCGAAGGTCCGCACGACCAGGCGAGCTGGCGTGTACGGAGTTCCAGCGCTTATCCGCGACGAAATGATTCGTCACAAAAAGGAGGGCCGGCCCGTCTACCATCCTCGTGTTTGTCGCGCGCAGATCTTCGACGTGCTTGCCGATGGAGCGTGGCACGCCTTCGGCGAAATCGTTCACCGGCTGGACATCGGAACGTACGGGCTTGGCCGCGTGCTCGACGTCCTGATCCGCTACAAGCGAATCGAACAGCGCAGACACTTCTGGGGTTACGATCCACTCCTCGGCCCGACGGTAGCGCCGGCAGATTATCAAGGTTTCCAGTACGCCTACCGGAAGGCTGCAGCATGATCTGGCGACCTCACGTCCCAATCGATCACGACCTCACTGCCATTGCGGCGGAAGAGTTGCGCGAAGGGATTTGGGCGAAGGTCGTGTCACGCTGCGGCATCGTTCGCAATGTCACCGTCATTACGGTGTCTGACTGCAAGCGATACGCTGTCGTCTGTTACGGTTTGAACGGACCAAAGCATCACGTGGATGCGGCGAAGTTGCTTTGGTTTACCGGCAGCAAACCGACCGGACCGGGCAAGGAATTCCGCCGATGACCGCCGCGCAGCAGGCCAAGTACTTCGCCGAATACGGCAAGCTGCGCGACGTGCTCCGCGCGCGCGGTTGGTCGTCGACGAAGATCGAGCTGCACCGGGCAGAAATCACGGTCAAGGCGCTCGGACGGCACAAGTCGTCGAAGGCGTTCACCAATGCCGATCTCGACAAGGTCCTGGCGGTGATCAAAGCCGAGACCGCACCGGCGGACTTTGACGCGCAGATGCGGTTGCAGGACATGCCGGAGAAACGGCGCGCGATCCTGATGGCGCGCATCCATTCGCTGAGCCTGTGCGTGGGCCTCAATCCGGGCGGGGAAAGCGGGTACGTGCAGGCGATCGCGAAGAACATGTTCGGCACGTCGCAGTACGATGATCTCAGCGAGCAGCAGCTCGGCGTGATCGAGGGCGTGCTGCGGCGGCGGTTGAAGCAGCAGCACCTCACGCTGGAGCAGATCCACGAGCGCGAGCGCGAGGCCGCCGAATACGCGGCGAAGATCGTCGGGATCGTGACGCCCGAGATCGTGAGGCAGAGGGCGTTAGTCGCGGGCGAGGATTTCTGAGTATGAGCCGTCGCCTCGGATTACATCGCGTGCGCCCGGCGCTGTCTGAGGCCGCGAAAGCGAAGCCGCAGATCGAAGCCATCGAGGCGAAGATCCGAGCTTTGAATCGGGACGGAATCGCCGGCCCACGGGCCTATTGTGCCGCGCAGATCGAGAGGCTCGAGGCGGAACGGGCGTGGCTCGTGATGAATTCGATGCGATGAGCACTCAACTCGATCTGCCTGTGAAGTCGCACGTGCCCATCGTGAAACAGGCTGAGGTGCGCGCGGTGTTGGTTGTTTTACGCCGCAGCCGTGACTGGATGACGGCCCGGCAGATCTGCGAAGCCGTTGGCACCTACTCGACAGCGCTGGAGCGGAAGGTACGCGCGTGCGCGAGCGTGGCCGCGCCTGCGATCGTGAGCTTCCCTGGCTCGCCTGGGTACAAGTTCTGGGACTTCTGCACCGTGCAGGAGATCGATCGCTGCATCGACGCGCTCGAATCGCAGGGCAAAGACATGATCAAACGGGCGAACGTTTACCGGATCGCCTATCACCGGAAGCACCGCGAGCCGATCGAGGTGCCGACTCAGGAGGCGCTGGCGCTGGGATGAATGCGCTCGGCCAATCCTTCTTGCGCGAGGCGTTGCAGCACCGTGCCGACGAACGTGCGCGGGTTGTACTCAAAGCCAGTTTCGAGCAGCACACGAAGCAGGGCGGTTTCGTCCTTGGCCTCGGTGACAAACCAGTGTTTCGGGCCTTCCAGCATGCAGCGCCAGCAGTTGGAGCCGTTCACGGGGCCAATCTCGAAACGCCAGGGCGTGCCGAGAAAGGTGAAGAGCAGCGGGATCTCGCCGATCAGCCGGTAAGTGACGCGTTCGGGGTTTGCCATGGAACAACGAGAATACCTCAGAGCGTGGGTCAAACGCGGGGACACGTGGAACTTTGGTGCTGCGAGTGCGATCGTCTCCGGATGCACCTGCCGATCGGCGGCAAGGGGCTCATGGAATGCACGGCATGTTTGGAACCGCGCGAGAGATGAATGTGCTGAATCAGTTTCTCGATGGACGCGACAAACCCGACATCGAAATGCGGCGACGTGCGGCGGAGGCGTGGCAGCTGGCCGGCGGCAAGGCGCCCGAGGTGCGGCTGCTGGCGTTTGACCGCTGGGTGCGCCTGGAGCTCCTGACTCGGTTGCAGTGGGAGTGGGCCGGCTCTCAGAAAGAGCGGCGAATCGAGCAATGCCGGCTGCGGCTGGAGAAGGTCGTGCTGGATCTCTGGCGGCGTGGCTGGATGCTCGACGGCAGGAAGCTGGCGGCGCGGATCACGGAGCTACTCGACGTGGTCGGCAAGTACCAGGCGACGGGCAAAGTGCTGGATTTCTGGGCTTACTTCGGTGCGGCGGTCGACCGCTACGTCGGCGCGAACGCGGAGGAGATCCAAGCCGAAGCGATGCGAGCCGGCACGCACGTCGGCCAGCTGCTCGGCGCGCTCGGGATCACGGCGACCGTGAAAGAGCCAGCGCTGCCGGAATTGCTGGCGAAGCGAGCCGACGAAATCACGACGGAGAAAGCCGAGACGCTACGGTCGAAACTGACCCGTGCACGAGCCCAGCACGCGGCTTGCAAGGGCGGTGCGGGGCAAGCGCAGTTGTGGTGATTACTTTGTGAGATGCAGAGCGCGCAGGATCATCACAGTGGTTACCGACGTGATCACAGAAACGGTAAGCGAGGGCCACTGCCGACAGATCGTAAGCCAGAAGCGCTTCGGCATCGGGCCGCAAAACAACTGGCAATCCTCAAGCCCTTTGTGGGTCGGCCAAACACCCTTCGCTGCGATGCCTCCTTGTCGATCCAGCAGCGTCACATATCCGCGCGATTCAAGGCGTCTACAGGCTTCACGAAAAATGGGATCTGCTCTGTTCTCCCGCGTAACCGAAAACCCGATTTTCGTCGCGAGCTTGTGCTCATAGATCCCCCCGTTCTTCTCGTGATATTGGTCGTGTTCGAGAGCGCCATCGTAGTAGAGGTTTACAAGCTCCGCGAGTATGCGGCGTTCGAGTTTCTTGATTTCGTGGAAGGTTGTTCGGCTGGGAGAACTCATCTCCGCATCATTGGCGAGAAGCCTAAGATTTCCAAACCTTTGTCATTGTCAGCCTTTCGCGGTGATTTCCTTCTAAACCTGATCCCGCGCGCTGACGTGTCGTAAAGCGCTGACGTTCGGTATCGTTCGGCCTGATTCGCGCTCATTTGCTTTCTGCTCAAACCTCGTGGCATCCCTCAGGCTTTTTAGTGGGACCTGGCGGAGAGGGGGGGATTCGAACCCCCGGTACGGTTTTACCCGTACAACGCTTTAGCAAAGCGCCGCTATCGACCACTCAGCCACCTCTCCGGAACAGGTTTGGGGAGGCAAACGCTGCTGACCGAAAGTGCAAGGCGGATTTCAGAGTTCCCGCCTTACACGGTGTGAACCGGTGAGAAAATCTGACCGCGAGCGTGGATCGCGTCGCTTTCTCGCCCGTCAAAATCCGAAATGCGGACGCGCTCCTCAGCTCTCGCCGTCAAGAGGGCGCTCAAGTTCTTCGCGGCACTCGTGCACCACGCGGAGCCAGATCTCTCGAAGGTCAAAAAGTCTTGGCAACGCCATTTCGCGATAATTATGCACCGTGCGATGAGCCACCGCCGAGCTATCGTTCAGAAGTGCCAGCGTACCATTCAGCGCGCTCAGTGCGCGCTTGAAGAGGCTGATGGCCATCGCGTAGTCGCCGAAATCCAACGCGTGAATTGCTTGAACCGACTGCTCTTCTCCGCGGTGGAGCGATGCGAGCACCGCCAGTGCGAGCGGTTGGGGAACTTTGCTGTTGTCGCCAGCCGCGAGTTCCCAATGACGACGTAAACCGAGGTACAGCGCCTTCGTTGAAATGAAGATTGGATTCTTGTGGAGCGTGTAGACTTCCGTGCCTTCGGCGAAATCCGACGAATCATCGTCCTCCGCGCCGTCATCCGCACCGCCCGGTTCTGCTTTCTCGTCGTCCTCGTCTTCGCTCGTGCCCCAATTCATCAGCTCAGCCACATCGTCGATCCGATCGACGCTGTCTTTGCACGCTTCGTAGAATCCGAGATAACGATGAACGGCGTCGTCTTGTTCGCGCAGATAGCGTTCCCAATCAAACTCGTTCCACGCCAGGTCACCGCGATCTTCCCACTCATTTTCCTGGGCCCCGTCAGAATCAAAATTGCTCATTCGGTTAAGGGGAACTGAGTCCGCGAGGTTCAGAAATGCAAATAAAATTCCGCGAGCCAGCGGTGACTGAAGCAACGGCCGTGCCGGACCAACCTGAAGCTCAAACCGCCAGTGGGCGCCACCGTGAGCCGGAAACTGCACCTCAACTGCAGGATTGCCGTCCCTTTAGAGACTTCGGCCAACGGTGCCAGCGTGCTTCATCGATCGCAGATTGCTCCAGCGCAAACTCCCTCTTTCTTTACCGCTACCCATGGAAAACGTGCATCACGAAATGGTCTACTTCAGCGGTCATGTTCAAGGCGTCGGTTTTCGGTTTGCGACGATGCAAGTTGCGCGGGAGTTCGATGTGTCTGGCTTTGTGCGGAACCTTGCGGATGGGCGAGTTCAACTCGAGATCGAAGGCAAGAGCGGCGACGTAGAGGCGTTCGTCACGGCTGTCGAGGACCGCATGCACGGGTTTTTGCGTAAAACGGAGCGTTCCAGTGAAACGCGTCCTCCGCAATTTCATGGTTTCTCGATCAGATGACTCAAACCCCCGCAATCGAACTGTGTGATGTCACCAAGGACTTCTGGATCGGTTTGCGTGGGATTCGGCTTCGCGCCGTCAGCAACCTTAGTCTCTCAATCTCACCGGGACAAATCTTCGGCCTTCTTGGACCCAACGGTTCGGGAAAGAGCACGACGATTAAGATCATCCTTGGATTGCTTACCCCGACCTATGGCAAATGCGCGCTGTTTGGAGTGAGCAGTGAACTCGCCGAAGCGCGTCAGTCACTCGGGTACCTTCCTGAATCTCCCGACTTCTATCCTCATCTGAGCGGAGTCGAGCTGGTTTCGTTTTATGGGAGAATGTGTGGCTTGGCCGGTGCCCACTTAAGGAGCCGGGTCGAAGAGACCATCGCGCTCGTCGGACTCAGCCATGCGTCGGAGAGAAGAGTGGGAACGTATTCGAAAGGCATGCTCCAACGAATCGGGTTGGCCCAGGCGATGGTGCACGATCCAGCGTTGTTGATTCTCGACGAACCCACTGCCGGTGTCGACTTGGTCGCGAGCGATGCCATCGGCGAACTACTGCTGACGCTGAAATCGGCGGGCAAAACCATCCTTATCACTTCCCATTTGCTCGGCCAGGTGGAGGACTGGTGCGACCGTGTCGCCATCATGGATCGCGGCCAAGTCATCGCTGAAGGGCGAGTTTCAGAGCTGACACGCTCAACTGTGCCCGATGGTTTGAGCATCGAACTGCTCCCTGATTTGGAAGGCGCTGAACTCGACCAGTGGCTGGCGGCGAGGGGGCATTCGACGACGAGCGTCGCTCCGCGAAACTGCAGGCTCGCCGATTTCTTTCGGCGTCAAGTTGGAGTCGTATCGTCGGGCAAACCATCACGTGCGCACGTTGCCCCCGTCCCTACTACTACCGCGCTGGGCGGCGGCGGCGAGTGAACAAGCCGTCCGAGAAGTCGTCGGTGCGGTTCTGCTTTCGTCGAGTGCTTTTGATCGCGGAGAACACGGTTTGCGAAGCGATTCGGCAGCGCGCCTTAGTGGTGACGTTCCTGCTCGTGCTCTGCTGGGTGCTCAGTGCTCGAGGCCTGCGGGTCTTGGATTTCGGCGCAACGGAACTCAAATTCATCGTCGATTTTGGTTTTGGATCGATCGGCTTTTTCGGCGCGGTGCTAACCGTCACAGCGATGAGCCAGCTTTTCCATCGTGAGATTGAGCTGCGTACAGCGCTGACCTTGCTGGCAAAGCCCATGTCGCGGGCGGAATTTTTGCTCGGTAAATTGCTAGGCGTCGTGTCGGTCTCAGGTGGATTCTGTGCAATGCTCACCGTCGCTCTGTTGCTGACGTTGTGGGCCCGACAGAATGCGATGCTGAGGGAGAGTTCCGAGCCGCTCGGTCTCGGCCACAGCCTAAAATATTTTGCGCTGATCGCTGCTGGTTTTGCGCAATGGCTGAAGTTCGCGGTGCTCGCCGCGCTGACTCTCTTCATCGCGAGTTTTGCGCGCTCTCAGCTCTTTTCCACCACGGCAGGCTTTCTTGTCCTGATGATCGGCCACCTGCAATTCATCGCGCAAGCGAGCGTTGAACGAGCGAGCCAGGGATTTGTCGGCCGCGTGATCAGTTTACTCCCGCGGGCGTTGCCGGATTTTCAATCCTACGATTTGTCGTCACACATTGAAGCCGGCGCCGCGGTGATCGGCCCGATGTTAATCAGGCTCGTGATGTACACGATGGCTTACGTGGGGTTGATCTTCGTGCTGACCGTCAGCGCATTTCGTCGACGTGAAATCTAGGTGGAACAGCGCGGTCGTGCTCGCGTTGTCGTGGTTGATCGCCGGGGCGAGTCTGGAGGCGTGGATCGGACCATCATGGTCAGGTGCGAACTCCCCCGCAGCGACGTCCAATCGAGAGATGTATTCGGCGGCTGCGACCCACGGGCTTAGCCTTGGGGTGTTGGGCGGCTTTCGTGCGCTCGCCGCCGATATCATCTGGCTGCGAGCCTACATTGCGTGGGAAAACAAAGAGGCGGTCCGGACCGAAAGCCTGGTTAACTTCGCCGCGACGCTCGACGAACGGCCACTTACTTTCTGGCTGAACGGTGCAAGGATGATCGCGTACGATATTCCAGCGTGGCAGTTGAATGGAAACGATCTGAACGCTTCGGCCGTGGAACAGAAACGATTCTCAGATCAACAAGCACGACGCGCACTGGCGTTCCTGAACCGCGCGATAACCTGTCATCCGGAGAACGCGGACATTTGGATCGAGTGCGGGAATATCGAATTGTACCGGCTGCACGATGTTCCCGCCGCGGCCGAGTCTTATCGACGTGCGGCTCTGCAGCCGGGAGCGCCTTACCACGCCGGGCGGGTTTATGCTGAACTTCTGCGCCGGCTCGGACGACGCGCAGAGGCACTCGACTGGCTGAAAGCGTGGCATCCTCACTTGCCGAGGAACCTGGAAGCCGCTGCCGCCGAGGTCGTCCTCGCACGAATTCGACTTCTGGAGTCGGAGCTGTGCATCGATGCGGCTGATCGGTATGAGCCGAACGATTGAGCGTTTCGCTCAATGGATCAGACTTTGACACGATTTCCGTCCGCGCCGTAAATCTTCCCGGTGGAGATCACACTCTTACGAAGGCGATCCGGGTGGTTGAGCGGTTCACGACGTCCCTGTTTACTCGTGTTGGCGACCCGTGCGAGTGCAGCGGGACGAAACCATTCAGATGATATTAGCCAGTGAACGAATCGCGCTGGCTCATTTGGATTCAAGCGGCCCGGCCACGCACGTTACCAGCGGCGATCGCTCCCGTGTTGGTCGGTGCGGCGCTGGCATGGCGTGACCAGCACTTCGATGGCCGCGCCGTCGCGCTCTGTCTTGGATTTGCCCTGCTGGTCCAAATCGGGACGAACTTTGCGAATGATTATTACGACTTCGTGCGCGGGGCCGACACAGCTGCCCGGGTCGGACCCACTCGAGCCGTCGCCGCCGGACTGGTTGCGCCGGCGGTGATGCGTGGCGCGATGTGGGCCGTATTCGCCACCGCCTTTTGTTGTGGGCTGGGCTTAATCGCGTGGGGCGGGCCGTGGCTGATCGTGATCGGTGTCGCGAGTATTCTTGCCGGGATTGCGTACACGGGGGGGCCCTGGCCGCTCGGCTATCATGGACTCGGTGACGTGTTCGTGTTTATTTTCTTCGGGCTGGTCGCAGTAGGAGCGACGTACTTCGTTCAATCCGGTCGCCTGACGACGGATGCCGTTCTCGCCGGAGTGCCCATCGGTCTGCTCGCAGCAAACATCCTTGTGGTGAACAATTATCGCGACGTAGAGACCGATGCGATCGCCGGCAAAAAGACTCTCGCCGTGCGGTTTGGCCGCGGTGCGGCTCGAGCGCAACACCTCGGGTCACTTGCTGTCGCCATGGCCGTTCCGGTTTACTTTGCGGTGCGTGACCGCTCAGCTTGGGAGTTGTTGGCCTTGCTCGCGGTGCCGATCGCCTGGTTGCACGTGCAGCGGCTTCGGGACGCAAAAACGCCGAGGGAACTCATCGTTCTCCTCGGCGACACGGGCAAACTTCTCGCGATCTACGCGTTGCTTCTCAGCGCCGGATTTGTGATCCGCTAAGTCTGGGAGCCTCGAGCGGTCGAGCCTGACTACGCGACGTGCGCGGCCAGCTTCGCTTTCAGCGCGGCCTTCGGCATCATTCCAACGAGCTGCTCGACGACCTGGCCGCCCTTGAAAAGGAGCATGGTGGGAATTGCGCGAATTCCGTATTCGGTCGCGACCTCGCCGTGGTCATCGATATTCACCTTGGCGATGGTGAGCTTGCCATCGAGTTCGGTGGCGAGCTCTTCCAGAATCGGAGCGATCGCTTTGCACGGCCCGCACCAGGGTGCCCAAAAATCAATCAGCACCGGAGTGGTGGCGGACGTGACCGTCGTTTTGAAGTTCTGCGTGGTGAGTTGAGCAATTTTTTCGGACATGGTATTCAGTGATGAGTGATAAGAGACGGGCAAATGGGAGAAGAGCAACTTTCCGACTGCCGCCTGGCACCGGAGCAGGCGTTTTCAGGCGCGAGCGTCTGGCTTTTAATCCGGAGTTGAGCGGTGCAGAATCTCTGCCAGCTCAGCGGGTTCCACTTGCTGTAGTTGCTTCCCGCGTTGCTTCAGTTCTTCGAACGTCTTCACGGCGGTTTCCGTCATGCGGCCGTGAGTTTCCTCCGACCCGCCGACGATCGCGAACTGATCCCCCGTGGTGATACGTTTGTGGCCGTCTTCATTGTCCAAGCCAATGCCCAGGAGACCTGCCGCTGGTTTGCGCGACTTTTTCTTTTTGCTCACGCCGTCACCGTGCTGGGGTTGAGGTTAGTTTCAAGCGACAACTCATCCTCCACCGCGCTGCAGGTTATGTCAGCAAACGCTTCGTCCTGTTTCAGCTGCAACCGTCTGAGTCGCGTAAGCTCGAGGACAGCCAGAAACGTGGCTACGAGGAGACGGAGCGTGATCCCGTTGGGAAACAGGTCGGTGAACACGAACGTCTTTTCCGTTTTGATTCTTTCCAGGAGGTATTCCATCCGGTCAGCCACCGTGACTTGTTCATCGTGGATTTCTCCCACGACCAACTTCTCGGCGAGTCGACGCAGGACGATATTGAAAGCATTCCAGAGCTCGATGCGATCGACACTCTTGAGCGGGCGGTCGAGGGGATCGTCGGCCAACGTTGAAACGTGTCGACCGATGAGATCGTTTCGCAGCGAAGCAAGTTCACCGAGTTTGGCTGCCGCCTCCTTGAACTTTTTGTACTGCAGCAACTGGTGAACAAGGTCCCAACGTGGATCAATTTCCTCCGCGTCGGCATCAGGATCAATCGCGTGGAGACCTTTGGGCAGAAGCATCCGGCTTTTGATTTCCATCAGCGTTGCTGCCATGACGAAAAACTCTCCGGCTAGGTCCAGGTCGAGTTCCTGCATCGTCCGCAGGGCATCGATGTACTGCTTGGTCACTGACTCGATCGGGATGTCGTAAATATCCAGCTCGTTCTTCCGGATGAGGAACAACAACAGATCGAGCGGTCCTTCGAACACCCGTAACTTGATGCGATAATCTGAATCTGGAACCACGAGCCGGATGCTTAACGCTCAAAGACCTGCCGCAAGGGAAAATCGAAGCGAATCTTGCGGTTGAGAACGGACGAAGTGCTTCGGTCAAATTCAACGGCCTTGTCCTTTCCGACATCGGAGATCACCGCATTCCCGCTCGCCGATCACGTAACGCGACGGAAAGCGGCGATGAAAAAACCATCGCTGTCGTGCTGGGCAGGGAGGAAGGTCAAACCTCCGCCGCGCAGGATTCCATCGAAGCTGCGTGCGGGCGGTTCGCTCACGAACCGAGGTTGCGTCGCCAGAAACTGCTCAACGACGCCTTCGTTCTCGTCCCGGTTGATCGAGCAGGTCGCGTAAAGAAGATGTCCGCCCACGTTCACCCGCTCGGCGAATTGTGCTAGTAACATTCGTTGTGTGGCAGCGGCGGCGGCCACCTGCGCAATGGTCGTGCTCCATTTGAGATGCGGAGCCCGGCGCCAGGTTCCTGAGCCGGTGCACGGCGCGTCGACCAGCACGCCGTCGTAGGACTTTGTCGGCGGCGCGCGGAGTAGGTTGATGTTAGTGGCCCGAGCTCGACGTGCGCGCATCTCGAGCTCGTCCAATGCGGCTCGCCGAATATCGAACGCATCGATCCTCCCCGTTTCGCCCAGCAGCGCGCTGAGCTGAAGGGTTTTGCCGCCTGCGCCCGCACAAGCATCCAGCCAACATCCGCCACCTTCGATCTTCGCCGAAGCGAGAAGCAATTGGGAGCCGAGATCTTGCACCTCAAACCAGCCAGCGTTGAAACCGTCGGCACGCGTGACATCGACCTCATTCAACAGCTGCACCGCGGTGGGCAGAACCGCCGACACTCGCGACGGCCAGTGCAACCGATCGAACTCAGCTTTCGCCAGCTCCATGGTGTCGCGGTTTAACCGCAGCCACAGCGGAGCGCGGGTCAGCAGCGCGGTCATCTGGTCAGGGAGAAATGCCGCGGGGCACTGCGATGACAGCCAGCCTGGCAGTAGATCCGCTGCGTCCAACTTTCCGTCACCGCCCGGCCGAAATAGTTTCAACGCGTCATCACGGTTGATCAGTTCCGCTTTTTCGATGACGTGATCAGGACATGCTGGCAGGTCGCTGACCAATTCGCGGCGGAACGGCGCGGTTGCCGGCACGTCGGCGGCGAGCCACGCGATCAACCGAACGGCGCGCTCTCCGTCGTCCGCCAGCAGAGGCTCGATCCACGGCAGGTAGCGGATCGCAGTGTAGACAAGTTCCCGATACAGGCGACGATCTCTTGAACCAAACGAGCGGTTACGCGCCAGCAGTGCTTGGATTCGCGCGGGCAGATTGCGGTCCGTTCGCCAATTGGGGCGGAGCTGGAGCAGCAGCTGAAGGAGAGTGCGCTGCTGGCTACCGACGACACTCATTGCTCGAAGCCTCGCCGCGACCGGTCGAGCGCCGAGCCACGGTCCTGACCTATACGGTCATGCTCAAAAGCGAAGTGCATCTACCCGGATGTTGAAGCCAAACCGGCTCTCGCGTCGGCGGCCATCGTAGATCGTAATCAGATACTCGATTCGCCAGGTGTTGCCAATGTTCTGGCGGATTCCGTAGACCTGCTCATTGAACCGCTGCCGCCGGGCATCGTAGCGCAGATGGATAATGCCGTCGTAGACTTCGTTGATGCGACGGCTGCCTTCGAGAAAATAGTCGTTTAATTCACCGCGCAGAAAATTGCTCGAAAACCGCGCCGTCCATTCGGCGCCATCGTGAATGGTCACCCCGGTGTTGAACTCGCGCAGCTTGAACGTTTGTGGCGCGAAACTTTGATAGATTCCGAGTTCGAGCCAGCGCGCCGGCATGACCGCGAGCTCGCTATGAATTTCTGAAACGTCGCGTTCACCTGGTTTTCGGTGAAACCGAAAATCATTCGCGATGTTGAGCATGATCAAATCCCGCGAGCCATAGACCGGATCGCGCGTCTGGAGCGTGTTGTCGAAACCGAGTCGGAGCGTATTCGTCGTGTGGAGCTGATCGATATTGCGCGTATCACCGAGTCCGAGCGGTGGCAGATAGGTCGAAAAACTTTCGCGGTCGATGGGCGGAATATAACGCGACCCTTTCTCCGCCTCCGGAATATAACGGTACGACAATCGTGGTGTGAAGAGATGCCGCAAGCCGTCGATTTTCCAGCGAGGATTTTTGTAGTCGTAGGTCCCACTGATGTGCAGTTCGCTGTCGAAGCCCACCTCACCGAGCGTGCGCGTGTACGTGCTCTTTGGGCCGTCGAGATTGGCGTAATGAGTGAGTCTTCCGCCGACAATGGGCGTGAACGTGAGCCACTCACTGGGTCGGATGGGTCGCGTCAGGGAGTAATAGGCGTCCACGCGGTCGCTGCGGAGCGTTGGTCCTCCGGTGGGCGGAGTATCCCGGAGCGATACGATACTCGCGTTGAAGCGCTCATAGAATCCGTTGCCGACGGCGAGCGGGAGCAGATCAAAGCGGAGCTCTGGCAGCCGCTGCTGTACGTTCTGGAAATTGTTCGGATCGAACCGGCCGAAGAGTGAAACCTGGTAGTTCTTCCCGCTATAAACCGACTCGAGGAACGTGTCGGGTTGCTGGACATTGAAGAAATCGCTGGGCCGAAAGTCGCGGATGATTTCCGAGTCGCTCCAGTAGTTCAATTCTCCCGCCAGCGTGAGGTTTTCCGTAAGGTGCTGCTGGTGTTCCCACTCGACGAAACCGCGGTGCGCTGGAACCGCCCGCCCGAGGATATCGGTCAACCGGTCGCCATAGTCATTGATGTAGCCGGAACGAAAATAACCGCTATAAACCTGACCGTTGGGCCCACTCGAATATCGGCCGGAGGGCCCGACCATGACGCCTCGTGCGCTGTAAAGCCCGAGATCGCCACCGAGCCGTACGGTTTCGCTCACGGGAATGTGGAGTCCCGCCTCGACGTACACGCCGAGCGACCGGCGGTATCCAGCGGTCATCGAGACGTTCGAAATGAGCGGAGCGCCAATATTCTGTTGAAAGCCGCGCAACGCCAGGGGACGGATCGAACCCACTCCGATCGACGCCACTTCCGCGTGAAGCCGGCGATCGCTGCCGAAGAACAACCGACCGGCTTTTAACGTCGGAACCAGCGAGCCTGGCTCGGGCATGGTGGCCCGAGCATCGTTCACCGTCACGGACGTCGCGTTGCCGCTCGCACTCGAACCTGAAAGATAGACGGGATATTCGCCGAGTCGAAGCTCTCCCACCGTGTAGCTGCCGTCATTGGCATTGTACGTGATTTGGTCGGAGAGGAGTCGCCGCGGACCTTTCGTCAACACGGCGTGACCAACCGCGACCACGACGCGGGTCCGGTAATTTACCCGCAGTTCGTCCGCCGTGAGCCGGACATCGCCATAGTCCACCGACGGGTGGCCGGTAAAAATTGTTTCTCCCGTGACGGTAGAAGTGGAGGAGTGTTCTGCCCGCACCGACGTGAGGTCGGGTTCGGCAGCAGCGCACATAGGAAGGGTAACGAGGAAAATGAGCAGGCGACGGATCACGCGGTCGGAGCAAAGGAGCCGCATTGCGCTCAGGCAAGCCCTACGCTTGGCGAAACACGTTCGGCGTTTGTTCGGCCCCAAGGCCGGTTAGCCGGGCGTCCGGTCGGGCAAATTCGTCATTCCGACTAGACGGCGCGAATCCCATGAGGCAGGGTGGGGCACCCCAATCATTTTTCCGCGTGATTATTTCAAAAACCGACCTCGCCGATCTGCTTCACGCCAGCCACACGTCGCCCCACTCGGTGCTCGGAATGCACCCTTACACAAAGGGCAAAAACCAAGGCGTCGTGGTTCGAGCGTTCCTTCGCCAGGCATTGAGCTGTGCCGTGGTCGACGTTGCGTCCGGTCAGGACTGGCCGATGACTTCCATCGCTGACGATGGGGTGTTCGAAGTTTTCATCCCCAAGCGCGCCCAAGTTTTTCGTTACCAGTTCCGGGTGAACACACCGAGCGGCGAAATGCGGCAGTTCTTCGACCCGTATTCGTTTCTGCCGACCCTTGGGCCGCAGGATCTCTATCTTTTCAATGAAGGAAACGAGCATCGCATCTACGACAAACTAGGCGCGCACGTTCGCAGTATCGAGGGGGTTTCCGGGGTCGCGTTTGCCGTCTGGGCTCCCGCAGCCAAACAGGTTTCTCTCTGCGGCAACTTCAATCATTGGGACGGACGGTTTCACCAGATGCGTCCGCTTGGTTCGTCCGGTGTCTGGGAGCTATTTGTCCCTGGGCTCGAGGAAGGTGAACTTTACAAGTATGGCGTCCGAGACGAGCGCGGCATGGTTCATTATAAAACCGATCCCTACGGGACGTATTTCGAGGGGCCGCCAAATAACGCGTCGATCGTGTACGATACCGGCAAGTTCAAGTGGAACGATGCAGCCTGGCTGGAGCGGCGCCGGGCCAATGCCGGCAAGATCGATCAGCCGATGTCGGTCTACGAGGTCCACTTGGGATCATGGCGCCGTAAACCCGAAGATGCCGAACGGCCGTTGGACTATCGCGAAGCCGCAGTTCAGCTCGCGGATTACGCCATTGAAATGGGTTTTACTCATATCGAGTTCATGCCGCTGGCGGAACATCCGTTCACCGGCTCATGGGGGTATCAGGTTACCGGATTCTACGCCCCCACTCATCGCCACGGAACGCCGGAGGATTTCGCGTGGATGGTGGATCATCTGCACCAACGCGGAATCGGCGTCATCCTCGACTGGGTCCCGGCCCATTTCCCACGGGACAGTTTTGCTCTCGCGGAGTTCGATGGTTCGCACCTGTACGAACACGCCGATCCGCGGTTGGGCGCGCACATGGATTGGGGCACGCTCATTTTTAACTATGGTCGCAACGAGGTGCGGTGCTTTCTCCTCGCGAATGCGCTGGCGTGGGTGGAGCGCTACCACATTGACGGACTCCGCGTCGATGCCGTGGCTTCCATGTTGTACCTCGATTACTCCCGCAAAGAGGGTCAGTGGATCCCGAACAAGTACGGTGGCCGCGAAAATCTGGAAGCGATCGATTTTCTCAAGCAGGTCAACGACCTGGTGCATCGCTACCATCCGGGCGCCCTCACGATCGCCGAAGAAAGCACTTCCTTCCCTGGTGTGACCAAGCCGACAAACGAGGGCGGCCTCGGGTTCGACTACAAGTGGAACATGGGATGGATGCACGACACGCTAAAATATTTCACGAAGGAACCGGTGCATCGGAAATGGCATCAGCACGATCTGACATTTGGCATGCTTTACCAGTACGCCGAAAATTTCGTGACAGTCTTTTCTCACGACGAAGTCGTGCACGGCAAAGCGTCCATGCTCTTTAAAATGGGCGCGTGGCACATTCCCGAAAAGGCCGCGAACCTGCGTTCGCTGTACACCCACATGTGGGGCTATCCCGGAAAAAAATTGCTCTTCATGGGCAGTGAATTTGCACAATCCCATGAGTGGAACTACGACTCGAGCCTGGACTGGCACCTGTGCAAGTATCCGGATCATGAAGGCGTCCGTCTGCTGGTTCGGGACTTGAATCGGCTCTACGTCAGCGAACCGGTGCTGAGTCAAAACGACTTCAATCCTCAGGGCTTTCGCTGGCTATCTTGCCAGGATTCGGATGCCAGCGTGCTGGCCTACTTGCGCGCGGATGCGGCAGAGCAGACGCTCTTTGCAGTCGTCGGTCATTTCTCAGGCGCAACGCGAAATTACCGAATCGGCGTCCCGCGGCGCGGTATGTGGCGTGAGGTGGTGAACAGCAACAGTGAGTACTACGGGGGCACCGGACTCGGCAATGATGGTGGTCGGCAAACCGAAGACGTTGCGCACGATGGTTACAACCAGTCGCTCAGCTTGACGCTTCCTCCGTTAAGTACCGCGATTTTCAAGTGGTCGGGTGAGGCGTAACGATAAAATCGTTACAGGCACGTCGAACTCATCCGCGGTTAGCGTCCGCTGCGGGCGTTCACTGTCGCCAGTGAGTTGATTCCGCGCTCATTCGCCGCGTTTGTTTGAACGCGGCTGTTTAGCGATGTGCCCGTTCGTAATCGGTGAACGTGACGGTCATATCGGCATCCAGAGATTTGAGCCAGAAAGCACGGCCGCGAAGGTGGGTGCTGCTTTGCTGCAGCAAACTTGGACGAGCGCCCTCGGGTCGCGAGTAGGTGAGCGTGGTTTTCATGGCTACGATCTTCACTCCCCACGTGGGTGAGAACGGCGACTCGGCGCCCAGTTGGAACGACTCAATGGTTCGGCTTGGCTTGTGAAGCACCAGCGTGGCGACGAGGAACTTGGCGGTGTCGTCACCCGCTTCTCCGGGTTTCAGGCGCATGCGACACGTCGCGTGTTCCGCTGTGTCCGTCACGACTTGAAATGACGTGAGATCCAATTGGTCGGTCAGCTTGGGCGCCGTTCCGCCGCGTGAATGGCGCGAAAGTTTCTCCATATAATCCTGCGCTTCGTCTGGAGTGGGTGGTCGACCGTCCTCCTTGAGCAGCGTCCAACGGTCGAACTCCGGCTTGCCCGCATCGTATCGTTCGACGCGGCTGTGGCCGGCCCCTTCGGTCGTCTGGGTGAACGACCAGCCTTTGGGTCCTTCGGTGCGAAATGATTTCAGCGCTTCTTCAATGACCGGCCGAACGCTGGCGGCATCAGCCGTCGTCTGAGCGCGCACCTCCGTCGCGATGAGAAGGCACAAGAAAAGGAGAACGCGCATGCGCTGTGCAAATCAGAGGCCGCCGACAAATCAATCTGCTTTGTCTCGGAAACGGGGAGGTTATCCCAAGAAACCAACCCCTCGCGCGTTATCATTGTGGCGACGCAACTCAAACTTGGAGGATATCATGGATACACGATTTATACTGCCCGTGTCAGTCGCAACCGCGGTTCACGCGTTTGTCTTGTTGGGCGTGAAGTGGCCGCATCATTTCGATTCGGTTCATTACTCAAGTCCGGAAGCAATCGTCTGTCCGCCTCCAATTACTGTGGACCTTGAGCCGCCCGAAAAACCGGATGCTCCGCCCGAAAACGCGGTCGCTGCGCCGAAAGGCAACCCGGCTCCGCTGCTGCCGCGTCTGCCCGAACCCATTGACCGCGTGTCGGATTTTGAGCAACCACGCGAGGCACCACGGCCACAACCAATTAATGTGACCGCCGTGATCGATGCGGGTCCGCCCGGAATTCCAGACGGTGTGGTGGGCGGGCCGACCGGTGTGCCCATTTTTTTCTCAGACGCGCTCGACAATCCGCCGCGCACAAGATCGCAGGTTGCGCCGGCCTATCCAGCCGCCGAGCGAAGTGCCGGGATCACGGGAGATGTGGTGGTCGAATTCGTGGTCGATGAAGCCGGCCGTGTGCAACAAGCGCGTATCGTTCAAAGCAGTCACCCGGCGTTCGAGAGCACGACGTTGCGGGCGGTGCAGAAATGGCGGTTCGAACCGGGCAAGAAGAACGGCCAGGCGGTCCGTTTTCGGATGCTCGCACCTGTTCACTTTAGTCTCAATTCATGACTCAACCGCCAGAGACGCTTCGCCCGCAGAACGGGATTCGCATTCTGACTCCGACTTTGAGCTACTCGACGGCGGCGATGTGGTGGGTCACGAATCCCGTTCGAGTTTGGACCCGGACTGAGTCGGTGACGCGCTTGCCGATGAGCTCGCGACCAAGCGGAGACTGTGGGGTGAGCACGAGAACCGTCGTGCCTTCGTGCTCAAGCTCAAGCCCGCCAGCTCGAGGACCAATGAAGTACCAGGTTTTCCGGCCGCCGTGCTCGACCGCAACGACCGCTCCGAGCGCGACGCGGCCGTCGGGGGGCACGGCCGGAATCGTCAGACCCTCATAAAGGGCGATGTTTTCTGCGATTTCGGCGGCAAGGCGGGCCTGGCCTTCTGCCAGGTAGGCCGCCTCCTGGCTGTGCATATCGTACTGGTTCTCTGGTTTGCTTTCCTCGCTGATGGCCTCTTCGCGTGACAGCTGCGCCGCCCGCGTTTGCAGGGCGAGCTCAGTGCGAAGTTGAGCAACAATTCGATCGCGAAGGGCGATTTTGTTCACGTGGGAGCAGCGGTAGGACGCGGAAAACGGGGTAGGAGCGACATCTTGGGTCGGTCGCAGCAGGGAATGTCAACGCAGGTTAGTGGACTCCATCACTGAAGAATCTCGCGTTGACTGCGGCAGATGCGTCCCAAATCTTTAGGGAAACCTTTCATTTTTTTGCCCGTCCAAGGCTTCGCTCCCTCTTACCTGCTCATGAAATTTCTTTGTCGCGCGCTGTGCGTGCTGTTAATCGCAACGTGTGCCCTTCGGGCGGCCAAGGATGAAGAATCGCCGCTCGGTGATTTTGCCCCTTTGGACGATGACTTGGTGCTTTATATCCCCAAGTTTGAGGTAAAGTTGGGTTTCCGCGGCATCTCGGGTGTAAAGTCCTCGTTTACGGGCAAGGGTTCGCTCGTTTCCAACTCGATCCTGGAAGGCGACACGGGTGTGGCGAACCGGCTTTATCACGATGGTTTCGTCGTTGCCGATTCTCGTACTGTTCTGGATCCAGCCGGAAATCCGGTGCCCATCACGCCTGATGGCAAGACCAACAGTTGGGCGTTCAAAAGCAGCAGTCAGGTGAGACCCGACGGCTTGATTGAAATGAACACCTACGCTGCGGTCTCAAGCGACGACGGGTTTCACGAAAAAGATCCCGCCTCGACGTTCGGCGTAGAGGTCTCACTCGATCGCGATATGGGCAGCGTATTTGGCACCCGCATGAAATGGGGCGTGGTCGGGGGCGTGAGCATCAATCAGGTCTCGAGCGCGTCTGTGGCCGGGCTCGCCACCAATGTCACGAAGACGACGGACCTTTATTCCTTGGGTGGCCAAGCTGCCCCAGAAGCTCCGTTCACTGGACCGATCACGGGTGGAGCGGTCGATATCACGCCTTTGCTGGGGGCGGACGTGCTTTCCCGCGTGACCGTGACGACGTCGACTCCTGGCGCGATTCAAACGAGTTCAAAATTGCACGGCGCCTACATGACCTTCCGCGCGGGTGCCTCGCTTTTCGTCCCTATCTCGACTCGGTTTTCTGCACTGGTGAGTGCGGGCGCGGTGTTGGTTTACGCGGGTACGTCGTTTGAAGTCAACCAGTCGTTTCAACCTGACACCGGAGACGCGATTTCGCAGTTCATCAGCGACAACGACAGCGCGATTCTCCCCGGCTACTATGCTGACGCAAGTTTTCAGTTCGCCATCAATGATACGGCCGGCCTGTACCTCGGCGCCGTGTATCAGAGCAGCGGTGACTACACGCAGGATGCGATCAGCCCCGACGCGACGTCGAAGTACACCTCACGCGTCGATCTGAGCAGCTTGCAGGGCATCCGGGCCGGCGTCTCGTTCAAGTTCTAGTCACTCGACATTAAGTGAGAGCAGCCGGCAGCGTTTTCTCGCCGCCGGCTTTTTGCGGCTCGTTTGGGACTTCCCAAGCGCGCGTCCTCTGGATTGGCTTCGCGCACGTGAACAACGACCGCCAACTTTGGCCCGGCGCATCGCTCGCCGTGCTGACCGGGTTGAACCTGCTGGACTACTTTGATCGGCAGTTGCTGGCTTCAGTGCTCACTCCGCTCAAACAGGAGATGGGCTTTTCCGATGAGCAGCTGGGATCACTCCAAAGCGCATTCATGTGGGGCTACTTTCTCACCGCGCCGATCTTTGGTTATCTCGGCGATCGACTGCCGCGCCGCTGGTTGGTCGCTGCTGGCGTGTTCGTGTGGAGCGTGGGAACACTCCTCTCGGGACACGCGGGCACCTTAGGTTCACTCCTTATCTTTCGTGTGCTGGTCGGCTTGGGCGAGGCGAGCTTCGGCACGATCAGTCCAGGGTGGATCGCCGACCTTTTCACGGCCAAGCGACGCAACATCGCGATCTCGATTTTCTATCTCGCGATTCCGGTCGGGTCTGCTCTCGGGTATGTTGTTGGCAGTACCATTGCCGCCCATCACGGCTGGCGTGCGGTCTTTTTGTGGGCTGGCTATCCGGGGATGGGGTTGGCTCTTCTGCTTTTCCTTTTGCGCGAGCCCGCCCGCGGTGCGATGGAAGTGGGTACAGTGCCGACGGCGAAACCGGGTTGGCGGTCGTATCTCACCTTGTTTCGCTTTCGGGACTATCGACTGGTCGTCGCGGGTTACGCGGCTCAGACGTTTGCGCTCGGCGGTTTTGCGCTCTGGGCACCGACATTTTTGTACCGCGTCCACCACATGGAGTTTGCGGCGGCCGGTCAGTTTTTCGGCGCTTCGCTCGTCGTTACTGGACTGCTGGCAACGATCGTGGGCGGACTTGCGGGTACCGCCTGGCGGAAACGCAGCCCAGCCGGCTACGCCTGGGTGCTCGGCTTGAGTGCGACAGCGGCGGTCCCCGCAGCGTTCGCCGCCTTTTTGCTGGCCGATCCGGCCATTGCCCGAGCGGCCTTGGTCCTGGCAATGTTTTTCCTGTTTTTGCCAACGGGTCCCGTGAACACCCTCATTCTCGAGACCGTCCCGGTCGCGCAGCGGGCCGCGGCCATGGCGGCGTCCATCTTCTCCATTCATTTTTTTGGCGATCTTTGGTCGCCGCGATTGATCGGACTTCTTTCCGACCACTATGGCGACCTCCGCCGAGCTGTGCTGCTATTGCCCGTTGCGTTGGTCGGCGCAGCATTCTTCTGGCTGTGGCTCGCGTGGGTTCAGCGCCGCGGACCGGCTGAGCCATCGCTGGTAGGATGAACATCACTTGTGTTAACGAATACAATACGCTAAGACCATCAGAGTGATACCTTCCAGCAATCACTCGTCGGTGCGGTGGACGATGGGCGCGAGCGGCGGCCTGACCTTTCTGCCAGCGACGTTATCGTCGTCGGTGTTCGCCGAACTGGCACCCGCCATCGCGGAGCCCGTTTGGTGGCAGTCACCGATGTTTCTCCTCGTGGCGGGCGTCACGGTCATCGCCCTGACTGGACTCCTCATTTGGCGAGGGCATCATCGCGTGCTGACGCGCGAGCGGGAACGACTTAATCAGGCGCGCGAGCTGGCTTTGGAGCGTTCGATGGCGGCGCAGGCTCGGGAAGCCAAGGAAGCGGCAGATGCCGCCAACCGCGCCAAGGGGGAATTCCTCGCCACCATGAGTCACGAGATCCGCACGCCGCTCAATGGCGTGATCGGTTCCGCGGAGCTCATGCTGGATACGCCGCTCAATTCTCAGCAGCGCGAATACATGACGACCGTGCGGGCGTCGGCGGAGGCCCTGCTGGCGATCATCAACGATATTCTGGATTTCTCCAAGATCGACGAAGGCAAGGTCGTGCTGGAGCACGCTCTATTCGACCTCCGCCAACCGGTGATCGAGGTTCTGAAGATCGCGTCCGCCCGCCTCGAAGAACGTCAAATCGAGCTTGTGTTGGACCTCGGGCCGGACGTCCCGACCGCGGTCTACGGAGATTCGGCGCGATTGCGTCAGGTCCTGCTGAACCTCGTTTCCAACGCGCTGAAGTTTACGACGAAGGGTCACGTCCTGCTTCGCGTCACGCGGCTGGCGCCAAGCCCGGATTCGACGCGCGCGTGGCTACGATTGGCGATCACCGACACCGGCATTGGTATCCCTGCGGAGGTGCGCGTCCGCTTGTTTCAAAAATTCACTCAAGCCGATGCTTCAACGACGCGAAAGTTTGGCGGCACGGGTCTCGGTCTCGCGATTAGCCAGCGCCTGATCGCGTTGATGGGAGGCGAAATCGGCCTGGAGAGTGAGCCGGGGCAGGGCTCCACGTTTTGGTTCACGGTGCCGCTGCAGGTTGATCAGGTCATCACGCCGCCGAGTGTGGGCCCAGCGATCAAAGCGCTCGTCGTGGATCACCTCCCGGTCGTGGCTACGGCCGCTCAAAGATTATTGGAATCAGCAGGGATGACGTGCGAGTCTGCGGGCACTGCAGCCGAGGCGTTGACGAAGCTGAAAGCCGCGGCCATCGGCGGCGTTCCATTCGCGTTTGTACTCGTCGATCACTCGCTGGTGAACGGCCCCGACGGCGATTTTGTGAAAGCGGTAAAGGCGACCGCTGAGCTCCGCGGTCTGAAGCTCGTATTGTTTTTGCCGGCGAATCACCGGCGCGAATCGTCGTCCCCGTTCCCGACAGAATACAGCGGCATGGTGGTGAAGCCTCTCGTTCACCCGGATCAACTCGTGGAGGCGCTTCACGACGGACCTTTGGAAGCCCGTCGTGATCCGCTCGCTGCCAACCAACCCAAGCCGTGTCGCCAAGGTCTGCGGGTCCTCGTCGCCGAAGACAACAGTGTGAATCGTGTCGTCGTGGGCGGCATGCTGAAGAAGATCGGATGCATTGTGGAGTTCGCGGAGAACGGCGCGGAGGCGGTCGCGAAAACGCGACTGAATGCGTATGACCTCATTTTCATGGACTGCCTCATGCCGGAGATGGACGGCTGGACGGCGACGCTCGAGATCAGACGCCGCGATTCGCGCACGCCGATCGTCGCAATCACTGCGAATGCGACCGCCGACGATCGAACGCATTGCATGAAGGTGGGAATGAACGATTATCTCAGCAAGCCGCTCCGCATTGCGGAGCTCGCGCGAGTCCTTGAGCGCTGGGTCGGCTAGTCGCCCCAGGCTCTTTCCCGCCTTTCGAAGGCGGTTGAATTACCCGCCGACTTTTGGCCCGAGAACGTCAGAAAGCTTCGAGGGATCTTTTCCGCCGCCCATGGCAAAGTCCGGTTTGCCGCCGCCTTTTCCGCCCAGTTTGACCGAGAGCTCGCCAACCAACTTGCCGGCTTGATGGCCGGCCTTGATGGCGGCCGGAGAACAAAACGCGACCAAGCTCGCCCGATCGCCGAATGCGGCGCCCAGCGTCACGACACCTTCACCGATGCGGTGAAGGACCTGTGATCCGATTGAGCGAAGCGATTCTGCGTCGGATGTCGTCACCACGGCTGAAACAAACTTGAGGCCGTCACGCGCCGTTGCCTGTGCGGCGAGTTGGTCCGCGAGGCCCGCTGCTGCTTTCTGTTCGAATGCGCTAAGTTTTTTCTCGAGCTCTTTTTGATGCGCCAGAACGGATTCAAGCTTCTTGGCCACGTCTAGGGGCCCGGCGTTGAGTCGAGCACTCACTGCCTTGAGTGCTGCTTCATGAGCGTCGACGTAATCGTAGGCTGCCTGGCCTGCGACGGCTTCAATGCGGCGTGTGCCGGCCGCGATGGCCATCTCTGCGACGATTTTGATCAAACCGATTTCGCCCGTGGTGCTGACATGGGTGCCGCCGCACAGTTCGCGGCTGTACCCGCCGATGTCCACCACGCGAACAATCCGTCCGTATTTGTCACCGAAGAACGCGAGGGTGCCTTCAGGCTTTTTGTCGAACTCGGTTTCGTACGACGAGACCGGAGCATTATCGATGATCTTTTCGTTCACCAGCTGCTCGACCTCGTGCAACTGAGCCGAGGTAACCGCTTCAAAATGGGAAAAATCGAACCGCATCCGTTCAGGCGTTTTCGACGTACCGGCCTGCCGCACGTGCGTGCCGAGCGTTTTTCGCAGCGCCCAGTGAATCAAATGAGCCGCGGAGTGATGTCGGCTGATCGCACGACGGCGAAGTAAATCCACCGCGAGCTCGAACGACGTGCCGTTGCTCCATGGCCAGGGATCCAAACCGCCACGGCTCAAATCGATTTTGTGCAGATGTCGCCCGGCTTTGTCCTTCACCGTGTCGGTGATGTGGATCAGCTGACCGGCGACCAGGGCAGTCCCGGTATCACCCGCCTGGCCGCCCATCTCCGCGTAAAACGGCGTCTGATCAAAGACGAGGAATCGATCTTTGCCCGATTCGACGACTTCGACTTGCTTCGCGGGACCTGCGATAGTCGTCCGGGTTGTCGTGTAGCCGAGAAATTTGGTCGGCGTCTGGTCCACGGCTGCATCCCCTTCAGTGGCGGCGACGACGATCTCGCGCGTGTGGGCGGCTCGCGAGGTCGATCGTTGTTTCTCCATCAAGCGTTCGAATTCCGTCGTATCCACCGTTAGACCACGCTCGGTCGCGAGCAGCTGGGTCATATCGAGTGGGAAGCCGTAGGTATCGTAGAGCTGGAAGGCGAGTTCGCCTTCGAGGATCTTCTTGGTGGCGTCGGCCGCGAGGGCGGACTCGAGCATCGCCAATCCTCGATCGAGGGTTCGTCCGAAACTTTCTTCTTCGCTGGTGATGACGCGACGAACGATGTCCTGTTGCTGAACAAGTTCCGGAAAGACGCGTCCGAGAGACTCGACGACCGCAGGCACGAGCTGCGCGAAATCGCCGATCTTCAGCCCAATCTTTTTTCCGTAAAGAATACCGCGGCGCAGAATCCGGCGGATGACATAGTTTCGTCCCTCGTTGCTCGGCAAAATACCGTCGGCGATCGCGCACGAAACGCACCGCGCATGGTCGGCCAGCACGCGGAAGGCGACATCGACGTTTTCCTGTTCGCTCAATCCTTCTCGCTTTGTCGGAACGGTGCTCGCGTAGGTCTTGCCCGACAGCGCCGCGATCTTCGCGAACAACGGGGCAAAAACATCGGCGTTATAGTTCGACGGTTCGGCACTGAAATTTTTGAAACCGCCGGTGGTCGCGTGAATTCCGGCGACTCGTTCGAATCCCATGCCGGTGTCGACGTGCTTTGCGGCGAGAGGTGAGAACGTGCCGTCGGCGTTGGCGTTGAACTGAATGAAAACGTGATTCCAGATCTCGATGCAGCGAGGACTGGAAGAATTCACGAGTTTACGGCCCTCTGTTTCATCGTCGCTCGGCAGAAGGTTGAAATGGATTTCGGAACACGGTCCGCATGGGCCAGTGTCGCCCATCATCCAAAAATTGTCCTTCTTGTTTCCGTGAACGATGTGGACCTTGGGATCGAGTCCTTCGCGACGAAAAATCTCGGCCCAGATATCGTAGGCCTCCTGGTCGAACTCCGACGGGTCGCCTTTCGCTTTGTTCGGCGCGTAAATCGTCGCAAACAGCCGCTTGGCGGGCATGCCCCAAACCTTCGTCAGCAACTCCCAGCCCCAGGTTAGAGAGTCTTTCTTGAAGTAGTCGCCGAACGACCAATTTCCCAGCATTTCGAACAAGGTATGGTGGTACGTATCGAAGCCCACGTCTTCGAGGTCGTTATGCTTACCTCCGGCACGGATGCATTTTTGAGTGTCGGCTGCGCGGCTATCCTTCGCCGGCCGAACACCAGCCCACTTTGATACGTCCGCGGCCCGGTCGCCCAGGAAGATGGGCACGAATTGATTCATGCCCGCATTGGTGAACAGCAACCCCGGCGAATCGGGCAAAAGCGACGCCGACGGCACGATCGTGTGGCCTTGCTGGGCGAAGAAATCTAGGAAGGACTGGCGGATCTCGGCTGATGTCATGACAGTTGGGATGGTCAGCAAAGGGGACTGCGCCAATCCGGCAAAGCTTTTTCCAGCACACCTGGTCGGTGCGCCCCTAAAAAAATTTTCACGAAATGGAAGGATGGATCGAGTTCCAGGATGCACGGGATGAACGAATAAGCACTTAGGGATCGAGAAGCATGAACGGCCAGCGACCTTCCACGACGACTACGCGCTGGCGTTGCACGTATTCAATCGTTGATATACTCACGTGTATGACCCTGGCGCGATTGGTGATTGAGCCTCATGCCTGATTCGATCGCTCCGCATTCGATCTGGCGCACGCGAGGGGTCGCTTATGCGCTATCGATCGTCTCCACGGCGGTGACCCTGTGGCTGCTGGTGGGGATGGGACGCGCCGCGAGCGATCCGCCGCTGCTGATCGTGTTCCTGCTGCCGATCATCCTGAGCGCGTACGTGGGCGGGTTGGGTCCAGGACTCCTTGCCGTGGCTTTGTCGGACTTGGGCGGCAGCTACTATTTATTGCCACCGCTCCACTCGTTTCGCACCGAAGGTTTCAGTGCCGAGAATCGTGCGGCTCTAGTGGTCGTGGGAGTGCTCGTTACCGTACTCGTCCATTTGCTTCGCGTTCACTTGCGCACGGCAAGCGCAGCCAATGTTGAAGCAGGCGAGCTGCGTACCGCTTTGGATGAGCATGCGATCGTGGCCGTCACCGATGCCGCGGGGAAGATTCTATCCGTGAACGAAAAGTTTTGCGCCATCTCCCAGCACGCCCGGGAAGAGTTGGTGGGCCAGGATCACCGCGTCATCAACTCCGGTTACCATTGCAAAGAGTTCATCCGCAATTTGTGGGCGACGATCCAGCGCGGTGATGTCTGGCACGGTGAGATCAAGAACCGTGCGAAGGATGGATCGTTCTACTGGGTCGATACGACGATTGTTTCCTTCCTTAACGAGCAGCAGCAGCCCAGGCAGTACCTGGCGATTGGGGCGAACATCACGGCGCGAAAGACTGCTGAAGAAGCGGCCGTGCGACTTGCTGCGATCGTCAAATCGTCAGACGACGCGATTGTTAGCAAGACGTTGGCTGGAATTATCGTCACCTGGAATCCAGGCGCGGAAAAGATTTTTGGCTATAGCGCGACTGAAGCCATCGGTCAGTCCATGCTGATGCTTTTCCCGCCGGATCGACTGGCGGAGGAGGCCGATATCCTGGCTCGCATCGGACGCGGCGAGAACGTCAGTCATTTCGAGACGGTCCGACTCAGCAAGTCAGGCCAGCTCCTCGATGTCTCCGTAACGCTTTCGCCGATCATCGATCATCAGGGTAAAATTGTGGGCGCTTCCAATATTGCGCGCGACATCACGAGTCGCAAACGCACGGAACGAGCGGCGCATGAGAGCGAGCAACGATTCAAGACGATGGCGAATTCGATCTCGCAGCTTGCATGGATCGCCCAGGGCGATGGTTATATCTTCTGGTACAACGATCGCTGGTACGAATACACGGGTACGACTCCAGAGGAAATGCAGGGCT
>JBDSSD010000127.1:0-39153 GCA_039928945.1 Opitutus sp. | reverse complement strand
CTTGGTGGACGAGTTGGAAGGTAGGGCGAGGCCTCCGGCCGAGCCGCGTTCGATGGCGGAAACGGAATTCAAGCCCGGCTCAGCCGGAGGCTTCGCCCTACCAGTGCGTGGTGATCTTCGTGTGTCTTGGTGGACGAGTTGGAAGGTAGGGCGAGGCCTCCGGCCGAGCCGCGTTCGATGTGGACACGGAATTCAAGCCGGCTCAGCCGGAGGCATCGCCCTACCGGTTGTGTGGTGGCTCGATTGCGGATGAAAAAAAGGGTGACGCAGGTCCCGTCTTGCGGACCGCTCACGGTTTGCTCACTCCTCATTCATGAACCCCCGGATGAATCGCCGCGAATTTATTCAAGCCTCTGCCGTTGTTCTCGCCGGCGCAGCGTTGCCCATGCTCACGTCGTGCGCGTTGCCCGCGCAGAAAGCGCGTCCGCGGCCATCCGGACGTGTGAACCTCGGAGTGATCGGTTTCGGCACGATCGCGCACGACACGATTATGAACTTCCTCGGCGATCCACGCGTCCAGGTCGTGGCGGTGGCCGACCCGGTTTCGGATCTGCCGAACTATGGCTATTCGGGCGAGTACCACGGGGGACGCTTGGTGGGGAAGCAGCGGGTGGAGGAGTATTACGCTTCGGAATCACCCACCGGAAAATTCGCCGGATGCACCGCATATGAGGATTTTCGCACCATGCTCGAGCGCGAGGATTTGGACGCGATTTATATCGCGACGCCTGATCACTGGCACTGTGCCGTCGCGCTGCACGCTGCGCGAAAAGGAAAGCATATCTACGGTCAAAAGCCGCTCGCGCTGACAATCGGCGAAGGACGACGCATCGCGGATGAAGTGAAATCTTCCGGCATCACCTGGCAGACGGGCAGCCAGCAGCGCAGCTCCGCTTTTTTCCGGACGGCGAGCGAGTACGTGCGCAACGGCCGATTGGGTAAGATCGAGCGGATTGTTGTGGGCTTGCCCGGCGGACGCTCGGATTGGTCCCGGCTCGCGTCGCGCAACAAACCGGAAAAGCCGCCGAGCGAGCTTAACTATGATCTGTGGCTTGGGCCGGCGCCCGAGCGCGAGTACGTCCCGGCTTTGCTTCAGCTCAACTGGCGGCACAACTGGGATTACTCGGGTGGCATGATCACGGATTGGGGCGCGCACCATCTCGATATTGTGCAATGGGCGCTTGGTCAGGATGCGAGTGGGCCGGTCCGGATCGAAGCGATCCAATCCGATCTGCCGGATCAGTCGCAGATTTATAACACGCCGACGCATTACTCGTTCGATGCCGTGTACGCCAATGGCACCCGCGTGAACGTCTCGGACCAGAACCCCAACGGCATTCTCTTCGAAGGCGAAGGGGGGAAGTCCATTTTTGTTTCGCGTGAGAAACTCGTCTTCACGCCACTCGAATTGAAGCAGGACAAAATCAAGCCGGATGAAATTCACTTGTACGAAAGCCGGGTACACGAATCGAATTTCGTGGATTGCATCCTAAGCCGTAAGCCTACCGCAGCACCGGCGGAAGTGTCGCATCGGGCGATCACGATTTCTCATCTCGCGAACATCGCGATTCGGCTGGGACGTTCGTCGCTCGATTGGAATCCCGCGACGGAGACGATCGTGAATGATGCCGCTGCCACCGCGATGCTGACCCGGCCGATGCGCCGGAAGTACGCGATTTAAGGCGGAGCCCGGTTCGAGGTCGCAAACGGAATTCAAGCCGGCTCAGCCGGAGGCATCGCCCTACCGGGGCGCGTTCGCGCTGTAGGGGCGTTGCTTGACGACGCCCGGCTTGCAAATGGCCACGCCAGCCGGGCGTCAGCAAGCGACGCCCCTACGCGCGGACACAAAAAAACGCTGCGCGGGCCTATGACCTCCGCGCAGCGCCCGAAAACAATAACCAAACGATTATAGTCTGATTCGGCTGGCGTTGTGGCGAGCGACGCCGATGGCGATCAGGCCGAGTCCAACGAGTAGCGCGGAGGTGCCGCTTTCGGGGACCTTGGTTGGGCTAACGCTACGAACCGCCCACTCTTCAAACCCGTCATTGTCTGCGTAATCGCCGCCTTTATTGCCAAACATTGAGTAAAAATACAGATAGTCGGTACCCGCTGCTCCGGCAAAATTGTTCACGTTGATATATGCGAAGAGATCGCCCGATCCACTTCCACTGTTAAGCGCATAATTCAACAAGATCTCATTGGCAGCGTTTCCATCGAGGTTGTAGCGCAGGACGCTCGGGGCGGCTGTAAGATCGGCAATAGTGCCCGCCGACGTTAGCGCTGTTGGGCGAGTGTAGATCATGATCGAATCAAGCGACAGAAGTGAGTTCGCTCCCGTCTGATTGATATCGAGAAGAAATTCGTAATAGCTACCGGTCGCGCTGCCCGGATTCACCACGATAGGGATCTCAGCCAAGGTGATGTCATGCGTCCAAGTTCCCGCTTTGACGTCTGGCATCAACGTCGCTGAATTAGAATTATATCCGTCCGCCACCCCGATATCCTGAAGGCGGACGAAGGGTTTTATTAAACCGGTACCCGTTGCGCCAATGTCCGTATTTGTAAAGTAGGCGCCGTTCAGCGATCCAGAGGCTGATGCGGCCGTAAGGTCGAGTGACGCAGCTTGGAGTTGGTTTGCTCCGATGACTGACAGACCGACGGCGAGTGCCACGGTCAGCGATTGTGTTTTCATGAGAACATCCTTGTGGGGGGATTGTGAACGCGACTTGACGTATGTCGTCTCGAGCTGGCTTCGAGAGCTCTCATATAGCGTAGAGCGCGCCGTAAAAAAAAAGGCGCAACGATGGGCGTAACGAACACGTCCTCAAGCGCATGAAAGTTATTTACTTTCGCGCAAGTCTTTGGCAGTCGCCGACGAACGTAAACGCGGCCGACGGTCCCGCCGCTAAAAGCCGGAGTACGTGCGCAAGTGTATACACTACCGCAATTAACAGGGATGCGAAAAAACGTCGGGAAACGTTACGCTCCAACGAGTTATGCTACTGGAATTACCGTAATACGACTACGGGGATTTTATGTAGGTGATGTTAAATCTTCATTCCCGCCCTGGTCATGGCCAGTGGAGTGTATCGTATTCATGTTTCTGCGACGGAGAGCTGGGTCAGTCGCGGCTTGCCGATCGGCCCGAGTATCGTTCATGGTGATTGACCCCCATTTTCCATGCTGGTTCACCCGCTCCGATTATTTGCTGCGACGTTTCTGGCGCTAACCTTCACCGTCAGCTGCGCTGTGGCCGACGAGGCGCGAAAGGATCCATGGATCTCACTCTTCAACGGCAAGGACCTGGACGGCTGGACCGTGAAGATTGCGAAGCACCCGATGGGCGAAAACTATCGCGACACCTTTCGCGTCGAGGATGGCATCATCAAGGTTGCCTACGATCGCTACGGTAAATTCGAAGAGCAGTTCGGACACCTCTACAGCGATCTTCCTTACTCGGCCTACATTTTGCGGCTGGAGTATCGTTTTGTTGGCACGCCCGTGGCCGATTCACCGCCTTGGGCAAAGTACAACAGCGGAGTGATGATCCACTCTCAGTCGCCCCTGACCATGACCGTCGATCAGCTGTGGCCGGCCAGCATGGAAGTCCAATTTCTCTGCGATGGCACCGCGGCAGGGCGCCAGACCGCGAATGCCTGTACGCCTGGCACGAATCTCGAGGTGAACGGGAAATTGACGAAGGCGCATATCATCGAAGCGACCGGCAAGTTGTCGCCGATGAACGAGTGGGTCTCGGTGGAAGTTGAGGTGCACGGTAACGCCGAGGTGATCCACCGCATCAATGGCGTTGAGGTCCTGCGCTATCAACATCCGCAACTGGACCCCGCCGAGCAGTCAGCGCAGCGCTTGATGGCGTTGGGCGCGCCGTTGCAACTAAGTGAGGGACACATCGCGTTGCAGGCCGAATCCCAGCCGGTGTGGTTTCGCAACATCCAGCTGCGTTTGTTGGAGAAATAATCGAGTCAGCAAAAGCAGGAAAGCCTGTGTCCGGGCGTCGCACGAGCATGCGAGTTTCGACCCGCGTGCATACTCGGGGCCGTTTAACGCCACTCGGGAACTGGGGGAGTCCCCGCCGGTCAGCCACTTGGTCGCTTCGGCGGAGTAACGCACGACGACACTTATGAAGACCCCCACGCAAGAAGAAGTGAGTGATCGCGCCTACCAACTCTGGGAAAAGTACGGGCGCCCCGACGGTCGAGATGTAGAAATATGGTTTGAAGCCGAGCGTGAGCTCGCGGACACGACGAAAGCGAGCGCCTCTGAGCCAGCAGTGCGTGATCGCGCGCCGACGAGTCCCGAAACCCAATCGTCCACCACCGCAGCGGAGCGCGTGGCGTCAGCCCAAACCGAGGGACATCACCCGCCCGTGGAGAACGCAGCGGAAGCTGCCGCACAAGCGGCGCAGCAAAAGAAAGCGGCGCGAGCGCCGAAAGTGGCAGTAAAGACTGCGCTCAAATCGCCCCCGCCCGAGACCGGCAAGCCGCTGTGGAGCCAACCGCACTCATCTTAGCCGGGATCCATCCAGTCGAGCCCCGAAGATCCTTGTAGCACCGGCCGTGAGACCGATGACCAGCGCCGCGCTGGCCTTCCACCGTCTCACGACGTTGGCTACTTTCAACTGCATGGGTCGGGCTTAGTCGGATCCATGCAGACGAGCCCCGAAGGTCCTTGTAGCATCGGCCGTGAGACCGATGACCGGCGCCGCGCCGGCCTTCCACCGTCTCACGACGTTGGCTACTTTTGACTACATGGTTATGGCTTCGTCTCACGGGACGCCCACGATGCGGCCACAAACAATGGTTGAGAGAATGCCAATGGGCGTCGCGATGCGCAGGTGAGCGAACTGCCGCCGCGCTGCTTACGGTTTCGGAGGCAGCGCGAAGGCGACATACACGTCTCCTGACGGCGTCCCAAGCTTGCCGCCTCCGCCCGCGGCGATCACGACGAATTGCCGACCGTTGATCGAATAGGTGCTCGGTGCGGCGTGTCCCGCGAAGGGCAACTCGTACTGCCATAATACCCGACCGCTGGCGCTGTCGAACGCGCGGATTTGGCGATCGACCGTGGATGCGATAAACACCAAGCCTCCGGCCGTCACAATACTGCCGCCCAGGTTACGAGTGCCAGTCGGCTGGATGCCGCGCCGCGTCAACTCGGCAAACTCACCCAGCGGGACTTGCCAGACGATTTCACCGCGGTTCAGGTCGATTGCCGACAGGGTGCCCCACGGCGGCTTGGTGCCGGGGTAGCCCTCATCGTCCAGCAGACGAACCTGACCTTTGTCCAAATACGGCTCGGCCGGATTATCGGTCGATACCAGCTTCAACACGCGAGGAAGCTCGTTGGCATTGACGTAAAGCCAGCCCGTCGCCGGATCGAATGAGGCGCCGGACCAGTTCGCGCCCCCGAGCGTGCCCGGGTTTGAAATGGCGCCGTCCAAACTCGGTGGAGTGAAGCGTGGATTGAAGCCACCTTGCTTCACCCGTGCGCGCACCGTGGCGGCGGCTGCGGCGGAAAGGTTGGTCAGCTCGGCCTCGGAAAATCCCTGGCGCACGAATGCTGGCGGGCGCACGGGGACTGGCTGCGTGCTCGAGGTCTTTTCGCCCGGGACCGTGGAGCTGGGAACCGGCTGCTCGACGATTTCGAAGAGCGGCTGTCCGGTCACGCGATCGAAGAGAAAAACGAAGCCGTGCTTCGTGAGCTGAACGACGGCGTCGGTCGGTTTGCCCGCGTGGTTCACGGTCACGAGCATCGGCGGGTAGGGCAGGTCGTAGTCCCACAAATCATGATGGACGAGTTGCTGGTGCCACACGCGTTTCCCGGTGCGTCCGTCCAAAGCAATCACGCAATTCGCAAACAGGTTGTCGCCGATCCGATCGCCGCCGTAGAAGTCGTATCCCGGCGAGCCGGTGGCAACGAAGACAAGTCCACGCGCGACATCCACGCTGGCTCCCGTCCAGGCATTGACGCCGGTGCGATTTTGCCCCGAATCTCCGGCCCACGTTTCGTGTCCGAATTCACCCCGCCGGGGTACGGTGTGAAAACGCCAGGCCTCGTTGCCGGTTTTGATCTCAAAGGCCCGCACGTCGCCCGGCCCACCCACGTAGCCTTCGTCGAGTGAAAACCCGACAATCACTCGATCGCCAATGACGACAGGGGCCGACGTCGCGCCGTAGACGCGTTCCGGTCCGAGCGGTCGCTCCAATCCCTCGCGGAGATCGAGAATGCCGTTTTTGCCGAAGCCCGCGTCCGGAACTCCGGTATCCGCGTCGAGAGAATACAAGAAGCCGTCGGGTGTCGCGAAGAGGATCCGCCGCTCTGAATCGCGTGACCACCAGGCGACCCCGCGATTGTAGAGGTAAGTGTGCTTGGAGCGATGTGGGTTGTAGCGCCACTTCTCCCGTCCGGTCGCCGCATCGAGGGCGAGCACCTGAGTGTCCGGAGCGGTGAGGTACATCGTGCCGCCAATGACGATCGGGGCGCATTGGATCGACGATTGCGGCGATAGTTCAAGGCCACCTGTGTGGAGGGTCCAGGCGATCTCCAGCCCGCTCACGTTGTCGCGGTTGATTTGGTTGAGCGTCGAATGCCGCGTCAGACCAGCATCGCCGCCAACGCTGCGCCACTCGGATTGACCCGGAGCGGTCGCGGCACTGGTCAGAGCGAAAACCACCGCCAAAGGTCGGTAGATCTTCGCCGCGAAATCGAAACGGTGACGGAATGGGGACGGTTGCGAGGAGTGGGGCACTGGCGACATCGGGAACCCAAGGGGACGGCGCCAGCAAGATCATACGGCAAGAACCAGGTGCGGATGCCGGTCGTATCAACGGACGTGGCCAGCTGAGCTCGAGTGGGTAAAGACCTAATGGAGCGATGAGGCGCTCCCATTGTAAGCTGACGGGTGATCATTACTCATCGAGACGGGGCGCCCCCTTTGGGAGATGGAGCGACTTATCGTGAGATCGTCGCCCGACTGCGCCAGTCGGATCTGTTTTCTGATTACCAGGAGGCATTTGAAGTCACCACGGGTTTGACGTTGGCCCTTCGGGGCGGGTGCCACGAACTTCCCGCAGCGGGTTTGCCGCCGCTCGACGTGGTGTGCGCCTGTATGCTGGGGGCCCACAAGTCCTATTCCGCGTGTCTGCAAGCCCTCGTCGGCCCAAATCGGGGCACCTCTCGGGGGACGGAGACGCACCGCTGTCTGGCGGGACTGAACGAATCCAGTATTCCAGTACATGTGGGTGACCACGTGATTGCCTACCTGCAAACCGGCCGGGTGCTGTTCAAACCTCCGACGCAACGCGGCTATGAGAGACTTCAGGCCAAGATCAAACAGCTCCGCCTGCTCGCGCCACCGAATCTGCGCCGGGCGTACTTCGCAACGCGCGTCGTGCCCATCCGGCGCTATGCCGCGCTGCTTCGCTTACTCGGAAGTTTCGCGCAGTATCTGTCGGTCTTGAGCAATGAACTGATGATGAAGCAGACCACCGCGGAACCCGTGGCAGTGACGAAAGCCCGCGCATTCCTAGCGGCCAATCTCGGCGAAGTTTTGTCGCTCGGGACGGTGGCGCAGGCGGTCAACATCAGTCCGTTTTACTTCTGCAAAATTTTTAAGAGCGCGACCGGTCTTACGCTCAGCCACTACGTCTCACGGGCCCGAATCGCGAAGACAAAGGAACTGTTGCTGGATTCGCGCATGCGCGTGAGCGAAGCGGCCTACGCTTCCGGCTTCCAATCACTTTCCCAATTCAACCGGGTGTTCAGTCAAATGGAGGGCCAGAGTCCGTCCGCGTACCGCACTGGTCTGCACACGCGGACGGCCCGGCGGTTGTCCGCGCTTCAGACCGTCGCCGGATCCGGATGAACCCAAGGAGCTCGATAGGTCCGGCTCAGTCGCCGGGTTGCTTCCGTATCACCGGGAATCGTACGAGTCTTCGGGTCATAGCGGAGGGGACGTCCGAGTTCCTGGGCGAGATTGGCGAGAACGCAGCAGGCGGTGGAGATATGACCTTCTTCCACGTCCGCGACCGGGCGTGTGCGCGTCGTGCGTGCTTTCATGAAATCCAGCACGTGGACTTTTTGGATCTCGTTCACCACGGAGCCCTGTTGGCTGAAATCGACGTTCTCCAGGTTTCCCGTTTTTGAGAGCAGATGAAACCCTTCGCGGGGGCCACCATCGGCCGGAGTGTACTCGTAGCCCAGCAGGTTGATCGTGAGAATTCCCTTCGTGCCTACAAACCGCGCGCCCCAGATGTCGGTCCAATCGCGCTGCGGGATGGGCGCGACGCCCCACGTACGGTGCTCCCAGCTGACGTCGAGATCGGTGTAACGGAAAACGCTGCGCTGGGTATCTGAGATGTTGGATGACGCCTGCTTGTCGACGTAGATTCCGCCCGTGGAGCTGATGGTCGTGGGCCAGCCGAGATCCATCATCCAGCGCACGCAGTCAAACATGTGGACGCCCAGGTCACCGATCTGCCCGTTACCGTACTCCATGAACGCGCGCCACGTCTTTGATTCGAGGATGGAGTTAAACGGACGCATGGGCGCGGGGCCCGTCCACAACTCGTAATTCAGATGCGCCGGTGGCAGACCTTCGTGCACGACCTCGTTCGGGCGGCCGTGAAGATAGGAGTACGTTTCAATCAGGCCGACCTGGCCGATTTTTCCGCTCCGCAGGTACTTGTCACGCGCCTCCGCCAGGCAGGCGGTGCTGCGGCGCTGCGTGTTGACCTGGACCACGCGGTTATATTTCCGCGCTGCCGCGACGAGCGCTTCTCCTTCGATCACGTCCACGCCGATCGGCTTCTCGAGGAAGACGTCGGCGCCGGCCTTCATGGCGGCGATCGCCGGAACGGCGTGCCAATGGTCTGGCGTACCCACCAAAACGATATCGTGCGCGTGACTGGCGAGCATCTCGCGAAAGTCGGTGAACGTGGCGGGCACGGATTTCTGAAATTTAGCGAGCAACGCGAGCGTCGCTTCCAGCGACTTCGCATTCGGATCACAAAGGGAAACGAACTCGACGTCTGTGTGCTCGGCCATGCTGGCCAGGACCACGCCGCCATACCATCCGCAGCCGATCAGAGCCGCTTTGGGTCGAGCTTTGGTGTCGGCCGCAAACACGTGTGAAGGACCCGCCGCAACCGCAGTACCGGCAACAGCGAGGGACGAAATGAACGTGCGGCGATCCATGAGGGGTGCGTGATTTCTGGGTTCCTGCCACCAGCGTGGCGACGGAAAAATGCGGTGCGGTCCGTCTCAGCGTGCCAGAGCGGTTGGACCTGAGCGCGGCCTTGATGCGAGCCAGGGGAATGCTGTCACCCGGAGGTCCGTGCATCCGTACGGAATGAGCGTAAGGTCCTGCAGGGGCTCGTCGGTGAGAACTGGGCTCGAGGGCGGAGGTGCTGCGGCGTTTTTCTCGAGTGTCCACTGAGGAGCGCGTCGACCCTGGACGCGGGCGGTGATCGGGGCCCCGGTTGGCGAAAACGGTGCGGTGCCGGCCGGGCTTGAAGCGAAGCTAAGTCCAGCTGCTGGATTTTGTGGATCGATCGAGAGGGCGAAGTTCCACGGCGTCGTCGGACTGACTTCCCAATCCGCAAACGGCTCGGTGCCACGAAGCTTTTTCCACTCGGTTTCGATCTTGAGCGCGTACACGAGCGGTCCGCGCTCGACGGCGACTGAATCGTTGAAGCCGTGGTAGAGCTTCGGCGTCATCGGGAGATCAAGGGTGACGGTGGTGACGCCCGTCCACCGACGCGTGATCGGAACGAAGGAGGCGACGTCGTCCGTCCCGAACGGCAATGACGCAGCGGGGCCTTGCTCGCCAACGGAAAGGGTGGCCGCGCGTGCCCAGGCCGGTTTGCGCAATTTCAACGTGAAGGACGACGGTGCGCTGACGGTCACGACGATGTTGATACGCGAAGAGAAGGGATAGTCCGTCGTGGTCGCGATCTCGACCGGAGAGCCGTTGACCTCGGTGGTGAGCACGTTGGGCCCGTACGCCATTGCGGTGAGACCCCCGTCGCGGGAACGCGCCCACAGATGGGTGACGAATTTGGGCCAGCCCTGGTGAAAGTTAGCGGTGCAGCAGCCGAAATTCGGTTCCAGCCCGTAGAGGTTGGAGTCGCGACCGTTGTTGGTGTACACGTGCGGATCGGAAACTTTCACGACGACCTGATTCGCCTGCTGATCGTACTGGTGGGCGCACATGTCCTTTTTGAACGTGGCAGGGAGCGCGTTGAAAGTAATTTTCTCCAGCCGGTCGCCCAGAAGCGCGTCGCCAGTGATCCCCTCAAGCAATTCGAGCGAGTACATCTCTTCGACGACGGTGCACAGTTCCGTTCCCTGCGACGGACTTCGACCGGCATAATGTTCGTCACACGAAAATGTCCCGTTCGCCTGCCCGTGATAGCGATCCAGGGTCTCGAGCATGCTGAAGATGGCATCGCGATCCGCGGTGTCTCCCGATTGGCGATAACGCACGCCGGCAAACTTCAGGCCCATGCCGTTATTCACCCCGTGATTGGCCAGCTCGAAGTGCGTCGATTTTTCGCGATACGGTTCGAAGTGCTCGAAATGCGTGCGCCAGTCATATGACTGCTGAAGAATCTTTTTCGTGAGGGTGAGCACGCGAGCGTCACGGGTTTTCTCGTACAGCCAATGCAACCCGACCGCGAGATCGGCGCCGCGGAAATGGCCCCAGCTGTAAAGCGGCTCGTTCGTGGTGACTTCGTCGATCTTGGGGCAGGCGCGGAGTAAAGCCGGGATGACACGCGGGTCGCCGGTGGCTTCTTGAAACTGAAGCAGCGCCTTGAACATCACGAATAGCGGCCAGACGTCGTAGGGCTTGTGTTTGGGATTGTTGTCACCGACGGGCCCGAGCCAGCCATCCGCCGTCTGGTGGGTGAGAATGTAGTCGATCGTGCGAGTGACTTTCCCCTTCAACACCGGGTCGTCGAGCAGGTAGGCGAGGGGAACGGTTCCATCGAGCCAGTAAGGAGTGCGTTCCCAGCCCTCGGCTTTTCCGCCGATCCACGACGAGTCCTTGATGTCGGGCCAGAATTCATCGAGCTGTCCGCCGAGCCCCCTGGCTTGCAACTGCAGTTGGGCTTTGAGCCAGCCGGTTGGCTTGATCGCTCCAACTGGCAACTCAGCGTACTCCAATGGTTGCAAGCCGCGCGGTTCGTTTTCTGCGGCAGCGCACGCAGAAAATGCGACGAGGCAAAGCAACACCTGACTGGCGCGGCGAGCCGACGACCCGAATGCGCGTGAAGAGAACGAAGGAGTGAGGTCAGACGGAGAGGAGCGCATCGATTGGGGCGATTTGGCCGTTCTTGGAAGGAGCATCGTCGCAGGGTTGGTGCAGATCCGATCCTAAAATGGAGAATGTCGCAGTGTCCTGTCGGGGCGAGGCCCGCTGATGGTTCGCCATCTCGTGAAATCGCTGGCGCGTTCGGGCGTCGGCGAGCGACGCCCCTACGTGGGGAGCTGTTTGCATAGGCACAGCTTCGTTTGGATACAAAAACGCTCCGGCGTAGATAGCCGGAGCGGTAAACGGACGACTTAACAGATGAGTTACTTCGTGATCTCGTGGTACGTTCCATTCCTGACGGTGGTGCGAATCTTGGCGGCACCGACATTCCATTCTTTCAGCAGGGCTTGGTCGCTGATCGCGTCGAGTAATTCACCGACTCGGGTCTGCGAAGGGAGGGAAATGACGACCAGATGGGTCGTGTCGGAGCGGCCGGCGGCAAGTCGCCACAGATTCAATTTCGCGTCCTTGAATCCATGAGCGACGAAGATCGCCTTCAGACCATCCAGCGATTTTGCGTACGCGTCCTCGTCCGTGCAGACGATTGCCGTGTTAAACACCGCGCCGCCTTCGTACATTCCTTCCATCCGAACTCCCTTGTAGAGGTAAGCGGGCCCGAGTTTTCGCATCGCCTTCAACTCCGCCATGAAGGCTTTGGACTCGGCGTCATTCTGCAACTTGTCCTGGAGTTGACCCGCCGCCGCCGCCGAGGCGAATTGGCTGACGGCGAACACGGTGTTGGAGCTTTCGCCCGCGAGATCACCGACCCAGACATGGCGCAGACGTTCGAGTCCGGTCTTGGCCTTGATCAGGGCGTTGGCCTGCACGATTTTTTCGGCGTACGCATTCGCGTCATCCGTCATGACAACCTGAACCACGAGGGCCGGTTGCGTTTCTGCAAACAAGGATCCGACAGCCATCGCGAAGATAGCCGGTAATACGAACGATTTTAATCTTACATTCATGGGGAGCAGCAGTTGATAAGATCAGGATGAAGACCCGACGGGCCGTTGTCCTTAACGATTAGATAACCAACGGGTTTGTGCTCCAAGGTGAGTTTGAAAGCAATGCCGATCCATTGACTTGTCGCCGACGCGTCGATGTTCCGTCATGCCACACCGCCTCGCGAACAGCTCGATTCCATTCGATTCCCATCCGTGTTCATCCGCGAAATCCGCGGTCGCTTTCAACGGTTTGAATTCCGAGCTCGATCCGACCGCGGATTTCACTGATGGGCACGGATCAAACTTCAAACGTCGCTTCTCGCGATGACAGAGCCGCGGAAGGAAACCGCTAATGGATTTCGCCAAAGGTGAAATCGTGGACCAGTGGCTCCGGCTGATCGCCTGCGCGGGCGAACTGAGGCTGCTAATCGCAGCTGTGGTGCTTTAAAATACTGATCCCAATCTACCCGCGACGGCGATGAGCTGTTGCTGACGCGGGTCGGTGTCGCCATGCGGAAAACTGATTAGCGTTTTAGCGCAAATGTTCTCAAACAGCGGGTCAGAGACGCCGCTCTACTCAAGTAGCGCGGCGTCTTCGACCCGCGTCTCCGAACAGCTCGATCTGGTTTGAATCCCATCCGTGTTCATCAGCGAAATCCGTGGTCGGATCGAATGGTTGGATTCCGATCCCGATCCGACGGCGGATTTCACTGATCGACACGGATCAAACTTCAAGCGTCGGAACCATTCGAGAGCACGACCAGCGGGTCAGAGGGGCCGCCCTACTCAGTAGCGCGGCGTCTTCGACCCGCGGTTCCGGTGGGAAGGATGAGTCGTGGCTGCGCTCCGACTCAGGAATGCGGTTTGTCATCACGAGTCCAGCTCGGCAGGCGCAGTCGGCTTCTGCGGGGTTGTATTTGCGACGTAGAGTCCAAGGTTTGACCCATGTCGCGTTTTCTTCGGCTGGTGGTGGGTTGTTGCTGCGTTGTCGTCCAGGTTCACCGCGCTGACGGCGCGGACGTGGCGGTGCAGCCCAAAGTCGATTTCAGCTACGCCTTCGGCTATCCGCATCGCGTCACGGCCGGGCTCCCGGACAGCAGTGATCGAACCCTGGTCGATTGTGCACCCGGTTCGGTGACGCTCTCGTGGAGCTACGGGAATTTGACGAATTTTCCCGTGGCTTCGTTCATGACCAATCGCACGCAGTACCGCATCGCGATTCAGGCCGAAGTCGATGGACAGAAGATCGCGGAATCAAAGTGGGGTCGCGTGGAAGGCTGGATGCCGAGCCTGCTGGCGACGTTTCCGCACGCCGCGGTGCAATCGTCGATCGAGGTGATCGGAGGCCGGCATGCCACGATCGGTCGTGTGCGCTTTACGAATACAGATACGCGAAGCCACCAGGTGGCCCTCGATTGTACCGTCCCGGGGAAATGGCTGGGGGTGAGCATGGCATTCGTGGATCCGGAGCAGAACGCGCGTGATCGTGATTCGCTGATGTGCGGCTGGCTCGATCGCGCGGACCGCGTGATGATCAGCGTGCTCGGAGGCGATGAGTATCCGCTCGCGGCCAACACGCTTCATCCGCAGTTGCAGTTGAAACCCGGGGAAACCCGCGACCTCTGGGTCATTCGACCTTATCGCTCGTACGAAAGCATGCTGCCGGAACTACGTCGCCGCGATTGGTCGCGTGAGTTCGAGGAGGGCAAGGCGGTTTGGCGCGAGCTGATCGGGCGGGCCACGCAGTTGAAACTCGCTGACGCGGGTGTGCGCAACGCGTACTACGCGGGACTCGCCGACTTTTTCATCATGCGCGAACCGGTCGCGCGCGACTATTTGGGCATCGTGCCCGGGACGGAGCAGTACCGCGCCGCCAATCCGACGGAAGGGGCCATCGTGAGCGTTGCGCTCGTACAAGCCGATTTGTCGCTCGAAGCGATGGAAGGCTACCGGATGAGTCTCGACCAGCAGGGCTTCGATGGTAACTGGGCGGATCCCGAAGGCTGGGCGTGGGGCTGCTGGTTTTGTTCGGGCTTGAAGAGCTGGTATGTGATGGAGCACTACCGCAACACGCTCGACCGGGATTTTCTGGCCGGGGTTTTCCCGCGGATGATGGCGAGTTCGCGCTGGCAGGAGCGGCAGCGAGCCCGTTCGCGTGTTCTGGTGGACGGCCATCGCACGATCAATCATGGGCTGATGCCCCGCGGGATGGGCGACGCTGGCCTGAAGAATGACGACAGCCTCTACGGCGTTTTTTTGCCGGACAATATCTGGGCGGTGTTTGGCGATGAGATGACCTGGCGCGCCGCCGAGGCACTCGGCCTGGTGAACGAGGCCGCGGAAGCGCGTCGCATTTATGAAACGGCGCAAGCCGATCTGTTGATCGCCCTGCACGATGGCGCGATCAAGGAAGAGGGCTATCGCTGGATACCCGGAGTGGCGAACAAGACGAGTGGCAGCCGCTGGGGAGCGCTCAATGCGGCTTTCCCCACGCGGGTGTTGCCGGCGAATGATGAGCTGATCACGGGAACGCTGCGCAAGATGGAGACCGCGCTCAGTCCCGGTGGCATTCCAATGCACACGGGTTGGATGGAGGACGGGATGTGGGTCGCGATCACCCTGGATAACGTGGCGGAAACGCACCTCTTGCGCGGCAACGGTGATGCTTTTGCAAAGTACCTTTACGCGACGTTGAATCACGGGACCGCGCTTTATTCGTGGTGTGAGGAACGCGGACCTGAAGCGGGCGCGACCAAGACCACGGGAGATCGCCAGCACCTTTGGACACCGGTGGCGGTGGTTCGCGCGATTCGAGACGGCCTCGCGCTGGAAGACGGTACCACGTTGCACCTGGGGCGTGGCGCCGATCGTTCGTGGCTGACGCGCGGCCCGCTGGGCGGCGACCGCTTCTCCACTCACTTTGGTCATGTGTCCTACGAACTCCAGTACGATGCGGTCGCCGCAGAAGTGAAAGGGAAGGTCACTCTGACGGCAAGTCGTCGGCCTGGCACGCTGCAGGTTCATGTTCGGCTGCCCGAGGGACACAAGGTCGTTTCAGTGAGTGATCCGTCCGCGCGCATCATCAACGGCGGCGAGACGCTCGAATGGGCAACGCCTCCCGCCGATCTTTCGTTCACCGCCAAGATTCAGTGATCATATCGAGACGGACCGGGCTAGGTAGGGCGCGGCGTCCCCGCCAAGCCGGTTCGAATTGCTCGATTTCCGATCGGAGGTTAAGACGCGGCTCGGCCGGAGGCCTCGCCCTACCATGCGGACGCCGGGGGTCAATGCCGTGAACCGGCGATTGCCAACAACGCGACGGTTCCGAAAACCAGGAACATCACAGCCGCCAGAATCCATCCGCTGTAATCTTTGCGGACCTCCCATAGTACTTTGGTCGCGCCCATCTCTTTGAGCTGACCGATGCGGCTGTTGAGCGAGGGATGAAAACCAAAGATGAAGTTGTGACGTTTCGCCGTGGATTCTGTTTCGCCCACCGCCGCAAGGTCCCTGGTGGCGGCGAGGCCTGCTTCCGCGCGATCTTTCCAGTCGCCGCCTTCCTGGCGAATCGCGCTCATCCGCCGCTGTAATTTGTCGAGGCGCCTTGCGCCGGCCGCCTCGGGACCGACGATGAAAAGCATTTCGGCCCATCCCGCATGGCTGATGGAATGGGCCTCATGCGCGAGGTGCACGAGGGCACACGCGAGTCCGTCGGGGTTGCGCGTGAGCTGCACCGCGGTCGCATCCGCCAGTCGACGTCGGGAACGCAGCAAAACGGCGACGAGCGGCCCCAACACGAAGAGCGACAGCATTCCGTACACGATCGCCGCGAGCAGGCGGATCATGATGAGGGGCAGGAGTGGCATCAGGATGACAGCGCCGACCACTTTTCGAAGGGCGCCGTCGCCCTTGGGCTCGACTGCGCGCCGCATGAACTCGGTGACCGCCTCAAGACCTTCGGGTTGCAGACTCTCCGTCAACTGGGCTGCGACGGCGTCGCTGTTCGCACCTTCACCTTGTCGGCCTGACTTGAATACAAGACCAACCAGGGCAGAAAAAGCGACGCGGGCGCGATGGCTGAACGGCAGGTCGAGAATCGTGACGGCGAGGCCGAGCACGTAGAACACGCGCAGCATTTCGGTCGTCAACCGGAGATCACCATTGATGCCGCTGGCCGTGAGGTGACCGATGACACCCTGCGTTTCGTCGCGATCGAGCAGATCCAGCATGCGACGGGAGACCAGCAACGTGACGTGCCGAGCGTCGTGGCCGAGCGTGGCGGCATTGATCTCGTTGCCATCGAAGAGCAGCACGCGCGGGGCGGGAGCACAGGCCGCGATGGCCATCTCTTCCGCGACGTTCACCAGCTGTGCCTCGTCCGGGTCGGCGGAATTGGCCGGCCGGGCGCGCAAGCGATCAAGAAACGCGGCGGAGGTATCGCGGCCGAAAATCACGCGCACCGCGGCCCACAATCCGATCGCAAAGATCAGCCCACCGAACACGAGCGGCCATAACACGGCGTCGCCATTCGGAGCCACTCGCTCAATCAGGCGCGCGATGGGCCGCGGAGAAAAAGAACGGAACAGCAGCAAGTAAAAGAACGCCGCGGTCAAAACGAGAAAACCCAGGACCCAGCCGAGCAGCCAGGCGATTCCGGTCGTCACGAATGCCCAGCCTGCTGCCTGTGTCCGACGTCGAACCTGCTCGTCAAAAAAGGAAACGCGCCTGACCTCAGAGGAGGGAGCGGGCGCGAGTTCGGACATGGCCCACAGCTGAACCCGAGAGAGGACGATTGAGAACGTTTTTCTTCGGGAAGTTGCGGCGACATGCCCGGCGCGCTACCGAACGCGCCGCACACGCACGTCGAAACCGGGCCGACCGGATGGTCGGTGCAGTTCGTCCGCCCGCCGGTGATCCGAGAATTCCCGCGGGCGACCTCGCGCAGCTATTTGACCGAGGGATCCTCGGGTAAGCCGAGTTTCTTGTAGAGCTCGCGACGTCCCGCCTTGTCGGCGTCGATGATCTTGTGGGCGAACTCTGCGACCTGTAGCGCAACATCGCGCGGTACCACGATCACGCCGTCACCGTCAGCGACAATGACGTCGCCGGGGTTGACGAGAACTCCGCCGACCACCACGGGTCGGTTCACGGACTCGACCTCATTGCGCCAGGGCCGAATGCCGCGACCTGGTTTGCGCAGGTACAACGGCATTTCCTCGGTGGATATTTCGTCCGTGTCGCGGGCGGTCGCACCGGTCACCACGCCGACGGCGCCGCGAAGTTTCCAGCTCATGATATTGTTGGAACCGATGGAGCCCACGTCGGCGTTGGGCGCTTCGTCGATGACGATGGCGGTACCGGCGCGAATCAACGGGCCGAACGGTTCAGCGGAAAGTTCGCCATACCATTTGCTCTCACGCGCGCGGAACTCCTCGTAGGTGAGGCCAGCGGGAGGTACGGCGCGTTGGGTGGGGACATACCTCACAGTTACGGCGATACCGATGAAGCGGTGTTTGTAGGTCTTCGTATCTTTCCAGAGCGGATGAATCTCCGGGTCCATTAAACCGATGTTCTTCAGTCCCACGAAATCCATCCCGTCGGTCACGTCAGCGACGCGCAATCCTTCGAAGGCTTTCAAGATCCGAGTGTCGTCCTCCTGCGGGAAAACGCGGGTCGCGATGAAATTCTTGCCGGCACGGTTGTCGCCGGCCGCAGTCGGCTCGGCAGCGTGACCGAGGTACAGTGAGGAGATGAACAGCGCCGCCAGGGTGATGCGGCCGCGAAGTGACAAGGCGAGGGGTACATGCCTGGAAATTTTGCGATTCAGCTCGGAGCGCAAACGGAATTTTCAAGTGTGGTTACTCGGCTCCTGGTCTTTCGCGCCGACCCGTCGCGGAGCTTGTCCCGGAGAGGTGGGGCCACTTGACTCCGCCCGATCGATGATGCGGAAACACCGTGAAATGAATCTTTGTTGCGCAGGAACGCAGCGCGAACCCCAACGCCCATGAATGGTTATCAAGTGAAGGGTAAGAACCCGCTGGCCCTGTTTACTCTGAAACTTCACCGTGGAGATGGCATGACCCTGGTGGCGATGAATTGGAAGGTGGGCCAGCCGCCGCGCGACTTCGTTGGGTTTGCCATCGAGTACAAGGAGCCGGGTGGTGATCGCTTCTACGCGCTGAAAAACCGCATCGCGTTTCCGGCGGTGGACGGAGGCGTCAACGCGCGCACGCTGTCGACGCGACTCTCGCCGATCCAGAAATTTCGTTGGGTGCATTTCCCGCGGAACGCTGAGATGAAGGGTGACTTCGTTTATCGAGTGAGTCCCGTGTTCATGAATCCGCTCGGTGAGCTCAGCTACGGCGAACCGCAGGAAGCGGCGATTCCGTTGCGCCGCGACACGTATCCAGGAAAACTCAACGTCTCGTTCACGCGCGGTTTTGTTTCGTCGCAGGCGTTCGTCGACCGCTACGGCGCCAACTCGATTCCGAAACTCCTCCCGGCGTCGGCGGTCGAGGGGCTCGATTTCAAACCGACGCATGCGGAAGCCACGGAAGCACTGACGTGGATGGGCTTCGAGGCGCGGAGTGCGATCCTTGAGGTGCTCGACCGGGCCATTGCAGACACGACCGCTCAGGTTCAGGTGATCGCGTACGATCTGAACGAGCCAGAGATCGTTTCACGCCTCGAGCAACTGGGCAGTCGGTTGCGAATCATCATTGATGATTCGGCGGATCACGGTGAAGCGGGATCCGCCGAGACTAAATCGGCCGCGCGACTCGCCGTCAGCGCGGGACCTTCGAACGTAAAACGTCAGCACGTCGGTGGCCTGCAGCATAACAAAACAATCGTCGTCGATGGGAAGGTGAAGAGTGTGGTCGCCGGTTCCACCAACTTCTCCTGGCGGGGACTGTTTGTGCAGAGCAACAACGCCCTCATTCTTCAAGGCCCCGTGCCCGTGCAGGTTTTTTCAAGCGCGTTCGACTCATTTTGGAATGCGACGAGTGCGGCCCAGTTTGGCGCGACCGCGTCCTCAACCTGGCAGGATCTCGGGTTCAAGCAGATCGATGCGAAGGTGACGTTTGCGCCGCGGCTTGCAGCCAATGCAGTCCTCGCCTCGATCGCCGATGACCTCGAACAGCATACGACCTCCAGCTTGTTCTTTTCCCTCGCGTTCCTCGCGCAGACCTCAGGGGCGATTCGGGACGCGCTCGTGAAAATCCGGGCCGCGGGCAAGATCTTCTCGTACGGCATCGCGGACAAAATGGTCAAGGAGCTCGCGAATTCTGGAACGGGCGGGTCGGCCGTCGCGCTAAGCAAACCCGACGGGACGATGACGGTGGTGTATCCGAAGGAGCTGGCGGGAAATCTGCCGCCGCCGTTCAAGCCGGAGCCGATTGGTGGCAGCGGCATTCGACTGCACCACAAATTTCTGGTGATCGATTTCGACCAGCCGACGGCCCGTGTGTACCTGGGTTCATTCAATTTCTCCGTCGCCGCAGATACGAAGAACGGTGAGAACCTGCTCTGTATCCGTGACCGCCGGGTGGCGACCTCGTACATGATCGAAGCACTGCGGATTTTTGATCACTACCATTTTCGAGTCGCGACGGCGGAAGCGAAGGAGCTCGGGCGGAAGTTCCAGCTGGCGAAGGCACCTCGAACCACCACTGAACTTCCCTGGTGGTCCGAGTCCTACACCGACCCGCGCAAAATTCGTGATCGCGAACTCTTCGCTTGAGAATGCCTGCGTAGGGGCGTCGCTTGTCGACGCCCGAGAATCTTTGGCACTCGTGGGATCGGGCGTCCGCGAGGGACGCCCCTACGTCGATCAACCTAACTTCTATACCGATGCGCGTAAAATTCGGCACGAACTCAGCGATGGTCGGGCGGTAGGAAACCACGAATGGACACGAATGAACACAAAGGCCTGCGTAGGGGCGTCGCTTGTCGACGCCCGAGAATCTTTGGCACCCGTGGGATCGGGCGTCCGCGAGGGACGCCCCTACATCGATCAACCTAACTCCTACGCCGATGCGCGCAAAATTCGGCACGCACTCAGCGATGGTCGGGCGATGTGAAACCACGAATGGACACGAATGAACACGAATGCCTGCGTAGGGGCGTCGCTGGTCGACGCCCGAGAATCTTTGGCACTCGTGGGATCGGGCGTCCGCGAGGGACGCCCCTACGTCGATCAATTTAACTGAAATCATGTACCTGTCTTCGACTTCAATGTTACCCATTTCCTTCCGCGCGTTACTCACGCGTTTCATCCCATCGTTGCTCGGATGCGCTGCAGGGATGGCTTTGGGGTTTGGGTCTGCCCTCCACGCCGGCGATCCGCTCAACGCGCCTGCGGTGGTGGTTGAACTCGGTCCGGAGCAGATCGTCGCGCCGGGCGCGGGTTGGCCCTATCTATTCCAAACCGCGGAGGGCAACACGGTCGCGCTCGGGCACGTCAAATGGCTGCCGAAGCAGCCAGAACCTCTCGTGTTCACCACGCGTTCCTTTGACGGTCGCAAGACGTGGGAACCATGGCAACCGTCCGCCGCCCAGGGCCCCGGCCCGATCACGGAAGGATCGGTCATTCAGCTGACGGATGGTCGTATCCTGATTTTTGATGTGTACGCCTACCACCTCGGCAACCAGCAGTTTCGCGGCAAACGTTGGACATCGGCGGACGGCTGGAAAACGGTGACGGGGCCACAGCCCATCGACGTGACCGTTCCCGGAATCCAAACGGCCGGCGTGGTCGATGATCGTGGCGAGCCCGTGTCGCGGCTCTACCTGCGTCGCTCCGTCCTGCAACTGCCGGGTGGCGATCTTTTGGCGACTGCCTATGGCCGCTTTCAAGAGGACAACACGCCGGTGGAGTACCGGCCCGAGATGAAGCAGCATCGGTCGTATCTGATTCGCTCGCACGACGAAGGTCGGACATGGGCGTACGTTTCTACGATAGCCGTGCCACCCGCCGGGCAGGAAGGTCCAGGCGAACCCGTTTTGCTGCAATTGAAACAGGGCGTCCACGCTGGGCGGCTCATCTGTCAAATGCGCATCGGCCGAGAGCACGCTCTCGTTCAGACGGAATCTGATGACGAAGGGAAAACCTGGACGCCACTGCGCACCTTGACCTGGACGTACAGCCGCTTTGGCCGGACTCGCGAGCTCATTGGGGTTGATCCTGACCTCATTGAAATGTCGGACGGCACGCTCGTGATGTCGTATGGCCACAAGGTGGACGCGATGGACAACGGCAATTTCCTCGCGTTCAGCGTCGACCAGGGCGCCACGTGGACGGCCGAGACGCGCATCAACGTTTCGGTGACGGTTGCCTACACGGGAGTGCGCGAAGTCAGCCCTGGAACTCTGTTCGTCGTCTACACGCGAACGGACGAAACGCAGAACTCGGCCTACTCGAAGGCGCGGTTCGATACGATGGGGCGCCCGGTTCAGGTGAAACGGGCAAGCCCCTAGCAATCGAATTTTCGCAGCCGTCGATCTGAAGATGAGATGCGGCTGGGATAATGGCGCCGGTTCAATCCATGAACAGAGGCGGTTCGTCTTCGAGGACCCTCGCGTTTCCTTTTCCGAGCTCGATCAGGACGACGGCCTTCGCGACCTCGTCCCGCTCCAACGTTTGCGATTTGAGCAGGAGAGCGGCGGCGGTCACGTAAGGCACGGCGTCAAGGGCCTCCTGCGCTTGCGAGGACGTGAAACGAGGGTCGCGCGTTGCGGCTTGAAACCGGTAAAAGGCCGCCAGCCCGGTCGGACTGTTGGCGAAGTTTAAGAAGTCGGCTCCGATTTCGACATAGCCTTTGTTCATCAGGCGCGCGGCGAGCGCGACAACGTCCTCGTAGGCGAGCGTCTCATCCTCGAGCGGGTCCGCGTTCGAACGCCGGGGTCGAACGATTTGGCGCTGAAGTAAGCGGTTAAGCGAGTGGGCTGGAGGCGGCGGGCGTCGAACGGTTTTCACGCCTTACCATAACGGCGGATGCCCCGACGGGCCACGCGTCCGTTGTGACAAACCATGCCGATCTTGTTCGGTCCGCGGAGAACTTCGCGGCAACGCGTATTCGAGGCGCAAGACGTTACGCAAGCTCCGGATTCTTGGCCTGCGCCAACGCCTGCTCGAGCGCGGTCAGGCAGCGGGCCGGTTCATCTACTCGGAGTCGCAGTGGACGCGTCGCGTGCACGGTGATCACATCGTGGTGCAGGCGAATTGGCCCAGTCGTTTGCGTTAGCCTGATCTCTCGATCGAACGCGACTCGGTGTACGATCAGTCGACCCGGACCGATGGTGTAAGCTGCGGCGCTGAAGCAGATCGTGGTGAGCGCGGCCAGCGGGAGGAGCTGGGCTACTGCAACCAGCAATAAGAAACTTCCTGTCCCGCGTTCGCCGTGATCGAAGCCGACGGTGAAAAATTGTACGAGCAGGAAAAACGCGAGTGGTGGCAGAACCACCGCGGCAACCAAACGACGGGTCGAATGCGTTGCGGTGAACGTTTTCACTGCGCAAGAGTCCGAAGAAAAGATCCGCAGTTCCTTGCTCCCGCAGAAAATCAGGAGGGAAACGCCGCCCAGCTTTTCTACTAACGAAACGCAGAGACCACCTGGTACACGCCCAGTGCGGACATGGCGGTGGCCGAGAGCATCAATCCGGCGAGCGACAATGGCCGCGCGCGCAATTCGCGGTGCGGAGCGGTGAAATGAAAATAGAGCGCCGCCCCCGCGAGGAACGGTAGCATGAGGCCCTGTGCGATCGCACCCACGAACACGAGGCTCACCGGATTACCCACGGCGAGAAAGATGGCGGTGAAGATCACCGGCAGAAGAACCGAACCGATTCGAATCCACTGGCGGCGGTGCTCGGCGTCGCGGTAACGTTTGAGGCCCCAGAGGTTCAGCGCGTCCGCGAAGAGCCGTGCGTTCGATGCCGTGGCTCCAAACAGCGTTGAGTAGAGGACGGCGACCGCGCCGACCAGGAACAACCACATGCTCCAGTGGCCAAAGGTATCCCGGTACATGAACGAAAGCGTTTCGATCATGTTGAGGCTTTCCACGCGAAGGGCTTTTGCGTGCAGGATCGCAGCGCCCAGCAAATAGAAAGCCACGGTGGTGGCGGTGTAGAGGACGAAGGACATCCAGGCGTCGATCCGCATGACCCGCAGCCACGCCGCCGCGCGGACTCTCCAGGCGGCGGTACCGTCGTCCGGTCCGAGTTTTCGCGCGTATCCCTTTTCCAGGCACCAGTAGGGATAGAAGATCAGTTCCGTCGCGCCGACGCCGATCAAGCCAAACGCGCCGAATGCGGTGGCGAGATCCGTCGGCAGGTGGAACGAAAAGCCGCTCGCCAACTGCGCGCTGGTAATCGCATACGGCGTCGACTGCAGCGCGACCACGGCCACGACGGTGGTGATCGTGAATCCCGCGACGAGCGCGGTGGAGACCCACTCGATCAAGGCATAGCGGCCGAAGACCAGAAGGATGGCGCAGCTCGCGCTGATGAGACAGGCCAGCAGCCCCACCGGTAAGTCCGCGCCGCCGAGTTTGAACGCGGTGGCCGTTCCGCCCACGATGCCGGCGACCTGAGGCATGACACAAAGGTACATGGCCAGCCAGATCCAGAGCACCCAGGAAACCGCCAGGCGTGGGCCGGGGAGGGTGTTGAGCGCTTCCAAGGTGCTGCGACCGCGAGTGATCACGTACCGGCCCAGTTCGATCTGAACGAAGACCTTCACCAAACACCCGAAGATGATGAACCAGAGCAGCCGAAAGCCAATTTCCGCGCCTAACTTAGGCGTCACAATCAACTCGCCCGAACCGACGATGATCGAAGTGATAATCAGGCCGGGGCCGAGTTGACGCAGCAATCCAGCGAAGGACGTCGGCGCAGGCTGAACTTCAGACGCGATGGGCGGGGTGACAGCAGGAGCAGGTGACATCGAGGGTAAACCGAAGAGAGCAGGGGTGGTAACCTGATAACGCGCATTCCACCGAAATCACGAACGAAGTTTTTGAAACGTTCGTCGGCACGCGTGAGCGGTGTCTCGTTCGGGCCGCGCGGTGCAACTCCAGCATTTGGTGAGAGCGCCAGCATGGTGGCCGGGCCGCCTCTCTCGCGGGTCAAAGTCCCGTGCTACCCGTGCATGCCGCGAATCCAGCAAACCCTAGTATCCGCCGGGACCGGTACCGGCCGCGGATCCGGTTGACGCCACAAGGCCTGTCGGTAGCGGGCCGGGGAACCCGCGTTGGATCGCCTCGCGTAAGATGGCTTCCGTCGCGGTCGCCCCGATACGGGTGACCCCGAGCGCGCGGACCCGCAGGAGATCATCGAGCGTGCGCACGCCACCGGCGGCCTTCAGCTCGACGCGGGGTCCGCTGTGTTGACGCATCAGCGTGAGCTGATGGTCCGTGGCGCCGCGATAGTTGTAGTCACCGTTCGCTTGCTTGATGAAACCGTAGCCGGTCGAGGTTTTCACAAAAGCAATTTCAAGCTCGGTGCAGATCTCGCAGAGCCGGACGATTTGCTGATCTTCGAGGTAGTCGTTTTCGAAAATCACCTTGAGTCGTGCGCCGCGGCTCACGCAGGCGCGATTCACCAAGCCGAGTTCTGCGTTCACGTACGACCAATCGCCGCCCAGCACCTTTCCGGCATTCACCACCATGTCGATCTCCGTTGCGCCCTCCGCAATCGCGCGTTCCGCCTCGAGCACGATGATCTCCGGGTGGCCGTTGCCATGGGGGAAACCGACGACCGAGCAAACCGCCACCGCGGAACCGCTCAATGCTTTTGCCGCTGTGGGCACGGCGTAGGGTTTCACGCAGGCGGTCGCACAGCCGCAGCGTCGCGCCAGCGCCAGACCGGCAGACAACTGCGAGTCCGTCATGGTCGGGTGCAGGAGCGAGTGATCGATCATGCGCGCAAGTTCGCTTACGGAGGGCAAGGTCATGACGGGAAGGCGGTTTCAGCTTTGGGCGCACCCAAGCAATCGAGGCACAAGGGCGTTGGTCAGCTGGTCGGGAAAGGATTTCGTTCGGCGAACTGGGCCTGGTGCCAATACGGATACAGGCGTGGCCTGGCACTGGCCGCATCAAGCCGCGCAATTTGTTCGGAGGTGAGCGCCCAGCCGGCGGCGGCCAGGTTCTGCTGGAGTTGCGCTTCATCGCGCGCTCCGATGATGACCGTCGCGACCGAAGGACGTTGCAGGACCCAATTGATGGCGATCTGCGCGACGGACTTGCCGGTTTCGTTCGCGATGTGATCGAGCGCGTCCACGATTTGAAAAACCTGTTCCTCCTCGGCGGGAGGAGCCACGCGAACGGTGCCCGGATCGTTGAGTCGGCTGACGGTCGGACGCGCCTGGCCGCGGCGAAACTTACCGCCCAGTCGTCCCATTCCGAGCGGACTCCACACGACCGTGCCAACACCTTGGTCGAGCGCGAGTGGCATGAGCTCCCATTCAAACTCGCGTCCGAGCAGAGAGTAATAGGCCTGATGGGCGACATAACGGGCACGGCCGCGCTGGTCGGCAATCGCGAGAGACTTCATCAGGTGCCAGCCTGAGAAGTTGGAACAACCCACATAGCGCACTTTCCCCGACTGCACGAGTTGATCGAGCGCCTGGATGACTTCCTCCACGGGCGTCAACGCATCGAATCCGTGGAGCTGGTACAGGTCGATGTAGTCGGTGCGAAGCCGTCGCAGGCTCCCTTCACACGCACTGATCAGGTGATGGCGCGAGGACCCGACATCGTTGGGACCGGTCCCGAAACGAAACGTCGCTTTCGTGGAGATGATCGACTGTTCACGCCGTCCTTTGAGCGTCTGGCCCAGAATGTTTTCCGCTTCGCCGTCGGAATAAATGTCGGCGGAGTCGAACATCGTGACCCCCGCGTCGAGGCAACGATCAACGAGTCGGCCGGCTTCCTGGACGTCAAGGCCACCCCACGCTTCGAACCCTTTACCGCGACCGAACGTGGCGGTGCCGAGGCACAGCACCGGCACCTTCAAACCTGAGCGTCCGAGAAGTCGATGATCCATGCCGCCACGCAAACCGATCGTCCGGTCTTCGCCAAGCGTGGACCGCGTAAAGTTATCACGGAGAGCGGGTCGAAGACGCCGCTCTACTCGCGGTAGCGCGGCGTCTCCGACCCGCGGCTCAGATGTTGGCGGTGGGGCGAGCCGCGTACGGCCGCGAAGCGGCCCCAAACGGCGAAATGAGTCAGAGTCCGAGCGCGGTGCGCAGGACGGGCTCAAACACATCGGCCTGACGAACGAAACCGAGATCGTTCGGATGCGAGCCGTCCGTGGCACCCTCGCCGTCGTCCCCCAGCAAGTCGTCACCGCGAACATAATACAACTGAGTGACGCCCTGCTTTTGCAACTGGTCGAAACACTCGCGTAACGCGGCGTGATTATCGGTGTGGAACTGGGCGAGGGCCGGCAGCACCCAGGAGTTCGTGTGCCGGCGATCTTCCACCAGCACGATCGGTATGCCGGGTTTGGCGGCGCGGAGCTGCGCCACGAGCGGCGGGCACTTTTCGCGCACCTGTTTCGGATCCATGTTGGGCAGGCAATCGATGACGAACACCGCCGCGTCGATCGTGATCAGATACTCGCCCACGGCCGCGTCCATCCGGCCATTGCCGGAAAAGCCGAGATTGATCACCGGGCGATCGAGTCGTCGGCCGAGAATTGCGGTATGAACCATACCGGGGCGCGAGGCGCTGGCGCCGTGGGTGATGGACGTGCCATAGAACACGATCGGCTTTTCGGCGCGCGGCGCGAGCCGTTCGAATTTCGAACCGGGTGGAACTCCGACGGACAGATTTTCGACTCCGTTGTAGAGCGGGAGGTACAAGGCGTATTCACGCAGTCCTGGCGCGAGTCCCTTGATGATTTCCTGACGAACCACTTTGGCCGCAGGACGGCTCACGCCCACCCAACGCCATTTGCCAGAGTCATCGCGCGCGTACAAGTCGAGGCCGCTCGCGCCGATTGCGGTCATGTTGGCGCCCGCGAGATTTTCTTTGCGGAGAGTATAGTCGGCCCAGATCCGGTTCGCATCCGTTTTGAAGCGAACCATCATCCCCGCGCTATCGCGGCTCAGTTCCCAAACCCGATCGGTGACTTTGCCTTCGGCGGAGGCGGGGAGGCGATCAAACCAACGTGAGCGAGGCGCGTCGTTGAACGCGCGACCTTCGAGGCCCCACGTGGTGACGTCATTCCATTCGAGTGCTGGTTCGACGGGTGCAGCGGCTGCGGGAGCGGGCGCCGGCGGGTTGGGCGCGGCCGTGCTGGGAACGGCGGGCGCAGCGGAGACGCGAAGGCTGAGCGTCGCGGCCAGCAAGATAACCGCGAGTCCGGTTGGAAGGAATTTGAGATCGGAGCGCATGGGGAAGGGAAATATTAGGGGAAACGTGTCGCATGGGCGTGGCGCGTTGGGAGGATGGAAGCAATTCGGCCGTGAGCCTCACTGTCAACGGCGCGCCCTGGTCCGGAATCCGCGCGATGCAAGTGTCGCGCCCCTGGCGCCCGTAGCGTGAGGCACTCGCTTAAGACAACGTGAACTCAGAAGCGGATCCGCACCCCGTGTCCATCGGCCAGGCTGCCGGTCTCGGTCGGTTTGCCAGCCTGATCGAATGCGTCGTACGAGATCGTCGAGCTGTAAGAACTGCCGTCGTCCGACAGCGTGATTTTTTCCGTCAACACCCCGTGTCCGCCCGGTGACCACCCGCCGCCCTTGGAAATGTCGTCGAATGCAGCCGGCGGCTTCGTCCAAAAGTAGGCATACTTCGCTTCATAGCGATTCGGCCCAAGCCTGCGCCACACTCCGTACGCGGGCGGAACCGGCGGCGAAGCGTCGTAGTTTGAAGACTCGGTCATCGTCCCGCCGGCGTTGAACACGAACATGAACTCGAGATCCTTCACGCTCGCGAAGGACCCGGTGGTGAATTGGATTTTGCTGCGCCACGCACCCGTGAGTGCGTCGGACTTGCTGCTGGCTTCAGTCGTCGACGACGCCGTCATGGTGCAGCCACTGCTGACGAGTGCGATCGCGAGAACCAATGGAATCAATGCACGTTTCATAGGTAAAAGAGGGAAGGGACTGCGTTCGACACGACCTGGGTGGACGAAAGTTCGCCGAGCTCAGCTCATCCTGCCCACCGAAGCACGGTGCACCTAGGCGCCGCCGTTTGTCGAGTTCTTCGCCAGTGCAACGTGCTCTCCTGACGTTTCCTAAGCCGCTGTCATTTCAAGAGGACCTCGCCCGAGTTCGCGTCGAACAACCGGGTCGAAAACGCCGGTAGGTCGACGGCGACGCTTTTTCCGTTGGCGAGATGAAGCGTGCGGGAGCCACCCGTTTTCGTGTGCACCAGCAAGAGACCGGAGTTCACGTAGGTGAAATCGTTCGCATCGTTGTAAACGTGACAACCCGCCTGGCGGAAGATCGCGCGGAAGTTGTTCGAGTCGTGCAGCGGGAGCGTGGAGTACACGCTGACGTGATCGGGCCGGGTCCTGCGCGCGACCACGGTTGCGCCTGAGTCCTTCAAACGCGCGAGCACGGTTGCAGCCGGATCGTCCTCGATCTTCGCGAGCGGGCGAACCACTCCGTCGAAACTGTACTCGGTGTCGCCGCTGATGAGTTGCACGACGGGAGCGGTCGTCGTTTCAAGCGGAGAGAGTTTGAACCCGGTTAACTCTTCGACGAAACCAAGACTGTTCCGTTCGCCGTCCGTGTATCCGGGAAGGTAGTTCCAGATGAGCGTTCGGCCGTCTTTGGCGACCTGGTTGACGATGAAGGAGCGTTGGGTCGCGGTGAGTTTGTTCACGTTCATGAACATGACCGCACGGTAGCGGCGCAGGTCGACCTTGGGGAGGTCGAAGAGGTAGATCTGATCGCTGGTCGTGCCGGAGAGGAGCGCGTCCTCAAACGATTGATCGATCAGATTGGAGGTGACCGGGGTTGGTCCGTTTTTTACGTAGTAGAAACTTTCCTGGTCCCACACGTAGAGAACATCCGCCGCTGACGCGTAGTCGTGATTGAGCCGGTGATCGAAGAGCTCTTTCTCTTCCTTGATCGTCTTCAGGTACTGCGGACTGTCCCACCAACCGAAGCTCTCGCGCGGACCGAAATCGTAATACCAAAGCCCCGCGCCTCGCATTAACGGATAGAGTGCGCTGCGTTGCAGCACCGGCAGGTATTGCGCATCGAAGCGGCCAGTGCTCCGCGCGGCATCACCGCCCATTTTGCGCTGCAGATTTCCGTTATCCAGTTCGTCGAGCCAAAGCTTGCCGTGCAGCAACGCGGATTCGATGACCCCGCGCGAGTTGCCGGAACCTCCGACCCGTTGGGTCTGGCCCCAATACGATTGAGGGGCGGCGAGGTAATCGATTGTGGGACAGTTTAGAATGCGCTCGATCATGAGATGCCCGCCGGCGGCGGGACGACCAAACGTCATGTGCAGGTAGCCGTAGAAGACGCCGACGACGAGGGGACGCGGCCAGGTGTGTTTCACGATCCCGGTGAAATACTCGATGTCCTCGACCACCACTTCGTGCTGCGCGGTGAAGTAGTCGATCACGCGTCGCTCCTGCTGCGGATCGCGAAAGTTCCCGTCCGCGGTGAACGAGCGTTCCTTGAGATCAGGGACTGTGGCGTTGGCGCGGGTGAACCGATTGGACTGCCACGCGGTTTGCAGCGCCTCGTCGGAGACGTATTTCTTTTCCAACCACCGGCGAAAGTAGGCGGTCATGGCGGGCCCGGTATCGGGATCGTGTTTGATAAAGCCCCAGTTGTGCCATTCGCCGTAAACGCCGCCGCTCACATGCATGCCGACGATCGCGTTGCCCTCGGGAGCGGCCGCGAGTCGGGTGCAGAATTCCCGCAGCTTTTCGCCGGACTCCTGCTGCCAGCGGGTTGATGCGAGGCTGGCGCGCAGGGGACGGTCGACGTCGCCATCTTCCAGATTGAACGGAGCGCCGTACTCACGCTCGTCGACCGGACCGTCGGCGAACTCGACGCATTCCTCGCGATGCAACTGGTTCCACCAATGCGGGGCGTTGACGTGAATGCGCATCACGATCGCGGCTTCCGGACAGACTTCGAGCACGCCGCGCACCTGGCGGAATGCCTTGTCGAGATTGAGTGTCGTCGCGTTTTTCAGCCAGATGTCATCGAGGTACAGATCGACTTGAAACAGCCGGAATCCGAGGTCGGCGAAGTTCTTGAGGTTTCGCTGAGGGACTTCTTCCCAGCTCCAGCGCGCGCCATACGCGTGAGTCAGCGCGTAGAAATCCGCTGCGACCGGCTGGTGATCGACGAACAAGGTTGGCCGGCCGTGGTACGTTTTGACCTCACCCACGTGCGCGACTTGTGCGGTTGCGGCCGAGAAAAACACCAGACTGACAACGCAACTGCGCAGAAGGTGGGGCATGACGTGAGTTGAAGAACGAAGCCGCAGGTAGGCGATGCTTTTGGAAGCGGCTGGGATGAGGGTAGTGATGACATGCATCCGATCTACGCAGTCAGGCCGAATTCCTGTATTCGTCGGTGATCGATACCGGAGCGGAAACAGGTGTCTTCGATCCACCACGGATTTCACGGATGAGCACGGATGGGAATTAGAAGGCGTGCCGCTCTGTCCTGAGCGGGCTACACGGGCTTTGATTTGAAGTCACTGACCGTGGCGTCCTTTGCGCCCGTTGCATGAGGCAGTCAGCAAACCCGCATGGGATCTCACGAGGAATTTCACGGTGATACACGGACAAAAAGCCAAAGGCATCCCGCTGCTCCCGCAGCGGGCTACCAAAACCGCGGACGGGTCGTCACTTCAACGCGACGGCGTGCTTTTGCACGAACGCGCGGGCGTGTTCGATGCGCGGGATGCCGGAATCGGCGGCGGGTGCGACGGCGAGAAGCTGCTCAAAGTACTGGCGCGCCTTCGCGTCGTCGCCGCTTCGCTCTGCGGCAAATCCCGCTCCATACAAAGTGTTCAAGCGATTCGGGCTGCTTTGGAGCACAGCCTCAAAGGTGGCAAGCGCGTCCTTTTGCCGGCCGCATTCCAATAAAAGATCACCGAGCAGATCTCCCGCGGGCAGCACTTCACCGGGCGTCACCGCTTCCTTGTCGATCGACGCTTCCATCCCCGCCGCGCGTTTCATCAGCGCGATTGCCTCGTCCTGCTTGCCTTCGCCGAACGCAACCCAGGCACCCACCGCGAGGAGCTGCGTCTCTGCCTGCGACACCCAGTACGAGGCCCGGCGCTCAGCTGCCAGCTCATGCCAAAGTTTTTCCTGTTGGACCATTTCTGCGCGAGCGGCCTCAAGCCGTCCACTGCGAGCCGCACCGAGTGCGCGAGCGAAACGCGTAATGGAATCGCAATTCAGGTAGGCCGCAGTCCACGGGAACGCCGCCGGTTGGTGCAGGGGCAGCTCTGCGGCTAGAGTCCAGTTTTGCCGTTCGAGCGCACAGCGCGCCGGAATCGCGGCGAACGCGAAGGCCATCGCGGTTGGCTGCACCTGGCTGTACGGCCCTTGCAAACGCGTGAGTTGTTCGCGGATCTTTTCGGCCTCCTGGTATTGTCCGCGCTGAAGATAGGCGTACGTCAGATAATCCAACGCGTGCGGGTAATGGCCATTCAAGGTGCCCGCCGTTTCACCCAACTTGCGCGCCGCTTCGGCGGAGCGCCGATTGAAGTCGATGGATTTCTCCCACAGCCCGCGACGGGTGTAGATGTGCGTGGGCATGTGCAGCGCATGCGGCACATCCGGCGCGATCCCCCCATACGTTTCACAGACTTCGAGCGCGCGATCGGCCAGGAGCGGGAAATCGTAGGCATGGATCTTGTAGTGCAGCGCGCCTGGGTGCGTTGGAAGTTTCGCCAGTACCTGTTGCAGCCGCGCGGCCGACTCCAGCTGGAGCCGATGGGATTTGTCCTTGGTGTGAAACCGTGCCGGTGCGAGATGGAACAGGGCGCTGAACGCCAGTCCGTCCAAGTCGTTTGGATATTGTTCAATCAGCTTGGTCCAAGCGGCGTCGAGCGCGCTCAAACGGTCCACGTGTTGCTCGGTGGTTGCGTCGCGATAGTAAACGTCGAGCGTTTCCAAATAGGATCGGTCGCGCGCCGATACGTTTGCGCACGCCAGGCCACGACGCAGAAATTCGGCTCCTTGCTTCAGCTCGGCGGCCGTGGGTGCGTCGGGCCAAAGTGGATGCAACAACGACATCGCGCGGCCCCAATACGCGATGGGCGTCTGATCGTCGACGGACAGAGCCTCCGCAAAAGCCCGGTCAGCTTCCGGGTACATCATGTGGTGCAGCAGTTTCACGCCGCGCAATACCTGCGCTTGAACGTCCGGCTTTCCGTGCACCTCGAACTGGATTACACCCAATTCATCGCCGATGTGCTCGTCCGCCCGTAATCCGGGGGAGGATGCGAACAGCCCCAGGCAAATAAGGAGGAAGGCGCGTTGGACCACGGTCATGTTCACTTCGAAGAGGGGTTGAACACCTGGGCGCGCGATGTCGTGTTTTGAGGTCTCGGGCCAACCGAATTCGAATTCAATGCGGCGGTCCGGACAAGCGCGAAGACTTGGTGTCCCGAGCACGGCTTACGGCAAGAACGTCACGTCTTTCAAGTCGGCGGCGCGAGTGAAGCCCCACGGTTCCCATGCCACCGTCATCTCAGCGCTCGAAAACTGCACGGCTGCGCCGACTTTGGCCCAATGATCGCGCGTGGACGACGCGTCACTCTCGACGAGTACGCGTAACTTCGTTCCGCGATAGCGCGCCGGCGTTTCGATCGCGACGGTGGCCATGTCGCCGGTGTACAACGTTTCGAAGATAAAGTAGCCGGATTTGTTTTCGGGGTCGGGTTCGAACGCGACGACGTGCCCCGTTAAAATCAGCGGGGTCGAATACAGGGCTTCATCGAATTGCTGAAAAACTCCATTGGTCTCTTCGGCGGCGAGCGTGGCGTGATTGTTTACGCTGAACGGTCCCATCGGCATCAACTGCTGCTCGAGGACGCCGGCATACGTCGCAACTTGAATCACTTGCCCGCTGAGTGAGCTGAGGTCTCGTTCATGCGAGAGAAGAAAACCTTCCACTTCCTTGCCCTCGAGCGCCACGGGCTGATGCATTTTCAGGCGGCCGAGATAACGGAAGGGTGCCTGCTCGGTGCGAGCCATTGAAATGACTTCAACCTCCGCCATGACGGCGTTTGGTGGTTGCGCCGGTCCGGCGGCGACTTTCGGCGTGGCGAGTCGAATCCGATCCCACCGCTGTCGAGCCTCAGTCACGGCGCTTAGGAGTTGCGCTTGCTCCGCTTCGAGTTGTTGCAGGTCCTTTTGAACGGATTGCCGTTCGGCTTCGCGACGTTGTAGGTCGGCGGTTCGACGCGACGCGCAACCTGACGAAACCAAAATGAGAGCGAGGTAAAAGAGGAAGAAAGGGGCACGCATGCTCGAAGCAGCCCAATCCTTGCAGGCCCGTCGCGCACCTTACAACCCCGCTGATCAGCACCTGGCCCCAAAAGTTTCTGCGCGCGGGTAAATCGCGGTTTGATTTTCGACGTTCGAGCCGACCTATTCCGGTTATCCGCGTCAATCGGCGAAATCCGCGGTCAAAGAATCCTGCTTTGATGCCACAAGGCGCAGACTTCCCTGAGACCACGGATTACACGGAGAGCACGGATCCGAACTCAACCTGGAGAACTCAACATGGACTGATCGCTCCATCCGCGTTAATCCGCGACCTCAGTCGGCTATGATCGCGCACCTTGAACCAACGAACGAACCGCGGATTACGCGGATGGGCGCGGATACGAACCCAAGCCGAGGTCGTGTACTTCCTGCGGGAGTGTTGGACTGTGAACAGGAGCGAGCGTCCGTTCTTAGTCGTCGTATCGATCGAAGGAATCGCTGCTTGGCGTCTGGCGCCCCATTTCCCGTCGGGCTTTGGCGTGCTGGATCAGTGCGCGGGCCGCTCCGACGTCCCCAGACTCCACGTATTCGCACACTTCTTCGCGGGTTCGCAGATGGTCGACTGGTCCCATCTCGGCGATTCCGAGAATGGCGGTCATGATCGGAACGCAGTCGCCCTGTTGCATGCGCAGCCAGGCAAGCGTGCCTTCGGTGATGTCGCCGTAATTTTCCGGAGTCATGTCGGTTTGAACATCGCATCCTGCACCGATTCGCCACACTTGGGAATCGGGGCGCCGCCGGATTGAGGGGACGGGAGAACGCGAGGTATTTCACCGGATGTCGGCTGTATTCTTCAGTTGATACTTTGTTTTCCCATGGCGGTGAATCAAAAATGGTGATACGTTGGCCGATGCCCCAGCTCGAAATCCTCGTGGTCGATGATGATCCTCTCATTTGCGAGGGCATCGGCGTGAAACTTCGTGGGGAAGGACACGTCGTCACGCTCGCGGCGAATGGCGCCGAGGCGCTCGCGGTCATTCGCCGCCAGCGGTTCGATGCGGTCGTCACGGATATCCTCATGCCGGAGCGCGACGGCCTCGAACTGATTGCCGAGCTCCACCGCAGCCAGCCGAACGTGCGGGTGGTGGCAATTTCCGGAGGGGGACGCGCGTTGGGCCGTGAGTACCTCGACGCGGCGGCCCGCATGGGAGCACATGGAGTACTCGCGAAACCGTTTAGTTTTTCTGAACTCGCTTCGGTCCTTGCGCGAGTGGTCGCGGACCGGCACTAGCGGCGAGGGCCCCGGCTCGCCCCATCGCGATCAGTCGAGATCGCGCGATGAGGCGCTCGATCACTTCAGGTGTCCGGCGCGGCGAACAGGTTAGGGGATTGTCGCTGGAACCATCCGCGGGCGCAGCGATCCATCGAGATGTTATGCCCGCAAAATCCCCAAAACGAAACGTCGGAAGCGACCGCGGTCGCGTGTCCGCGCAGTCACACGAGGTTGAATACGCTGGCAGGAAACTCGGCAAAGGCGGCGCCGCCCGCGTGCGCAAGGCGAAGAGCGCGCTCGGGCGCAAGACCAGTCGCGCGGCAGTCATGAAGAAAGCGGCGAAATCGTCCAGGTAGTTGACCGGGATTCTGAGACTCTGGTTGGGCAGGAGCAGAGCGAGGTTCGGGCCGATGGTGGCTCGCGGCCAGTCGCGCGGATCTGCGAGCGCGACAAAGGCGGTGCCGGAGCCCGATTTGTTTGCGGCGGTCTGAGGAGAGACGTCCGTCCGTTTATAGGTGTTTCCGTTGCGAAACGAGATCCGGAGGAGGGTGGCAGGACTCCGATGAAAAATCGTCTGGCTGATGCTTGAGCGTTGCCGTCGGTGGCGACACGCGTTCTCGTCGGCTCCTGTTTCGCAGTCACCTGTGAACGGTTCTCACCCCTGATATCCTTATGACCATGAAAACTTCGCGTACCACCAACGGCCGCGGTCGCCGTTTCGATAGCATCGTCGACACCATCGGCGATACGCCTTGCATCCGCGTCAACAACCTCGCGCCGGCTCACGTCACCATCTACGTCAAAGCCGAGTATTTCAATCCCGCGTCGTCGGTGAAAGACCGGCTCGCGATCAGCATCATTGAAGAGGCGGAACGCCGCGGCGAATTGAAGCCCGGCCAAACGGTCGTCGAGGCGACCAGCGGAAACACCGGCATCGGCCTGGCGATGGTGTGCGCCGCGAAGGGGTATCCGCTCGTCGTCACGATGGCGGACAGTTTCTCCATCGAGCGGCGGAAACTGATGCGGTTTCTCGGGGCAAAGGTGGTGTTGACACCACGCGCGGCGAAGGGGCTCGGAATGTACCTCAAGGCCAAGGAACTCGCCGAGGCCAACGGCTGGTTTCTTGCCCGTCAGTTTGAAACCGCCGACAACGCCAAGATCCACGAGAACACGACCGGGCGCGAAATCATTGCCGATTTTGCGGGTGAGCGTCTGGATTACTTTGTCACCGGCTATGGTACCGGTGGCACCGTGACCGGAGTGGCGCGGGTGCTTCGGAAGGAGCGGCCCGAGACCAAGATCGTGCTGACCGAACCGACAAATGCCTCGCTCATCGGCAGTGGCGTGGCGCAACAACGCGGAGCGGCAAATTCGCCCGCAGTGAGCCATCCCGCGTTTCAGCCGCATCCGATCCAGGGTTGGACGCCGGACTTCATTCCTTACGTGTTGCAGGAAGCCCTCGACCAGAAATTCTACGATCAGCTGATCCCGATCGCCGGCCCGATGGGCATCGAGTGGTCGCGCAAGCTGGCGCAGAAGGAAGGCATTTTCACCGGTATCTCCGGTGGCTCCACGTTCGCGGTGGCGATGCAGGTGGCGGAGAAAGCCCCCGCTGGTTCGGTGATCCTCTGTATGTTGCCGGACACCGGAGAGCGTTACCTCTCGTCGCCTCTGTTCGAAGGTATTCCCGAGGCGATGACGCCGGACGAATCGACGCTCTCGCTCTCCACGCCGGGTTTTCACATGGCTTGACGAATCGCGAAGCGCACGGACGGCGATCGCGTCGTCCGTGCGCTTTTCTTTTTGGCACACAAGACCAGCCATCGCGCGCGAACCGGTGCTGCACCGGGTTCACGGTTCGGTCGTTCAGGAGCAGAACACGTGGGAGCGAGTGGCGAAGGACAGTGCCCGGCGCTGGATCGTACTGGCGGCGTGCGAGGCGTTGCCGACGAGGGTCCAAACTATTTCAGGTCGGCTTAGACAAAATTCAAGTTGGGTGACGCTTTAAGAGTGAACGACCCGCCCCCGTACATGGAGGACCCACATGAATCCTGGAAAGACTGGTTTAGCGCCCACGGCCCCAAGCTCCTGCTGTTTGCCCGTCAGTCGACGCGTTGCCTCGCCGACGCAGAAGACGTGCTGCAGGAAGCGTTCGTGCGGTTTTGGCGAAACCAGCGAAAGCTCGGAGGTGAGCCGTTGGGCCTGCTTTTTACCTCGATCCGACGCACGGCGATCGATCTTGGTCGACAAAAAACTCGACGAGTCGCCCGTGAAGAGATCCGCGAGGAAGGTGAACCGGTTGAGCCGCTCTTTGAATCGCCGGCTGATCCGAGTGCCGACGAGCGCCGGATGGTCGTCGAGCGAGCGATCCAAGCTCTCCCTGCTGAACAGCGCGAAGTCTTGGTGCTCAAGATCTGGGGCGAACGCACCTTTGAACAGATTGCCGCGCAGCTCGAAATTTCACCGAACACGGCCGCGTCCCGTTATCGATACGCGCTGACCGCACTGCGTCACCAACTCACTGCTGCCGATTGCCATGGATGAGGAACTTCTAAAACTGGAATCAGAATTGTCGGCCCTGCGGCCGGCGCAGCCGTCGGCGGACCTGCAACTCAGGCTCGCGCAGATCCGACCCGTCGCTCGCACGACGGCGCGAGCACTCCGCTGGAGTTGGCTGGCCTTACCCGCAGCTGCGGCGCTTACGCTGGCTTATTTCAACGCAACGCCAACCGCTCCGTCCAACGCCGCGCCGGTCGTCACCGCATCGCCCACCTTCAAACCTGTCTCCGCCAAAAATGTCCTGCTGGACTCGCGCGACGATGGCTACGCCACGTTGACCGACGGCACGCCCGTGCACCGCACCCGCGAAATTTATCTCGATACCATCACCTGGAAAAATCCCCAAACGAAGGCATCGCTCACCTGGAGCGTACCGCGTGAGGAAATCCGGATCATCCCCGTCGCCTTCCAATAACTGTATTCACTTTATGCCCACCCTAAATCGAATGAGTCTCTGTTTTTTCGCTGGCTGCGCGGCCTTGTCGCTTCGCGCCGCTGATGCGCCGACCCCGCCGGCCAAGGAGGATCGTCCTGAACGAGCTGAACACGGCACGCCCCATCGCGTGTTTGTCCATCGGACCATCGGAGAAAAAGGCGAAAAGGAAAACGTCGCCTTCCTCGGCGTTGAGACGAGCCCCGTCTCCCCCACGTTGAGCACACAGCTGCAACTCCCGAAAGGCGCCGGCTTGATCGTGGCCCACGTGGTGCCCGACAGTGCTGCGTCCGGGGTGCTTCAGGCCCACGATATTTTGTTGAAGCTCGATGATCAGCTGCTGATCGATTCGCGCCAGTTCTCGGTCTTGATTCGCAACCACGCGGAGGGCGATTCAGTCACGCTGACGTACGTGCGGGCTGGCAAGCAGGCCACGGCCACCGTGAAGCTGGTGAAGCGGGAGGTGCCGAAATCGGCCTTTTTCAGGCAGCTGGCCCCGGGTGATGCGTCGCTGGCGCCCTTTGCCGGTCGCGAGTTTGGCAGTCGGGAGGAGACCGATCAAGTGCTTGGTCTGGTTGGTCCAGGACCGAAAATCGAAACGAGACGGTTTCACGGCAAACCCGGGCCGAACACCGGCTTTCGAGTGATGAAAGTGAATCCGGGCAACAGCAATATGATCTTCAACGACGACCATGGCACGCTGGAGCTGACGATCAAAGACGGTCAGAAGTCGCTCGTCGCGAAAAACGAAAAAGGTGAAAAGGTGTACTCTGGTCCCGCGACCACGCCGGACGAGCGGAAGGCGCTCCCGGTCGACGTCCGCGAGCGACTGGAGCGAATCGAAGGCATGCATGAGTTTAGCTTCGAGACCGACGACGCGTTCCAGGACGACGTCCTCACGACCGCACCCGAGCCACATCGCGTCGTTTTGCAGATTCCGACTTCATCCGAAGACATCCTGCGTTCATCAGCGTTGTGAGGTGCGTGTCGGAGGTGAGAATTCCGATGTAGGATGTACGATGTTAGATGTCTCAGATGTCGGATGTCAGATCGCGGAAATGAATCCGGGCCGTCGTAGCCCGCTGCGGGAGCAGCGGGAGGATCGAATGGATTGCCCGTAGGTCAGCGCGCTTGCGCGCGCTCCGAAAAGTCGACCGCGAACTACGGAGCGCGCGCAAGC
>JBDSSD010000126.1:0-58533 GCA_039928945.1 Opitutus sp. | reverse complement strand
GAGGGTTTCTTGCCGGCGCGAGCATCACGGCGCGCGCGTTTCATGGCCGATTTTTTTGGCATAATAGGGGAGGGGTTGACTGCGCTTCACCATACTTGCGGCGCATCCCAAAGCTATCCGGTCACTTCCGGATTTGGATTACGGGACTAGCTGAGTGCGGGCGTCGATCTTGGCGCGGAAATGGTCTCTCGGCGCGTGGAGTACGAGCATTTGCAAGAAGAGGGGAGCTTCGGAGCGCGCGCGAGCGCGCTGGCCTACAAATGGGTGCAGAGGTTGAGGGCGGAGGAGGTTTTACGAACTTGAGACGAGGTGATGCTTGCCAACGGCAGGGCCGGGTGTTCATTCGAACATGTGTTCACTTGAACACGTTCCCATGCTCACCGAAAAACAGGAAGCGATTTTGGATTTCATTCGCAGCGTGCAGGCGGAGCACGGCATTCCCCCGAGCACGCGGCAGATTCAGCGGCAGTTTGGCTACAGCAGCCAGAACGCGGCCATGAACCACCTGCGCGCGCTTTCCCGCAAAGGGCATCTTCATCAAAACGACGGCGGCACCTGGGGATTAAAGGCGAGCGAGGTTCAGGCGCATCTGTTTGAGCTGCCGATCTACGGCACCATTCCCGCCGGCATGCCCTCGATGCAGGACCAGCAGCCGAAGGAAAAAATCGGGTTCAATCCGGCTATTTTTCGCGTGAAGCGACCCGAACGACTCTGGGGCCTCGAGGTGCATGGCGACTCCATGATCGGGGCGCATATCCTCGACGGCGATATTGCGGTCCTGGAGCGCCGCGAGGCGAAGGCCGGTGACATTGTCGCCGCGCTGGTGGATGAAACCACGACGACGTTGAAACGACTCGCCTATGTGCGCGGCAAACCCGTGCTGAAGCCGGAGAACACGCGGTTCGCGGTGATCGTGCCGCAAACCAATCTGGAAATTCAAGGGGTGCTCGTCGGCCTCATCGGTCGCGCCAAACGCTGAGGATCGGTGCTTGGATTGATGATCAACTCACTACGATGATCGCTTCACTTATGCATGGTTCTCGTCCCGCTGCTTCCGCAGCGGGCTACGGGCCCGAGCGGACGAACTTGCCCGTCGACGTAGCCCGCTGCGGGAGCAGCGGGAGGATCGATGCGGGAAAGACGTGGGCGTGGATGTCGGGTGGTGTGATTCGGAGTGATTGGCGAGGGGGAGAGGGTTCTCGTCCCGCTGCTTCCGCAGCGGGCTACGATCGAGCGGTCGATTGTCGAGCGGGCGACTGTCGAGCGGGCTACAGGTTGCGGTAAGACCGCTTGCGATGCGCCGTTGCCGTCATGTCTGCTCCTGTCTCCACGCTCTCTTCGCTGCGCCAGCTTTTGGCGGCCCGCTTTCCCCAAGCGGCGCGGACGGACAGTCGCGTGTTGGCCACGGGATTGCCGGCGGTTGACGAAAGTGTGGGCGGCGTCCCGTGTGGCGCGTTGACTGAGATCGTTTGCGCGGCGCCGAGCTGCGGGAGTCAACTGCTGCTCGGAGAACTTTTGCGGAGCTCGCGCCAGGCGTGCGGCCGCGTTGCGCTGGTCGATGCGCACGACAGTTTTGATCCGCAATCGTGGCCGGAAGACTGGCTGCGTCATCTCGTGTGGGTGCGTTGCCGCGACACCAGCGTGGCGTTGCAAGCGGCCGATATTTTGGCGCGCGATGCGAATTTTCAGCTGCTGGTGATTGATGTGCGCCTGGCCGCGCTTGCCGAATTGCGCCGCACGCCGGCGTCGTTTTGGTACCGCTTGCAACGAGCCGTCGAGCCGGCCGATCTCGCATTGGTCGTGTTGACCCCGCGCGCGACCGTGCCGAGCGCCGGATTGCGTCTGCAACTCGATCAATCGCACCCGTTGTCCGTGCTCGAGCAAACGCGACCCGAGCTGGCCCTGGCGTTGGTTCCCGTGGTCCAGCGGCAACGACTCACGGCGGCGAGTGCCTGAACCGGCAGCAACCGAGCAAGGGAGAACCACGCATGGACAGTCGGACAATGCGATGCCTCACGCCACGTGCGCCAAGGTCGCGAAGGCGAGCCGCTCGGAGCACTTCGATCCCTTCGCGTCCTTGGCGTCCTTTGCGTGAGGCACTCCGCCCACGTCCGCTGAAATAATCATGTTCGCGGTCCTGCACGTATCCGACTTTCCGTTGCAAGCGGTGCTGCGTCTCCAACGCGATCTCGCGGCGCAACCGGTGGCGTTGATGGACGAGACCCGCCGGCCGCCTCTGGTGATGGCGTGCACGGAGGCGGCGCGTCTCGCTGGGGTGGCGTCGGGCCAGACGGGTCCGCAGGCGATGGCGCGTTGCGCGACGATCATTCTGCGCACAGCCCAACCCGAGGCGGAAGCGGAAGCGCGGGCGGGACTGATTGCAGCGGCTTGGTCGGTGTCGCCGCAGGTTGAGGACACTGCGCCGGGCGTCTGCACGATCCAGGTCGGTGGTGTGAGTCCGAAGGCGCGGGAGGGCGCATTGCGTCAGGCGATCGCGCAATTGAATCAACTCGGATTAAGCGCCACCGCCGGTTTGGCCGCCACGCCGCTGCTGGCCCTGTACGCCGCGCAGTCGATCGCAACGGCAGCCACCGCGGTCACGTCTGGCTCCGACTCCGACGTAGGCAGCGTGCTTGCACGCGCTCCGAGTTCCGGAGCGTCCGCGAGCGGACTGCCTACAAAAAAACAGGACGAAGCAGCGGAAGAATCGCTGTTCGACGTCGATGGGGCCGCTTCCCGCGTGCAGGAAGATGAAAACGCCGTCACGTCTCGCTCCGATGTAGGCAGCGTGCTTGCACGCGCTCCGAATCCCGGAGCGTCCGCGAGCGGACTGCCTACAAAAAAACAGGACGAAGCAGCGGAAGAATCGCTGTTCGACGTCAATGGGGCCGCTTCCCGCGTGCAGGAAGATGAAAACGCAGCCACGTCTGGTTCCGACGTAGGCAGCGTGCTTGCACGCGCTCCGAAATCCGGAGCGTCCGCGAGCGGACTGCCGACAAAAAATCCCCGCGAACCCGGGCAGGAGTCGCTGTTCCCGGTCAGCGAATCCGTCGGCGCTGCGGTTTCAGCGGTCCACGAAGATCGCAGCCATTACGGAGCTCACCGCAGCTCGTCGCCCAAGGCCTCGACCCGGCGCACGCCGAAGCGGTCGGGCGTTTTCGTGGTGGATGACCGCTGTGAATTTCTGCGCGATCTGCCCCTCGCGGTCGCCGAGCCCCCGGCCCACGTGGCGGAAATTCTGTCCGGCTGGGGCGTACAAACCTTGGGGGAGTTGACGGCGTTGACGAAAGCGGACGTGACCCAACGTCTCGGCACCGACGGATTGTTGCTCTGGGAACGCGCGGCCGGTGAGGTGACGCGGCCGCTGCGTCTGATTACGCCGGCACAAACGTTCACGGCGGAAATCACCCTCGAGCATGAAATCGAAACACTGGAACCGCTGCTCTTCGTCTTGCGCCGCTTCATCGACCGACTCGCGCTCGAGTTGAAGAATGCGGGCTTCGTCGCGGGAGAACTCACGCTGGGGCTGATGCTGGAGGATGACACGGTTTACACGCGGGCGTTTCGCCTGCCGGAGCCCACGGCGCAGGAGCAGATTCTTTTTCGCGTCCTGCACACGCATCTGGAAAGCCTGCACACGGCGGCCACCGTGCGCGGGGCGAAACTGGAATGCCGGCCGGTGCGGCCCCTCGCTCGTCAGCAAGGACTGTTTGAGAGCGCGCTGCGCGATCCGCATGGGTTTGCCGAAACGCTGGCGCGCGTGTCAGCCGTGGTCGGGCCGGAGCACGTGGGCACACCTGAGCTGGAGAATACGCACCGGCCGGATGCGGTGAAATTGGTGATGCCCGCGAGTGTTGTGCCCGCGGCCGCGAAGGACGCAGTGCATCCGCCGCGCGGTTTGCCGTTGCGTCGCTATCGCTCGCCGTTGATCGCGACGGTGGAATTGAGCGGAGCGTCGCCGGCGTTCGTCTGGACCACGGCGATGCACGGTGCCGTGCGGGCCCTCGCTGGACCGTGGCGGGGATCCGGAGACTGGTGGGATGCCGGGCGGGCGTGGCGGCGGGCCGAGTGGGATGCGGAGCTGGACAACGGCGGCGTGTACCGGTTGTTGCGCACGCCGGAAGGATGGTTTGTGGAGGGCGAGTATGATTGAAGTGGGTACAGCGGGTAGGGTCATCAGGGTGAAATGGCGAGCTGGCGCGCGGCTCAAGCCATCCCACGTGGCGTGCCCGAACTGGAGGGACGACCTCCGTGTCGTCCGTGGTGGCGTTGGTGGTTGGGCGTGGCGAACGGAGGACCGCCCAACGGACGACACGGAGGTCGTCCCTCCATCGGATCACTTGGACAGAACGGGTGAAGTGCCATGAGTGACTACATCGAACTTCATGCGCGGAGTGCGTTCAGCTTTTTGCGCGGAGCATCCGTGCCGGAGAGCCTGGCGGAGGAAGCGAGTCGGATCGATTTGCCGGGCGTGGCGTTGCTCGATCGCGATGGCGTCTACGGTGCGCCGCGGCTGTATCAAGCGGCCGATGAGTACGGCATTCGCGCGCTCGTCGGCGCGGAGGTGACGATGGAAGACGGCAGCGCCGTCCCCTTGCTCGTGATGAATCAGGAGGGTTATCGAAACCTGAGTCGCTTGATCACGACGGCGAAACTCGTGCCGCGTTCTCCGGCGGTAATCGCGGGTTTGGCGCGGACCACGGGCGTCAACGGCCAGAGTGCAGTCGAGCATGGCACGGCGCGGCCGGACCTCGGGTCTTATCTGCCGGGCGAGGATCCACGGGCGCGGAAGCGTCCCTGTTTCGCGACGTGGCAGGAATTGCGTGAGCATGCCGACGGACTCGTGGCGTTGACGGGAGATGAGGACGGTCCGGTGTTGCGCGGCTGGAAACAGGACGGGGCCGCGGGCGCGGAGCAGGCGCTCGGGCGCTTGCAGGGGATTTTTGGCCAGGACCGGTTGTACGTGGAGCTGCAACGGCAGCGGCGGCGAGGCGAAGACGGGCGGCTGCGATTTTTGTCGGCGCTGGCGGAATCGAAACAGCTGCCGCTCCTCGCGACCGGCGGGGTGCAGTACGCGAAGCGGGCGGAGCGGGCGATTGCGGACGTGTTCACGTGTCTCCGCGAACACACGACACTCGACGCCGCGGGACAACTGCTCGCGCCGAATGCTGAGCGACATCTGCGTTCGGCGAAGGCGATGCAGGAGCTGTTTCACGATTATCCCGACGCGGTGAGCAACTCGGTGCGGCTGGCCGATCGACTTAATTTCACGCTGCGGAATCTCGGTTATCGTTTTCCGGATTTTCCGGTCGGGCCGGGCGAAACCATGCGCGGTGTGCTGCGTGAAGTGACGTACGCCGGGGCGCGGGAACGCATCGGCGAAATCACGTCCACGCTGCGGGAACAGATCGAGAAGGAACTCGAGCTGATCAATCGCCTCGGGTTCACCGGCTATTTTCTCATCGTGTGGGACATCTGCAAATGGTGCCACGAGCGCGGGATTCTGATCCAGGGGCGGGGATCGGCGGCGAACAGTGCGGTGTGTTTTTGTCTGCGGATCACGTCGGTCAATCCGGTGGAGTATCGCCTGTTGTTCGCGCGTTTCCTGAGCGAAGGCCGGGTGGGGAAGGACGGACATCCCTCGTGGCCGGACATTGATTTGGATTTGCCGAGTGGTGATCTGCGCGAGTCGGTGATCCAGGAAATTTATCGCCGTTATGCTCCACGCGGCGCGGCGATGGTGGCGAACGTGATCACGTACCGCGGTCGCAGTACGGCGCGGGAACTCGGCAAGGTGCTCGGCCTGCCCGGTGACGTGCTCGACCGCTTTTCCGCACTGTATGCGAATGGTGATTTTCCGCACACGCTCGACTTGAAGCAGCAGGTGAAATTATCGGGCCTGCCCACCACGCACCCGCGACTGCCCGCCATGCTTGCGCTGTATCAGCAATTACAAGGCGTGCCGCGACACCTCGGGCAGCATTCCGGCGGCATGGTGTTTTGTCCGAATCAGCTGGATGGCGTCGTGCCGTTGGAAAACGCCTCGATGGAAGACCGGCAGGTCGTGCAGTGGGACAAGGACGATTGTGAAAACCTCGGCCTGGTGAAGGTGGATTTTCTGGGGCTCGGGATGATGGCGGTGATGCAGGACTCGTTTGAGCTCTGCGCGAAACGCGGACACCCGGTGCAACTGCACACGGTGCCGCTGGATGATCCGGACACCTTTGCGATGATGCAGCGGGCGGACACGATTGGCGTTTTCCAAATCGAAAGCCGGGCGCAGATGGCGACGCTGCCGCGGTTTAATCCGGTAAAATTCTACGACGTGGCGATGGAAGTGGCGATTGTGCGACCCGGCCCGATCTCGGGGCGGCTGACGCATCCCTTGATTCGACGGCGCGCGGGACTGGAAGACGTGGAGTACATTCATCCGACCGTCGCGGACCTGGTGGAGCCGATTCTCAAGCGGACGTATGGCGTGATCCTGTTTCAGGAGCAGATGCTGGAAATCTCGATGGTGTTGGGCGATTTTTCGGGCAGCCAGGCGGAGGAGTTGCGGCGGGCGTTGGGCTTCACGAAAGGGACGGAGCGGCTGAAACGCGTGATCGACAAACTTGAGCAGGCGATGCGGAAAAAAGGCCTGGTCCCGGAGGCGATCAAAAAGGTGCTGGAGGCAACCACGTCGTTTGCGGCGTACGGATTTCCGGAGAGCCATGCGATCTCGTTTGGGCTGCTCGCTTATGTGAGCACGTGGTTGAAGGTGCACCGGCCGGCGGAGTTTTATGCGAGTTTGCTGAACAACCAGCCGATGGGATTTTATTCACCGGCGACGCTGATTCAGGACGGCCGGCGTCATGGGTTGAAGGTGAAGTCGGTGTGTGTGCAGCAGTCGGACTGGACGTGCACGGTGGAGGCGGATGATACGATCCGGATTGGGCTGCTGCAGATCAAAGGACTGCACAAGGCGCGCGCGCAGGCGATGCTGGCGGCGCGGGCGGAGCGACCCTTCGCGTCGCTCGATGATTTTTTGGCACGGACGAAATTCACGGCGGCGGAGCGACGATCGCTGGCGGCGGTGGGCGCGTTGCAAGCCCTCGCGAGTCACCGTCGCGCGGCGCTCTGGCAGGTGGAAGCGGCGTGGTCGGAGGAGGAGAGTTTGTTTCAACCGGTGGGGGCGGGCGCGGAGGACGTGGTGCCGTTGTCACCGATGACGCGGACGGAACGGATGCGGGCGGATTTTCGCGGACTGGCGCTGACGGTGGGGCAGCATCCGATGACGCTGGTGCGGGCGCGATTGCCGGAGACGGTGCGAGCGGTGGATCTGCCGCTGGTGCGGGACGGAGACCGGATCAAGATTGCGGGGAGTGTGATCTGTCGGCAGCGGCCGGGGACGGCGAAAGGCTTTGTGTTCATTTCGCTGGAGGATGAGACGGGGATTGCGAATGCGGTGGTGACGCCGGACCTGTTTGAGCGACTGCGGATGGTGATCAACGAAGAGCCGGCGCTGACCATTGTGGGTCGGCTGCAGAACCAGGCGGGTGTGATTCACATCAAAGCCGAAACGATCGAAGCGCTGGATTTATCCGAGCTCCCCGAGCAAGCTTCGCACGATTTTAGGTAGGATCGCGCTCGATGAGCGGCGCATAGGTAAGCGCGACGGGCGGTCGATGCACAGAGAAGATCCGAGCACCTCCGCAACATGCGGAGTCCACGGTATCTGAGCTCCGCATGAGGGCAGCGTGAAGCGAGCGGAGCGTCGGATTGAGACAACACGAGAGCGCGTCGCCGTTATATAAATACATATTGTATCGGGTATGTCGGCTCTACCCGGCGGCTACGTGAATCCACGTCAACGATTATACAATCGGATATTGAGGAATATATAAACGGTTGCATCAACACAGACGCCGCCACCTCCAGCGTGACGGCACTGTGTGAATCAAACCCGTCGCTCCTGTTTCGTTTCCGTTGCATTCCTCATCGTGAGATCAGGCGTTGCGCGTGCTGCGGTACGCCCCGCGACGGATGCAACGCTCGAGCAGCGAGCGGCGGGTTTCAGCTTTTAACCTCCCGGCCTCCCATGACTCTCACTCGTTGTTACCGGTCAGTCCTACGCTTGTTTGTTTATATAGTGATCGGGCTGTCGTTGAGCCCCGACGAAGTTCGGGCGGCCAGCCCCGCACCGGCGATCACCAGCAAACTGACCGCGTCGGGACAGGTTGGCGTTTCGTTCAACTATCAGATCACCGCCAATCGGAATCCAGCGACCTTCAACGCGGTTGGACTGACGGCTGGATTGGCTGTGAGTGCAGTCACCGGCGTCGTATCCGGCACTCCATCCACTGCGGGCACGTTCAATGTGGTCATCAGCGCAGTAAGTAACACGGGAACCGGCTCGGCCACGCTGGTGCTGACGATCCTGCCCCAGAAACCAGCAATCACGAGCCAGACTTCGGCCACCGCCCAGATCGGCGTTCTGTTCCAGTATCAGATCACCGCAACAAATAATCCCACGTCGTTCGGGGCGTCCGGGCTTCCGACTGGACTCGCGGTGAACGCCGCCACGGGAGTGATCGCTGGTGCCTCGTCCGTGCTCGGTATCAAAACGGTCACGCTCACGGCAACGAACGCCGGGGGCACTGCTACCGCTACGCTTACGATCACAACAACGGTCGCAAAACCCGCGATCACGAGCGCGACAGCTGTGACCGGGAAAGTCGGCCAGAATTTTTCATACACGATCACCGCGACGAATAATCCCTCGAGCTACACCGCGTTGGGGCTGCCGGCCGGCCTCACCGTCAACGCGACCACGGGGTTGATCTCCGGAGTGCCGACCGCACCAGGTGCCGCGTCCGTCACGATTGGAGCCATTAATGCCGGCGGCACCGGATCAGCGCTACTTGCGATCACGATCACTTCTGCGGCTCCGGTAATCACCAGCGGTCTCACCGCGTCCGGTCAGACCGGCGTAAATTTCTCCTATCAGGTCACGGCCAGTAATCAGCCGACGACCTTCGGGGCAACGAACTTGCCGGCTGGTTTGAACATCAACACGACAACAGGACTCGTTTCAGGAATTCCCGTTCTGCCGGGAATCGCCGACATCACTTTGTCGGCGGCGAACGGCGGCGGGACGGGAACGGCCATTCTCCATCTCCAAATTTCCGCCGCTCTTCCTTACACGACGGACTTTGAGCTTTCTGAAGGCTACACCTTCGGAGCGATCACGGGACAGCTTGGATGGCTCGCGACCGGGAACGTAGCTTTGTCCGCTCTTGATCGTTTCTCCGGCGCTTCCGCGGTTCGCTTTGGTGCAACGAATCCGGCGGGCACGCTGAACCGCACGTTCGGACCCGGTGCTTCGCCGCCGGTCGTGTATGTGGACTTTTTCGCGCGGCCGGCCGCAGCAACTGACGTTGCGCTTAGTACGGTTTTCGACGCCGGGAATGCGCGGTTCGGTTTTCAGCGTATTAATACGAACGCGTCCTTGTACGCGTTCAACGGCAATGGGACGGGTGGCGGATCGTGGATCAGCACTGCGTTTGGTCTCGCGCTCGCGGCAGACTTCACTGCGCCTTGGGTTCGACTCACCGCTCGGGCCGACTTCCTGCGCAAGAAATGGGACCTGTACGCGGACGGCTCGATGGTCGCCGCAGATCTGTCGTTCATCAACTCGAGCGCGACGTTCCTGGATACGTTCAATGTCCGTGAGTCGGTCACTGGCGGAACATCGCTGGACGACCTATTTGCCGGAACGTCCAACCCACTTTTCGCTGACGCCAACAACAACGGCATCGATGACGCGTGGGAACTTGCGCACGGGCTCTTACTCTCCGCCGACAACCGTGACCTCTCGCCATCGGGAAGCGGCGTTTCAGTGGTCCAAGCCTATGTCGGCAGAACGGATCCGAATGACTTCTATAATGGAAGTACGCCAACACTGAGCATAGTCTCTGGCAACAACCAGACTGCCAGCCCGGGTGAATTCAATGCCTTTCCGTTTCGAGTGAGTGTTCGAAACGCTACGGGCGCGACTGTTCTCCCCAATGCGCCGGTCACCTTTTCCGTCGCACAAGGCGGTGGTTCGCTTGCGCCGATCAATACCGCCGGAGCAAACGGGTTCAGCACCCTCTCCGTGAGAACAGACGCGGCGGGCGAAGTGGGGGTTTACTACAAGCAACCGGGTTTGAGCTCGGTGCATAGTACGGTGAGCGTTGCAGCGGGGCCGAGCATCCGGACGTTCAGCACCACAAGTGATGACGGTTCGGATACCGATCACGATGGTCTTCCGGACGCTTGGGAACTGCAGTACCTCGCGGATCTTGCGCAAGGCCCCTTGGCGGATCCCGGAGCAGTAGGGCGAACATTACTGCAATCATACAGTGCAGGGCTGAGCCCGTGGCCCGTCCCCACGGTGCAAGCCGGACTGCGCGCATGGTTTCGCGCCGGACTGGGAGCTGCCCTTGCCGCCAACAACCAGGTGGCGACTTTGGTCGATCTGTCGGGCACTGGCGCCCATCTGCGCCAAGCTAGTGCGCAGATCCAACCTCGTTGGATTGCTCCGGTGCCCGGCGTGCAAGCCGCGACGATCTCTTTCAACGGCGCCTCCATGTTGCGCTCCACGGGCATAGACGTCCTGCAAGGGAGCGCTGACCTATCCGTATTTGTCGTGCTCAGTCCGATACCGGTTCAGGACAGCCATGCGGTCGTGGTCGGGCTCGATGGAGATTGGATGGTTGGCCCAGCGATGGAGTTTGTTGGAGGAGTAGCATCAGATCGGTACGGGCTTGTCAGTACCAACGCCTCCGGTGGAACCGCGGGAGACGTTTCATCCGCCTCTCTTGCCCCGGGTCGCCCACAATTGGCGTCTTTCATCAAAGCGGGTGCAACGATGAGCAGCCACCTCGATGGGGTGCTCCAGGCGAGCGAAATCTACGGAGGTGCTTGGGTTAGTGGCATCCGTGATCTCGTTCTTGGAGCCGTGCAGCAAGCCGCGCATGGGTTCGGCGGCGAAGTTGCCGAAGTTCGAATTTATAACCGCGGACTAAGCCCATCGGAACGACTGCTCGTCGAGAACGAGCTGAAATCCCGGTATGCCATATCGGGAGGCGGGTGGGTCGACACTGATGGCGATGGCTTGTCCGACGCTGAGGAGCTTGCGCTGGGCACTGATCTGCTCGTGCCGGATCACCCCGATCTTCAGCTGGAAGTCACGCTCCCGGCCAAGAGCAGCGTCACACCATAAAGGTTTTTCTATGCACTTCATCTCTCCTGTCTTGAGGCTAGCACAGTTTGGGTCAGCGACGGCAATCCTGGCGCTCGCTTGCCTGACCGTACAACTGACGTCAGCCGCATCTCCCGGCAAAGAGTCACCGAAGTTAGTACCGCCGCGAGCGCACAAGAGCATTCGCGGGGAACGCGACGGACAGTCCGTGGAGGAAAAAGAGCTGGCTGCGCTCACACGCAAGCTGCGGCTCGAAGATGCCGCTTTCATCAAGGATCTCCGTAAGGCCAGCGCTGGTGAGAAACGAAATTTGCGCGCCCGGCGCCTCGAGTTGCTGGAGCCGAGCTTGCGAAAGATGAATGAGCTGGCGATCGCGATTCGAAGCGCACGCGGTCTATCCGAATTGCCGGCCGGATATCAGCCGATGCGCCCGTCCACCACGCCGCAACCAGCAAACGAGATTGCCGGGAAGTCAGCGGAAGAACTCGCCCGCTTAGGCGTTGCTGTTGAGGCCCTGCACCAAGGTCCCCACCGCGAAATGCAATCCACCGCCAATGCGTCGGCAACTGCTCCAAAAAATTAACCGTCTCCTCGCGATGTTCGCCACCGCTCTATATCTCTTCGTCCCGCACCGCCGTACTTCGTTAGCCTCATCAGTAGCGCGTATCAGCCGAATGGCGATGGCGCTCGCGACGTTTTGCACCGCGAGCTTCCTTCATGCGAGTGAGGATTTCCGCCGACCAAACATCGAGGCGGTACAGCGCGCCATTCAGGAGCGGTATCTCACGTGGGTAGCAACGGTTCAGGCGAACGGCGTGGAGCCGGAAGGATTTCCGGCGAAAATCACCTGGCCGGCGCTCTCCAATGGGAAGCAGCCTGGGGACTCGCCAAAAGATTGTTTTTACAGTGAAGAGCTCGTCGATGCCGAGACAGGTGAGATCAACTATAATCTGTTGTGCTTCCTGATTGCTGACTTGGTCAACAAAACGGTTTCCTTCCTGCCCGATTCGGAGTTTGCGGATCCTGACCTTGCAGACCGGATTAACGGACGAAGCCAGATCACACTGCCCCCGGCTATCTGGCCAGGTTCGCAGGTAAACCCGGACAATTACAATGCGTTCTTCGAAGCCGTATGTGCGCACGTACAGCGGCACAGCCACCCGATCGTAGAGATTCGTTCGACCGACGACTCCGGGGATTTCGATGTGGGTGGCGCTGGCCGAGGCGTTGAAGATGACGCGTCCACTTGTGCAGCGGCGAGAGCTGCAGCACTCAGCGATCTCGCGGTCGCGTCCGAAGACACGGAGCAGGATCTACTGCTTGGTCGAGCCGACCGGGTCTATTTCATCGGATCGACCCATACGGCGTCGATCGCGGCATGGCGGGGAAGGTATGGGTTTGACCATTCGGCGTTCGGGCCATTGGGCGGCACCGCCAAACTGTATTTCTTCGCTCGAGACTACTTCAAAGTGGTGGACGGGACACCATCGACGGTGCCGCTTACGGTGGGCGGCGCGCCTGTTCCCGAATATGAGAAGCAATACCTAATCGACACGTTCAGTTTGTCGTCAGGTGGCAAGCACTTCACCACCGAAGTCGGCACGCTGCCGACGTCATTTGTCTCTCAATGCCCGTCCCTGGAAGGTGAGGCGAACGGCCAGCGTTTCGGATACTTCATTCATCCGATCGTAATTGCCGCACCCAATTTCTCTGAACAGATCGGCGAGATCTACACCGACTGCAAAGAGTGCAAAGCATGCATGTCGGGGGCGTGTCCCCCGGGCGGCACTAGCACAGCAAAGGCGGGCAGCATCACCTATTCGATCCCTTTAGGCTCGAGCTTGGATGGATCAGCGGGGTCGATGACTATCTACTCTGAGACTGCCGATTTCCTCATGGCTACGCCGTTTGGGCTCAAGATCACGGCGGGGAAGGACTCCACGATCCTCCGGGATTTGTCCTACGATGGAATTCCTCGCCAAGTTGTCGTTCCGCAAGGGTTGGTGGACATCAAAGTCGACACACCTGCGAAAGCGTATTCAATCCGATTCTACGACGTTGCGAACCGGGGAGCCAAGGTCGGCGGCTTCTACCAACCAGCGGCAAGTGCGGCGTACAAGACGGTCTCGGTTACGAATCCAGGACTCAACTCCAAGGTAATTACAGGTAAGTTCAATCTGACGTTGAACAATTACCAGATCAGCGCGCCGGCGCACGGCCTGACGCCAGGTTCGTATTACGTGATGCGAGTAGATGCAGATTCCGGAAGCTTACCTGCCGGCTTCGCGATTGGGCGGATCGGACGACAGCATCTCTATTACGTCTACGCGCTGAACACATCAACCTTGGCCTTCCTTTATTTCAATGCGGCAGGTAGCGCATTTCTCGACGGCATGACCGACGCGATCCCTGGTCAGGTGCTGAAGTTTTCCTCCCCCTTTCCATTCACGAGTCTGACGATTTCCGAGGTGACGGAAGGTCTGTCCCGCTCGTTGGATTACAGCTACCAGACACCATCGAGCACGAGGGGAATTGCGACTTTGACCGATGCGACGAGCACCCGCACTCGAGTCCACACCGTGGACATCAACTACGTGGACTCGACGCATCGGACGGAGGAGCAGACCGAAGCCGACGGCGCCGGAAACATCATTTTGAAGACGCTGCATAAATACGAGGTCCTGCCGTGGAACCGAGCCGCCGCGGCATCACGATCTGAACGCCAGACGCTTGTGGCTGAAATTTCGGATCCCGACGGAAGGGCGCTAACCACCTCGTATTCGTATTACACGAACAGCACGGCTGATGGCCCCAACTACTCCCGGTTGAAGGAAGTGCTGCGACCACAAGGTGCATGGGAAAGGTATGAATACGATGCCGACGGCCGTGCCGTTCGTACCTACTCGAGCTATCTCGATGCACTGCCAACGTCCTCCGGATCCAATTCTCGGCTGAGTGAGCAATCGTCGACGGGAGGAGCGCCGATCGCGGATGCCGACGGGGACGGTGTGAATGAAAACATCGAGTCATCGATTGAGTATATTAAAGGCGCTGAGGTCTCCAGGAGTTATCAACTCACGTGGTCGGCGATCGATGCACTTGGAAGGCAACGCTCCACCAGCATTAGGTGTTTAGAGCCAGGAGCGGCGTGGGACGCGCCAGCGAATGTGCGCTCGGACACATGGTCCTACGCTACGGGTCGTTTCGTCGGCCAGTTGGCAAAACGCTTAGACGAGTCCGGTCTGCTTACGATGTACTCCTATAGCCTTGATCCCGTATCTGGAGTTCAAACCAGTGTTGAGTTCTCTGGAGTTGCCGGCTCTGACCGCGAGTCGGTTATCGCCGGAACCAAAATCGTGACGATCGTCAACGCTGCCGGAAACGTCACGGATGTTACGGCGTTCGATATCGCGTCAGGAATTGTTTCTCGGCACGAGTATACCCCCGCCGCGTATTTCGACCAATTTGGCCGCCCGACGAGAGTGTATGGGTTGGACGGCCGTTATTCGCAAAGTATCCGTCAAGACTGTTGCGGAACCGCGACGAGCGTGTCGACCGATGGAGTCATTTCCAGCCGGGAAACCGATGCGACCGGCCAGCTGTTCAAAACGGTGAGAGCCGGGATAACGGAACGGTACTCAGATGGCTATGTCCCAGCTGCACTCGGTACCGTAGCGGGGTTCACCCGCTCCACCTATCGAAAGGGGCGTGGTGAAGGAGCTGAAGTTCTCGTGAAGGTCGACACGTTTGACGCGTCAGGCACCCTGATTGCAACATTGGATCCGCGGGATGGGGTTAACCGACTGACTCGCTTTTCAGAAGGTCCAAACGGTTCGGGCCGCTGGACCCAAAAGGTGGTCGCTCCCGATGGAGGAGAAACCTCCCACGTGATGTACCGTGACGGAACCACATTTGAAGAGGTTCGCGACGGAGTTCCCTGCCTAAAGTATGCTTACGGCGTTGAAAGCGCGACACATGATGGACGAGCCTTCAACGCGCGAACGACAACGGAGATCAAGCTGGGGGACGACGACTCTGAATTAGAATGGGAGAAATCGTTTACTGATCCGCTAGGTCGGCAGTTTCGCACGGATTGGCCGGATGCGGATGGCAACGCCGCGGAGATCTCTGCTCGCATGTACTACGATTCAAACGGCCATCTCGTCCGAAAGGTCGATGCGGATGGAATTTCCACGCTGTTCGAGGAGGATGCTCTCGGAAACGTGCAAACCGAGGCCATGGATTTGAATCAAAACGGGCTGATCGACCTTGCAGGAACCGACCGCGTGCAGCGGACCACGCGTGTTCTCGTGACAGATCCGGACCGCGGCGATTTGGTGCGCACTACCACAAGTGTTTGGGAGCGAGACGGAGATCCTGTCGCCACCGCGTTGTCGATATCGGATGTCGCGACCAACGGACTCCAAACTTGGTCAACCACGCACGGCCAAACAGTTCATGGCACAAAGGCGTATTTGGGTAATGGCTCCGCCAGCTTGTCCGTCGAGCGACCCGATCAAACAATTGAGACGACCACTACACAGCGTGGCGTTCTGGCGTCACAAAAGGTGGAGCATCCAACTACGGGATCGCTTCAAGACGTTGTGAACGTGCTGGACGATCTTGATCGGATACTGAGTACAACCAACCAACTTACAGGCCGGGTCACTGCGTTCGAGTATTTCGAAAACGACTCTGTTCGGAAGGTAACAGACCTCGAATCAGCCGGCAGTACGCCGCAAATAACGCAGTTTCAATACGACGTGGCCGGCCGGTTGACCGGAACCGTGCGGTCGGACGGATCGCCAACTGAGAAGCGATACTTCACGTCTGGGCAACTTCGAGCCGAGTTTGGCGCAAAAGAATTTCCGACGGAATACACCTACGACCGACAAGGGCGTTCGAAAACGCTTACGACCTGGCAACGATTCGATGATGTTTTGGGGAGTGGAATTGCGGGCGCAGCGGTAACGACGTGGACGTACGATGCGCGCGGACGACTGAAGTCAAAACACGACAGCGCGGGTAAAGGACCTCAATTCACCTATACCTCGGGTGGCCGGATCAGCACGCGTACATCGGCCCGCGCGGGCACGGATGGAAACAACCCAATCTTGACCACATACCGGTATGGGACCGGCGGTGTGGATGACCTCGGCGTGACGTCGGGGGATGTGACGTTCGTATTCTACTCGAACGATCCGGCCGAAACCCACTTCGTAGGCACGCAATACGACCGGCGAGGGAGGCCGCAAACGATCCTGGATCAGTCGGGTGCGAGGGAACTTGTGTACGATGGGGAGCAGCTGGATCGCGAAAGTTACGTGGCCCATGCAGGAATGCCGTCGCTCTTTGCTGGATACGTGCTCGACCGCGATTTCGATGGGATGAAACGGTATACAGGGATCAACCTAGCGGCAGGAGGGGCTCCCATTTACCAAGTTGCGCATGGATACGACGGAGCTTCTCGGCTCCAGTCGGTAACGTTTGGCAGTCAGAAAGTGACCTACTCGTACAATCCGGCGGCAACGAAACGAATTAAAATGGATTACCAACGCGGAGGTCAGTCTTTGCTTTCCGTGGAACAATCCTTTGATGGCTTGGACCGGCTCACTGGTCGAAGCAGTGTCGCAGGCTCTCACACCAAAAATGTGACGCATACCTATGACGCGCTTAACCGTCGCACACGAGTGACGGACGAGAGCGGAACGTACCGCAGCTTCGGGTACGGCGACCGCAGCCAGCTCGCGTTCGAAACCAAGCGTACTCCAGATGGAACCGCCGTTCCCCTGCGTTCTTTCAGCTATACGTATGATGACATTGGGAATCGACGGGCCGCCACGCTCAATGGACGTTTGCAGTCGTACGAACCAAATCTTCTAAACGAATACCAATCATTGGCCGTGCCACGAATCATAGAGTTCCGTGGAACGGCACATCCTTCTGCGACCGTCAGCATCGATGGCGTAACGGTCGCTGATCGGTTGGACCGAAGCTTCTCGAAGGAATTGGACCTCACCGGTCCGCCAGAGTTGGCAGCGGCGCACTCGCGATCGATCGAGGTGAAAGCGGCGCTCAACGGCGGAGGCGTCAATGCTGGCGATCGGATAGCGATTGAGAAGCGAGACGTTTTTCTTGCGAAGTCGCCAATCGTTTTTGCGCATGATGCCGACGGCAATTTGTTGGACGACGATCAGTGGATCTATGTGTGGGATGCTGAGAATCGCTTGGTTTCGATGTCCACCAAGGCCGGTTTCGCAACGGCGGCTGATCCTGGCGCGGGGAAACGGACGCGCTTGGAGTTTTCCTATGACTCGGGTGGGCGCCGAATCACCAAGAAAGTATTCTCGTGGCAATCCCTGAGTTCGACGTGGCAGCCGGTGCTTGCGCGCTCGTTCGTTTACGACGGTTGGAATCTCTTGGCGGAGTTCGACCTGAGCTCGGGTGCTCGTGTTGCGTCGTACGCGTGGGGCTCAGATCTGGCCGGGGACTTCCAGTCAAGCGGCGGCATCGGTGGCCTTCTTTTTTACGCCTCAACCCTCCAGACGACGGTCCCCGTTTACGACGGTAACGGAAACATTGTCGCTCAGGTCGATACTGCGAACGGCGATGTTGTCGACGAACGGGAGTACGATGCGTGGGGACGGACGCTGTTCCGGGCAAATTTGAATGAGGAGGGCTGCGCATTCGGCTTCTCGACCAAGTACCGCGACCGCGAAACGGAGCTGACCTACTATGGGCTCAGGTATCTTGACCATGGAGATGGCCGGTGGCTATCTCGCGATCCATTTGGCGAAGATGGCGGCGCGAACCTGAGGGCCTTCGTCGGAAACAACCCCGTGAACGCCGTGGATCCGATCGGCGAGTACGGCCGAGATGTGCACGGCTACTTCACCTATTTTGCCGTCCTCGCGGCGGGTGGTTCAAAAAGCGACGCCAAGAATGTCGGCGCGTACACTTGGGGTCCAGATGTCTCGAGAGACACGAACGCGATAGGCGTGATCTACACAGACTTTCTTCAGACCTACGAGGTCCAAGTGAAGCAGCATGCATTAACGGGCGCAGCACCCGAGCCGCTGCGCGATATTCTGCTGAAGGACACGCGGCGAAATGGAAGCCTAGCCGACTTCGGACGATGGTCTCACGTTTTCCAAGACTCCTATGCTCATGTGCAAGTCAAACGAGCACTCTTAACCTGGGTGTTGCGTCATCTCGGCAGTAAGCGACAATATGAGCGCGCGGGTATTCTTTACAAAAAAGGCTTAGGCCATTTCTTCAGCGGGACGCTTCCGGATCACGTGAGCACGAGTCCGGGTCTGTTCCGCGAGATGTCGGGGGTCTATTACGGCGAAGTATCGGCACGCTTTGGAGGTTCGAATGGAATGACTTCGGCGCAGTTCGCACAATACGCCAATCTGCTGTCGCTCGTTGGGGACAATCGAAGAGAAGAGTTTATAAAATATGTTGTTCAACCATGTTCATCTCCCGTGCAATTGTTCGACGACTTGCTCAAGCTAGCCCACCTGAAGAGGTTAAATCTAGACTCCGAACCAGAGAAATATAACCTGCCTAAGGATGGTAGGCAACCCGACTGGCAGCGACTGAAGGAATGGGTCGAAGAACAGAAGTATTAATCAATGAAAACGACGCTAACTAGGTTAATCTTTGTTTCGCTTTTTGTCGCGCAAAGCGCCTCTACAGCAGCGTTCGGGAATGTCCACCAGCGCTACAACAATTTACACAATCCGACGGAATATGTTTACGACACTCCGTTGGCGAGAGTAATGGATGTACTTCGTGATCCCAAACGAGTACTCGCTCCACCGCCGGAGCCTCTACACGGCGTTATGGTCAAACGAGGAACGGTTGTTTATAGCTTCGGACTTTCCAATCATTATACGAAGCGCTACTGGGCGGGGAAAGAGGAGCGTTCGGAGGAAGTAGATCCCCCGGAAGCTGGTAGAATCGGTACTATCGACGCAGACTTTGACGTGAGGGTATCATCGAAGGACGATAGCACCACAGTGGTCTCGGTTTCGGTCGAAGACTTTAGCCAGCAAGTGGGACGAAGGTATAAGATATTTCCTCATTTTCATAAGAGTCACGTGTCGGTCAACGTGAAGTCGGATACTTATTACGAGTACTTGTTTCTTCTGCGGCTTGGCGAGTTGCTGGGTGAAAAAAATATGCCAGCGATAAATGGCACGGATGACTAGGTTTGCTGCCGGGCTGGGCTATCGCATGCTGGCGCGATGAGAGTACGAGACGTGGCCTATAGATTTGTGACGGAAAGCTTGGCGGTTGGCAGCCGCCGATACGTGGCGAGATAGCGATTGGCACCGGCCGAGGTTGTGAAGGCGGCGGGGGTGGAACCATCCAGACCGTAGCAGATTCGTAATCGATCGCCGACGTGCTGGAAAATGCATCCGATCGAGCGACCCGCGTTTGGACCTCGCTCTCCTCGAAAAGTGAACGAGTTCGCGATGCCGGCGTGCGTCTGAATCCATTGACCCTCGTCAATTGCTTTCGTAGAGTAGCTCACGCGATAGAGTCCAGCTGAGAGCTCAAGGATCGTCTGCTCGGCCACGAAATCAGGTGCATGCTGACCATCATGCTCGGCCCGAACCATTTGCCAGCTTCCCTGGAGTGAATGAACGGTGGACCAATCGCTCATTGTGCATGCACGGCGTGGAATTTCATGGTCGTCTCAAAACTTCACGAACGGTTGTGTCAACTCCGAGCAGGAGACTCGATTTTTTTCGAGCCTGGTGCTTAAGGTCAGTAAATTTGCGGGCACCGGGGATCGATGTGCGCCCTCGAATGAATGTGTCGTGCCGCAAGAAAGAATCAGACGAACAAACCGGGCCGAGAAAGAACCAACAAAAGCAGCGAGAAACAGCACGACTCGAAGCTTCAACGCACTGGTGCACGATTCAACCGTGATGATGCGGAGCGGATGCGCTCCTTGACAGGACGCTTGCTCGCCTGCAAACACGTGGCGAACCGAGGCGTTTCACCGCCGGCGATTCGCAGCCGGTTGACGCGTATCCAAAGTGCTCAAGTCGATGCTTACTGAAAAAACTCCCGCACCATTCGCCACCGCTAACAAACCGCTGGTGCTGGTCGTTGACGATGAGTATGGGCCGCGAGAGTCGATTGCGTTCACGTTGTCTTCTGAGTTTACGGTTGAGACGGCGGAGCGTGCAGCGGAGGCGCTTGCGAAGCTGAGAGCGAAGTCATTTTCGGTTATCGTCCTGGATATTCGGATGCCGGAAATGGACGGCATCCGAGCCCTTGAAGAGATCCGCAAAATCGACCCGTTGGTTTCGGTGGTGATGTTGACCGGTTACGGGACGTTATTGACGGCGCAACAGGCGATTGTGGCGGGGGCTAATCAGTACCTGCGGAAACCGCCGGATATTGCCGAACTGATTGACGCAGTGCGGAAGCAAACGGATGCGACCCGGTTGCGCCGACATCAGGCTAAACTTAGCCGCGAGGCGCATGAAATGAATGCGGCGCTGAAGCGCGAGATCCAGCAAAACGAACCGCAGGTGTGGCAGGCACGTGCTTCGGTTGAGCTGGTGCACGATCTGAATAATCCCCTGACGGTCGTGGTGGGGTATGCGGCGTTATTGGTGGAAGAGGCGAGGGCGGTTGCTGCTCAAGATCCCGAGCGTGGCCAGCGGCTGAGGGACTATGCTGGCATTGTGGAAAAAGCGGCGGCGTACTGTCACCACCTGTCAGAGAACTGGCGGTTGGCGTCGAAGCAGACGGCTGAGTTCACGCGACTCGATCTGATGCACGTGATGCAAGAGGTGAGGCAGGTCGTTTTTTTTGGAGAGATTGCGGTGCAGTTCAGCGGACTTTCTTCGGCGTTCATCCGCGGCTCGAAATTTGAGCTCATGCGCGTATTCCAGAACCTGTTCAAGAACGCGTTGGAAGCGGGCGCAAAGCAACTCTCGGTTTCCTTGGTGAAGAACGGAGAACAGATCGATCTTACGCTTGTGGACAACGGCGCTGGGATGGATGCGGAGAATGTACGGAGGGCACTGAAAGGCGGCTTCAGTAACAAGGTAAACGGAACAGGCTTGGGGCTCAGTATTTGTCGCCATCTTCTAGGTACACATGGCGCGACGATGGTGCTGGAATCAGCACCTGGCCAAGGCACGACAATCCGGATGTCATTTCCGTCGACGGCATGACGTCGAAATGAAGCGTCGCCGCGTTAAGATTACAGGTATTGGCTTTGTTACTCCGGCTGGAATTGGAAAAGAAGCCTTCTGGCAAGGCATCATGGAGCCGGTCAGTCGTGTGACCGCGGTCAAGCGTTTCCCAGAGGAAGCAGGCGCATTTGTCGCGGCGGAGGTAAAGGGGTTCAGGTTGGAGGACTATGTTGATGGTGTTAATAGTAAGCGCCTGCCTCGCCATACACAGCTAGCCATTGCTGCTGCTTCGTTGGCTGCCGCCGATGCGAAATTGACTCTCGGCGGATTGCGTACTCGCAATGCCCTAGTGATGATTGGTGCGACGTTGATGGACTTTGGTGTCATCAACAAGGGTGTGGAACTAATAGTAAGGAAGGGACCAAACAACGCACTGCCGACTTCCGTGGCCAATGCGCTGGTTAGCGCTATCGGTGCTTCAATTAGCGACCTCATAGCTGGTCCAACGCGGACAATGTCCCTACAGAGCGCATGCTGTTCCGGATTAGACGCCATTGGCCGCGCAGCAGACATGATCGCAACGGGCGAAGCGGAAATCGCAATTTGTGGCGGAGCGGAGGCACCGCTATATTTTCATCCGATGTTAGAGCTGAAGTTGGCTGGGCTAGCTCCCGGAAATCCAGACTTTGCAGAGCGACAATGCAGACCATTCGATGCATGGCGCACAACCGGTGTAATCGGGGAGGGCGCATGTGTTGTGGTGCTTGAGTCTGAAGCGAGTTCTTCTGAAGAGTACGCCTTTGTTGCAGGTTATGGCTACGCATCGGACACTCCCGGAAATTCATGTGACGGACTTTTCGAAGCAATCCGCTTGGCTCTTGCAAATGCTAGTCTGCGCCCAAACGAAGTTGAAAGCATCAGCGCTTGGGGGCCGGGTCACAAGTCATTGGACGCGGCCGAGGCACAGGTGCTTGCGAAATTTTTCGGTGTTCATTTGCAAACAATTCCGGTGGTCTCCTTGAAGGGAGCTATAGGTAACCCTTTAGGTGCAGCAGGCGCGATCCAGATTGGCTGCGCAGCGCTCGGCCTGCAGCGGGGAGCGATTCCTGGAACAGTCAATTGGACGTATCCGGATCCTGCATGTCCGCTGCAACTTAGTTCCGTTCCGAGATACGTGGAACACCGGAACGTTTTAGTGAACGCTCATGGGCTTTCGGGGACAAACGCATGCTTGGTGCTCACGCGTTAATGCTTAAGCCAACGTTGGTAGCAGCGATAGCCGCCGCTTGTGTCGGCTTCGCGGCTTTCTGGTCCAATCCGAGTCGCGGAATGAATCGGGCGTTCTTTTCAGGATCGCTGCACGTGGCTCTCTGGTTGGTAAGCCTGCATGCCGCGTTAACGATAGAACACGGACTGCCGTGGCTCCGAGCCTGTTGTGCAATTGGCGGCTGTATGCCTATTCACATTCTAATCGTGCAGGATACGATAGCCGCCCGATTAACAAAATCTGTTCGGAGCTGGATTTCGAACCATCGCCTATGGGTCGCAGTAACCATGTTCCTGTGTTTTGTGCCAGCTACCGATCTCTTCATTCCCGAAAACTCTACCGCCGAACACCGCATACATGGAGTAGGATACTATGCCTATATATTGGTTAATATTGGACTTTATGTATACCTCGTCAGAGACGCTCTCGCTGGTCTGAAGGTTCTTGAGGGGGTCCGGCGGCTCGAACTCCAGGTTTGGCTTGGAGGCGGATGCATTATCGGAATCACCATTTTCTCATTGATGGCGCTGACTGGTATAACGCACGACACGACTTTCATTCGTATCCAGCCGTTAATATTACTCGTCTTCTATTCCCTCACCGCGTTCGCGATTACGACGCACCGCATCTTTGATGCGCGGCAGATTCTGCTGATCGCACTCGAGAAATTCTTTTTGATCATCACGGTCGCGCTCGCGGCGTATGCGTTGGATTTGGGCCTCGGGAGCGTCTTGCCGGAGCCGTTCGGGTTTCTTGCGACCACGGCGATTTCGCTTTGGCTCGCCGTTACCCTCAACGGTTGGTTAAACCGGATTTTTCAATTCTACCCGGAGGCCACCGCAGCCCGACAAGCCGCGTTCGCCGTCGCGCGACGCGAAACCCGCGTCGACAGTTTGGAGAAAGCCTTCTCCGACATCCTCAAAGGTTGGGGACACACCGAACGCGCGATGATCATTTCGGGTGGCAAAGGCGTTCTCAAGGGAGGCGGAGTTGAAGTACCCGAGGACTCCTTAGCCGTCCAAGCCTTGAGGCAATTGCGTTGGGCAACACCCGAACGGCTGATGCGCGAGCGGACGTCACCCGAACGGGCTGCTCTCGCCGCGCTGCTCGAGACCCAGGGTCTCGGAGCTTTGGTGATCGGCGAGGGCCCAACCCTTACTGCGCTCGTCGGAGTCGGCACGGGCGCATCCCGGCGTCCGTTCACTTATCCTCAAATCACTCAGCTGATCGAGATTGCCTCGATTATCGAAAGCGCACTCGAGCGCGCGCATTTTTCGGTCAAAGCCCAGCACGCTGAACAGCTGGCGACGGTGGGTTTGCTCGGCGCGAGCCTGGCGCATGAGATTCGCAATCCGTTGGTGACAATCAAAACGTTCGTCCAATTGCTCCCGAAGCACTACGCCGATCCGGTGTTTCGGGATAAGTTCTTCGTGCTGATCGGTGATGAGGTGACCCGCATCGACCGTCTCACTGAGCAGTTGCTGGATCTGGCGTCGCCGCGTGCCTATATCTCGGAGGCCGTGGAGCTTCATCCCGTCCTGCGGACCAGCCTGGAACTGGTGACCGCCAAGGCCGACGACAAACAGATCGCATTCCTCGTCGACTTTTCCGCTACTTCAGACCGGGTCCTGACCGATGCTTCAGCTGTGAAGCAGGTGCTTATTAATCTTTGTTTTAACGCCATTCAAGCGGTCGAAAAACATTCCGGTGAACGTTGGGTCAAGGTTGCGACCCGGAACGTGCCCACCGGACTCGAATTGATGGTGGCGGATAGTGGTCCTGGCATCTCGGAAGAGATCCGGCCGCGCCTGTTTCAACCGTTCCAATCGACAAAGTCATCGGGGTTTGGTCTTGGACTAGCGATCTGCCGTGACATTCTCGCGGGTCTCGATGCCACGATCACGGTTGATCCGACTGTTGCTGGTCGTGGCGCGAGCTTTCGCGTCATCTTTCCATGTCCAGCTTAGTCATCCTCGCGACCACCGACGCCGCCTTAGCGGACGCATGGGAGCGCCAATTGCCCAAGGGTAGGGCGGGACTGAGGCTTGCGCCACATCTGTTCGCGGCTGGAACGTCGCCGGGCTTTTCGGCCGTCGTGATCCTAGATGCGGCCAGTGAATCGACCGTTCCGATCACTCTCTCCAAATGTCCGACCATTTTCGTCGGCGAGCCGAGAAGCCTTCCGTTTGAACAGGCGCGGCTTTCCGGTCGGGCTCGCGTGTACCTTTCCTACGAGGAGAGTACCACCCGGCTGGGCGAACTGCTTCCATTGGTTGAAGAGCTCGCCGAGAAGCAGTCGATGGTCGAGCTGCTGACGGACAAGGCTCGACGCGGTGAGGTCTCTCGACCTGCCACGCGCAATAATGGCGTCGTCGATGCCGCAGAACTTTGGGACTTTTTCGAGGGAGCGGTCGAGAACCTTGATACCCGTGATCGCTTGATCGCCGAATTCCGGCGGGCCTCACGCCAGCTGCTGAGGGCATCTCACGCCGTATTCTTTCTCCGTGAAGCGGATGGATTCAGGGCTGATCGAGGAACCTCGTTTTTCCCCATCGATGATCCCGTGGTCGGTTTCCTGGAAAACCACCCGGCCGTCATCGATGGAACGAAATGGGACAGCCCAGCTGACCCGGTCGCCGAACTCGCGGTCAGGAACCGGCTCGCCCTCTGGGGCGCTCGACTGCTGGTTCCCATTCACGACAACGGTCGATTGCTCGGGCTGATCGCGCTCGGTGTTCGTGACGACGGACAGCCGTATGTGGACGCGGATCACACGCGCGCCGTTTTCTTTGCGCGGTTACTCAGACATTTCCTGGCGAAATCGAGTCAGCTCGGTCGTCTTCATCAGCTGGCAGAACAAGCTCGAATCGGGGCCAAGTATCTCCCGAGCACACTTGTCCTCGGCCAAGATGAAAGCGTGCCGCGCCACGTTCCTCTCGTCGTCCGGGACCTCATGGGCCAGGCGCGCCGCTCGCGTGAGCTCTGCCGCACTTCTCCTAGTGCGGCTCAGCCGTTCCGGGCGAGTGCCGGCTTGGTCGCCGAAACGGGTGGCGTTTGGGCGTATTGGGAGGAAGTGAGCGGCGAAGTCCACGACGCTGCTGCGCGGCAACGCGCGAACCGTCGAACCCTGCTGCGAGAACTGGCGCTTACGTTGAGCCACGAGTTGGGCAACGCGTTGGTTTCTCTCGCTACATTTCGCCAGGCTGGACCCGATCAACCACTGCCCCCGGCTCTGATCGAGACCGTGAAGGGCGACGTCGCCAACCTCGAAGGACTGAACCGCAACTTGTCCTTGATGCAGATTCTGCATGAGGCGGCGGTCGAGCCGATCGACGTTCGCGAGATTGCTCAAGCGATCGGACATTCCGTTGGCGTTCGGGTCGAGGTCGGTCCCGATCCCGTTGTGCTGACTGGCTCGCGGAAGTTGGTCGATTTTGCCTTGCGATCGTTGATCGCGACCATTGCGGAAAACCGGAAAGGTCTCGGCGTCGCTGAACTCGCGCTCCAAGTCCGATCCACGGGCGCGAAAACGGAGCTGACCGCACTTTTTTCGATCAAAGGTCGCCAGCTGGAGCTGGAGGGAATCTTGCCTGAACCGATCGAAGATGGTGTCCCGAACCAAGGTCGCATCAGCGTCTTTCTGGCCAAAGAGATTCTGCGCCTGCACCGCGGAGAAATTCATGCCGGGCCGGGTTTGGAAGGAACGGAGATTTTGATTTCGCTGCGTAGCCGATGAACCTGGCAGAGCGAGTAACCTCCTTGCTCGAAAAGGATGATGATGTCGAAGGGCTGGTTTTGATTGGCTCACGCGTGCGTGCGCAAGGTGACGCGATCTGGCGCGCAGATGAAAACTCCGATTGGGATTTTCAGATTCTCACTTCAAATCCCGGCAAGTTCACAAATGCGAATTGGACGAAGGAGCTCGGCACGGAGTTGCACACGTACGCGGTGAGGAGCACCGCCATTGGCCGCGTCCCGAAAATCGCTGCCATCTTTGCTGAAGGTGAAGCCGATTTCGTGATCATTAACACGCGAACTCTGCGACTTGGCCGCTGGCTGCTTGCTGGTGGTTTTCATCGGCGACTGCCGCGTCTGAATCGGTCGCTGCAAGATTTGGCCCTTATCATCCGCCCCGGCTGGAAGTATCTGAAGGATTCATCCAACTGGAATTCGTTTTACGAAAAGCTCGTCGCGGAAATATCGGATCGGCGACTATCGAACCCCGAGTGTGTCGCGTTGGCTGACGCATTTGTCTGCGATTACCTTTGGACCTTGCGAAAGATCGAACGGGGAGAATTTCTGGCGTCACAACGCATGCTCCATCACGCGTTGCTCGAGACGAATCTCCGGCTGCTGCACGAATCGAAACTGCGGACCAAACAAGCGACATTCCCGGAGGCTCGGCGAGCAGAGTTCGTGATGACTGCCGAAGAACTCTCGGCTCTCACCATCTCGACGTTGCCAGATCCGGCTTCGCTTCATGCGGCGGCCGAAAAGTGCGCGAATTCCTGCCGAATGCTGATGCATTCCCTGGTCGCATCACAATGGACTTGGCCCACACTTCCGACCGGGCACGGGGCTCCGCCCGTATCGCACTGACGGTCAGGTTTTCCGCTCGAGTTTGAGTAACACCGGCCGGTCAGGATGGAGCGTGATGCGGGCCAAAGGCGTGACGCGATCAGAGTTGGACGCCATTGAAAACCGCCAGCGCTGTGCGAGTGACGCGACGACGAGAATGAACTCCATCCACGCAAAATTTTCGCCGACACAGCTTCGACTTCCGCCGCCGAACGGGAAGTAGGCGAAGCGGGGAAGCGTGGATCGAAATTTGTTCGTCCAGCGTTCGGGCTTGAACTCGAGCGGATCCGGAAACCACTGCGGATTGCGATGGAAGATCCATTGACTCGCCAGCACCAACGAATCGGGCGGCACCACGAACCCGTTGAGGTTCACCTCAGCGACCGTCCGACGCGCAAGCGTCCAAACGGGCGGATAAAGCCGCAGCGCTTCGCGAACGATCTGCTCCGTGAACGCGAGCTGTGGCATATCATCGAAGCCGGGTTCCCGACCATTGAGCACGTCCACTAATTCCGCCGAGAGGCGATCTTGAATTTCCGGGTGTTTCGCCAAGAGCCAGCAAGTCCACGTGAGCGCGTTAGCCGTGGTTTCGTGACCAGCGAAAAACAGCGTCATCGTTTGGTCCCGAACCTCCAGGTCGCTCAGACCTTCCTCGGGTCGCTCTTCATCTTTCGCCAAGAGCAGCATCGAAAGTAGATCGCCCGTGTCGCCACCAGTCGCACGCCGATCGCGAATCAGCGTGTAAACGAGTTCATCCAGTGCGTGCTGAGATGCATCGATTCGACGCGCGAATGGAAGGGGCAGGCGAAGCAACCAAGCCGCTCCCGGAAACAAAAACCGATTGAGGTTGGATGTGAGCTCGCTGAAGGCCGCCGCAAATTTGCCGGCTGTGTCCTTCACGTCCGACGAGAACAGAGTACGGGCGACAATCGTGAGCGTAAGCTGCATCATCGTCTCGCCGACATCTGTGACTTCGCCATGCCGCCATTCGCGCGTGGCTGCCGTTGAGCACGCCACCATCGCGTCTGCATAGCCGGCGAGCCGTGCCCGATGAAACGCGGGCAACATAAGGCGTCGTTGCCGCCGTTGCTCGTCGCCTTCCGCGTTTAACAAGCCCGCGCCGAGAAAACGGAAAAACCGTGCGCGTTCACGCGTCCGGCCTTTGACCACACGTCCCGTGCTCGCGACCAGAAGCTGTTGCACCAAGTCGGGATGCTTGACCAAAACAACCGTCTTTTTTCCGATTCTGACGTAGTCGATGGTGTTGGGACTCGTCGCCAGTCGACTGAACAACTCTAGCGGGTTGTGTCGCCAGCGGAGAAAGGTCAGCAGAGAAATTTTGCGGACGGAGGGATTGCCTGAGGCGGCTTCTGGCGGCATGGCGATGAACCAGACCGTCGCGGCTAGGCCTGTGCGGCGAAAAGCTCCGCGATCACATCTTCCAGAGGCACGTCTTCGATTGTGATATCGGCCACAGGGCCCGTGCTTAACACTTCTTGAGAAACAGCTACGACTTGTTCGCCCGGTACGCGCAGGGTAAACTTTCCGTCTGCGTCGCGACTCGTTGAGCCGTGCCGTGACTGCCAATTGTCGGGGAACGCGACCGCCTGATGGCCTTCCGTCAGAGCGGGAACGAAGGTAATGATTTTCTTTTTCGCGCCTCCGGCATTTTCCAACCGGGCCAGAGCTCCATCGTAAATCTTCAGGCCCTTGTGGATCACAATCACGCGTTCACACAGTTCTTTGATGTCAGCCATGTAGTGACTGGTGAGCAGAATGGTGACTCGGTGACGACGATTGTAGTCACGAAGAAACTGGCGCACCGCACGTTGAGAAACGACGTCCAAGCCGATGGTCGGTTCGTCAAGAAACAAGACGCGAGGGCGGTGAAGGAGGGCCGCGATGAGTTCCATCTTCATGCGTTCACCCAAAGACAGCTCTCGCACCATTACATTGAGCTTCTTCTCCACGTCCAACAAGGTGACGAGTTCGGCGAGCGTCGTTTTGAACTCCTCGACCGGCAAACCGTAGATGGCGCGGAGCAAATTAAATGACTCGATCGCCGGCAGATCCCACCAGAGCTGATTCTTTTGTCCGAGAACCAAGGCGAAGAGCCGGCGGTAAGCATTTTCCCGTTTCGTCGGATCAAATCCCGCAACTCGTGCAGTCCCGCTCGTCGGGTAAATGAGCCCTGACAACATCTTCAACGTCGTCGTTTTCCCCGCGCCGTTTGGTCCCAGGAAACCAACGAATTCACCTTCATTGATATCGAACGAAATGTCGCGTGCAGCCGCGGTCTCTTCGAATTCGCGACGAAACAGCCCCTTCACGCCACCCCAGAAGCCGGGTTGCTTCTTGTAGGTGCGAAAAACACGCGTCAGATGGCGGACTTCAATCATCGCCAGAAAATTCAGGACGCCTCGTGCAAGACGCCAGCAGAATCAACCAGTCCCGCAAAGCGGTGCTTCAGGCGTTGTGACTTAGCTCACCCCGAGCCGCGTATAATCCAGAATCGTGTGACTGATGAACCCGCCCGACAGAGCGGCGCGGTCCGTGAGCAAACCGCTCGGTGAAAGGTCGTCGCCGAGTCGAAACACCAATCGGTGAGTACCGTCATCGGCCGCCGGACTGAACAACCCGGGAACGACAACTCGCGCGGGCACCGTGCGTTTCACTTCAGAGTCGGGCCGGCACGTGAGCGGGAAATTAATGTTGTGGACCACGAAGGTTCGCGGAGCAGTGCTCTTGATCAAATCGGGCGCCAGTCGAGCGGCGTGGGTGGCAGACGTTTTGACCACTTCCAAAAGATTCGGCTGCGGCACACCTCCATTTTCTTTCAGTCGATCGTACAACTGCGCTGAGAGGTCTTGCGAGAACGCGACCGCCGGCAATCCGTGCAATGCGCCCTCCCAAGCTCCTGCGATCGTGCCACTCGCGATGACAAAGCCGAGAGAGGCATTCATGCCGACATTGATGCCGCTGATGACTCCGTCGATTGGCTCGGAGACTGCCGTCGGAGAGGTGCACGCCTTGTCCTCTGGTGTCTCTAAGAGAAGATGACCGAGCGCGATGTTGACGCAGTCGCTGGGCGTTCCGTCTACGACCCACGTGGGGCAGCCAAAGCCTTGGTCGGCAGTTGTTGCGTGTACCGGCCGATTGCGGGACTTCGCCGCTCCGATCCAACTTTGCTCATGCTTGGGCGCGACAACATCCAAGCGATGTCCGGCCGCCAACAGCGCACGGATGAGCTCGCGCAGGAAAACGCTGTTTATTCCGTCATCGTTCGTTACCAAGAAACGCACGAAAGGATGGGCGCAAGAACGTGAGCAGGGTGCAAGAGGGGAATGAGCAGCCTCCGAGATCCCTTAGCGAATCTGTGAGCCAATTCTTTGACCGCGCCCGCCATTCACTCGCAAACGGGCGCAAAAAAACCAGGGCGCACTAGAGCACCCTGGTTTCGCAAACTTTGCTGACGATGACTGGCTCGCTTACTGAGCCGAAGCTGGCTCTCCGGCCGGCTGCTGCGCCTGGCCCTCGAGTTCCTTCATCGCGGCTTTGCGACTGAGACGGACCTTCCCGGATCGTTCATCGATTCCGATACACTTTACCGTGATGGAATCGCCCATCTTGACGACATCCTCAGTCCGGCGAACGCGGAAATCCGCGAGCTCCGAAATGTGGACCAGACCCTCTTTACCCGGGGTGCATTCCACGAAGGCGCCGAATTCTTTTACGCCCGTAACGCGGCCCGTGTAGATCTTGCCGACTTCGATTGGCGCACCACCACCGCCACCGCCGCCGCCGTCACGACCACCACCCGCGCCGCAAAGGCCGTCGACCTCTTTGATCGCGCGGTTCATGGCGTCAGCGTTGTTCGAGTAGATGAAGACCTTGCCGGAATCGTCTTCCGCAATGTCGATCTGGGCACCCGTCGTTTCGGTAATGCGACGAATTGTTTTACCGCCAGGCCCGATGAGCAGGCCGATCTTTTCGGGATCGATCTGGATCGTCTGGATGCGAGGAGCGTACTGGCTGAGGTCCGCACGTGGGGCCGGGAGTGAACCCAGCATCGTCTTGAGAATCTCAACCCGGGCATCGCGCGCCTGATGAATGGCAGCTTTCGCGATTTCGAACGGAAGACCGTTGATCTTCAGATCGAGCTGGAAGCCCGTGATGCCCTTCGTCGTACCGGCGAGTTTGAAGTCCATGTCACCGAAGTGATCTTCTTCACCGAGAATATCGGTGATGGTCGTCCATTTCGCGATGGAGCCATCCGCGTTTTGCTCGGTCATGAGGCCACAGGAGATACCTGCGACAGGAGCGATGATGGGCACGCCGGCGTCCATCAAAGCGAGACAGCCGCCGCAGATCGACGCCATCGAGGTGGAGCCGTTGGACGCCATGATCTCGGAGACCACGCGGATCGAATAGGGGAATACGTCCTCCGGTGGCAGTACGGGAACGAGCGAGCGTTCCGCGAGTGCTCCGTGGCCGATTTCGCGGCGACCCGGGCCAGTGAAACGGCCGGTCTCGCCCACGGAAAACGGTGGGAAGTTATAGTGAAGAAGGAAGCTCTTGGATTTTACGCCGCCGGTCAAAGCATCGAGGTCTTGCGCTTCCTTGGTTGGCCCCAGAGTCGTGATCGCGATGTTCTGAGTATCACCACGCTGGAACGTGGCGGAACCGTGGACACGTGGTAGCACGCCGACTTGTGCGCTGATGGGGCGAAGAGATTTCGCATCGCGGCCGTCGGAACGAACTCCGCGGGCGAGCACCGTTTGGCGGTACGCTTTGTACTGCAGGTCTTCGAAGACGACATTGAGGTCAACGTCCGTGAACTTACCTTCGCCGAGCTCAGCCACGAGTGCGGCTTTGGCTTCTTCCTTCAGCACCTTGATTGCTGCACTGCGCGCGGCTTTTTCTTTGCCGAAGATCGCGTCGGAAATACGGGTGGCCGGAACGACGCGTTCGATGATCGCACGAGCGGCGGGCGTGGCACCGACCAGCGGGAATGTCGCTTTTGGCTTACCGGCGAGAGCAACCAGCTCCTTGATCGCTTTGATGATCGGTTGGATGGCGTTGTGACCGAAGGCCAAGGCTTCGATGAAGCGGTCTTCTGGGATTTGATCCGCAGAACCCTCGATCATGAGCATGTCCTTCTCGTTACCCACGTAGATCAGGTCGAGCGACGAGGTGAACATCTGTTCGATGGTCGGATTCGCGACGAATACGCCATCGATCTCTGCCACGCGAACGGCTGCGATGGGCCCATTCCATGGAATGTCAGAAATGGCGAGAGCAGCGCTGGCGCCGTTCACCATCGGGATATCGGCCTCATTGATCTGGTCCGCCGAAAACAGCTGACCAATGATCTGTACTTCATTCAAGAAGCCCTCGGGGAAAAGGGGACGGCAGGGACGATCGCAGAGCCGTGAGGTCAGGATCTCTTTTTCGGACGGACGGCCTTCGCGTTTGAAATACCCGCCGGGGAAGCGCCCAGCAGCAGCATACTTTTCGCGATAATCGACGGTGAGGGGAAACCAATCTTGACCAGGTTTGGTGGTCTGAGCGACGCAGGCGGTGACGAAGACGTTGGTCTCGCCGACTGCGACATTTACGGCGCCATTGGCCAAGTTGGCGTACGTGCCAGTGGAGAACGTGATCCCTAATTCAGGGACCGTTACGGAGTGTTTCTGATTCATATTCGGACGATTCGGATTCGGACAATTGTGTCTGCGGATGAGACGAGAAGGGCCAGCGACACACGACTGGCTACAGCTCGGGGCTTCCTGGTACGGAAGCAGCAACGGCTACGAGCCGCTGCGGGGTTGGGGGCATAAACTCCCGCTCTGGTCTCCTCGGTCAGTCCCGAGAGATTTCCGTTTGGCGCCAGTGGGAGATCAGCGCCAAACGGAAATGTCCCGGCTGGATTCGAGTGTCGGTAAAGACAACGGGCGACCCGCGGATCGGGTCGCCCGTGTGACTAGAAAGGGTTACTTACGGAGATTCAGCTTCTGCAGGAGCTCAGTGTACTTCGGCAAATCATGCTTCTTGAGGTAATCAAGGAGCTTGCGGCGGCGGCTGGCCATCTGCAGCAGACCCCGGCGGGAGTGGAAGTCTTTCCGGTGCGTCCGCAAATGCTCGGTCAAATGATTGATCCGGGCGGTGAGAAGAGCGACCTGAACTTCGGACGAGCCGGTGTCCTTATCGTGAGTCTTATACTGGGCGATGATATCTGGTTTAACGACTGTGGTAGACATGGTTTGTGGTTATGATTTCACGATTGTAGGGGGCCTTTGCAGGCCCCGTGCCACCCGCCCAATCTCCGACAAGTCGGAGGCTAAGCCGGCGTCACCGTTCCAATCCAGCGGAGTGCCAGACCAATCATGGTGGGAGCCCGCAACCGGCGAACTTCCACTGACGCAAGGAGACAGATTCCGAAATGAGGGGAGTGCGCGCAAGCGAAAATTTCGGGTGACGCAACGACTCGCTTGGATTTGCCGGGAGGTAAACTGAACCATCGCTGTTCTCTCTGATCGGCTTGATTTCCGCGAAGTTAACTCAACTGACAGACTAGTTGCGGCTTACCCTGCCCGCAGGTTCAACGACTTGATCGTGTCACACCCCGGCAATCCGCGTAAACGGGCGACAATCTGCTCCCGATGATGGAATAGTTCGTTCCGAACGACCGAATGACTCACGGACACGACCAGCCGATTCCGTTCGATCGTCACGGCATGTGAATGAGCCGCATTGGCAGAACCAACGATCTCGGACCAGTGATCGCGAACCGTCTGCTCCGCCGACGGCCGGCCAATCTGGTGTTTCGTCATCAGCTGGTCGATTACCGCCGACAAACCTTGGGTCGGCCGTTTGACCGTGCGACGCGGTTCCTCAAACGCCATTCCCCGGAGATCTCCGACCAACTCTTCGGCGAGTTTGCTAAACTGATGAGGAGCGTCGCTCATGCCCGGAAAATTACGCCGTAACCGCCTGTCCTTCGTAGAGGTTTTTGTAGAGTGGACTCGAAGTATAAAGCTCCGTGTGAGTGCCGGAAGCGATCACCTCGCCGCGGTCAAACACCAGAATCATCGACGCGTCGCGAATTGTGCTAAACCGGTGCGCAATGATCAACACGGTCTTTCCGACGACGAGTTTTTTCAGCGCTTCCTGAATCATCTGCTCGCTCTGAGAATCGAGCGCTGAGGTGGCCTCGTCGAGGATTAGAATCGGGGCATCGCGCAGGAAAGCTCGAGCAAGTGCGAGGCGCTGTTTCTGACCTCCGGACAACGATGCGCCGCGTTCACCTACGACCGTCTCGTACCCGTTCGGCTGCGCGCGGATAAACTCGTCCGCATGAGCGTCAACGGCTGCGGCGATCACTTCGTCGCGCGTCGCATTCTCCCGCCCAAGGAGAAGATTGTTATAGATGGTGTCGTTGAAGAGCACCGTGTCCTGCGATACGATGGCGATATTTCGTCGCAAGTCAGCCAGTCGTAATTTCCGTACATCATTGCCATCGACCGTGACACAACCGGAATCTACCTCGTAAAAGCGCGGAACGAGATTGGCAAAAGTCGTTTTGCCGGCGCCGCTGGGACCAACCAAAGCGCAGACCGTGCCGGCAGGAATGGAGATGGTGGCATTTCTCAGTGCCGCATCTCCGCCGCCGTAGGAAAACGTAACGCTCTCGAATCGAAGATCGCCGCGAAGACGGCGGATCTCGATGGGGTGGGCCGGATCTTTGATTGAGACCGGCTCATTCAAGGCCGGTTCGATTCGCTCCAACGCGGCCGCGCCTCGTTTGAGTTCGGAATTGAGATAACCGAGTTTCTTGATCGGTTCGTAGCACTGATACAGCGCGATCAGCACCGCGAGCAGGTCGGAAAATTTTATGCCGGTCTCATAGGCGAATACGAGTGTAAGCGCGATGCCGAAGGCCGAGATCACCTCGATCACTGGGTTTAATCCCTGCGCGTATTTCACGATCTTCATCTGGGCGGTCAGCAACGCGCGCGCTGTTGCGCGAAAGCGATCGGTCACGCGCTCTTCCAGGCTGAAGGCACGCACCTCGCGGGCCGCGGAAAGGTTCTCCGTCAACTGCGACGAAAGCGAACCGATCTGAGCCTGCGCTTGATGCGCACGCCGCAAAACTTTTTGTCCCACGAACCGTACCGGAAAAATACAAAGGGGAACGATCGAGAGCGAAACCAACGACAGACCTATCCCCTCGGTGCTACTCGCCGAATAAATAACGTAGCTGATGGCACCGATCAGTGTAAGCGGATGCTTGATGCCATCACTTGCCATCAGCGTGATGGCGCTCTGCACTTGTTGAGTGTCAGAAATGGCGCGCGACGTCAGTTCGCCAGCCGGGTATCGTTGGACGTAGGCCAGTGGCAGGACTTGCAGTTTCCTGAAATAATCGAGGCGAATCGCCTCAAGAGTTCGCGTGCCGATGAGCTGGAATAGATAGGCGCTCGCATAGCCTGACAGACCTCTCACCAGAAACACCGCTGGTACTAGCATCGCCAACCAGGAGACCTGAGTGACCGTCAGGTTCCGCTCGGTCGCATCAAAAATGGGACCGAACACTTTCTTCAACATATACGGCAGGCCGAACCCGCTTGCTGCCGAATAGACCACCATGCAAAGGAACGCCAAAACCAGCTGACCCCGCACTGGCCGCAGGTAGTGGAAGTAGGGGCGGAATCGTTGCATGCTTGGGAAGAGAAAACGCGACCCCGCACCGACGTGCCACCTCAATCTTTGGCTGACCGAACGTCCAGCGCATCGCGCAGTCCGTCACCAAGAAAGTTGAGCGAGAAAAGTGTCAGCGAGAAAATTCCGCCGGGGAATACGAGCAGCCACCAGAACTCCTCCATCTTCTCCGCTCCATCTTTGATCAGCACTCCCCATGAGCTCATCGGTGGTTGGACGCCGAGCCCCAGGAAGCTGAGAAAAGCCTCAAGCAACATCACCGCAGGAATTGTCAGGGTCGTGTAGACGATGATTGGTCCGAGGATATTCGGGATCATGTGACGGAAAATTATGCGGCCATTGCCGAAGCCGAGGGAGCGGGCGGCCTCGATGTACTCCATTTTTTTGATCGAGAGAATCTGTCCTCGAACAATTCGCGCCATAGTCAGCCATTCCACGGCCCCGATCGCGAAGAACAGGAGAACGATGTTTCGGCCGAAGAACACCATCAAGAGGATGACGAAAATGGTGAACGGCAGAGCGTAAAGGATGTCGACCACCCGCATCATCACGGTGTCTGTTTTTCCGCCGAAAAAACCAGCGACGGCACCGTAGCTCACCCCAATCGTAAGTGCGACAAAGGTCGCGACCAAACCGACCGTGATAGAAATCCGTCCACCCATCATCGTGCGGACCAGCAGATCGCGACCGAGTTGGTCGGTACCGAGCCAGTGATGCGCGTCCGGTGAACGAAAGCTATTCACCAGATCCTGCTCTTCATAGCCATAAGGGCTGAGCAATGGTCCTACTACGCAAACGGTCACAATGATTGCGAGGATCAACCCGCCAGCTACGGCGAGCCGATTTTTCCGCAGGCGATGCCAGGCGTCCGACCAAAGCGATGAACCCCGTTCAAGACCCAGCGACGCGGCGTTTTCCGGAGGAACCAGGGGAGCGGAGATCGAACTCATCGGCACGAATCGTCAGAATGTTTGCGAGAGAACCGGGCCGACATCTCGATAACCGCGACCTTTACGATGTGACGTGGTGGTCATTCGAATTTCAGTCTTGGATTCAACCAAACCTGAACGATGTCCACGACCAGATTCAGGATGATGACCAGGCTCGCGTAGAGTATCACGGTTCCGAGAACGAGCGTGTAGTCGCGGTTGAAAGCGCTGTTTACAAACTCCCGACCCAGTCCCGGTATTTGAAAGATGGTTTCAATGACAAATGATCCGGTCAGAATTCCTGCGACGGCGGGCCCGAGGAACGAAACCACGGGAAGAAGGCCGCCACGCAACGCGTGTTTCAGGACCACGCGGGTTTCGCTCGCTCCTTTGGCTCGAGCCGTTCGGATAAAATCCTGATTCAGGACATCGAGCATCCCGCCTCGGGTCAGACGCATGATGTAGGCTGAGTAGAAAAATCCGAGCACGAGAGATGGGAGAACGCGATCGATGGGTTCATACCAGCCTGAGGCGTTGAGCCATCGGAAGTGGATTGCGAACACGAGGATGAGAATGGGCCCGAGGACAAACGTCGGGACACAGATGCCGATCATCGCCGTCGACGAACAGAGGTAATCGACCCAAGTGTTCCGTTTGACTGCGGCCAACACGCCGAGCGGCACACCAACGAGCAACGCGACGATCAGGGACAGCGCGCCGAGCTCGAGCGAGGTGGGAAGCTTGTCCCAAATGATTTCGTTCACCGTGCGATTGGGGTACTTGAACGATGGCCCGAGATCGCCTTTCGCGAGGTTGGCCAGGTAATCGACGTACTGGGCAAACAGCGGTTTGTTCAATCCGTAGTGCGCTTCGAGATTGCGCAGAACGTCCGGATTTATCGCTTTTTCCGCGGTGAAGGGTCCACCCGGAACAAACCGAATCATGAAGAACGTGGCGGTGATGATGACGAAAAAGACGGGTAAGGTCTCAAGCAATCGTCGGGCAATGAAACGCAGCATGACAGGTCAGACGCGATCGGTTGAATCCCAACGGCGCGGCTGGGCGATCTGCGGTGAAAGTTGAGCCATCAAGAAACGCGTTAGATTACCCAGTCGCCGACGTGCTCAATGATCGAGTCTTTTTTCTGCCGCGGCCGGATGATCGACGATCGATCGCCTTGGTAGTAGGCAATGCTGTTCGCGGGCATGGATTGCATCAGCCAGACGTTCGAACCCACAATCGAGTTTTCGCCGATCACTGTTTCTCCACCGAGAATGGTCGCGCCGGGGTAGATCACGACGTTGTCTTCGAGCTTGGGGTGACGCTTCACGCCTTTGACGGGGGCGCCATCCTCATCGAGCTGAAACGATTTCGCCCCCAAGGTGACGTTCTGGTAGAGCTTCACGTGATTGCCGATTCGCGCGGTTTCGCCAATCACCACGCCGGTCGCGTGATCGATGAAAAAATGAGAACCGATCTCGGCGCCGGGATGGATGTCAGCGCCGGTGCGCTCATGCGCATACTCCGTGATCATGCGTGGGAGCAGTGGGACGCCGAGCTTGTACAAAATGTGAGCGAACCGTTGGAGCGAAACCACCAGCACACACGGATACGCGAGGATGATTTCCTCAATGCTGCGTGCCGCCGGATCGCCGCGGTAGGCCGCCGCGACGTCGGTCTGAATAATTGCGCGCAACTTCGGCAACTCCGACAGAATGGTCGTGGTGAGTTCGCGCGCTCGCTGGGCCGCGAGCGGCTCCTTGGCGAACGTCAGGCATTTTTCCAGCTCAGTCACCAATCGCTGCTCCAACTCTGCCAACAATTTGGCGACGAGCGCGGGCACGGCATTCTTGGTCAGAGTCGATTCCTCGAAGAATCCCGGAAAGAGGAGATGCATGCAGTCGACCGCGATCCGATTGACTGACGATTCGGCGGGAAGATTCACGCCGTCGAGATGGTTGATGCCACCATCTTTCTCGTACGAAGCGAGCAACGCGCGTTGGATGTGATCGAGGCTCATGCGAGAGTTAGGAAAGCGGCAGGGCACCTATAGAGGCGAGCGCGAATCGCGGCAACTCGACCGGGTCAGGTCAGCGCGATTGGTACCGGAGGGCCTAGGGCGGCATTACGACAGTGCCGTCACAAAATCGTTGGGCGCTGTTTGTTGCTGCGCGGTATCCCCGGAGCCTAGATGTAGTACATCTCTTCCGGAGACTTCGAAAGCAGCTTGTCCAACGTGTAGCGTTTCGTTTCCTCCGCGAGGTTTTCGCGGATTTCGTTCCAGACCTCACGCATGCGGCGACCGGAGCGACCTTCGTGGTTACCGCTTAGGCCAAGCACTTCTCCGTCGATCACGGCGAAGATGTCGTACAACGAGATTTGGTCGGGCGGACGCGCGAGGGCATAGCCGCCTTGAATACCGCGTCGGCTCGTAATCAGCCCACCATTGCGAAGCTCGCTTAGGATCTGCGCCAGAAAATTGGGCGGAACGTGTTCAACTCGCGCCAAATGTTCGATCTGCGCCAACTCCGCCGAGCCGTGCAGCCGCGCCAATTCGGCGAGCACTCGGCAGGCGTAATCAACTTTGGCGGAGATTTTCACGCGGATCTAAAACTAGATATGTACCGCACCAGCGTCGGCATTTTCGCCGAGCGCCGTGAGAACGTTAACCACGCTCGTAGCCACGGATTCGCGTTCCGGGTGGAGAACGAGATCGGGATTTTGTGGCGGCTCATACGGCGCCGAAACGCCCGTGAAATCTTTCAGCTCTCCTCGGTCTGCTCGGAGGTACAGGCCCTTCTGATCGCGTTGCCGACAGACCTCAATCGGAGTCGCAACATATGCCTCCAAGAAATAGCCAGGAGCAAGCAGTTGACGGGCACGTTCCCGGTCGGATCGAAACGGCGAGATGAACGCCGCCAGGCAAATGAACCCAGCATCAGCAAACAGCTTCGCCACTTCCGCGGCGCGACGAATGTTTTCCGTCCGATCGTCGGCCGAAAAACCCAGATCCGAACAAAGGCCGTGACGAAGGTTGTCGCCGTCCAGGAGATAAACGTGCCGGCCCATCTGGTACAGATGACGTTCAAGCTCCGTCGCGATGGTGGATTTGCCCGAACCTGACAAGCCCGTGAACCAAACCACGCGGCCTGTTTGTCCATAGCGCCGCGTACGAGCGTCCGTGGTAACCTGACTTCTGTTCCAGAAGAGGTTGGGGGCTAATACGGCCATGGCAGACGTTGGGATTCGGCGAGCCGCACGGCTCACTTGTCAGATCACGTAATCTCCGCTTTCCAATTTCACGAACTCGCGGGGTCGAAGCAGCATGCCCGCGCCGACGGTCGCGTTGGTCCCTTGCTCAATCAAGATGAACGCACCCGTGAGCCGATTGGCAGGAAAGCCGTCGTAGAAAATCGGTTTAGCCGTGCGAATCCGAACTTCGCCCAGATCGTTCATCGCCAGTTCGGCCGGAGCAGATTCAGGTTCCAGGCTCTCGATGTTCAGACGGTGGTCGATCTCGGTCACGACCGCCTGCACGCAGTTGGTCGTGTGCTTCAGAAAGTACTTTTTCCCCCGCTGAAGCGGCCGGGGGTGCATCCAGCAAATCTTGGCCTGCAACTCCGTATCCGCGCCGGGCAGACGGTCCAAGCCGACGATCATGCTGCCGCGACTGATGTCGATGTCATGTTCGAGCACGAGCGTCACTGACTGGGGTCCGAACGCTTCCTGCAATGGCCCATCGAGCGTCCAAATCTGTTTGACCGTACTCACAATGCCCGCCGGGAGGGCGAGAACCTTTTGACCGACCTTGACGACACCGCTCGCAATCTGACCACTGAAACCGCGGAAGTCGTGAAGGTGATCGTCCTTCGGATTGTTGGGACGATTGACCCACTGCACCGGAAGCCGAAAGCAATTTAGATTGAAGTCGCTCGCAATGTGAACCGATTCCAAATGACCAAGGAGCGTTGGACCGACGTACCATGGCGCATTAGGAGAGCGATCAACGACGTTGTCGCCATTCAATGCACTGATCGGAATGAACTGGACGTCTTTGATTCCGAGGCGGGGCAGGAACTGTTCGAATTCCTGGCGGATCTCCGTGAACCGCGCTTCGCTCCAGCCAACCAGATCCATTTTGTTGATCGCAACAACCAGATGTGGAATCCGGAGGAGCGAGGCGATTGCCGTGTGCCGGCGGCTTTGTTCGATGACGCCGAGTCGTGCATCCACCAGCACGATGGACAAATTCGCCGTGCTCGCCCCCGTCACCATGTTTCGCGTGTACTGCACGTGACCTGGTGTGTCGGCGATGATGAACTTGCGCCGAGGCGTCGCGAAATAACGATACGCGACATCGATCGTGATCCCTTGCTCGCGCTCGGCCCGCAGACCGTCGGTGAGGTTGGCAAGATTGATCTGTCCGCCACCGGTGATGTCAGCGGACCGCTCGAGTGCTTCGAGCTGATCTTCCATGATCGATTTCGAATCGTAGAGCAGTCGTCCGATCAGGGTCGACTTGCCGTCGTCGACGCTACCGCATGTATTGAACCGCAGGATATCAACGGACGCGGGATGCACGGCAGTGCGCGCAAAGGGTGCCGCTTGTGACACAGTATTTGGAGAGGCGATCACAGAGAAAGTTTTGGACAACAGCAGTTAGAAATATCCCGCCTTCTTGCGGTCTTCCATGGCGGCTTCAGAGGCCTTGTCGTCAGCTCGGGAGCCACGTTCGGTCACTCGCGCCGCGGCGATCTCCGTGATGATATCGTCGAAGGTATCGGCGGGCGACTCGACCATGCCCGTACTGATGATGTCGCCGATGGTCCGAACACGAACGACGAGTTCTGTGACCGTCTCGTTTGGCTTCGGCGGGACGATGTCATTGACCGGGAGCCATTGGCCGGAGCGCCGCACACATTTTCGGCGGTGGCTAAAGTAGATTGAAGGCACCTCGAGCTTTTCTCGGCGGATGTATTCCCATACGTCCATCTCGGTCCAGTTACTCAAGGGAAATACGCGCATGTTTTCGCCCGCGTTGAGCCGACCGTTGAACAGATTCCAGATTTCCGGACGCTGGTTTTTCGGATCCCATTGACCGAAACTGTCGCGGAAGCTGAAGAATCGTTCCTTCGCCCGTGCTTTCTCCTCGTCGCGCCGAGCTCCCCCAATGCAGCAGTCAAACCGGAACTCTTCGATCGCGGCGAGCAGGGTGGGGATTTGAAGCTTGTTGCGACTGATTTCACCGGGCGCGGGCACGGCGATACCGGAGGCAATCGCGTCCTCCACTTTTCGAATGATGAGCTTCGCACCCAGTTGCGCGGCGCGCCGATCGCGAAACTCGTTCAATTCTGGAAAGTGATGACCGGTGTCTACGTTCAACAAGGGCATCGGCAATTCCGCCGGCCGAAAGGCTTTTTCTGCTAGACGGAGCAGGCAGATTGAATCCTTTCCGCCCGAGAACAGCAGTGCCGGGCGTTCGAATTCGCCGGCAACTTCACGCATCACATGGATGGCTTCCGTTTCGAGGTGCTGGAGGTGATCGAGATGGTAGTTGGACACGGATCGCGGAAAAGAAGAGGAGAGAATCAAGGCGGATGCTTCAGGGCCTCAGCCAGCTGCAACGGTGGCTGCCTTCTTGCCCCAGGCGGCATGGAGCCCGCATTCACGTTTCTCGTCGGCCTTTGCGGGATCGAAATAGTCCCACTCGTTCGGCAGATTGTGCTTCGCCAGATAGGCGTCCAATTCTGCGTCCGTCAGATAAAACACGGGGCTCACTTTCAGTGAGTTGAAATTGCCGTCGTGCGAAACGATATCGAGTTCCGCCCGATTTGGATTCTGCACTTTTCGCAGGGCCGTGATCCAGATCGTGGGCGCGAGCTCTTTCATTCCGCGTTGAAATGGTTCCAGCTTCATCACGGCGCTGAATTTTTTCAGGCCGTCCTCATCCTCCGTCGTCGGGATGTCGCCGTAGATGGCATCGCGATGGGCGACTGTCATCTTGGGTACAAACGCCTTGAGATTAAGTTTGAGCTGAGACCGCAGTTGCTCGGCATGACGATAAGTCGCGGGGCGATTGTAGCCGTGATCCACCCACAGCACCGGGATATCCGGCTGCACCTGCGTCGCGAGATGAAGCACGACCGCCTCGTACGGACGGAAATTGGTCGAGACGATCGCTCGACCGCCAGCTTGCGCAATGGCCCAGCGCACGGTTTCCAGCGGCGATTTGGAACGGAGCTCGACGTTCCATTTGGAGATTTCTTCAGGAGACATGGCGGGAGAAGGGCTTGATAATCGAGACGCAGTCGACGCGGTTGGATTAGATTGTTGGGCCAGGCGCGGTCGTCGCAGCAACGGAGGACTGTGCCGCCGTTTCTGCTGCGATGGCAGCGGCCGCGGCTTGCTCCGGCCAGACCACGCGAGCGGTGAAGTCGCCGAAACGTTCTCCGGGTTGGCGCTCGTTCTTCCAGCGCGTCAGGAGTGGGCGGAGTTCGTTTTCGATTTCAGGATCCTTGACGGTGTCTTTGAAAACGCGATTGAGGCGCGTGCCAGAGGCGTTGCCGCCCAGCCAGAGCTGATACCGACCGGGTGCCTTGCCGACAAACGCGATCTCGGCCATGTAAGGTCGAGCGCAGCCGTTCGGGCAGCCCGTGGAGCGAATGATAATTTCTTCGCCGCCAAGACCAATTTGCGTGCCGAGTTTCTCAATACGATCGATGAGAGCAGGCAGCATGCGCTCGGACTCGGCCAGAGCCAGACCGCACGTCGGCAGCGCGGGGCAAGCCATGGAAGCCGCGTGGAGGATGGAAGCCTGTTGATCCACCTTGACGCCAAATGAAGCCAGGAGCGCGGTGATACCTGCTCGATCGCGATCTGGAACGTTGGCGAGGATCACGTTTTGGTTCGCCGATAGACGAAACTCCACATGCGGAAATTTCTCAGCAACGCGACGCAGCGCCGTTTTCTGCTGATGGTCGGGAACGTCCTTGATCCGACCCGTCTCGACGAAAAGCGTCAGGAAGAGGCTTCCGTCGACCGCGCGATGCCAGCCATAAAGATCGCCGGTCGTGGTAAACTCGTACGGCCGAGCTGTCGTGAACGATACGCCGCTGCGCCGACTGATCTCATCCCGCACAAATTCGGCGCCGCGCTCTTCCACGACGTACTTGAATCGAGCGTGCTTGCGGTTGGTACGATCGCCGAAATCGCGGAAGGTCGTGAGCACCGCTTTTGCGACGGGAATCACGTTTTCCGGCGTGACGAAACCGATGACATCGGCCAGCCGGGGAAATGTTTGTACGTTGCCGTGACTTCGGCCCATCCCACCGCCGACTGCCACATTGTAACCGACAACCTGATCGCCCTCAACGATTGCGATGAAACCAAGGTCGTTGGTAAAGACGTCCATGTCGTTCACCGGAGGAACGACAAACGAGATTTTGAATTTCCGGGGAAGGTAGGTTTGACCGTAGAGCGGATCGACGAACGTCTTGTTACCGGGCTCTTCCAGATTCAGCTGCACATTGTCGATCCAGATGGCGTGGTAAGCGCGCGTCGTCGGAGCGAGTGCGAGTGCGGTCTGTAAGGCGTCAGCATAAACTGCTTTGCGCGCGTTTGTGACCGCCGGAGTGGGCGATGAGGTGACGTTACGGTTCACGTCACCGCATGCAGCGAGGGTGGAGAGCAACGATTCGTTGATGCGTTTGACCAAGGGACCGAGACCGGACTTCACAACACCGTGAAACTGAATGCACTGGCGGGTCGTTACCCGCAGCGTGTTGTTGCCGTACGTTGAGGCCAGATCGTCGAACGTCAGCCACTGGTCCGATGTCATCACTCCGCCCGGAATCCGGCTGCGGATCATCATGATGTACTTCTTCGCTGTTTTTCGCAGATCCCGATCATCCTGCTGATAGATGCCGTGAAACTTGGTAAATTGGAGATCGTCTTCGGAAAACCGGTCGGTCGAGGCGTCGGCCAACGTGGCGGCAATCTGCCCAGCCAAAGTCGGGTCGTTCTGTTTTAGAATCTCGTTGTGCGAGAGTGGTGCGGCGGCTGCTTCTGGCATAGAATAGATACCGTAGAGTTGACTACTTCACTAAAGAAGTAAAAACAAAATTCTGTCATGTCGTTTAACCAAAGCCCTTCCATTTCACAGAACCGCCCACGCGTGAGGCTGGTGGGTGCCGGGCCGGGTGCGCCAGACCTGATTACTGTACGAGGTGCGCGGGCGTTGGCGGAAGCAGACGTCGTCCTCTACGACGATCTGGGGTGCGCTGAGCTCTTGGACCTTTGTAACGACCGTTGCGAACGGGTGTATGTGGGCAAGAGAGTAGGCCGACACAGTGCGAGTCAGGACGCGATCTGTGCTCTTCTGGTCGAAAAAGCGCTGAGCGGCCGGAGAGTCGTTCGGCTCAAAGGCGGGGATCCGATGGTGTTCGGGCGTGCCGGCGAGGAGCTGAAAGCGTTAGCCGATGCCGGGCTCGAGTTCGAAATCGTGCCAGGAGTGACTGCGGCCGCGGCCGCCGGGGCCGTAAGTGGGATTCCGCTCACTCAGCGCGGAGTCACTTCAACGATGGTTTTCGTGACGGGCCACGACTGTGCGGATCGTGCGACGCCGGTAAACTGGCGGGCACTTGCTGAACTACGGGCGACGCTGTGCATTTACATGGGAACGCGACGGTTCAAGACGATCGCTGACGCTTTGATTGGTGGTGGTCTGCCTGCGAGTACTTCCGTTGCTGTGATTGCCGGGGCGACCCTCGTTTCTGAACATGTTCGCATCGGTACGTTGGAAGACGCGGATACTCTTGCCAGCGATGCTGAGCAACGTCCTGCCCTGATCATCGTGGGAGAAGTCGTGCGGTGGAGCGAACTTGCGCTCGCCGCGCAACAGCTGGCTGTCACAACCTGATCTGTGACTACATCGCTCAACGGGATCATCGTTTGTGAGTAAACGCGTGCTGTTGGTGGACAACGGCTCGTTGGAGCCGCAGAGCACGCTGCAGCTGCGTCTACTGGCGGCGGAGCTTGATCGTCGGCTCGATTGCCGCGTCGATCCCGTTTCACTTGCTCATTCCGCGAAGATTCCGATCGAATCACTTGAGGGTCGTCGAGCTGAGCTCTTTGAAGCGGCACTCGACCGAGGGTGGCGGGAAGGGGTGAGGGAGTTTGTGATTTTGCCGCTGTTCGTCGGACCGTCGCATGCGGTGGTGCGGCATATGCCCGGACTGCTCGCCGAAGGCAGCAAACGATCGTCGCTATACCGTTGGCGGATCGCCTCTCCGCTGTTTGTGTCCGGGGAAAAACGGTTGGCTGAGATTCTTGTGGACCATGTACGGACCCTTCTCGTCGGTGGCGAACGGCCCCGCGTCGCGATCGTCGATCACGGTAGTCCTAACGTAGAAGTCACTGAGGTCCGAAATGCGGTGGCTAGCCAAGTCAGAGAGATGTTGGGCGACACGGCTGGCGCCGTCGAACCGTGCAGCATGGAGCGACGTGAAGGTTCCGATTACGATTTCAATAATCCGCTCCTCGCAACGTTGCTGGCGAAACCGGATTGGCGGACAGGTTCCGTTATCACCGCGCTGCTCTTTATCGCGGCGGGCAGACATGCCGGCGCCGACGGTGATGTTGCGCAGATTTGTCGAGCTGCGCGGACGGGCGAAAGTCCGAGCGTAAAAATAACGCCCGTTCTGGGGCAGCATCCGTTGCTCCTCGACATCCTGGTGGATCGAGCGCTTTCGATTTAACGACCGCCTTGGCCAAAGCCGATTACTCGGACGCTGTTTTCAGCATCGCGTCGCGTCGCGCCTTGAACTCGTTGCCAGGTCGCCATTGCGGCCACTCTGTGTCATTCGCGACCCGTTGGCCGACGCGGAGCAGAAATTCCGCGTCTTGGGCGGCGCCTTCAAACGTCCAGTCCGAACGGACTTCGTCCGTCACCTTGTGGTAGTCGTTTGCGAGGTAATCTTGAATGAGTTTCTCCCCGAATTCCGCGGGCTTTCCGATGAACTGCGTTCCCGATTTTGCGTAGTACCCTGGGACTCCTACTTTCGCGAACTCGAAGTGATCGCTCCGATAGTAGGATCCAAACTCGGGATGCTTTTCAGGCGTCATGGTTCGGCCTTGGCTCGTTGCCACTTCGGTGCCGATTTCATCCAAGGTTGAGGCGCCGAACCCAACGGTTGCAACGTCGCGCGTTGGACTGAACTGATTTGCTCCGTCCATGTTGATATTCGCGAGCGTCTTGTTCAGCGGATACAATGGATTCCGTGCGTAAAACCGTGAGCCGAGCAGACCTTTCTCTTCAGCCGTAACGGACAGGAAAAGTATGCTTCGCTTGGGTTTTTCCGCAGCCGGCAGCGCTACGAATGACTCTGCAATGTCGAGCAGGACACCAACCCCCGCCGCGTTGTCGGCGGCGCCGTTGAAAATCTGATCGCCAGTCAAGCGCGAGTCGCGTCCGAGATGATCCCAGTGTGCGGTATAGATGACGTATTCGTTGCGCCATGCGGGATCGGTACCGGGCAAAATCGCGATGACGTTTTTTGAATCCACCTGACGGAGTTCACTCTCGATCGTGAACGACGCTGAGGCGCCGAGCGAAACTGGTCTGAAATGCCGCTGCGCTGCGTTCTTCTTCAGCGCCTCATAATCGTGGCCCGAAGCGGCAAAGAGTCGCTTCGCCGCATCGTGCGTCAGCCAACCCTCCATCGCCACGTGGCTGGCGTTGTTATCCGGCGCGCGCAGCTCGAAGTTTTCCCGGCTCCGGCTGCCGACCACGACCGCGAACGGGTAAGCAGCAGGACCGGTTTCATGCACGATCAGGCAGGCGATCGCGCCGCGCTCGGCGGCGATATCGTATTTGTATGTCCAACGTCCGTAGTACGTCATTGCTTTGCCGCGGAACGTAGTTTCATCGAGCCTCCCGGTGGCGGCGTCAGTCACAGGAGGATCGTTCACAAGCATCACCACGGTCTTGCCGCGCACGTCGACGTTCTTGAAGTCGTCCCAATTGTACTCGGGTGCGACGACGCCGTAGCCCACAAACACCACCTCGCTGTCTTTCACTTCGATGTGAGGCGTAATGCGGCTGGTTGGACCGACGTAGTCATTGATCGGAGTCATCGGGAATGGCTTCCCTGCGATGGTAAACGTAAGTGTCGGGTGAGACGTGATACCGACGAGCGGAACTGCTTGCACGAACGTCCCGTCGGGATTTCCCGGCTGCAGACCGATCGCTTGGAATTCCTTGATCAAGTACGCGACGGATTTGTCTTCTCCATCAGATCCCGGAGCGCGGCCTTCAAATTCGTCGGAGGCCAGAATCTTTGTCCGGTCCAGAATTCTTTCCGCCGCGGAGGTGCGGTTGATGACAGTCGTGTCGGCGCGCAACGCCGGAGGGCAAAATGCGAAGGCGAACAGCAGAGATGGGATAACTGCTCTCAAGCGCGCGATTGCGCCGAACTTGAGGCCTGCGAACTGAATCTGCGGGCGCCGCTCCAACCGGGGCGTATTATTTTGCGCTGATCGTTTCAACATTGAGATAGAACCGTGTCCATAATGCGTCTTGTTGCCAGCCCCGGACGCGCGATGACATCAACCAGTTCTTCGCGTTGAAGTAGAGCGGCGTCAGCGGGCACGCTTCATTCAATCGCATCTCTGCTCGAACGAGATGATTGCTGCGACTCAGTGCATCGGTGGCATGCTGCGATTCACGAATAGCCGCATCATATTGCGCGTCCGACCAGTGAGGGTAGTTACCCGGAGCGTCAGACGTGAAATCTTGCAGCACGTTGGCCGCGTCCAACACGTCCGGAATCGCCGTAATGAGACCAACGTCATAATTGCCCTCGCGCAGGGATGCGACGTGGATCTTTGCGTCACGTAGGATTAGACCGACATCGATCCCCAGCTCCTTCTTCCACATTTGCTGGATCGCTTCCGTGACCGGTGAATTCACCCAGGTCGACAACTCCAACCGAGGGAAGCCGTTCCCGTCGGGAAAACCCGCATCGCGCAACAGCGTACGGGCAAGCGTCACATCCATCGCCACGAGTGCGGTTTCCATCACGGGTTCTGCGCCCTTGGTCCGTAGGCCAGGCGCAACCATTCGATCAGCCGGTTCCTGTCCGCCGCGCAGAAGCTGACCGGTGAGGAGACGGCGATCGATGGTTAGGCTGAGAGCTTTTCTCACCCGCTCATCGGTCAGCGGCGGCTTCTGGGTGTTGAACGCAAGGTAACGAGTTTCAGCGAGTGGCGCCCGATGCAGCTCATGTGGACGATCTCGCGCGTACGCTTCGAGTTTCGCCGGAGGCACCGCCATGGTGATGTCGAGTTGACCTGCCCGGAACGCGCGATCTTCGGTGTCCCCGTTGTCACAGGCGACGAAATTGATCTCCTCCAACCTGGCAGCGGCTGCGTTGTGGTATTTGGGATTTCGTTTCACCACGATTCGCTGATGGGGTCGCCATTCGGTAAGGATGAATGGACCGTTCCCCACGAAGTTGCCTGGCCGTGTCCAACCACGTCCAAGCTTTTCCACCACACGTGAATTCACGGGGATCCAAGGTCCACTCGCGACATATTGAAGAAATTGTGGCATCGGCTGCTCAAGCGTGATTTGCAGCGTGCGACGATCCGGCGTCGCGAACCCCACCACAGAAAAATCAGTCAGCTCACCTGCCGAAAACGCGCGCGCGTTTTTGACCATGGCGAAGAGTGCCGCTTTTGGTGAACCAGTGGCCGGCGTGAGCAACCGCCGGTAAGAGTCGCGGAAGTCCGCCGCCGTTACTTCGTCGCCGTTGGACCAATACGCATCGGTCCGCAAGTGGAAGGTATAAACGAGCTGGTCGCTGGATAACTCCCAGTGCGAGGCAGCTGCCGGTTCGACATCGTGAGACGAGGGACGATCGGGAGAGTCAGGCCGTGGCGACACGAGTCCTTCGCTCAGGGCTCGAATGATAAAGAACTCGTCAGGCAAGGTCGCCAGCGCGGGGTCCAAATCTGCCGGTTCGTTTCGCTGGCTGATGCGCAGAACGTGAGTTGGCGACTCGTGCGCCGGCGCCCGCTTGCACCCTGCGCTGACGAGCAATCCTGCGAGCATGAGCCCCAGAGCGGATCGCGCGATCAGGGTGCGCATCGTTGGAATCTTCAGACGATCCACGCAAAGCCGCGCGCTGCACGGGGCCTTAGGCAGTTTCTCTCGCGCGTTGTCCTCGCGTCCGATCTGCGATGAGGCTGCGTCATTCCGTTTCGAGCCAAACATATTTATACGGATGGTGGTCGAGCAGGGTGGGGTGCCACCCTTTCACTGACGGCTGGATCAAGAAGACGTGAGTGTAGTGATAAATGGGAATCACGGGAGCGGCTTCGAGGAGCAGCGCTTCGGCTTTTTGAAAGAGCGCCAGTCGAGTAGGGGAATCAGTTTCGCGTGCGGCGGTGAAAAGGAGTGCATCGTAATCTGGATTCTTCCAACCGGTGTAGTTGATACCAGAGTCGCTTCGCCACATTTCGAGAAACGACGCTGGATCGATGAAATCAGCGGTCCACACCGAGCGAAGGATTTGATAGGCGCCTGACCGCCGGGCTTCCAGGGTGCCCTTCAATTCCTGATTCGCCAGGCGGACCTCCACGCCGAGCTCGCGGCGCCACATTTCCTGGATCGCCTCGGCGATGATCCGATGCGATTCAGAATTATTGAAGAGCAATTCAAATGGCGGGAGACCTTTCCCTCCCGGGTAGCCCGCTTGGACGAGCAGCTGACGAGCGGCCGCGACATCCGTCGCAATGGATGCCGTCGCAGTGTAGCCGGCCGTGCCCGGAGGAGTGAAGGCGTTGGCCGGCAACTGGCCCCCACGGAGAATCTTGTCCACGATGGCGGCCCGATCCACTGCCATCGCCAGAGCGCGCCGGATGCGAACATCGTTAAGAAACGGACGCGTCGTATTCAGCCGATAAAAATACGTGCCGAGCAACGGGTCCACTCGCAGCAGCAGAGGCGAATCCCGCCGATAGACCTCGACCTTTCCAGTCGGAAGCGCGTCGGTGAGGTGGAGTTGACGGGCCCGAAACGCGCGTTCTTCAACATCGAGACTGTCGATTGCGTGGAAATGGATGCCCAACAGCCGGACCGTCCCGCTATCCCAGTATGTTTCTGACTTTTCCACGACGATTTCCTGGCCTTCTCGCCACTCGCGCAGGTTGAAAGGTCCATTACCCACAAAGCGCCCGGGTTTCGCCCAGTCATTGTTCCGATCGCCGACGGCGCCGTATTTTTCAATCGTGCTGATTGGTACGGGAAGCCACGCGGTGTGATTCAATTGAGACAAGAAATAGGAGGCGGGGTGTTCCAGCGTCACGTGCAGCGTGCGTGCGTCGGGCGCGGAAAGACCCACCTGATCGAAACCCGCCAAGCCTTTGTGAAACGCCTGCGCTCCTTGTATAACGTAGAGTAGCGTCGCGTAGTCAGCACCAAGTGCCGGGGTTAAAATCCGCCGCCATGACGCGATGAAATCGTTCGCCGTCACGGATTCGCCGTTGCTCCATTTGGCATTGGCCCGGAGCAGAAACGTGTAGTTCAAGCCGTCCGGCGACACCTCCCAGCGTTCCGCTACGCCGGGCACCGGATGCAGGTCCACCGGATCCTCGGCCACGAGTCCTTCCAGCAACGAGGACAGAACGCTGTAGTCGCTGCCCTGAGTTGCAAGGTGCGGGTCAAGCGACGCAAGATCATGACTGATGCCGCGGTGAAGAATTTTTTCTCGATTACCTCGGTCCACCGCCGTTTCCCGCTGGCCGCAACTGCACATTAGACAGGCGGTGAGAAGAGCGCCTAGAAACCTGGTAACGAAAGTGGCTGGGATTTGGTTTAGCACAGCAAAGGATAGATTCGCCGCAGACGAGATGCGTGAACCGCGGCTGATGTTGGAAGCCAAAACGCTAAAGGTGCACAAGTCTTCCTCGTGCTCACACCGGTGTCCGACGACATTCTGATCGTCAGGGAGCTGAACTATCCTCTCTTCAGCAGAACCACCGCGTGCGCAGCGATGGCAACGCCTCGTCCGAGATCACCAACACCCTCGTTCGTGGTCGCCTTGATGCCGATTTCGTCCGGCGTCACCCCAGCAGATGCGGCTAGTACGGTTTTCATTTCCGCCAGATGCGGAGCGAGCTTTGGCTTTTCGGCGATCACCGATACGTCAATGTTCACGATGTCATAGCCGCGCTGCACCACTTCCGCACAGACGCGTTGCAGCAGTCGTTGTGAGTCGATGTCCTTGAAGGCGGAATCGGTGTTGGGAAAAAAGTGTCCGATGTCCGGAAGTCCCGCCGCGCCGAGGATCGCATCGCAAATGGCGTGGGTCAGACAATCCGCGTCCGAGTGACCCTCCAGCCCGTAGTCGGTATCGAACGTCACGCCGCCTAGAACCAACTTTCGCCCCGAGACCAGACGGTGAATGTCGTAGCCGTGGCCAATACGAAGGTTCATCGATGCAGCGAGTTAAACGTCTCTCGATGGGTTCGTTTGGGCTACGCGTTAGCGCGCCAGCAAGAACTCCAGAAATGCGAGGTCCGCGGGCGTCGTTAGCTTGGGATTTGGATAGGGGTTCTCCAGCAGCGCAATCGGATGATGAACCAATTCGACGGCGGCCGCATCATCGGTGATGTGGCGATTCAGAGCCGCAACCCGGGAATACGCGCGAACGATCAGATCTCGGGAAAATACTTGAGGCGTCTCCATCGCCCAGAGCCGCGAGCGATCGAGCGTTCGCAAGCGCGAATCGTCACGACCTTTCGCCGTCTGCAGAACGGTGTGTTCCTTGATCGTATCCGTCACGCGATGCGCCAACACCACCGCGTTTTCGCGCCGAACGATTTTGTGCAGCGTCACCAGCTGGTCCGGACGCACCAATGGACGGGCGCAGTCGTGGATAAAAACATACGCGATGTCGTCGGGCAGCGAAGCCAACGCATTCATGACCGAATCTTTCCGTTCGCGTCCACCTCGCACCAACGCCGACGGGGTTGGCGCATAGGCGGCGAGCTCCGTCATTTGTCGCTGGTCTCGATAGACCACGACGTAAAAATCAGCGACTCCGCTCGTCATGAACGCAGCGGCGCTATGGGCGAACACAGGACGTCCGGCGAGTGGCGCAAGGACTTTGTCCTCAACTGCGCCTTGCATGCGGGAGCCATTGCCGGCGGCGAGGAGGATGGCGGCGGTTCGACTCATGGAGTTGGGGGCAGTCGCTTAGTTGGCAGGGTTGATCTCGCTCAGAATGGAGTTCGCGGCGGCCACGGGATCAGGTGCGTTGAAAATGGGTCTGCCGACAACCAAATAGGTCGCGCCGGCGTGTGCGGCTTCTGTCGGTGTCATCACCCGAGTTTGATCATCAGCCTTCGCGTCTCGCGGCCGGATTCCCGGCGTTACCAGCGCGATGGTCGCTGGAAGTGCGGCCCTGAGAGGGGCAATTTCAAGCGGAGAACAAACCAATCCGCGAATCCCAGCGTCGACGGCAAGGCGACCAAGACGGACCACCTGATCGGCAGGCGCAGCGCCGACGCCGATTTGCGACAGTTCTGCACCGCTCATCGAGGTGAGGACGGTTACACCGAGTAGAAGCAATTGAGGAGCGTGGTTCGCTTGAGCTTTTACCGCCCACTTCATCATCTCAGGTCCTCCGGCGGTATGGAGCGTAAGCATCTGGATCGGCAGTTTGGCGGCGGACTCCACTGCTTTCGCGACCGTATTTGGAATGTCGTGCAGCTTGAGATCGAGGAACACGTTAAACCCCATGTCAGCGACCTCGCGCACGCAATCTGGGCCACATGCGGTGAACATCTCCAATCCGACTTTCGCCCAACGAACGGTACCAGCCAAACGCCTCAACGTGGGCGCGATTTCGCGGGGCGAGGGAGCATCCAGGACAAGAATCAGATCACAAGGCATGATGGGGAGGAGCATTCATGACGAGGAATGCGAAACAATCGAAGCCAAATCTAGTCTGCCCGGTCAGGTGCCGTTGAGCGACTTGTGCCGAGTGAGCCTCGGGGTTTCCGGTTTGAATTGAAGAGCATTGATGAAAGGTGCATCAGGCCCACTTGCCTTGAGAGAACTCACCCTCGAATCCCCAGCGAAACTCAATCTCTGCCTAGCGATCACGGGTGCTCGGCCGGATGGTTTTCACAATCTGGTTTCGCTGGTCGCCCCGGTGGACTGGGGCGATACGTTAAACGTCGCGGCCGCCAACGAGTTTTCGCTCCAGAGCACAGATCCGACATTGCCGGTCGACGGGTCCAATCTTGTGCTGAAGGCGGCTTTCGCTTTTCGAGACGCTACTGGCTTCCGCGGAGGCGCCGCATTCCATCTCACCAAACGCATCCCCGTCGGTGCCGGTTTGGGTGGTGGGAGCAGCAACGCGGCAGCTGCGCTGGTGGCTTTGAATCAACTGTCCAACTGTAACCTGCCCCTTGCGCAGCTGGCGGTCGTGGCCGCTGAGGTTGGTTCGGATTGCCCGTTGTTTCTTCACCAAGGCCCTGTCGTTATGCGCGGCCGAGGGGATGTGATCGAGCCGCTTGGGGAAAGGGAGGCAGGTGCCGTCAGCGGACGCTCCGTTGTCATATTTAAACCCGGGTTCGGTGTATCGACGCCTTGGGCCTTCGCTCGATTAAGAGCAGGCGCGCCAGCCAGCTACATGCACGCGGATGAGGCGGAAGCGCGATTGTCCAGGTGGACCGGCGATCCGGTGGCGCTTGAGTCGCTCTTATTCAATTCCATGGAAGGACCCGTCTTCAAGAAGTTCCCGGCGATGCCCGCTCTGCTGGAGCAATTGAGAGCCAAATTTGGATTGCAGGGTCGCATGAGTGGAAGTGGCAGTGCGTGCTTCGCTCTCTTGCCTGATCACGCTCCCGTCGATGAAATCAGCGCAACGATTCGTGCTGCATGGGGAGAATCAGCATTGGTGCTTCAGACCCGTTTGGCGTAAATCCGCATTGACCCGCCGCTGCCGCAGCGCGTTATCGTCCGGCGCCGCCCGCCAATACCCCATGCGGGCGGCATAAGGTACCTTCATGGATTCACGCGTTAAAAACGAAATCACAGTCCAAGGCATTGCTGCTTCGCAGGGCATCGCCTATGGACAGGTTTTCGTTTATATCCAGAGCGACGTGGAGGTGCCGAGCTACCAAGTGGAGCCGGAGAAACGGATTGAGGAAGTGTCCCGTTTCGAGAAGGCGTTGCTGGTTACGCGGCAGCAGATCGCGAAGATTCAGGACGAGGTTGAGAAAAACCTGGGCGCAGAAGAAGCGCTGATTTTTGACGCCCATTTATTAGTCCTGGAGGATCAAGCCCTCATCGGTGAAACGATCCGGGAGTTCGAGACCACCGGTCGAAACATCGAGACGTGCTTCAATAAGGTTTCGTCGCGATACATTCAGGCGTTCTCCGAGATCGATGATGAATACCTTCGTGAGCGCGCAGGAGACATCCGGGATGTTGCGCAGAGGGTTCTCCAGAACCTTTTGGGCCAGGCCGAAAATTCGCTGACGCGCCTGGCCGACAAACGGATCGTTGTTGCCAACGACATCTCTCCTTCTGATTCGGCGAGCATCGATCGAAGTGCGGCCCTGGGGATCGTCACTGACTCCGGAAGCAAGACGAGCCATGCAGTAATCGTCGCGCGTTCGATGAAAGTTCCGGCCGTGGTCGGCGTGCGGGATCTCACCAAACGCGTGAAGCACGGCGACTGGGTGTTGCTCGATGGCTACGACGGCATCGTCATCATCAATCCGTCGGAGAGCACCCTGTTCCGCTACGGAAAGATTCAGGAACAGAAGAAAACGTTCGAAACGCGGTTGCTGAAAGCGAACCAGCAGCCGGCAGTCACGCTCGATGGGGTGGCTGTCACGCTGATGGCGAACATCGAAAAATCGGACGAAGTGAAGCTGGTGCGCGATTATAACGCGCAAGGCGTTGGGCTTTTCCGCACGGAATACATCTTCCTCAACGCGGCTCGAATTCCGACGGAGCAGGAGCAGTTCCTGGCCTATAAAGCCGTCGCCGAAGGCGTTAGTCCGAATGCTGTGATCATCCGGACCCTCGATTTGGGCGGTGACAAACCGATGGCGGGAAATCCGGATCTTTTCCCGAAGGAAAATAATCCCTTCATGGGTTTTCGGGCGATTCGGTTTTGCCTCGAGAACCAGGAGATTTTCAAGGACCAGCTCCGCGCCATTTTGATGGCCAGCGCCTATGGCAAGGTGCGGATGATGTATCCAATGATCAGTGGACACGAGGAATTGGCCCGCGCCAACGCCGTTTTGGGCGAATGCATGGCCGAGCTAAAAGCGCGGGGCCAACCCTTTGACGAGAATATTGAAGTCGGCGCGATGATCGAAGTTCCCAGCGCCGCAATAACCGCTGATCTGCTGGCGCCTAACTGTGCATTCTTCAGTATTGGGACCAACGATTTGATTCAGTACCTGCTCGCGATCGATCGCGTGAACGATCGCATCGCGCACCTCTATGAGCCGACGCATTGCGCGGTGCTGCGAACTCTACAGCGCATCGTCGAAGAAGGGCATAAGCAGAAAATTTCGGTAAGCGTATGCGGTGAAGTGGCCGGAGATCCTGTTTTCGCGCCGCTGTTGCTAGGCCTGGGAGTCGACGCCTTGAGCATGGCGCCATCGTGGATCCCGGCGGTAAAATACATCGTTCGCGCCATGACCATGGCTGACGCACGGGCGTTGGCGAAGGAAGCAATGGCCATGAACTCACCGCGTGAGATTTACGCAAAGTGTGAAGCGTTCTACCGCTCGCGAGTGAAGATGGAGTGAGGTTAGACTGAGCTCCGTTGCCTGAGTGATGCTTCAGGACGTGGCCCGATAGTGAGACCTCGTGCGGTGGACTACGGTGCCACTCGACCCCTCGTCCCATGGGCATCGAAACCATCCCCATTGTTCTTGGCGTCGCCATTGTCATTGCTGTCGCAGTGGGTGCGAACCGCGCGAAGCGGAAAGCGTCTGGCACCCAAGCGCCAAAAAGGCTGCTCCGTCCGGCGTCAAGCCGCGGGACTGAAGCATGAGTGAGGCTCCGACCGCGGTTGTTCACGATTCCGGCGCACGGGTTTCGTGCCGTTTCACCGACCGTAGACGCAGAACGAGTAGCGGTAGTTTTCATCCTGGCTGATTCGCTCATCGATGAGGCGAGGAAACGCGTTGTTCCACTCAGGAAAGAATCGGTCCCCCTCGAGAGTCGCGTGAATCCGAGTGATGTGCAGGAATTCGACGTCGGGTCGCTTGATTGCGTCTTCGAAAATTTTCTGACCACCGCAGATGTAAATGTCGCGGGAGAGCCGTCTTGCTTGTGTGATTGCGTCATCAAGTGAATGAGCGACCTGCACGTGAGGAGCAGTCAGGGCCTGGTTTTTCGTCAGCACGATCGCCTCGCGCTCTTCATCGAGAATGCTTTTCCACGATATGAAACTTTTCCGGCCCAGAATGACCGTGGCGCGCGTGGTTCGACTTTTAAAATATTCCCAGTCCTCGGGAATTCTCCACGGCAACTTTCCTGCGCGGCCAATCACCCGATTCTCAGAGCAAGCGACAATGATGTTCAGCGGCCCAGCCATGTCATGATTGTAGGTTCGGACGGATGACGTTAAACATCGAAAGGTAGGACGGGAGATGTCGATGCTCGTTGTCGTCCGATTTTTGTCGGCCGTTGGCAACGAACACATTCGTCACGAGGCGTCCGATCAACGATTGGACGCCTCATGCCAGCGATCGCGTTTGGTCCGTGATGAAGCATTCCGCAAACCCGGCGACGACCACGTCGCACCCAATTCGTCCGGTAGGGGATAAACCTTCGTTGTCAGTCCTTGATATTTGAGCCGCTGTGGACGTGTGACTGGATCTGATCGCGTGTCTATCACTGTACCGTACGCGAGCGGTCGCGGGTGAGCCATGGGCGTCCAGGGACGGCGAACAAACGGCATCGATGGATTTCGTCAGCGGTCGAAATTGCTTGTCACGTAATAGCCCGCCTCTCGACTTTCAACGGTCGACGATTTGTTCGTCCCTTATGGCACACGTTTTCGTCCTGCTAGATTCGCTTCCTGCGAGGTTGAATCTGCCCGGCGAAGAGCTAACGTGACATTTGGAAACGGTCGTGCGATTGAAGAGGTTGGTTGGTGTTCGCCAGAGTAGCTCAGTGGTAGAGCAGAGGACTCATAAATCCAAGAGGCTGTTTTGCTCACCATTTCCGATAATTTCGGAAACGTGTTTTCAGAGGTGAAAGCGAACTGACGGCTTTCCGACCATTTCTCAGTTTTGCTCTATTTTGGACCTACCCTGTAGAACGACCTGTAGAAAACCCCGATACTGCTTAAAAGCCCGGAAAGAAGTTAAGTCCCGACCCTTCTCGGCGTGCCCATATTGAATCAGCTTGTATAATCTCGGAGCGTATTGATTCGAGGTCGTCGGCCCTCGCAAGGCTGTCGAAGGACGCTTTAAGCGTGCGTCCGTCTAAGCTGAAATTCGCCACCAAGTCGAGTTGAGCACTTCGGATAAACCCGCCTACCCAATCCTTCGCTAAAAATACACTGATGGTTTTCTCGAGCGGCGCTAACCAGGTCGCGT
>JBDSSD010000125.1:0-25963 GCA_039928945.1 Opitutus sp. | reverse complement strand
TAGTCGGGCTTCGTCATGCGGGTGGTCAGCAATTTGACCAGCGGACTGCCGGGCGCGCCACCCGTCAGGACTTCGAGCGCGGTGGTCCGGTTCAATCCGCTTTTTTCGATCAGACCGAGCGCTTCGGCAATCGACGCGGCCTGCACGCCGCAGACGAAGTTGTTGATGAGCTTGAGCAGCGCGCCGCTGCCGGTGGGACCGAGATGCACTGCGGCGCGTCCCATGGCGGTGAAGAGCCCGCCCGCGCGCTCGAAGGCGTCGGCGGAGCCGCCGACCAAAAACGAAAGCTCGCCCGCTGCCGCATGGAGTTTGCTTCCCGTCACGGGCGCGTCGAGGAGTTCGCAGCCCTGGGCGCTGGCCGCGGCCGCCAACTCGCGAATCCAGTTTACGGAGACGGTGCTTGATTCCATGAGCAGCGCTCCGGAACTGATGCCCGCGAGCGCACCCTCAGTGCCCAGCCAGCAGCTGCGCGCGGCGTGATCGTCCGCCACCATGCTGATGACGACGTTCGCGTTGGCCGCAGCTTCCTTCGGCGAAGCACAGGCGATTGCACCCGCCGCTGCGAGTGAGTGCGCCTTGGCCGGGGTACGGTTGTAGACGTTGAGCGGATAACCGGCGCCGAGCAGTCGTCGCGCCATGCCTTCTCCCATCAGGCCGAGGCCAAGGAATGCGACGCGAGGTTTGGAAGTGAGGGTGCTCATGCGAGGGATGTTACGGTGACGAGGCGATCGGGCGGCGGAACGACGTGCAGGGGATTGCGGAGAGCGCGGCCGAAACCGGAGAACTCCACCACCATGATATCTCCGTCCACCAGCTGGATACCCGCCCCGAAGCTCAGGCTGTGCGCGCCGAAGTAATGGACGTGGAGATCGCCGGGTCGGCGGTGACTCTCGAATTTGAAGTGGTGATGTTCGATATTCTGGAGGTTGTGACACATCTCGGCTTCACCCGTGGCGATCGCTTTGCTCCAGACCGTTTGCCCGTCGCGCTCGATCGCGACCCGGCCATTCACCGACTGGAAAGTTGGATCCAGAACGAGCTCCGGTCCGATCGAACAGGTCCGGATTTTCGAACCGGCGAGGTTCAGGTAATTCTTCTTTTCAAAGCGATGATCAGAAAATTCGTTGCCGATCGTCATGCCCACGCGCTGCGGAGATCCGTCGGGAGCAATCAAGTACACGCCCGCGATTTCCGCCTCTTCGCCGCCGTCCTCCGCATAACAGGAAACCTGCAGCGGGTCGCCGGGTCCGCGGAGTACGGTTCCGACACCTTTGAAAAACCATTCCGGTGGCGTCCCCACTTTTCCGGCTGCGGCCCGGCCGCCTTCCACGCCCCAGCGAAACATGCGCATGCTGTCCGTCTCGATCGCGGTGGCGTCCGTGTGCATGGACTGTCGGTCCTTCGCGCTGCCGAGGTGTGTCAGGCCGGTGCCTGAAACCAGACAGCGTGCCGGTTCCGGATGATCGATCGGCGCCAAAAGTCGCCAAGGCCCCGCACCACGGTAGACGGCGTCGTAGTCCAGTAGTTCGCCCGTTGCGTGTTGTTGCACGAGCGCGAGCAATCCCGTGTTGCGGGTGAGCGCGAGATTGCCCAGCGCATAGATACTGTCGACGCCCTCGAGAAGTCGGAGATTGGGTTCCTGAACGAGGGCGACGCGGCGTTCGGTGCCGCGCTGGAGTTGGGCGAGACGGGTCATGGCGTGGGCGAGCATCTCATCCGGTCACTTCGAATCGTTTCAGTTTCTCCTCGTCGATGGTGAGGCCAAGACCGGGGAGGTTGTCATCCAGATTGACATAACCGTCCTTCGCCACCGGCTCGCCCTGAAAGATGTACCAGAAAAGTTCATTCCCAACCTCGACGTCCACCGGCGGGAAGTACTCGGCCATCGGCGAATTGAGACTCGCCATCACGACGTGATAATTGTGCATCTGCCCGGCGTGAGGAATCACCGGAATCGAGTGCGCCTCGGCCAGCGCGGCGATCTTGCGCGCCTGCGTGAGGCCGCCGACCCGGTTCGTATCAAATTGAATGTAGTCGACCGCGCGGGCCTCAATCAACTCGCGGAATCCGTAGATCGTGTGTTCGTGCTCGCCCGCGGCGATGGGCGTGCGCCCGAACCGCCTCAATTCGGCATAACCATGAATGTCGTCGGGAATCACCGCTTCCTCGAGCCAGCGGAGATTGAAGCGATCAAGCAACGGCATCATCCGTTTCGCGTAGTCGAGCGTCCAGCCCATGTAGGCATCGGCCATGATGTCGATGCCATCACCGACCGTTTCGCGCACCGTGCGCACGAGGGCAACATTGTGCTGCATGCCTTCGGCGCCATCCACCGGTCCCCAGCCGAAGCGCAGCTTCATCGCTTTGTACCCAGCATCCTTATACTTCTTGGATTCGCTCGCGAGTTCCTCGAGCGGCGTGCTGTAGAGGCGACTGGCGTAGACGGGAATGCGCGGTTTGGTTCGGCCGCCCAGCAGACGGAACACCGGTTGTTTGGCCGATTTTCCGAGCAGATCCCACAGGGCGATATCAACCGCGCTGATCGCGACGAGGGCGATGCCTTTGCGGCCAAACGCCATCGTTTTCCGGTACATGTGCTGCCAGAGAAACTCGATGTCCCAGGGATCCGCGCCGATGAGCAACGGCTTCAAATACAGATCGATCACCTGTTTCGTGACCAGTGGCGAAAGCGCCGCGTTTCCAATGCCGACGAGACCCGCATCGGTGAAAATTTCCACAATGAGCCAGCCGTGGAAAGTGAACGTGCCCATCGTCGCGGGATCCAACATGGGAGCGACGACATCCATCGGGTTCGTGCAGAAGTGCGGCGGCAGCGGAACGGTCTTGCCCTTCCATTGAACGACGCGCGTGCGGACTTCGGTGATTTTCATGAAGAGCAGAGAGGAGAAAAGCGGAGTGTGACTGAATTAACGACGGATGGACACGGATTCACACGAGTGGGGTTGGAACTGTTCGCGAATATTTTTTTGCCACAGAGCGCACAGAGCTCGGACACAGAGTTCACAGAGCCAATTATAAGACGAAGTGAGAATGCAGAATGATGAATGATGAACGCAGAATGAAGCATTCCTCCGTGGCCTCCGTGACTCATGCCTTAGCTTCATTGATTGGTGGCTTTTTGTGTTAATGATCCAGGCATCAATTCTCTGCTTGTGAGCCCATGTAGCGCGGTGCAAGTGGGAGAGGCCGGAGCGAACGCACGCTGACGAGGATCAGCAGGAACGCCATGACGTGAAGTGAACCGGCGATGATCAGCACGGGCGCGTAACTGAAACCGTGATCCAGGAGATAGCCGGCGAGCTGACCGAGAACCACACCACCCAACGCGCCGCCGAAGCCGACGAAACCTGCGACCGTGCCGACCGCGTGTTTCGGAAACAGGTCGGTCGGGAGAATCATAATCAGCGTCGACCACGATTGTTGGCCAAAGAACGCGATACTGAAGAGCAGGATCACCGTCGGTACGGTGACATAAGGAACCAGCATGACGCACGGCATCAGCGCAGCGCTCAGCCCGAGCGCGATCTTACGAGCTGCATTGACCGAATAACCTCGGTGCAAGAGCCAGCTCGAGAGTCCGCCGCCGGCCAGACACCCGAATGCCGCGGCCGCGAAGGGTATCCAAGCGACGGAGCCGACGGCCTTGATGTTGAAACCGCGCGCGTCGAGCAGGTATTTCGGCAGCCAAAACATGTAGAAGTACCACGCGGCGTCCGAAAGGAATTTTGCTCCGATGACGCCCCAGGTTTCACGGAATCTCAGGAGCTCTCGCATCGGAATGTTTAACGGACGTTTTCCGACCGAAACTCCCTGGTCCGTACTCGAGTGCCGAACCGCGCGATCCCCGGGTGGGGTGGAGTAGGACTTCGCCCACCACGCGGTCCAGAGCAGGCCGAATGCGCCCGTGATGAAAAAGACCCAACGCCAGGAGGAGAGTCCGAACCACGCCACGTTGGTGATGATGCCGGCGATCAGCGGAGGCGCGATGACTCCGCCGAGTCCCGTCCCCGCATTGATGATACCCATGGCCGTGGCCCGATCCTTTGCGGGAAACCATTCGGCCACCACGCGCGTTGCGGCCGGAAAACCGCCGCCTTCGCCCATGCCGAGCAGCAAGCGACTCGCCGCCAGCATGACAACGCCGCCCGCGAAACCATGACTCGCGCAGGCGAGGGACCAGAACGCCATGATGATGAGAAACCCCCGTCGCGTCCCGAGCACGTCCATCAACCGGCCGCCGCCGATGTACATCAGGCCATAGGTCAGCAGGAACGCAGAATCGAGAAACGCCTTGATCGAATTCGAGATCGGGAAATCGCGTTGGATCTCACCAATGGCGATCGGCAGGGTTTGCCGATCTAGGTAGCTGATCGCGATGGCGATGCTGACGAGGATCGCGATATCCCAACGCAGCGTGGTCGGCGCGGTCACCGGGATTGGAGCTGTCGTTGCGCGACTCATTTCAAGTGGGAGCTTAACTCCGAAATGGAGGGACGACCTCCGTGTCGTCCGGGCTCGCGCGTTCCATTCGCGCTGCGATTAAACGGCGCGAATTGCGCCGTGGCAATCCAGCTGGATTGCTTCGTCGTCCCCTCAAGCGGGACGTCTCGCAATGACAGACGGCGAGAGAACGCGGTCATTGTGCCGCTGGAAGTTCCAACACCACCAACGACACGCCTTGCCGCGGGAGCGTGAACCTCAAGTTGGCCGCGCCTTGTTCGACCTTGATCTGCTCCGCCGGCGAGAGTTGCTGGAGCTTACCGGCTTTCTCCAGATCGGCGTATTGTTTGTCGTTCGGCGCGATGGGCGAGCCGAGGCGTTTCCAGGCTGCGAAGGAATTGCTGTGGTCCTGGTCGATCCGGTAATGCGTGAGTCTCGCCGTACCGGATACGGCGCCGAGTCCGCTGGCGGTGAGTTCAATTGCGGCATCGGGCCCGGCGACGTCGTCATCATGATAGTGCCAGACCATCACGCAGAGCTTGCGACCGTCGAGGCTGGCGAACGCGGCGACATCGGGCTGCTCGCGGACGCCGCTCTTGAGCATTGTCTCGAGTGGCACTTCCGCGGAACTTCGCGCCTCGATGCGCTGTCCGTTCATCTGACTGAACATGCGGAAAACATTCAGCACGGGCAGATCCAGGCCGTTACTGCCGAGGGCGCGGAAGCCGGCGAAATAAGGCTGGTCCTCGAACTCGAAGGCCCACGTGAGTGCACCGACAAAGTTGACGCCGTGTTTGTCCGCCAGGTCCTGCTTGCGCGCGAAACTCGCGGCGGTGTAGCTGGAATACATGGTGCCGTTCCGATAACCGTTTTGCGGTCCCTGACACGCGGCGCAGCCTTCCGGATCGGATTCGCCGATGACGATGGGCTTTGATTTCAACTCTGAAACGGCCGCGATTTTCGCGAAGCCATCGTTGATGCCTTTGAGCTGGATCGAAATGCCCATGCGTACGTGGCCATCGACAAACACGGGTGAGCCTTTCGCGTGAAAGGCGAGGAAGTCCGTCGGTGTTCCTTTCTGCCCCGTGGCGTAATTGGTGCCGCTCACCACGTGAGTGAGAAAGCCGTCCATGAATTTTCCGCCGGTTCCGGCGACGTCGGGTCCGCCCACGCGAGCGGTCGGCAGGGCGCGGCGCACGGCGTCGACGGCGTAGTCGTGAAGTTTGTAGAATTCCTCCGGCGTCGCGCGCCAGTAGGCGGGGCCGTTGGGCTCGTTCCACACCTCGAAATACCATTTCTCCACCTCGGCCTGGCCGTAGCGGTCGAGACAGTGCTTCGTCCATTGATAAACGAGTTCGGCCCACTTGCTGTAATCTTTCGGGGGGAAAGCCCAGCCGGCACTGATCACGTCGTAGCGGAGTCCGGGACGCCATTCATGTTGATACGGCTCGGGCTTGATCGAGAGTGCCTGCGGCATGAACCCGATTTGTAGATACGGGTGGATGCCGCGCTCCCGATAGGTATCGATGATGCGGTCAACCCCGGTCCAGTTGTAAATCGGATTCCCCTGTGCGTCTTCGGTGTACGCGTTGGTGCTGCCCCATTTCAATGCCGGCGTGCCATCGCCGGTGTTCAGAAGATTGTGGGCGCGGAAATAAACCGAGTCCGGCTTTAAATCGCCGAGTTCACGAAGGAGTTTCCGGCCGTCCTTCATCGTCGCGTAATTCGGTTCGTCGGCGCCGAAAAAACGCCAGATCGGCCGGAGGTCGCCCTTGGATTTCGCGGCGTCGACTTGGATCGTGACCGGGAAGGACGCGGTCGGAGTGGCGTCGGCCGCAAAGCATCCAACGACGGCCAGCACGGTGCTGAACAGAATCGACGCGAGGCAAAAGTAAGGTCTTTTCATGGGAGCGGGGAGGATTAGCCCGTGCGCCGGGTCGTACGTGCGCGGCGGGCACTTGCGGGAAAGAAAGCGCGGTGATCATCCCTGAAATCCGCGAAAGTGAGAAGGGGAGAATGCGCATTTCATTTGGAAATTCGCGCACGTCTCCGTTGTAGGCCAGCGCGCTTGCGCGCGCTCCGAACTCACCCGCATCGATGGACGAGCGTGCAACCTACGCGGGATCCGTCGGAGCGCGCGCAAGCGCGCTGGCCTACGACGAACCTGAGGCGCTTGGCTACCGACTCACGCCGTAGCGTTTGCGATATTCGCTCGGTGCCACGCCGGTGGCCTGTTTGAAGACGACGCTCAAGTACTCGGGATCGAAACCGGTGCGATCGGCGATTTCCCAGACGGGCAGCTCGGTGCCGACGAGCAGTTCCTTCACCCGGTTGATCTGTACGCGAAGGATTTCTTGATGGGGCGTGCGCCCCAGCAGTTTTCGAAAACGCGTTTCGAGCGCGCGCCGCGCCATCGGACAGTGCCGCAGAACATCACTCACACCTATTCCCTCGCACGCATGTTCGCGAATGTAGCGCAGCGCTTCTGCCACTTTCGGATCCGCGACCGCGAGAATGTCGCTGCTCTGGCGGTTCACAATTCCCACCGGTGGAATCAAGTGGGCGGTCGCTTCCAGTTTTTCGCCTTTCATCATCAACGACAGCAGTGCGGCCGCCTCCCATCCGGTCCGGCGCGGGTTGAGCGCGACGCTGGACAATGGCGGCGGCGAGAGAACGCAAAGGACTTCATCATTGTCCACGCCGAGCACCGCCACCTCTTCCGGCACCGCGAGACCTTTGCGTCGGCAACCTTCCAGCACCTGCTGCCCGCGATTGTCGTAACACGCAAAGACCGCGACCGGCTTCGGCAGATCGGCCAACCAGTCCGCGATCGCGTTCACTTCGTCGTCACTGTTCGGCAATGGTCCGTCGGGTGCGAAGACGTGACACGGGTGACCTGCTCCGCGGATCAGCAGTCCGTACTGTTCGCCACGTCGGTTGGACCAGCTGAAGCGCGCGTCGCCACAAAAGGCGAAGGTGCGAAATCCGCGTTCGAGGAAATGGTGCGCGGCCAACCGGGCAATCGCCGCGTCGTCGGATTTTACCCAGGGTGACCGCGGCACCAATCGTGACGGCGTGAGGTCAATGATCGGAATCGAAAGTTTCTCGACCGCACGGGCGAGCGCCCGATTTTCTCCGCGCACGATTACACCGTCGCCATCCCAATTTGCCAGCCACGGCGGGGGAGCGTCGGCCGTTCCGAGTTCAGCATAATAAACCCTCCAGGGCCCATGACTGAGGATGTATTCTCCGATACCCACCAACAGGCTCCGGGCGTACGAGTTCGTGGCTTCAAACAGCAGCGCGACCTTCGGCAAGGTTGCGGTTGGGGCCGAGCTCCGGCGGGCGGGGGTGGAGGAACTCATTTTGGGGCGTGCACGCGCAAATCGCGTCCGGTCTGTTTACTTGGGACGGATTTGCAGTCGAGCGCTACTATCGACTCGGCCGCACAACCGTCGGCCGCGGACGCCCGGGCCACTTGCCAGCCGCGAAACCGAGGGCCGGACGGTTTTCTCTCCGGACTCGGGGCTTGACAGGGGTGAGGTGCGTTAGTGTTGTCCTCAGCTTTTCCACAGAAGAAACGCTCCGTAAATATCTGTCATGGCTCTCAAAATCCGTCTTACCAAGGTTGGCTCCGTGCATCAACCACTCTATCGCGTCGTGGTTGCCGAAGCTCGTTCGCGCCGTGATGGCGACGCCGTGGAAAACCTCGGCACGTACACGCCCAAGACCAAGGGCAACCCCATCAATCTCAAGCTCGACCGCGTTGATTACTGGCTTAGCAAAGGTGCTCTGCCCACCAACACGATGCATTCGATGATCAAGAAGGCGCGCCGCGCCGCCGCCGCTGCTGCTCCCGCCGCCTAAACGGCGCACCACGGACTCTTTCCAAATCGCTCAGCCTTCCGGCTGGGCGATTTTTTTGTGTCGGGGGTCCACCTCAAGCCTATCCACCGACCCTCCGCTCAGCCCCCACGTGGCCTGCAACTTGGAGTTCACTTTCGACCATGCCTCTCAAAATCGATATCCTGACGCTCTTCCCGCGCATGCTGGATGGGTTTCTCGCCGAGAGCATCTTGGGCAAAGGCATTGGGGCGCAGTTGTTGTCGGTTAACGTCCACGACTTGCGAAGCTGGTCCGTCGACAAGCATCGGACGGCTGACGACCGGCCATTTGGCGGCGGTGCTGGAATGGTGATGAAGCCGGAGCCGGTTTTCGCCGCGATGGAGGCGGTCCAGTCACCGGGTTGTCGCCGGATTTACCTTACGCCGGATGGCACTCCGCTGTCGCCGGCGTTGGCCCTGGAGTTGTCCCAGCAGCAGCACCTCGTGATGCTAAGCGGTCACTACGAGGGAATTGATCAGCGGATTCGCGACACGATCATCGATCAGGAGATCAGCATTGGTGATTATGTGCTCACCAACGGCACGCTCGCGGCTGCCGTGGTCATCGATGCGCTGGCCCGGTTTATTCCCGGCGTTCTCGGTGAGGAAAAGTCATTGACGCACGAATCCTTCACCAGCAAGTTGCTCGACTTTCCTCAATACACGCGTCCCGCCGAATACCGCGGCATGTCCGTTCCGGAGGTTTTACTTTCCGGAAACCATGCTGAAATCGAGAAGTGGCGGCACGCGCGACGAGTGGAAAAGACCCGTCAGGTCCGACCCGATTTACTCAAATAAACAGCCATGAACCCGATCATCACTGAAATCACCTCCGCTCAGGTGAAAAATGACATTACGCCGTTCAAAGTCGGCGACGGCGTGCGCGTGCACACCAAGGTCCGTGAGGGCGACAAAGAGCGGGTTCAGATTTACGCTGGAATCGTCATCGCCCGCAAGGGTCATGGCATCCATGAATCGTTCACCGTCCGCCGCATCAGTTACGGCGAAGGCGTCGAGCGCGTATTTCCTGTGAACTCACCGAACATCGAGAAGATCGAAGTCGAGCGCGAGTCCGAGAACATGAGGGCACGTCTTTACTACCTTCGTAATCGCACGGGCAAGGCCGCCGTGGCCGTGAAGGTCCGCGAAAATCGCACCAAGGAAGTCGCCGGCGCCAAGAAGTAAGCTGCCTACGAAACGCCTTTTCAAAGCGAGCTCACGGGCTCGCTTTTTTTGTGGGCACTTGGGACTACGAGCCGCGGGTCGAAGACCTCGCGCTACCATGGTAGAGCGGGTCTTTGACCCGCTGGTTGGCCTCACGCCACGGACGCTAAGGACGCAAAGTCCCATGTTCGCCGTGGCGTACTTTGCGCCCGTGGCGTGAGGCACTCGGCTGTTACCGCACCAGCGCACTCACCAAAACTTTGCGCCCTTCGCGGCCTTCGCGTGAGGCAATCTCCGCCCCGTCGCGTGACGCTCTCAAATCGTCAGGCGTCGAGCTCCCGCGGCGATAGTCCCACCGGCAGCGCGGCCGGTCGTTCACAGCGACTCGCGAGCTTAACGTGGCGCTCCGTCATCGAAGATTTCTCGAATGACTCCATCACTTCCAGCACATGTTGCGCGAGCGCTCCGCTGGCTCGATGTGGACGATCACGACGCAGAATCGAAAGCGCCATGTCGGCCACGCCGGAACCACGGCCGCGCTCAATCGAGTGCGTGTGCGGCATCTCATCATACGTGTCCGTTGCTCCACGACGCAGTCGAACTGCGCCGTCGAAACAATTGGGATCCGGGGCTTCCAGGGTTCCTTCGGTACCAAAGATCAACAGTCGCGGGAGTGGGTAGGGCCACGTATCAAAACTGGTCACGATCGTTGCCGTTACTCCGCCCGCGAAATCCATCACACCGGTCACGTGCGTGGGTGTGTGGACGGGAATTTTCGTTCCGGCGAGCGGCTGGCTCGTGATGATCCGTTCGGGGAAGGCGGACTGCGTGGAGCCGCTCACCCGGAGCACGGGTCCGAGAAAATTTACCAGGGCGGTGATGTAGTAGGGGCCCATGTCGAGCATCGGCCCGCCGCCGCGCTCATAATAAAATTGTGGACTCGGGTGCCAGCTCTCGTGTCCGCGACACAGCATGAACGCCATCGCGGAAACCGGCCGGCCGATCATTCCGTCATCGATCAGTTTCCGCGCCGTCTGGAGTCCGCCGCCGAGGAACGTGTCCGGAGCGCAGCCGACGAGCAGGTTCTTGCTTCGCGCCAGCTCGAGGACCGCCGCGCCATCACGTGAATCGAGAGCGAAGGGTTTCTCGGTGTAGACGTGTTTGCCGGCATTTAGCGCCCGGGTATTTATCGCCGCGTGGGCGGCGGGAATCGTCAGATTGACGATCAAATCGATTTCACGATCCGCCAGCAGTTCGTCCACGCTGCAGCCTCGAACGCCGTGTTGTTTCGCCTTTTCGGCGGCGCGGGTGAGATCGACGTCGGCGCACGCGACGATTTTTATTACTGGGTAGTGAGCGCAACCGGCGAAGTAGGCGTCGCTGATTTTACCGCAACCGATCAGGCCAACATGAATGGGGCGAGTCATCAGAACAACACAAGGAATGAACCCGTCGCTCCGTCAAGCGATGGGTTCCGTTGAGACGGCCGTTCGAGCCTTAAGCGCAAAGCAGCGAATGTGCGAAGGTCGGAGGAAGGTTGCTGGTCTCGATTTTTATGTAGGCCAGCGCGCTTGCGCGCGCTCTGGGGGGATCCGTTCGATCCAGGCCGGGTTTCAATTCCACCTCTCGAAACCCATTGAGCCGGCGGAGTTGATGACGGTGGTGGCTAGTTTGTCCGGTCGGTTGGGGAGTACGTCGACGGCGGCGTGATCGGTGGGCGGGCTCTGCGGAAACGGGCGGGAGCGCACGTGATCGAGCGACAGGGCAGGATCGGTTAGACCGTTTTGCGCCTTGTCGCGGGTGAAGCCCACGTTTTCCGACGAGCATCAGGCATAGAGGCGAGCGAGTGATGCGACGCTCTGCCGGATATTTTCCCGCAGCTTGGGCGGACCGATGACCTCGGCGGCAGAGCCCCAGCTGAGGATCCATTGTTCCACTTCCATGAGTGCGCCGAGCCGAAGCTTGAGCTCAAGTGCGCCGCCCGGCAGTTCACGCATCTCTTGCGATTCGTGCCATTCGCGTTCGCGGACGCGCTCCGCCACGGCACTGGAAAACCGGATCACCACGGTGAAATTACCCGTGCCGCCGAGGACACCCAACGCGCTGGCGAAGAATTTCTCCGGAGTGAAATCGGGCGGTCGCGTGAAAGCGGCCTTGGTGTTTTCGACCTGCGCGACGCGCGGCAGCGCGAAGGTGCGTAAGGCCTCTCGTTCCAGATCGTAGCCGATCAAGTACCAAAGGTTTTCGCGATTGGCCAGATGGTAGGGACGAACGCGGCGCGCGAGACGCTTGGGATCACCGGGTTTCTGATACGCGAAGGTGACCTCCTCCTGGCGCAGGACGGCTGCGCTCAGCGTGTTGAAGACGGCCAGGTCGGTTTTGCCGAGGCCGATGTTCTTGAAGGAGACAGCGCGGAGTTCGTCGGCGGGCGAAAACGAGATTCGATCGCGGAGCCCGGCCGCCAGCTTCTCGAATGCGACCTCGAGCTGACGATGAAAGGGAGTGCCGCGATACTGCTGCAACGCGCGTTGCGCGACGAGGAGCGCGAGGAGTTCGCCTTCGGTGACGTTGACGGTGGGAAATGAAGTTACGGGTTGGGTGTAGCGGTACGCCTGAATGCGGGCGTCGAACTCGATCGGGAGTTCCAGTCGGTCGCGCATGAACGCGATGTCCCGCACGACTGTTTTGCGCGAGACCTCGAGCGTGTGCATGAGCTTGGTGCAATTGATCAAGGACCCGCGTCGAAGGGCGTCGTGAATCTTCAGCATGCGCTCGAGAGGCGGACGGGAGAGTTGGGCGCGAGGGGTCATGGGGTTCGCAGGGTGAAGACGAGCGAAGGTGATCTGGAACACGGGCGCGGAACGAGCACGAACGCATGAGTTGGATGTGGAAATCAGGGAATCAGGAATTCGGAATGGGGAGAGACGGAAGTCGGAATGGTTAATCTGGAACTCAGGAACTCTGGAACGGAAGGGGATCTATGATGAAGCGCGAAGACGCGAAGGCGCTAAGTTCGAAGTAAGGCTATCGATTAATCACGTAGGCCAGCGCGCTTGCGCGCGCTCCGTGGGTTTCGCTCCCTACCACGATACTTCGAACCCAAACCACCGGAGCGCGCGCGAGCGCGCTGACCTACGCAGAATCCGTGACGATCGGTGCAATCCGTGGTCTCCGAGACGGTCCGAACGTGAAGGAGCAGTAGTGAGTAGAGAGCAGCGCGTCGCGCGTGAACGGAACGCCCGATGACAATCACCTCACATTCATCAATCATCCTTCTCCTTCGGGCTGGATTGGTCTGATCCATCCATCATCCAACAACATCCTTCGTCCATCGGCTTCGCGCCCTTTGCGTTTAAGGATCGAGCCGTCCGGAGACCACGGATGTCACCGATCGACACGGATCAGACGTGATTGATCGATAACCTTTGTCCGAACTTAGCACCTTCGCGTCTTCGCGACCTTTGCGTGAGGCAAACTCGGCACCGACCCCATCAAACATCCGACATTAGACATCAAACAACCGTTTGAACCAGTTCCACCTCTAGGGCCGTCTTCGAATTGAAGAATCTCCAAATATTTCAGGGTGGGTCAGGCAATGTCCCACCCTCAGGCGTAAAGTGGCGGCATGAACCTCACTCGTCGCGCGAAAAAGAAATGCTTCGTTCCCCTTGCTCTGACCTGGACCCACTGCGGTGTGGCTTACCGCGTGTCGCCGTGGCCTGAGGTGCGGTTCGAGTGTCTTTACGGTGAAGACTGGATCCAGACCTCACCAAACGAGGACGTGCTGAGTTCGGCCGCGCAGGCCTTCCTGCCGGTGGACTGGAATCCGTACCTGGAGTTCGTCACCGTTGAAGTGCGGGACTTCATCGAACAATTCACGTTTGGGCGGATGGATGCGCTCCAAGTTGTGGCGCGGTGTCCGACTCTGCTCGGTACGCTGGCGGAAACACCGGCTTTGACGTCGTTTCTCGCCGCTCACGTGAGCCTGCGGGGAACGGCCGAAGCCTGCTGGGAAGAAATTGCCGCGGTGCACGAGCGCAGCGGCGTATTCGGCGTATTGGAATGGATGGGACTACCGGCGTCCCGGCAGACGCTCGTTATCCTGGGCAATGTGGCGGAGCCCGATCTGCCGAAACGATTCCTTGAGCCGCTACGGAGTTTGTTGTGGGAGCCAACCGCAATCTTCGCATTGCAGCGGATGCCAGCCATCACGGACCGCATGCTGGCGCAGACAGTCAACGCACTGGCTGCGTAGTGCTATCTTTGATGCGCACCTGCATTTCTCCTGTAAAAAGCCCCGAGCGGGTGAGAGATTTACCTAAACTGCTGTTTATTGGCGATCTGCTATGGCGAGAGGGGGGCGCTGGGTCGGGAACTTTCTGAGCAGGTCCGACACCATAGCCTGTATGAAAACCAACCCCTCTGCGCTTCAATGCGCCCTCCTCGTTTCCGCTCTCTCGGTTTGTACCGCGATGACGGCGGCCACGACCACCTCCGCGGTCCCTGCTACGACCCCAGAGCGGCATGCGACGGCCATTACTGACTCCAAGCTGAGTCACGGCGACCGGAGCTTCTTCGAAAAAGCTGCGAAATCGGGCATGAAAGAAATCGCCGTCTCCAAAGGTGCCATGGACCGTCTGAACAATCCACAGGTGAAGCAATTCGCCCAGATGATGGTCACCGACCACACGGGTGCGAACACTGAGCTGATGGCCTTGGCTGCGGCCAAGGGTGTTGTTCTCCCAGCCAAGGATAGCAAAGAAATGAAGCTCGACGAAAAGTGGTCCAAGAAGACCAAAGGCGTCGATGAAGACTACATGGAAGCAATGATTTCTGACCATAAAGACGCCGTGGACCTTTTCGAAAAAGCCGCCAAGAGCGACGATGCTGATATCGCGGCGTTTGCCCGCAAGACGCTGCCGACCCTTCAGCAGCATCTGACGATGGCCAAGGATCTGCACAAGTCGGTCAAGTAATGTAATCGCGAGAGGGCTCGCGTTCGAATTCCAAGCGGAACCCGAGAGGGTTCCGCTTTTTTCGTGCCGCCGAAACGCATTCGGCTTGGGCTAGCGTGTCGGTTGCGCCATATCCTGCAGACCACCGTCCCGATGCCGGCGCTTATTTTTGAACTGAACCTTAGCGCAGAGAAAATGATGGGGTACTATCGCGGACAGATTAAGACGGTGGTTGCGCGCGCCACCAATGGCCAATCCGTGCAATTCCCGGCGTCCGCCCTGCAGAAGCATGTACTGCAGGATGGAGTACACGGCCATTTCCGGATGGAGTTCGACGAGCAAAACAAGTTCGTTGGCCTCGAGCGACTTTCCAAAGTCGAATAGAGTCCGGTAGGGCGAATCCTTCGGATGAGCCGTCTGCGCGGGGGAACGACTCACGATCTTCCGGCTCATCCGGAGGATTCGCCCTACCGAGGTGCTTGCGTCCGTGCGGGTGGCTGCGTGAATGGCGGGGTGTCGCGGGCCTTGGCTGAATTCAATCTCGGTGAACTGGAGCAACAACTCGTTGCCTGGGGATTCAAACCCATACACGCAGCGCGCGTGCTGCGGGCTTTTTATGGGCGCGGGGGAGAGTGGGATGAGACGTCCGGGCTGCTGCCCGCGCGTCTCATGGCACAGGTTCGGAGTGAGTTCGCCGGGCGATCAGCCTGCCTGTCGGTTCGGCAGGTGGCGGAGGATGGGACGACCAAGCTGCTGCTGAAGTTGGGAGATGGCCGGACCGTTGAATCGGTGCTGATGCCGGACTTCCGCGCCGACCGTGCTGCTGGGTGTCTTTCCTCGCAGGTCGGCTGCGCGATGGGTTGCGACTTTTGTGCCACCACCAAAACGGGCTTCGAGCGTAATCTGACTTCGGGAGAAATCGTTGAGCAATTCCTCGCGCTGCGACGTGAGGCTCTGATCGGTGGACGCCGGCTGCAAACCGTCGTCTTCATGGGCATGGGGGAGCCGCTGCTTAATTTCACCGCTGTAGTGGAAGCGGTGAGACGGATCGCCGATAATAAAATTGGTGCGTTGGGTTGGCGGCAGATCACGGTGTCGACGGTGGGGATTGTTCCCGGAATTGATGCGCTCACGGCGGCCGGGTTGAATGTGAATCTCGCCGTCTCCTTGCATGCGCCGGACGACGAGACCCGCGCGAAGTTGTTGCCAGTGGGCAAGCGATTCGCGATCGGTGACATTTTGGCAGCGGCCGATCGGTTTCAGGCGGCGCGAGGACGTCCGGTGACGATTCAGTACTGTTTGCTGAAAGCAGTGAACGACACGCCTGAGCATGCGCAGCAACTTGCGGCGGTGCTTGGCGCGCGGCGCATGCACGTGAATTTATTGCGCTACAATCCGACGGGTCTGAGTTTGCGAGGAGTAGCTTATGAGCCGACAAGTGACGAAGCGGCGGAGCGGTTTGTGGCGGAGTTGAGGAACCGAGGTGTGGTCGCGCACTTCCGCCGATCGCGCGGTCCGGACATCGACGCGGCGTGTGGACAGTTGCGTCGGCGGATTGCGGCGGTGAGTTGAAGGAGGGTCGAGCGACCGCGGATTTCGCGGATGAACGCGGATGGGTCTTCGAGCTTAACGGATCCCGCTCCTTCGGGAGCGGGCCACGATGAAGCGGTCGGGATCTTATCCGTGTGGATCCGTGAAATCGGTGGAAAATTGAGTCGGTTCGAATCCATCGACCGGAGACCACGGATTTCACGGATGGGCACGGATGGGGAGGGGAGCATTGGATTGAGCGTTGGATCCATCCGCGAGCATCTGCGTTATCCGCGGTGGGTTGGGATCGAGATCGAAATGAAAAGGCAACGAGCGACCGCGGACTTCGCGGATTTACGCGGATGGGTCTTCGAACTTATCGGATCCCGCTCCTCCCGGAGCGGGCTACATCGATCAGACTGCATCCGTGTGAATCGGTGCTATCGGTGGTAAACTCGGGTCGTTTGGTCGATTCATCGGAGACCACGGATTTCACGGATGGGCACGGATGGGAACGAGGATGGCGTCACGTTTGGATTGATCCGCGAGCATCCGCGTTATCCGCGCTGGGTTGAGATCGAGATCTAGATGAACAAGCATCGAGCGACCGCGGATTTCGCGGATTAACGCGGATGGATTTTCGAACCTATCGGATCCCGCTCCTCCCGGAGCGGGCTACACGGGCGGTCAGCATCGCGGTGTGAATCGGTGGTATCCGTGGTAAATTCTGATCGTTTGGTTCGATCAACCGCAGACCACGGAGTTCACGGATGGGCACGGATGACGAACGAGCATGGCTCGAGGTTTTTGGATTGATCCGCGAGCATCCGCGCAATTCGCGGTGGGTTGGTTTCGAGATCGAGATGACGAACAGTTCGAGCTCGCGACGCTCTGCGATTGGGATAGCATTCGTGCAGTAAGGCAGCTGACACGAAAGTGTTGGTTTTTTGATAAGAAAACGCGTTGGCAATCGTTCTAATGTTACCCCGCCATGAACGACATCGACCTGGAGGCCCTGACTGCTCCGAAGAAGGCGCGAGTGGAAATCATTCCGCTCATCGACGTCATCTTCTTTCTGCTCGCCACCTTCGTTCTGTTCACGCTGTCGCTGAACAAAATCACTTCGATCACCACGGAGTTTCCGCGTCCAACGCTGTATCCCGAGGCCCTCGATCAAACGGTCTACTTGCAAGCGTCAACCCCGGGCACGTTTTATTGGAAGGAGGGACGGACCTCGACGCCCGAGCTGCTGTCGGCGAGCGAAATTGCACCGCGGCTCGCCGACTATCGGCGTCGCGTATCACGGCCTCGCGTTCTCATTCGGGGCGACGACAAAGCCAAGTTTGGCGCGGCGGTGAATCTGTTCGATGCCGTGCGCAAAGCCGGGATCTCACAGGTGTCCGTCGAAACGATCGTCGGTTCAACGGGCAGCTGACAAGCGCCGGATGCCACAAACAAACTCCAGCGCGCAATTGCGATGGGGGTATGCGATTCCAACCTACCGCGGATTATGCGCATGCTCGCGAAAGGGTCCGAATCTGACGCCATGCTCGTTTTTTTTGGTCATCGTGAACATCCGTGCGATCCGTGGTCTCCGATCGATCGAGCTTGAAACGCAAAGATGCGAAGAGGCGAAGGTCGGAGGAAGGCTGATTGGTTTTGTTGCGTAGGTCAGCGCGCTTACGCGCGCTCCGAGGAGATCGGGCAAATACCGCTATTGTTTGGACCTATCATCGGAGCGCGCGCGAGCGCGCTGACCTACACGATCCGTGAACGTCCGTGCAATCCGTGGTCTCTCCTGGCTCGCATCGAACCGACTGAATTTACCACGGATTTCACGGATCCACACGGATAAGATTCCGACCGCTTCGTCGTAGCGCGCTCTCGGAACCAGCGGGATGCCTGTGCTCAGAGCAATGAAGGATCCATCCGCGTAAATCCGCGAAATCCGCGATCGCTCGATGACTGTTTGACCTCGATTTCGAGCTCAACCCGCCGCGGATTACGCGGATGCTCGCGGATGGATCCAGGCATCAAGCCATGCTCGTTTCCATCCGTGCCCATCCGTGAAATCCGTGGTCTCTGATGAATCGAACCAAACGACCAGAGTTACCACGGATAGCACCGATTCACACGGATGCCACCGCTCCTGTCGCCCCCTCCTGCGCGTTTAGCGCGACTTGCCGCGTTTCACCATTTCGGTCCGGGCGGCGTCGAGTCGGGCTCTTTCTTCCGAAGTGAGGCTGTGAATGCCGGAGGTCGCAATCTTGTCCAGCAGGGCGTCCACTTCGGCCATGGCAGCAGGGCTGAGCACGGCGCCACTCGTCGGCCGCGGGGTCACGCGGGGTCGCGGGTCAGGCGGCGGTGCATTCGAAGTAGTGGCAAATGATGGCAAGCTGATCCGGCCCTGCTGATGCCGCACAAAGAGAAACGCGAAGCCCACCGTGGTGGCGAGTGAAACGAATGCGGCGAGGTTACGTTCGCTCAACGCCATCAAGGTGTAGATGGCGACAAGGATAATGGCCGCCCACTTCGCGAGTATGTTTAAGAAAAAGGCGACGTTCGGGTAGAGCGTGGCAAACGCGATGAAAAGCGCGAATGCACCGGTTCGGCCGGCCAATGCGGTCGTTTGCCACGGACCAATTGCGGTGAGGGCGAGCGGAGGCAGCAGGTACAGACCGGCGTAAAAGGACAGGAACTTGGCGCGACCAAAAACCTTTTCGACCTCTCGTCCGAACCAAGCGATCATCACCATATCGACGGCGAACCAAACTCCCGGCGGATTCACCAGACCGTAGCTGAGAACACGCCACGCTTCGCCATGGAGAACGCGGTCACTCGCGAAGGTCAACGCGTTGAGACTCCCGGGCGCGCCGGTGGCCATGACGATGGTCGTTGCGATCATCGACAGCACGTACGCCAGCACGACGCCATGCGCGGCGTAAATCGGGTAGCCCCGAATCCACATGAGGGGCTCGTGATGGTCAGTTGGATCGTAGCTGTTCATTCAGGCGAAAAGAGGGGCCGCAAAGGTCCGACAGGGGAGACGGGAGGGCGTTCTCCTGATCGGCGAAGAAATATCTCCTGACCTATCCGTCGATCGAGAGCGGCCGATGCACTTAGTCGGCCACGCACAACAAAACGGAAGCGCAATCCATCGAGCTGGCAATGGTGACGTGACTAAAGTTGGAACTCGGTCAGGTATCCGGGCAGAATCCGATCGGGATCAGTTGAAAAGCGCAGCCGGAGGAAGATGGGTTGTTTGTCACTGACGTAGCGCTCGATCCGGATCCAGAGCGGCCCGTTCGTGTAGTTAACCGCAACGTAGTACCGCGTCACCCGCTTGGACACCGGCTGAATCGCGATCACTTCGGTGTCGATCACCTGGCCCATCGTTTTCACGGCTGCCTTCAAGGTGTCGCCGAGCTCAAGGGCGAGATCAGGCTGGCTCGCATACCAGACGCGCAGCCCGGCGATCGGCCCGTTGGCGTTCCAAGCCTGCAGCCCATTGAGCAGCTCCGGATCGGGCGATTGGGCTGCAAAGGACACGGCTGGTGTCGTCAAGAGGCAGGCGAGTGAGAGAACCAGAAGTGAGCGCATGGGGTGAAGGGGTTCAACACCGGTGTTCGATGAGACGGCGGGAGGCCGTGGCGATTACGGCGGTTTAGGTCTTTCGGCTGAGGCGGACGAGAAGCGACAGCAGTTCCGCCTGGCGCGACGTTCAATGCGCCAGGAAAGGTTCGATCCGGCGAAATCCGGGCCGCGTGCACGCGTCATCGCGGTCGCGAACTGATGCGAAAAGATAGAGCGCGTAGCCGCCGAATCCGCCGCCGCAGTATTTCCACGCCAAGGGAGAAATCGCCGCCGGCAATGCGTTTCGGACGGCGGAGTCTGCGGAGGGATCTCCCGGCAGCCGCGCCATGCCTTCACGACACTGCACCGCGTACGACTGGCGCACCGCGTCAGCCAGTTTCTCCAAGCTGCTCTGCCAGACCGCATCGCGCGCGGTCGCCCCTGCGCGCTCAATCGCGTCGTAATCCCGGGGCAGTCTAGCAGCGGCGGGCGTGTCGTGTGGTGTTCCGCTCCAGTACAATGCCATGTGGCCCCGCAGGAAGTCGGCGTTGTGCTTGATCTCGAGCTGCGGCTTCAGACCGCTGCGCCAGACGCATAATCCGCCCTCGGAGATCACCGCGGGATCCTGCCAGCCAACGCCCAAACCGATTTCTGAGGTCACGCCGTCTTTGCCATTGAGGAGAGCCCAGGCGCCACTTCCGCCGAGACCTGCATTCCGCTCATAGGGCCAATCGCGCAATGAGACTGTCGGTGAGATTGCGCAGTTGACGACGTACGCGCCGGGTCGCGCGAAACGCGGTACGTCGAGCCAGCCGCCGGCGAAATCAACTCGCAGCGGCGCGGTTTCCGGAGCGCGGATGAAACGAACGATCTGCGACGTCGAAATGGGCGAGAACTGCGGTGGCGTTTTTGGCAGCACGACGTAGCGGGCGCCGACTTGGGCGCACAGCTCACGTTTCATCGCGCCATATTTGTCGTCTTCGGTGACTGCGAGAATGTTGGGCTTGAGCGCGAAGAAATGATCACGGAAATCGAGGCCTTCTTCCATCGAGTTTCCCGCGACGACTTGGTCGACCATAGTCAGACCGGCGAGAAGCGCGTGCTTGTGATCATCTGGCAATGAACTCCGACGCTGTTTGTGCAGCCAAAGCACGTCGGCGGAAGCGAACGAAACGGTCAGGTGGTCGCCGAGCGCGCGAGCTTCCCGGAAAAATTGCAGGTGGCCGGCGTGGAGAATGTCGTAGCAACCGGAGACAAAAACGCGGGTCATGGAGCAGCTCCAGCACGCCGGGCTCGAGGGTTCACGTCAACTCTCTCATCCGCATGTGGCCCGCTGCGGGAGCAGCGGGATTGGAATGTGGAAATCAGGAAATCAGGAACAGACGGGTGGCGACGGATTCGGAATTCGGAATGGTTAATCTGGAACTCTCGAACGGAACGAGATCCGGGTTAAACGCAAAGACGCTATGCAGCGAAGGTGAGTGATGGAGTGATCCTGTCGGCGTAGCCCGGTGCGGGAGCAGCGGGAGTCTCGATGTGTTGCCGCAAACGAAACGCGCTTCTTCGCTTGTCCGTTCCGCGGCCAGAAGACTTCCAAAACGAAAGGCTGCAGCATCCATAAGGATGACTGCAGCCATGGCTCCGTTCCTGATTTCCTAATTTCCACATTCCTGATCCCGCTGCTCCCGCACCGGGCTACGCCGACAGGATCAGTTTTGGATATGGTTTCGGAATGCGCTTACGCGCCTTGGGGCGCGGCTTCGGTTTGTTGACGCGAACCATTCTCGTCATTCGACAACGGATCGGAACGACCCGGGCTCAGCTCCGAGCCTTCGCTTCTGCTACGCTCTCCAGAGCGGGGTTGTTGATCATTGGGCAGATATTGTGGCCGGTCCGGCTCGATCGGCCGGCGCAGTCCGCCACGACCTCCGGGCGGAGTGTAATGCCACGCCGAATCGATCTTCGGCTTCTGCGTGAGTCGAACACTCGTAAGCACATCGAGCAAGGTGACGCCGACTACCGATGCAAAGGCGATCGTCAGCCTCCTGCGGTCATCCTGATTGGACCGGCTGACGGAAAGCGGTTGAGACTGAACTCGGGTGTAGGCGGCGCCGAGTAAGCTGAGATCCATAATGTCGCCGGCGACACGTGACCAAGCGAAACCGGTGGGCTTCGGCCGCATGAGTAGACCCACGCCACTGGTGAGTTCACGGAATCCAAGGACTCGGATCAAACGGTCGTGATCCTCACTGACACCGATAGTGCGAGCGACACCGCGGGGCGCGAAAATCTCCGCAGCTCCGAGACCAATACTGAACCAACCTAATCCACGGGAAAATTGTGCAGCGTTCATGGTGAAGTATGGCTCCGGTTTTCGCTTTGCGAAATGGGGGAAAGAGCTGCACGCAGGCTGGCAGTTTTCACTAACCCCTGATGGTGATGCACAGAGGCGACGCGCACCACCCGCAGCCGCGCGCTGATTCCTGATCAGGCAGGGGAGCGCCTCTCATCTTCAGTCGCGGTGTCGCGTCGTATCCGAAACCTGAACGCTGCGAGCAGCTACCGACCTGAACAGGTACGCTGCGCCTGTACTCTGCAGGCCGTGGAAATCGACGAGCGCGGGCGCGCCGATCACCACACGGTCTTCAACCGGAGCGACCGAACTGCCGAGAGACGCGGTCGCTGGTTTTCCGGTTAGTATATAATGTTGGTTCCAACCGCTTTATTTCGCACAAGTACGACGCCCCGATCTCTGATTTACCTCGGGGTAGGGAACTGCGACGGAAAGCGGGAGAGCGGCGGCGTGGGGCCCGAAGCAATCGTCCCTGGAGAAACGTCGATCCAGGCGAAAACTGGATGCAGTTTGTCGGTTACCTCAGGCCCACAAAGAAGTCTATGCGGCTGCCTGCCTCCCTGGATTATTCCGGCGGAGATCTCTTCCTCCCTCTCGAACCGACGCCTGATGCCACCCCTCAGTTCAGAATTGCCCGCCCGTTTACCTCGACAATTCACTCACGGACTTGGGGATCGGTTTCTTTCGGTACCGTGGAAGCAGTACGCGGCGACCGTAGCTATCGTGGCCGTAGGTGCTGCGTTGCAATGGTTGCTGACACCCGTGCTCGGCGACCCAGTCAGTTACCTGACCCTTTATCCGGCGGTCGCGATTGCGGCCTTTGTCGGAGGTTTTGGGCCAGGCATGATGGCAGCCGTGCTAGCGGTGCTTGCCGTCGCCATTGGACCAGGGAATCCCGGATTTTGGCCGACGGCCGCAGAGCGTATCAGTGGTTTCGTTTTTCTAGCGAGCTGCGCCATCATCTCCGCCGTGGCCGAGGTTGCGGGCCGGTCTCGGTCACGTTTGCAGGAGAAAACCCGCGACTTGGTGGAGACGAACGCGAAGCTGCAAACCGAAGTGACCCGGCGCGAGAATGCGGAAACACGCCTCCGCGAAAGTGAAGAGCGATTCCGCATCGCGACTGCAAGTGACGGCATTACGTTGTTCGAGCAAGACCGCGAGCTGCGCTACACCTGGCTGCATCCGGAGCACGGCAACTCGTTGGGCAAGACCGATGCGGACCTTCTCCCCGGAGGTGAAAGCAACGTGCTGGCTGCATCGAAGCGGCAAGTGCTCGCTTCGGGCATTGAGTTGCGCACAGAAGTCCGGGCTGCACTGGCTGGTGGAACCCGTTATTATGATACGTTTATCTCGGCACGACGGGGCCGTGATGGTTCGATTGTCGGAATCACGGGCGCCGCGTTGGATGTCACCGACCGCAAGCGAGCCGAGGAAAACCGCCAGCGCCTCGCCGCGGCGGTGGAATTTTCGGACGATGCGATCATCGGCAACGATCTCGAAGGGCTGATTACCAGCTGGAACGAAGGCGCGGCCAAAACCTTTGGTTTCGCGGCCAACGAGGTGATCGGGAAATCGATCACCTTGCTCGTGCCACCCGAGCGCCGCGACGAGGAGCCTCGGCTCCTGGTGCGGGTTCTGGGCGGCGAACGAATCGAACACTTTGAAACGCGGCGACAGCGGAAGGACGGCACGACCATCGATGTGTCGCTGACGATTTCACCGATCCGGAACGATGAAGGGGAAATCATTGGAGCGGCGAAAATCGCGCGCGAGATCACGCATCGGGTGCGCCGGGAACAAACCGCGCGGCTGCTCACCATGCTGAACAGCCGGATTGTCACCTTGGAAGATCCCGATGAAATCATCCGCGTCGCGAGCGAGATCACGGGACGTCACCTGGGCGCGGATCGATGTTATTTTGCCGAGTGGGACGAGACGAGTGGACAGCTGACGATAGCGGGGGATTGGGCGACGGATACGCGGGAACGCTTCGAGGGTCGCTACGATTTGAGTGAATTCGGCAGCCCGGACTGGCGCCAGCGGGTGGCCGCAGGGATGTCGGTCGCGGATGTGGAGCACGATTCAACCTTCACGGCCTATCGTGAGAAACTCCGCGCGTTGAACGTCCGGTCGTACGTTGCGTCCGGGTTCATGCGCAAAGAGCCTTGGGTGGTTTCCTTAGTTGCGACGGCCAGCGAACCACGTGAATGGAGCGATCATGAATTGCAGCTGGTGAAAGCCGTGGCGCAACGCGTCTGGCCGCTGGTTGAAAGGGCGCGCAGCGACGAAGCGTTGCGCAGAAGTGAACAGCAACTGCGGCTCGTGACGGATTCGGCGCCGGTGTTTCTGGCGCATCTGGACCCCGAGCGCCGTTTCAAATTCGTGAACGAGCCGTTTGCGCGGCGGTATGGCCGGCCCGTGTTGGACATCATCGGCGAACACGTCGCGGACGTGGTGGGGCCGGCCAGCTATGCGTTGTTCCGCGAGCATCTGGATGCGGCGTTCGAGGGCTATCGTCGTGAGTTCGAGCTCGAGGAAGCCCCGGAAGGTGCGGCAGAAACTTGGGTGCACGTGGTCTATACGCCTGAGGTCGGGCCAGATGGAGTCGTGGGTGTGCTCGCGCTCATCACGGATATCACTGCGCGAAAAGAAGCGGAGCGAGAGGTGGAGCGAGCGCGCGACCAGGCGGTCGCCGCGTCGCGCGCCAAAGACGATTTCCTGGCGGCGTTGTCGCATGAGCTCCGGACACCGCTGAATCCCGTGCTTTTGATCGCGAGCGAGGCGGCGGAAAATCCGCTGCTTGCACCTGAGGTTCGGCGGGATTTTGCGACGATTCGAAAGAGCGTGGAGCTGGAAGCGCGACTGATCGACGATTTGCTGGATCTGACGCGAATCACCAACGGGAAGCTGCCGCTGGATCGACATCCGGTGGAGGTGGACACCGTGTTGCTGGATGCGCTTTCGGTGATCCGGCCCGATGCTTCTGACAAGCGGATCGGCCTTATCCTTGATTTGCGGACGCCCGAAGTGGTGGTGAATGCGGATACGGTGCGGTTGCAGCAGGTCTTCTGGAACGTGTTGAAGAACGCGGTGAAGTTTACGCCTCCGGGTGGGCGCATCACGATCCAAACAACGGAAGCGGGCGACGATTTGAAGTGGCGCGTCAGCTTCACCGATACCGGCATCGGCATGACCGAGGCGGAGATGCGGCGGGTGTTCGATGCCTTCACGCAGGGGGAACACGCGGTCGGCGGCAGCTCGCACCGCTTTGGCGGAGTGGGACTCGGGTTGACGATCTCGCGGATGTTGGTCGAACTGCACGGCGGGACGATTCATGCCGCGAGTGAGGGCCCGGGCCGCGGCTCGACGTTCCTGATCGAACTGCCCACGGGTCGGCGAGCGTCGGTGAATCGTCATTTTGTGGCTACGCAGCGTGAAGTGAATCGCGTGCAAGTTGAGACCACGGTGGGTCCGGCTTCCCGGCGAGTGCTCGTGGTGGAAGATCACGGGCCGACGCGCGAGGCTCTGGCCGGATTGCTGCGAAGAAGAAACTTGGAAGTGGTGACGGCAGGTTCCGTTGAGGAAGCGCGGGAGCGGGCCGATGCCGGCAATATTTCGCTGGTTGTGTCGGATATTGGCCTGCCGGATGGGGACGGGTGCGATTTGATGACCGAGCTGCGGCAGCATTACGGACTCAAAGGCATCGCGTTGACCGGCTATGGCCGCGAAGCCGATGTCGCACGCAGCGCACGCGCGGGATTCATCGCCCATCTGACCAAGCCGGTGCGTGTCCAAGCTTTGGACGCGGCGCTGGCGGCGGCGTGGACTTCTGAAGCGGCCGAGCCAGCGAAGTGATTCGCGCGCTGATCCGCTCCGAGTAGCGCGGGTCTGTGACCCGCGGCTGGGAAGGGGGTTTGCGCGTTTGCCCCGGCTCGCAACTTAGCCGTGCGCTCGGAACGCAGGTCGGAGACCTGCGCTACCAACGGATGGCCCACGGCGCTTGTTACTCAGCGATACTCTTCGCCGGTGAGGGCGTTGATGAT
>JBDSSD010000124.1:0-23239 GCA_039928945.1 Opitutus sp. | reverse complement strand
ACAAAAGTCCACTGAGCTATTCGCATCAAAGAAATAGCTGCCATTGCTCAGTATTACGGGACCTGCGGCCCGGTTGCCTTCTGGCGACCGGGCCCGATTATTTAAGGGAGTTCTATTTTCCGCGCGCTTAACGCTGCGATGTCGAAGCGACCGATGAGATCTAAGATGTAGCCGCGAGCGTGAGCGAGTGGCGTTCGATCGCTCCCAGCGTCCGCGGCGGCGGCGGTGGAGAGGAGTTGCTGATAGTAGCGCGTGGCTCCGGCCTTGTCACCCGCGAGTTCGGACGCGTGCGCTGCACCGTAGAGACTGTTGAATCGATTCGGGCTCGACGAAAGCTGGGCCGCGAACGCCGCGACGGCTTCGTCGAACCGGCCCACTTCCACAAGCCGCGGGTCGAAGACGCCGCGCTACCTCGTAGCGCGGGTCTCTGACCCGCTGGTTCGAGGATCGACCGTCGTTTTCACTTTCACGAACGCGTGTTCGCGCCATGGTTCACTCATGGGACAAGCGAGGCTGCGCAGCGAATAGCGGATCGTCCGCTGGCTTCGCGAGAAACGAGTTCGTTTCAGCGGTTAAACTCCCGCAGCACCGCCTTGAACCGCCCTCGGTGCTCGCGGCGAAACGCCGCAATCGTCCAGTGGTCCGGTCGCAGGTTCCCGGTCAACCAGATCACCTCCAAGTTACGCGTGGTCTCCGCTTCCAAACGCCGGCTCGACCGGATCCGCTGCAGATAACCGTACAGATAGAGCTTTAGCAGCGTCCCGGGATGATACCGCGGCCGCCCCGTCTCCTGCCGCTCACCCACGAAACCCAGCCGCTTCAACTCCAGCTGCTCCACGAACGCGTCAATCACCCGCACCGCCGCGCCCGCTCCCACATACTTCTCCACTCGCGCCGGCAGCAACTGCTCCTGCTGCCCTTCAATATAGTTCATGCATTCTTCCGACCTCGGCAGCCTTTAAAAGATCACGGAAAAGTTTTCACACAGTCTGTTCCGGAGCGGGCCACGTTCGCTATCCGCGTTCATCTGCGAAATCCGCGGTCGGATCGAAATGTCTTCACCCGGATCCCGCTCCTCCCGGAGCGGGCCACGTGCTCGATCCGCGTTCATCGGCGGGAGCTGAGGTCGGAGCGCACGCAAGCGCGCTGCCCCACGTATTCAGGTTTTCGATCTTCTCGGTTCTGGGGGCACGAGGCACGACTGAACAGCGCCAGCGATCCACGTTCTCCATCCGCGTTCATCGGCGAAATCCGCGGTCGGGTCGAAATATCGGTCCCAGATCCCGCTCCTCCCGGAGCGGGCCACTTACTCCATCCGCCTCTCGGCGCGATCAGAGGTCGGATCGAAATATCCTGTCCCAGATCCCGCTCCTCCCGGAGCGGGCCACTTACTCCATCCGCCTCTCGGCGCGATCAGAGGTCGGATCGAAATGTCCTGTCCCGGATCCCGCTCGTCCTGGAGCGGGCCACGTGTCTGTCGAACGTTGGGTCGAGAATCGCAGTTTGTCGGAACGCGGGTCAGAGACGCCGCGCTACTTGAACTTCCAATTTCCGCCTGGCTTGAGGTCGCATCGAGCGGTTTCGCTCGCGGCCACGGCCCCCACCCTTCATCGCTGAGTCGCCCCCCGACCTTGCCATGCGGCTCGATCTGCGCTTCGCCGTCCGCTCGCTGCTGAAATCCCCCGGCTACACGGCCGTCGCCCTGATTACCCTCGCCCTCGGCATCGGCGTAAACACGTCGATGTTCAGCGTGATCGACGCCCTACTCTTCCGTGCCGCTCCTTTTCCTGACGGTGAGCGCCCGGTCCAGGTCATGGCCGCCACGCGTAGTGGCGAAAGCCGCGACTTCTCCGAAATCGAACTGCGCGAAATTCGCGGCTCCTCCACGGCCTTCGCTTCATTGACCACGATCGGCCACACGTTCTTCGCCATCTCCGAACCCGGTCAGCCAGTCAGTTGATCGTCAAGCCCGAGACGGCGACCGTAGTCGCGGCCTGGAAAACCAAAAGCCGGACTCTACGAAGAGTCCGGCTCGAAGATTGAACGTCGCGCGGAGCTTAGTTGCCTTTTGCTTTTTGGCGCTTTCCGACTTCGACCTGGATCTTGCCGACGATTTCCTGACCACGGCCGCGGGCTTGGAGCGTTGGTTTGCCGAGGGCTTTGCCAGCGAGTTGCTTGGCGTCACCTTTGACGATGTTGGCGCTGCCGTTCAGTTTATTCGTGGTGCTGGCTTTCATATGTATTTTTTTGGGGGATAACAGGACACTTGACGTAAGAGCGACCGATCGAGTCCGTCTGAGTTCCCGCGTGAGCAGACTCACCGCGGATCACGCAGCCGAAAGTTGCTCTCGAGTTTCGCCGTTTCGCTGTCGCCCCACGACGCGACGTGTTGAGGCCGCATTGAAAACCGTCGCTCCGAAAGCGGAGCCGATCGTGCTTCGGACCATGGCCTCACGCAACGGTCGCGACGGGCGCAGAGGAAAGCGAGTAGCGTGGCGATTCCCACTCGTAGGGTTCGACGTCGCCCGCTGCGGGAGCAGCGGGATGATCGTGCGCGATTCAATTGACCAGATTGGGGAAAGCGTCTCCGGAAGTCCGTTACCGAAGCGCGCCACGGACACGAAGATCAACTTTCTCAGCTCTGATCCCGCTGCTCCCGCAGCGGGCTACGTCGAATTCCGGCGACGTCTGATTGGCTCGCTCCGCTCCAGCGTTCCCGAGTTCCAGATTAAAGCCACTTCAGCATCCGTTCCTCATTTCCTGATTTGATCAATCCTCGATCCTCCCGCTGCTCCCGCACCGGGCTACGATTGATTCGGGTCTACGTTGGTTGCCTGGCTCCGTTCCAGCGTTCCTGAGTTCCAGATTCAACCACTTCAGCGCTCATCGTTCGAATTCCTGATTCGATCCATCTTCGATCCTCCCGCTGCTCCCGCAGCGATTGGCTCGCTCCGTTCCAGCGTACCAGAGTTCCAGATTAAAGCACTTCAGCGTCCGTTCCTCATTTCCTGATTTGATCAATCCTCGATCCTCCCGCTGCTCCCGCAGCGGGCTACGCGCGGGTCAGAGACGCCGCGCTACCATTCTGCCTTCGCGGCCTTTGCGTCAGGCCACTTGCTCTCCCCGGATCCCGCTGCTCCCGCACCGGGCTACGATTGATTCGGGTCTACGTTGGTTGCCTGGCTCCGTTCCAGCGTTCCTGAGTTCCAGATTCAATCACTTCGGCGATCGATCCGTTCCAGCGTTCCTGAGTTCCACATTAAATCAGCTGGTTCCCATACTCAGTAATCCTGCAGCTGGACTTTCTGCAGTTCCTGCCAATCCAGTTCGCCGGGGTTGATCGGCGCGTCGGTGCCGAGGAAGAAATTGGGATGCTGCTGACTCGTGTAGACGTGATTGTGGCCATCCTCCACCTTGCTCCGCTCACCCGTCGTGGGATTCACGTACTGCGACTCGCCGCGAATAGTGTCCACCCGGATACGCTGGTCCCGGTCCATCCCCGCCATCCGATCGTTGAACCGAGCTGTGTTCGCTTCGCCAAACTGCCGGATCGCGGCCATCCGTTCGTTGTGACCTCGGGTCATCGCCTCCGTGTTCGCGTGAATCTGAGACATCGTGGCCTCGTGCTGCTGGCGACTGGCCGCCTGATTCGCCTGCATTCCGCGATTTTGTGACTCCTGCTCGAGTTGCCGCCAGGTGGGGTTCACCACGATCGAATCCTGCGCTACGCGGGTGTGAGCATGAATTGCCTCGAGATCACCCGTGGCGGTCTGACTGATTGAGGGCACCGCGGTCCAGGAATGGTAGACGTCGCTGCCAATTTGACGCGAGGAGCGGGAGATTCGGCCCTCGACCCTCGCACGGTTACCATTGGGCAGAGTGCCGTCAATGGAGCCGCGCGATTGCACCGTGCCGTTGTCACCCGGCACATCCGGAGTGGTTTTTTCGTTTCCGAGATCTCGCAGCACGATCCCGTTCTGCGCCAAGTTGGGGAGAACAACGTTCCTCACGTAGTCGACCGGCGGCATGGGAGCCAATTCGTTCGCGGCCGGAGGTTGATCCGGCATCCCCATGGAACGCCTTTGCGCCCGGAGATCATTCTTCAACGGGCCCTCGCTGAACACATACTGCGTAGAGGGCAGATAGACAATTTGCGAACGGCCATCCGGTGCGTCGAGCGTGATGCCGATTTGCGGGAGCCCGACGGCTCCGTCCCATGTCCGCTGAAATTCCTGTTGGGCGCGCCAGTCACTCGGCACCTTCAACGCGAAGGCGACCATCCGGTCACGATCCGGGTCCAGAATACCAAGAAGTCGATACGGGCCCTTGCGCGTGGACGCGGATAATTTGGTTTCGGTCGGAGAACCGCCGGTCGCCGCGTTCGTGGGCGCGCCGGCAGCGGATGAATCTGTTTCAGGTGTCGGCGATTTGCTGCAGCCGACCGTGCACAACGCGAGGATGGCAGCGAAACACAAGGGCAGGCGCATGGACGAAGCATTGGCTCGCGTTGCCCACGGTCACAAGATTTCTCCGGCGAAAAACGAGGCGGAAATCGATTCGTGAACGAGGCCAAGCCGAACGGCGTACAATCGTACCGTAGGGGCGGGACCTTGCGGCCGCCCGTACGTGTTCGTTCCGCGTCGATCAGGCCTCCGCAAGGGAGGCCCCTACGTCTCGCGGAACGGAAAGGAGACCGAGCGTTAATCGTTAAGACGCGATTGCGCCAGGTTCGGAGGACGACGGCAGTACCTAACCGCCGTCCCGTTGAAGCGACCGTTTCCGACCTTTGTGTTCTCCGGCCCGTTGCGTGAGGCAAACCCCGATCCGCGCGCGCAAGCGCGCTGACCCACGTCGAACCAACGGAGACCACGGATCTCACTGAGAGCACGGATCGAGCACCGGTAGTGAATCGAGCTCGTCCTTGTGGCCCGCTCCGGGAGGAGCGGGATTTCGCGCCCAGTTCAAACGACCTTTTCCGCCCTTTGTGTCCTTCGCGCCCGTTGCGTGCGGCAAACCCCAAGCCGCGCGCGCAAGCGCGCTGACCTACGTCGAACCAACGGAGAGCACGGATCGTGCACCCATCTCGGACCGGGTTCGTCAATGGTGCCCGCTGTGGGAAGGAGCGGGATCCGACGCCCCGTTGAAACGACCTTTTCCGACCTTTGCTTCCGTCGCGACCTTGGCGTGAGGCAACCTCTGCGTTCGGTTCGATTCTCTTCGTGACACGCACCCCCGTGTTGCAACACTCGGCTCACCACCGCCTGTCGCGTTGGTTGTCTTTGCCCGCTTTTCCCATGATCTCCGCAACACGACTTCGTCTGATTCGCGTCTGCGGTTGCGTCGCTTCCCTCTTCGCTTTCTCCGCGTCGTCGGCTCCGCTGTTCGCCCAGCGCACTCACAAACCGCTGCTGCGGGGCAGTCACTGGGTGGCCGTCACCGGCAAACCCCTCGGCGCCACCGCCGGCGCGATGACGTTCGCGAAAGGTGGCAACGCGATCGACGCCGCGTGCGCCATGCTCGGGGCCGTCTGCACGATGTGGGACACACTCGGCTGGGGCGGTGAAACCCAGGCCCTCATCTACAACCCACACACCCATCAGGTCATCGGTCTTAACGCTCTCGGCGTCGCTCCCGCCGGCGCGACCCCGGAGTTTTTTCGCGGCAAAGGCATGTCGTTCCCGCCCGAGTACGGACCGCTCGCGGCCGTCACGCCCGGAACCCCCGGTGGGCTGATGCTGATGCTTGCGGAGTTCGGTACGCTGTCGCTCGAACAGGTCCTGGCACCCGCGATCGAGATGGCCGACGGGTATCCAATCGAGGGGGACGCCGTGAGTGCGATCACGCGATTCAAGGGAGAAATCAACCAGTGGCCGGATTCCCAGCGCGTATTTCTGCCGCGAACGGACGAGCAGAATCTGCCCGCCCCGCCACGCCCGGGTGACATTTTTCATCAACCGGATCTCGCCGCCACGTTGCGCAAGCTGGTCGCCGCCGAGCGCGAAGCCCTCGCGGCGGGTCGCGATCGCAAGGCCGCAATCATGGCCGCCTACGATCGCTTTTATCGCGGCGACATTGCGCAGGAGCTCGTCCGCGGAACCCAGGCTCAAGGCGGCTTAATTACGCTCGGCGACCTCGATCACTGGCGAGCGAAACTGGAAGCGCCCGTCGCCACCACGTATCGGGGCGTCGAAGTGTTTAAGCTCACGACCTGGACCCAGGGCCCTTCGATGCTGCAGGCGCTCAATCTTCTGGAGCAGGCGGACCTTCGCTCGATGGGCTACAACAGCGCGCGCTACATTCACACCGTGTACCAGGCGATGAACCTCGCGTTTGCCGACCGCGATTTTTACTACGGCGATCCGGATTTTCCACCGGCCGAACCCGTTCGCGGACTGCTCTCGAAGGATTATGCGAAAGCGAGATTCGCGACGTTTTCCGACTACAAAAACGACGCCGGTGTGCGGCCCGGCGATCCGTACCCCTTCCAAGGCGAAACGAATCCGTTCTCCGCCCAGCTCAAGCAATGGAATCCCCAACCACCCGCGTCGGCCAGCAAGCCCGCGGGGTTTCAAGTATCGCAGCTCACTCCCGACGAAGTTTTCCGCATCGGGACGACATCGATTCAGGCGGCGGACGCCAGCGGTTGGGTGATCTCGGTCACGCCGAGCGGCGGTTGGATTCCGGCGTTCATTGCGGGGCGGACCGGGATCGGACTTTCGCAACGGATGCAGAGTTTCATTTTCGATCCGGCGATGAACCCGTTCAATGTTCTGGAGCCGGGGAAACGTCCGCGTGTGACCCTGACGCCCACGATGGCGTTGAAGGAAGGGAAACCGTTCCTCGCCTTCTCGGTGCAAGGCGGCGACTCACAGGAACAGAACCTCCTGCAATTTTTCCTGAACGTGGTGGATTTTGGCATGACGGTGCAGCAGGCGGCGGAGGCGGCGAATTTCGCGAGCTTCCAAATGCAATCCTCGTTTGGTGATCACCGTTCCGAACCGGGTCGGCTGCAGTTGCGGCGCGACGTGTCGGAATGGGTACAGGACGATCTGGTGAAGCGAGGGTACAAGATTGAGGTGCTGCCGCTGGTGTATGCGCCGACGACTGCGGTCATGATCAATCCCGCGAATGGCAGCTTCGAAGGCGCGGCGGCCGACACCGGCGAGGATTACGGGATCGCGTGGTGACGGGGGGCGCGCGGAGCGCGAGCGCGGCAGCACGGTGACCTACATCAGACCGTCGGAGACCACGGATTTCACGGATAACACGGATCAAACACCACGAATGAAGCTGAGTTCGGCCAGGTGGCCCGCTCCGGGAGGAGCGGGATTTCGCCCGGTCAGTTCAAACGACTTTTCCGACCTTCGCGTCCTTCGCGCCCGTTGCGTGAGGCAAACCGCGATCCGCGCGCGCAAGCGCGCTGACCTACGTCGGGCCATCGGAGACCACGGATTTCACTGAGAACACGGATCGAGCACCGGTAGTGAATCGAGCTCGTCCCCGTGGCCCGCTCCGGGAGGAGCGGGATTTCACGCCGAATTGAAACGACCTTTTCCGACCTTTGTGTCCTTCGCGCCCGTTGCGTGAGGCAAACCCCAAGCCGCGCGCGCAAGCGCGCTGACCTACGTCGAACCATCGGGACTACGGATTTCACTGAACACGGATCGACCTTTTCCGACCTTCGCGCCCTCTGCGCCCGTTGCGTGAGGCAATCCGGCGGCGTTTTTCACGTGCAGAAGGAAAACTCCGGCCTACGTTGCGAGCATGTCATCGGGAGAACCGGGGAAAGACGACGTGTTGGAGATCATCGACCAGCGTCGACCCACCGCGCATCCGTTGAAGTACATCGTGTTCGGCATCGTGGCCCTCGCAGTTGTGATCTGCAGCTACCGCGTGATGCTGCACTTCACTCCCCGAGCCATCGTCGGAGCAGCCACCTCCCCGCTCGAAAAAAGCGCGGCGCTCACCGGTCGGTTTCTTGAACACGTCGGTAATTTCCTCACCCACTCGCGGGTGGCGCAGAACTCTGAAATCGAGATCGGCCGCGTCACTGCGACGGACAAGCTGGGCCCCTTCATTGTCGCGAAACAGGATCTGGCGGTAAGTTTCACCACGGTCGACGAGCATCTCTTCGGCACCAGCACGGCGGAAGTACGTGCCGCCGCCCAGGCCTACTACTTCGTTCCGCTGCTCGGGCCCGCGGCGGAGTGGAAGATTGAGACGACGGAGAAGAACGGCGTCCGCGTCTGCGTGGTTCACGCGCCTGCGTTGCGCGTGCTGACGCCCGTGAACGTCGACACCCGTCGTATCGAGTTGCGTACGACAACCGGCGCCTTCCGCTCCAACCAGCAGGAGATGACCGAGGCGGCGCTCGCCGACATCACGCCGCGCTTGAACCGGGAAGCGCGCTTGAGGGAACCCGAAGCGCGGGCCGCGGCGCGAAAGACGATCGCAGCGTTCGTGAAGACGTGGCTCGAGCGGGAGACCAACTGGGGGCAAGGTCGGGTTAATGCGCTACAGGTGCTCTTCCCTGGCGAAGCCGGCGTCGAAACGGATTTCGCGATCCCCGGCTTTTACGATCATCCATGAAACGCACCATCGTGATCCGAGATGCAGAGCCCGCGACCCCACGCCGCGGCGGCAGGATGCTGCGACCGGCGGCAACGCTGCTCTGTGCGTTGACCGCGGACGGGCTGCAATGGCTGCTCCCGATTTTCTGGCCGGTCTGGGATGGTGCGATGGTGGTGGCGGTATTGCTCCTCTGGGGCTGGCGGTGGGAAGTGTTGGTGGCGATCGTTCCAGAATTGATCCCCGGCATTGAGCTCGCGCCGACGTGGACGATCTTCGCCGGCTATCTGATCATAGCGCGCCGCGGGGACGGGCCGGTTCCCGGCGTCCGAGCCGCATCGTCCCGCGCGCCAGAGAAACGCGTCGAGCCGATGTAACCCGTAGCCCGCTCCGGGAGGAGCGGGAAGTTTGCCGGATTGAGCTCGTGCGATCGACAGAACGGGCGCCCGTGAAGGGCCGCCCCTACGCATTGCGCGCTGTAGGGGCGCCCCTTGCGGGCGCCTTCTGAAGCGCGCGCAAGCGCGCTGACCTACATCGACCATCGGAGACCACGGATCGAGCAACATGATGGAACCTGAGTTCGTCATGTAGCCTGCGGGAGGAGCGGGATTCAGTTCCCATCTCCCATCCGTTCCCATCCGCGAAATCCGTGGTCGGATCGAAAGATCGAGGATTGTAGCCGATCATTCATTCGCGAGCGGAGCGAGCGGGTCGCGGAAAAACGACTCCACGACGGCGTTGAAGCGATCGGGAACCTCCTGGAGGGCGGCGTGACCGGCACCCGCAAAGATCTTTAGCTGCGCGTGCGGCAGGCCGGTCGCAATCAACCGCGTGTGTTCCTCCGGAATCATGTCGTGCTCGCCAGCCAGAACGAGCACGGGCGCCGTGATGCGCGCCAACTCAGCCGCAGAAACCTGCGGTTGCGTGATCATCAGGTCCAGCAACTGGCACTTCGTCGCCCAATCGTTCGACGCATCGCCTGCATCGCGCTTCCGTTTCGCCTCCTGAAGTTCTGTCTTCATCCCGGCGAGATCTTCCGGTTTGAGGCCGGCCGGAGAGAGGTTCGCGCCCGAGATCGCCACGGCGCGCACGAGGTCGGGATGATGCAAGGCGACCAGGAGCGCGACAATTCCACCGTCACTCCAGCCGAGAAGATCCACGCGGCCGAGGTGAAGCTGTTTGATTAAGGCCGCGACATCCTCCGCCATTCCGTCGTACGTCAAACGCCCGCCGCCCATCTCACTCTTTCCCTGTCCGCGGCTGTCGATTCCGATGACGGCGCGAGATCCTGCGAAGTGGTCAATTTGAAAGTGAAGCTGTTCGATGCTGCCACCATTGCCGTGAAGCACGATGAGCGGAGCGCCTTCGCCGTAGCGCTCGTAATGGAGCCGGATCCCGTTCACGACCGCGTAGTATCCAGCGAGCGGATGATGGCCGTAGGGCACGACCGCCGGAGCCGCGCGAGCGCAAAGCGGGATCGAAGCCAGTGAAATCCAGAACGTAAGTCGACCCGCAGCGCGCATGAGCCGGTAGCGTGAAGCGATCCGCGCCGAATTCAAAGGCGCAAACCCGGTGCGCGCCGGGTCGTTCCTGTAGCCCACTCCGGGACGAGCGGGATTCGGCCGCCCCAGTTCGATGACCTTTTCCGACCTTCGTGTCCTGCGCGCCTTTCGCGTGAGGCAAACCCCGATCCGCGCGCGCAAGCGCGCTGACCTACGTCGATCCATCGGAGCCACGATGCTATGCGCTCTTGAACCATCGCGTCCTCTGCGCCCTTTGCGTGAGGCAAAACCGCGCTCCGCACGCGCGTCACTCAACGCGTCCGCGGACTCTCTGGCTCCTGAACGGCACCCCGCTTGATTCCGGAGATCGGTGGCGATGAGCTGGGATCAGCCGGCAGCCGCGAGGACAGATCCTCCACCTGCTCACGCAAGCGACGGACCTCGTGAATGAGTCGGTGGATTTCGGATTCCTCCTTCAACTGCGCTTTCTCCAGAAAGAAGCTGGCGACGTAAGCGGTGAACGTACCGAAGAAACTCAGCCCGAACACCACGAGGATCACCGCGACAATCCGGCCAGGCATGGTCATGGGATAATGGTCGCCGTAACCAATCGTGGTGATCGTCGCAAAGGCCCACCACAGCGCGTCTCCGGCGGTGTGAATGTTTGCGGTCGGCTGGCCGTGCTCGAGCTCGTAAACGGCAATGGTCGCCAGCAGCACCGCCACGATCGACATCAGTCCGACCATCACGAACGTACCTTTCGCGCGCTCCGCGGAAAAGTGCTGATAGACCGCAGAGACTGAACGCAACGCACGCACAATCCGGACAACGCGGAAGACGCGACCCCACCGCAGCCAGCTGATTTCCGGGATGCTCGACACGAGGTCGATCCAGCCCATGCGCATGAATTTCGTTTTCGAGGGGGCGAGATAGAAATGAATCAGAAACTCCAGCAGAAAGATGCCGCAGATCGCATCATCGATCTGCCGCAGCATCACGCTCGTCTCCGGATCCAACTTCACCAGCAAATCCACCACCAGCGCCCCCAGCGAGTAGAGCGAAAGAATCAGGACCAGCAGTTCGAGGTAGATGATGCGCCCACTCGTGCGGGCGGCTTCCTTGAGACTCAGGGTCATGCGCGGTCGATTCGACCGCTATGCGTTTAACCCGCAAACCGCAGGAATCAAGCGTTGTACGTGGCGGCCAGCGAACGCCCGGGTTCAAGCATAACCGCGTCGTTCAATCCTGCGGGTCAGAGACCTCGCTCTACTCGGGTAGCGCGGCGTCTCTGACCCGCGGATTTGAGTACTCGCTCCCACGTGGTCTTGGCAGGAGCGGGATCCGACTCTTTCAACTCCCTACTTCTCGGCTACTGCCCGCTGAACTCAGCATCCGTCAACAGGCGTGCGCTGGAAGGCTGCGCCACAATTATGTTCGGCGAAGCGACCGCGCTGCGATACGCCTCATACGTGCGGTAGGTTGTTCGTCCGACCTTGAACTGGCCGTCGCCCGCCGCTCCGCCGAACAGCGCCCAGTCCGTCTCCTTATCCTCATTGAACCACGCCACGAGCTGAATGTTTCGCGACGCCGCAAAGCCGAACAGATCCGTGATCCACTGGGATTTTAGCGCGACGCTTCCACCCGATGTCGTGCTCGCAAATTCCGTCAGCGCCACGGGCTTCGTCGTGATCGCGCGAATACGCGCGAGCATTCCGTCATACAGTTGGGCGGGCGACAGCCACGTGGACCAAGTCTGGCTGCGCCCCCAGTTGTAGCCGTCGATCGCCACCCAGTCGACGTAGCCATCGCCCGGATAAAAACTCTCCGCCGGACTTCCGCCGACATCATCGTTATTCACACACCAGATCCATTGCAGGTGCTCGGCCCCGAGGCTCAATTCATCGAACATACCCACGACACGGCGCCACATCGCGACGTAGCTTGCAGGAGAGTTTCCGCCGGTCGCTGCGCTCCAGGGATACCAGTTACCGTTCATCTCATGACCCAGTCGGATGTACGCGCGACGATCATCCGCCGTGCCGAATTTTCCATCCGGGCCGGAGAGAAACAATTTCATCCGCCCGGCCCATGTCTTGATATAGGCGTCGTATTGTCCTGCGGCGATGCGGACCTCGACGTCGACGGGCGTATTTCCGCCGGTGAATGGTTCCCAGGTCACGAGTGGAACGTTACCGTTGTTCCAGATGTTGGGCAGCTGCTGGCTGAACAGATTGTTCATGACCTTCGTCGTGCTGGACCAATCGGTGAACAAAACGACCACCGCGTTTTTCTTTCCCTGCCACGACTCGAGCGCGCGGACGTCGGCCATTTTCCATCCCTGATCGCCATAATAGACACCGAGGAGCGTGGCGCCATGGCTCTTCACGCAAATCAGCGCACCGAGCGCGCACAGAATCTGAGCAAGAGGGCGGAAGGATGAGCGGGAGATCATGGGGCGACGGAGAACGTGGTACGGAAGAGTAACCGGGTAAATGTCCGAATTGTTTTTCCACGCGCCACCGCAACGGGGCGCAGTTTTGGAAGCCAAACGTCCCTGATCAGAACCATAAATCTTCGAAGCCGATCCTCGATCCGGCGATCCGCCCACGGATTTCACGGATCAACACGGATGGTACCGCAAATGAGTCGCTCCTTCCTGGCGTAGGCCACAAATGAGAAGCTTCCGTCAGAACCTTCGCGTCCTCCGCGCCCGTTGCGTGAGGCACATCTTCGAGTCCTCAATCTCGAACTTCGATCCGACCACGGATTGCACGGATCTACACGGATGGGATCAGATAGGGATACCGCTGCTTCCCGCCCAGAGCTACGAAAACAACCGGCGCCCCGCTCCGGGAGGAGCGGGATCCGACGCACTCAACACCAGGTAGGGCGAGGCGTCCCGCCGAGCCGGTTCGAATTCCGAGATCGCGATCGTTCACGGCTCGGCCGGAGGCCTCGCCCTACCCGGGGCAGCTGACGATCATCTCGAAGACACGCCTTACCATCGCTCCGAGATGGCCGGACGAACTCCGTGTCGTCCGTTTCGCACTCGTCGGACGACACTGAGTCGTCCCTGCACTGCGATTCCAACCCCTCCACTTCCCGCACAGAGCTACGAATAAAATCCGTGGACCGCTCTGGGGCGGAGCGCGGGATCCGAACACTCAGGGCGTCGCAGCCGCGATGGCTTCGCTCACCGATTTCACACCGAGATCTGGAACGTCGATCGGGTCATCAACGCCGTCGGGCGGAATCGAATCGGCGTATTGTCCCGTATCGCCGTAAAGTTTTTGCAATCGGACGATCTCCGCCTTGAGCGTCGCAACCGTCGCGGCCTGCGCGGGATCATCGATCAGGTTTTTCTGCTCGTGCGGATCTTTGCCGAGATCGAAAAGTTCGTACGCGTTCTTCTTCCAGTAATAGATCAGTTTGTGGGTCGCCGTGCGGACCCCGAGATGCGAGCGCGTGTTGTGATGACCCGGCTCGTGGTAATAACGGTAGTACACGGACGTGCGCCAATCGGCCGGGGTCTCGCCATGCAAGAGCGGAACGAGCGATCGGCCGTGCATATCCGCCGGCGTCGCGAGGCCGGCGAGGTCAAGGAAGGTCGGCGCGAAATCGTTGTTCAGGGCAAATTGGTCCGTCACGCTCCCCGCCTTGATGCCAGGCCCACGCACCAGCAGCGGAATGTGCAGTCCGGGTTCGTACATGAAGCGTTTGTCGAACAGGCCCAGTTCTCCCATGTACCAGCCGTTGTCCGCCGCGTAGATCACGACCGTGTTCTTCGCGAGGCCCGTGCGATCGAGATAGTCGAGCACCGCGCCCACGCTGTCGTCGACGCCCTGTACACACGCAAGATAGTCCTGCATGTAGCGCTGGTATTTCCATTGCGCGAGCTCATGCCCCGTCAGGGTCTTGTGCGTTCCGTCACGCTTCGTCACCTCGACCGACATCGGTTTTTCGTTCAACCACGCCGCACGCCGAGGTCCGGCGGGAAGATCGGCCGGTGGCTTCAGCTTCAAGTCACGGCGGGTAAGATCGCGCGCGATCCGCTGCTCATTCTCGGGGAGCGCGGCCGGACGCGTCGCGTAATCGTCCCACAGCGTGCCGGGTTCGGGAATCACCTGGTCGGCCCAGCGCGCCTGGTTTTTTGGATCAGGCTCCCAAGGCCGATGCGGCGCCTTGTGGTGCAACATAAGGAAGAAGGGTCGATCCTTGGGCCGCGTATCGAGGAATTCGAGACCGAGCTGGGTCGTCAGCGCCGTGACGTGACCCTGAAGCGTGACGCGACCGTGCGGCGTGATAAAGTCAGGGTTGAAGTAAATCCCCTGGCCCGGGAGCACGATCCAGCGGTCGAAGCCGGTCGGCGTGCTGCCGAGATGCCATTTGCCGACCATGCCGGTGTGATAGCCGGCGGCCTGCAGCATCTTTGCGACGGTGGGTTGACTCCCATCGAACACGTTGAACACGGGCGTGCCGTTGGCGTGGGAATATTTCCCCGTGAGAACCGTGGCCCGACTCGGCGTACAGATCGAGTTCGTGACCATTGCGTGATTGAACTTCATCCCTCCCGCCGCGAGGCGATCGAGGTGCGGCGTCTGGTTTACCTTCGAGCCATAGGCGCTGATCGCCTGTTGCGCATGATCATCAGAAAAGATGAACAGAATGTTCGGGCGGGAGGGCGTGGGCGTCGCCGCACGTACCATCGAGGTGCTCACGCCAACGATGACGCCGAACGCAACGAGCCAGGTGAAGAACGAGTTCATGTGATGAGTTGGGGCGAGCGAGGGGAATTTGGCCGTTGGTGATTACGCATCTCCCATTCGGTTATTGAACGGAAATACCACGATCGACGAGGCCGGATTTGGCGTCCGCTTCAACGTTCGCTTAGAGCGGCTCGTCTGCGTGGCTCGCTTCTCTCCAATCCGTGCGAATCGGTGTAATCGGTGGTCTCCGATCTCGAGCTTCAATCCAACGGAATCACCACGGATCTCACAGATCGACACGGATGCATCCCCCTCGGCCCGATTTTTTACCGCCGATTTCGCAGATGCTCGCGGATAACAACCAATGCGGTCGGGATTGGTCGTTCTGATCCGTGAGCATCCGCGCAATCGGTGGTCTCCGGTTCCTGGCTTTGAACGACGGATGGCACGGATCGACACTAAGGTATCGGTCTCACACGTCGTGCAGCCGAGTCGCTTCACTCTCTGCGTCCGCGCCCATCAGCGGAATCCGCGGTTAAAGAAATTACCCGCCCTGTTCGCTCAAGGTCGACGAAAACGGCCAGTTATCGTCCTTCACCGCTCCACGCGAAATCAGCGCGTGGAGCGCGCGAAAACAGATCAGCCTACCTTCTCTTTTTTGCCGGAAGCGACCGACCGATAGATTGCTTCGACGACCCTGATGTCCTTCAAACCCTCTTCGCCGGGAGCAAGCAAAGGCGTGTTCTCCATGATCGCGACCGCATCGTCGTCCATTTGCTTCGCCTGCTGATTCGGAATTTTCGCGTTCAGCACAACGCCATCGCTGGTCGTCCCTTGAACTCCGCTGTACCCTTGGAACGGCGCGAGTTCGTACCAACCTTTCGCACAATCCACGTGCAGCTTGTTCATGCCTTTGCCGAAGCTCACGTCGCCGATCCCCGTCACTCCGCCCGGAAATTCGAGTTCGAAGTGCATGGTCTCCTCCACCTCGCTGTAGATTTCGGGCCGCGTGGTTGAGGCCTTGGCGGTCACTGCGATCGGCTCCATGCCCGTGCCGTAGCGGAGGGCATTCAGCGGATACACGCCCATGTCGCCCATGACGCCGCCACCCATCGCCTGCTTCTGTTTCCAATGATCCGTGCGCGTCTCGCGATAGCCGGCCTCCGCGGTGGCGGAAACGACTTTGCCGTACTTCTGCTCCTTCGCAAAACGCGTCACGGTCTGGGTATTGGGCTCGTGATGCAGGCGATAGCCGATCGCCAGCTTCACGTTGTTGTCCTTGCACGCCTTGATCATGGCTTCGCAGTCGCGCACCGATGGCGCCATCGGCTTCTCACACCAAACATGCTTGCCGGCCTTCGCCGCTCGGATCGTGTACTCCGCGTGCATCGACGGCGGCAATACGATGTAGATGACATCGATCGCCGGGTTGTTCGCGATCGTATCGAAATTGTCGTAGCTGTACACGTTGCCATCGGGGATCGCGTATTTTTTTTGCCACGCCTCCACCTTGCTCGGCGTGCCCGAGACCACGCCGACCAGATTACACTTCGACGTGAGCTGCAAAGCCGGCGCCAATAGATCCGTGCTGTAGTAGCCCAAACCAACCAGGGCGACGCCGAGCCGATCTTTTTTCTTAGATGGGGCGACGGCCGCAAAGCCCGTTTTGGCTAACGCAATTCCTGCCGTGCCGACGGCCAGATGGCCTAAAAATTTTCTACGTGTGATCATGGGGTTTCCTTTTTTCTCTCCCTGCAGTGAGTTCGAGAATCAGGATAGGTCAAAGCATGAACCGCGGAAAAGAATTTTAGCTGAGACGGTGAACCGGACACTCCTTCGTTGCCCGCCACCGTCCGATGGGCTCTACATCTGTACCCACCTCCATGTACCCGAAATTGATCATTCTCGCCTTGCTGATCCCGGTTTCACTGCTCGCGGAATCTCGACCTTTCATCACGGACGCGCCCGTTGTCCGAATCTGGCCTGGCGTTGCGCCGGGATCTGAAGGGAAGACCGGGCCGGAGCGTTGGATCGAAGGCGGTACTCCGGACGCGTTCCATCGCGTGACCGATATCCACGTTCCGACGTTGACGATATATCTGCCGCCGAAAGACAAGGCGAACGGAGCCGCGGTGATCATCGCTCCCGGCGGTGCGCACCGCTATCTCGTGGTCGATCTTGAAGGAGAACTTGTCGCGAAAAAATTAAATGAGAGCGGCACCACGGCGTTCGTGCTGCGCAGTCGGCTGGCTCGCGCGGAAGGTTCGACCTACCGCGCTGAAGTCGAGTCTCTGGCAGACGTGCAACAGGCCATTCGCGTGGTGCGGGCTCGCGCCGTAGAATGGGGAGTAAACCCGGCTCGCGTGGGCTTGATGGGGTTTTCCGCGGGCGGATATCTCGTCGCGCTGGCGGCCAATCAATTCGACGCCGGCACTCGACCCGATTTCGCAGTGCTAGGCTACCCGGGTGGAGTCAATGCCACCACCACGGTGGCTCCTGATGCTCCGCCGATTTTCATGTTCGTGAACGATGACGACGCGTTGGCGACCGGCGCGGGCGAGTTTTACCTGGCCTTGCGACGAGCAAAAGTGGCGGCTGAATTCCACGTCTTCCGACGGGGCGGTCACGGAGTCGGCGCGACCGGGCGCGGTCCTGGATTCGAACGTCTCGGCGTTTCGAAATGGCCCGAGTTGCTCACCGTGTGGATGGCCGATCTCGGGCTGTTGCACTGACGTGTAGGGGCGTCGCTTGACGACGCCCTGCCTGCCCGCGACCCCGCAATTCAAGGCGTCGGCAAGCGACGCCCCTACGGGTGATCATGTAAAGCATGCTTGACACGTGACAAGTTTGCTTTACACCCACTTGCCATGAGCTCTCCGCAAATCATCGAATCGGTCACCCCGTGCTCGGGCCAGTATTCCTGGAAGCAGGACTTGCGTCTCAACGTCTGGCTGGCGGTCGCCGTTGCCACTTATCTCGTCGATCTCGCGTTGCTGCGGGCTAACCCCGGCGGCACACCGCTTGGCCGCGGACTGTGCGCGCTGGCCCCGATCATACCGGGCTTGCTGTACATTCGGAGTTGGGTGCGGTTTATCCGCGGAATGGACGAGCTCCAGCGACGGGTTCAGGTGGAAGCCAGCTTGTTCGCCGCCCTGAGCACGATCGTGGTCGGCGCCATCATCGCGACGCTGAACGGTCACGGCGTCGCCGTACTCGGAGCGCAACACGGCTTGGGCATCGGCGGCGCTTTCATGGTGCTCTTCCCGCTCTGGCTGGTCGGCTGGGCGTTCGCCAATCGCCGGTTCAAATGAAAAACCAGATGCGCGAGCTGCGCGGACAAAAGCAGTGGTCTCAAGGTGAACTGGCGGAAAAGCTCGGTGTTTCGCGCCAGACCATCAACGCGATCGAAACCGAGAAGTATGATCCCAGCCTTCCGCTCGCCTTCAAAATCGCGCGGCTGTTCAAGCAGCCCATTGAAGACATCTTTGCGGTGGATTAGAACGCCAAGCCAGGTGAGCAAAAGACGATTGACCGTCGTCATCATGGCTTGAGTGGTTTCGATCGTGGGCAAATCCGCCACGAACGACGCGAGCCGTTCGGCGAAGTCAGCTCGACAGCGGCGCTAAACGAGTTCCATCGTGCCCGGGCGCTCAGACAGCACCGACCCAACGGCTCTGACGCGGCGTGCCGAACGCGCTGCGTTGAATCGCCCGACATTGTTTCGCTCCGGCGTTCCTCCTCTTCCTCCAGCATGCAACCCCCACGGAACACCTGACCGTCTGTTGGCTGACGCGCGATCCCCACTCCCCTCTCCGACATGAACAATGCCCCCCTCGCGGAATCGCCTCCGCCCTCCAGGCGTCCATCGCGTCCAGGCCTCGTGCTCCTCGCTGCGTTTCTCGGCTGGATGTTCGACGGTTTGGAGATGGGCATCTTTCCGCTAGTTGCCCGACCTGCCTTGCAACAAATGCAGGCGAAGGCGAGCGGGGTCATGACTGACGCATTCGTTGGCCACTGGATGGGGATCATCACCGCGCTGTTTCTCATCGGCGCAGCGGTGGGCGGCGTATTCTTTGGTTGGCTTGGCGATCGGGTCGGACGCGTCCGCGCCATGAGCCTGAGCATTCTCTGCTATTCCGTTTTCACGGGGCTCGCCTACTTCTCGCAGGAACCGTGGCATCTCGGTGGACTGCGCTTTCTGGCCGCGCTGGGCATGGGCGGTGAATGGGCGCTGGGCGTTGCACTCGTGATGGAAGTCTGGCCGGAGAACCGTCGGCCGCTGTTGGCGGGCATCATCGGTGCGGCCGCGAACGTTGGCTTTGCGCTCATTGCGGTCATCGCGATCAGATTTCACATCACGCAGGACAGCTGGCGTTTCGTTTTACTGATCGGGACGTTGCCCGCGGTGCTCACGTTTTTCATCCGCTTGTTTGTCCCGGAGTCAGAGCGGTGGGAGCAAGTGGCCGCAGCGCATCCCGATCGCCGTCCGCTTTACGAAGTGGTGCGGCCGCCGTACCTGCGACCGACGCTGCTCGCGACGGCGTTCTGCGCGATCGCATTGATCGGTACGTGGGGCAGCTTGCAATGGCTCCCGCTCTGGGCGGATCAAATGACGGGTGGCGTGATGCCGGGCGCAAAAGCGCAGACCGCGATGTTGTCCGCCTTCGGGGCGATTGTGGGTTGTGTGATGGGCGGCTGGTTGGGTGGACTCTTTGGCCGACGCGTGACGTTCTTCGCGCTTTGTCTTGGTTCGCTGGTCACGTGTCTTGTGATGTTCAATACGATCTCGACGTTTGGTCCGGGCTTCATGGTGCTGACGTTCATCGCAGGTCTGTTCACGGCGTCGTTTTACGGATGGTTCCCCCTGTACCTGCCGGAGCTTTTTCCCACGCGCATTCGAGCAACGGGGCAAGGACTCGCATACAACGCGGGTCGCGTGTTCGCGGCGGTGGGAGCTTTGCAGATGGGAGCGCTGATCCAGCATTTCGACGGCAGCTATGCGCGAGCCGGCGCGGTCATTACCCTGGTCTACGCGCTGGGTCTCGTAATCGTCTGGTTCGCGCCAGAAACCAAAGGCCGACCGCTCCCAGCGTAGGGAGAGATTGGTTATTGGTAATTGGTTATTTCTTATAGGGTGATTGATCGGACGCCGCCCGTTTGAATCCGCGAAATCCGTGGTCGGATCGAGATCGGGATCGAACGCTCGAGAGTGTGCCTCACGCAAAGGCCACAGAGGACGCAAAGGTTCAGACCGGAAGTTTCACCCTCGTGGCCCGCTCCGGGAGGAGCGGGATTCCGATCCGATCCCATCCGTGTCGATCCGCGAAATCCGTGGTCGGATCGAGGATCGCGTTCGAAGTCGTCCGGTGCCTTTGCGCCCTCCGCGCCCTTCGTTTGAGGCACTTGCTGGATCGTCCCTGAGCTCCCGGCTCAGGGCTACGAGATCATAAGCTCACTTGACCGTCGCGAGCAGGCCCTTCGAGAAATGATGCCACACGTCCGTGCGGGACAGCTGCTCTGCGCCCAGATACACGATGGCCAGACATGCGAAACCTTGGGCAAACCATCGATCGAAGCTCCGCGTCATGATCCAACGCCCGACGATGATCAACGCTCCCAGGACGAAAAGCGGGCCGAAAAACGCAACCCGGGAATGATCGCCGCCCAAAAGCGCCACCAGGGCCGGAATGCGCACCGCGCCGCCCATGACCATGCTCAGGCTGGCCAGCAACATCATCGCGCGATGGAACGCCGGTTGCCTGCGATTCATCAGTCCCAGCACGACGAATACACTGAACATAATCATCTCCATCAGCATGACCAAAAGGAAATCCGTATAAACCATTCCGAAGAAATCGAAGGCGCCTGACGCCCGGGCCGAGCGAATCGCCACCATCGCACCACTGACCGCAACGACGGGCACGAGCGCCACCGCCAACCATCCGAGCTTCATATGCAGGCGGGGCTTCTTGACCGAGATCAGCAGCGCCTGGAGCAGCGAAAGGACGTACCAAGCCGTGATGGCCGTCCCATGGACCACGACGATGGAATATATTTCTGGCGCAATGATCCGCTCGTTGTGGCCATGACCGCGAAGATAGAACGGCATGAAGCCGATCAAGACAATCGTGAGGTTGACCGCGGCGGCAGCGGAATAAAAAACGCGGTCAGATTTCAATAGGGGTGCGTCGGGCGTTGGACGCTGCTGCCGGGCCGTAGTACCGTCAACCTCGTTAGCGTCCAAGCGAAGCGGTCGAGCTCTCTCTAACACGAATCATGCAGGTTTCATCCGAGAATCGGTGCGTTCGTGACCCACGGTGCGAGTCCTCCGGACGAGCCGTCAGCAAAATACTCATTGGCGCCGATTGAGCGCGTCAGCGCGCGCGGAGAATGAAACCGAACCGGCTCATCCGGAGGATTCGCCCTACCCGCGGACTCGGGGACGCACTGCAGGCGGGAGCTTGGACCGATCCTTGCCGCGAAAATCCTGAATCGCAAAAAAGTCTCACGACGCAAAGACTACGATGGCTGCTCGTTCACTCCGCACGTGAGTGCCGACCCCGTTCGCCGCCATTTGACCCACCCCCTCGTAATTCCATATCATGAGAACCTTCTTACTCTGTGTCGCGCTGAGCATCGTCGCCATCAGCCCGGCCGCTGTGGATGTCAATTGGGTGCCGCCGGAATTACCTCCTGTACCCGCCACCAAAAATGTTGGGCTCGGTGCGTACCTCACACCCGAGCAAGGAAACGCCACGTTGAATGCAGCACTCGCCCGTTTTCCGGATCGAGGATCGTGGGACGCCTATGCAACCCACGTACGTCTGCGGATACAGGAAGCCGCCGGTCTGGTCCCCTGGCCCAAGCGCACGGCGCTCAATCCGGTGGTTCGCAACCGGCGAGAGTACGACGGCTATACCGTCGAGAACGTCTGCTTCGAATCCATCCCCGGGTGCTTCGTCACAGGAAATCTTTTTCGACCAACGCGCGCCCAACCACCGTACGCTGCGATCCTGTCGACTCACGGTCACGCGAAAGCGATTGTGAATCCGGAAGACTACGATGCCCACGCACGTTTCTCGCCCAGCATGCAAACCCGTTGCGCCACCCTCGCACGCATGGGAGCCGTCGTTCTGTCGATTGATATGTTCGCGATGGGCGACTCGATTCAGCTCTTCGGCCAGGCCGCGCACAAACAGCCGTTCGCTTTTACCATCCAGCTCTGGAACGCGATGCGAGCCGTTGATTTCCTGCTGGAGCAAAAGGGAGTCGACCCGAAGCGCATCGGCGTCACGGGCGAATCGGGCGGTGGAACCCAGGCGTTCATGTTGACTGCACTCGACGCCCGCATCGCGGTGAGCGTCCCCGTGGTGATGGTTTCGTCTTATTTCTTTGGCGGCTGCGCCTGCGAAAGTGGACTCCCTGTACATCGCAGTGCGGACCATTTCGCGAGTAACGCGATGGTTGCAGCGCTCGCCGCACCGCGACCGATGTTGGTCGTGTCGGACGGCAAGGACTGGACCCAACACGTCCCAGAAATCGAGTTTCCCTTTATCACCAAAATCTACGGGTACTATGGAGCACCACAAAACGTCGCAAACGCTCACCTCGCGACGGAGGGACACGATTTCGGTCCTTCGAAACGTGAGGCCATGTACCGTTTCACGGCGGAGCGACTCGGACTAAATCTCGCGGCAACGTTGAACGGGGATGGCAGCATCGACGAATCGAAGGTGACGCTTGAACCCGCCGCCGCGCTGCACGTGTACACCGCGGATTTTCCCATTCCGCCGGATGCACTGCATGACGCCGCGGCGATTCAGCACGTCTTGAAAGAGCTGCAGCGCTGATCGGACGGGTTGGTGGAGAGGAGTTGCGGTATTCGAGACGACTCGTCGCGAATTTCCCTGTGCTCCCGCACAGGGCTACGCGAACCGGGATGGCCCCGTCTCACGTTCAGGTTTTTTTGTCGGCTAGCGCGAGCGGTGCGGGCTCGCGTGGGATTGTTTTCCGGCGTCGCACCCAACGTTCTTCGACTCCGGTGACCGCACCCATTTCGTCGACGATAAATTGCAGGGTCATGTGGCCCTTTTCGGATACGAGGAGGTTCGGCCCGGCCGGACGAAAAACATTCGGCTTAGGTTCCAGGGATTGCCAGGTGAACGTGTCGCCGTCGCGACGGAGCCGGTGAATCAGCTTCGGATTTTCGACGTAGTTGCCTTCAAAGGTTGAATACGCCGCCGCGTCAAACGTCTCGAGCGGCCGGGGCGCGGTGAACGGATCTTTCGCGTACTCCGCATTGGCGACCCGCTGCGCAGCCACGGCAGCGATGGCGCGTTGTTGAGTTTCGCCGTCGTTGAATTTGAAATCAGGCATGAGCACGCGCACGTACGCGCGCGTCAGCAATTGAATTTCCTCCTGCGTATACTCGGTCTGCGCGCCGAGCACGGTCATGAACAAAAA
>JBDSSD010000123.1:0-66863 GCA_039928945.1 Opitutus sp. | reverse complement strand
TGATTGCGGCGGATGGCCGCGAAAGGGTCGACGTTGCGACGCTGATAAGAGCCAGGGCGGGAGCCGCCCCCGGCAGAAGGAAACGAATTGGCCATCAATAAGGTTGGGTGATCTGGTGACTAGGTCGTCCGCGTTTTCTCGCGGATCAGACGGGATGACAACATTTAATTAGACTCTGACGCCTGAGGCAGACGTCGGGTAAAGTCAGACGCTAAAGCTTTCTCCACACGAGCAACTCGCTTTGGCGTTCGGATTCGAAAATTTGAAGCCGCCCGCGACCATGGCGGCGGAATAATCGACGTGGGTCCCTTTTAGGTAGAGAGCACTTTTGCTATCAACCAGAACCCGGGCTCCTCCGGTACGAACCAGGATGTCTCCGCGTTTTGGTGCCGGCACAAACTTCATCTTGTAACTCAAGCCGTTACAACCGCCGCCAGAGATCGCAATCCGCAGAAACTCCCCTTGCGCCTCACGCTCAATCAGCTTCGCCACCTTTTGACCGGCCGGTGGGGTTAGAAGCACGAGTTTCTCATTCCCCTCGCGCACACCCTCGGGAAGCGTCTCACCTTGGGCTGCAACGGGAGCAGCGGGCGTGACGAGTGGGCTGAGAGTGACGGATTCGGGCATGTGCGCGAGTGACTATCGTCCAGCGCGCGACTTTATCAAGCGCTGCGCGACACACACGGCGTTCGCGAAACTAGTTCCGCGTGCCGTGCCGCGTCCCGCAATGCCGTAAGCCGTACCATGATCGGGACTCGTGCGAACAAACGGAAGCCCCAGCGTTACATTAACGGCCTCATCAAATTCGATCGTCTTCAAAGGTCCGAGGCCCTGGTCGTGATAAAGCGCTACAATGACGTCGAACTCTCCCCGTAAGGCCCGCGCGAACAGGGTATCGCCCGGCTCACAGAGCGACAGTCCGGTAATCTCGTGTCGCAGTTGCACCAGCACTGGGTTCAGCAAATCCCGCTCTTCGTATCCAATCAGACCGCCCTCGCCTGCGTGCGGGTTCAAACCGCACACTCCAATCCGCGGATGCTCAATGCCGTCTGAACGCGCGAGATCTACCGCCGCCTGAACGGTCCGCCGCAGCCGATGCGGTCCAAGCAAGCGAGCCACCTCGTGCAAGGGAACGTGCCACGTCGCGAGCACTACGCGTAGTTTTCCGCCGCAAAAGGCCATGACGGGATCGCCACCCCACCTTGCTCCAAAAAACTCCGTTTGGCCGGGGAAAGGATATCCAATCCCAGCGAGTCTCTCCTTGCTGACCGGGGCCGTTACGACCCCGGAGTAAACGCCGGACACGCATCCCGAGGCTGCGCGTTCCATCGCAGCCCAAGCGACCAGCGCACCGTCCGGATCCGGCTGACCCGGCGTGGCGACGTAGTCATCCAGCCCCACGGCAAGCTTCGCAGCTGGGGTCGCGAGAGAGCCGAGCCACCTCTCGGGACCGATCACGACAGTGTTATTCGCCTCGTCAGGATGCGCCGCTAGCCAGCCCGAAATGATTTCCGGTCCCACCCCGGCCGGATCGCCGCACGTGATCGCCAATGGCTTTTCCATTCGAAGGTCGCAGTATCGGCTAGTAGTTCTCTCACGTCCAACGTTGGCTCGAGTTGGTTCTGTTCAACCCTCAGCTTCTTCCATGCCTGAACGGCGAGCTCGGGCAAAACTGCGCTTGCCTTGGGAAAAGAACTCCAGGAACCGTTTCGCTTCGGGAGTGGAGAACGTGCCTTCCGCCAAAGCCTCCGCAGCAATCACGCGGATGTTTCCAGGCGTGAAATACACCGCATGGAATGCCTGTTTCAGCTCGGCGATGGCAGGTCGGCTGATCCCCCGCCGACGCAGTCCGATCGCGTTGAAACCCACGATCTCGTCACGTTCTGCGACCATCGTGAAATGCGCCACGTCGCGCGTGATCGACGCGTGACCGGCGACCATAACACCGTCACCAATACGACAAAACTGATGCACCGCCGCGCCACCGCCGAGAAAGCTGTGCTCCCCAACCGCAACGTGGCCTGCGAGCAAGGCGGCATTCGCGAGCACGACATTATCACCCACCGTGCAGTCGTGCGCGACGTGACTCGACGCCATCAAGAAGCAATCGGCGCCGATCGTCGTAAACCCTCCACCATGGATCGAACGATTGATCGTCACATGTTCGCGAATAACGGTACCCGCACCAATATGGACACCTGAGGCCGTACCGCGGTCGAACTTCAGGTATTGCGGATCTCCACCGAGCACGGCGAAAGGATGAACCATCACACGGTCGCCCAGCACACAGTGCTGTGTCACAATCGCGTGAGCCTGAATTTCGCAGTCAACGCCGAGCTTGGCGCCGTCGGCCACGATTGCGGTCGGATGGATGGTCGTACTCACCGTTATTTGGTGCGCCGCACAGGCGCGCGTTCCGGGAACATATCAAGCTGGGTGTCTTTCAGCAGATCATAGTTTTTCAGAATGCGCATGACCTGCAGCGTGTCGCTTTTCGTATAATTCTGGTTGATCTCAATCTTCTCGAGCAGGTCGAGCAGCATCGTGCGGAAGGAGATAATCGCATCGACGCCCCGTGCCTTCAGCAACTCCACGCTTTGCGATCGAAACGGTTCAGCGGTCGGCAGACTTGGCAGGACGAGAACTTTTGTGGGCGCAGCGCCCGCGTCTTCGGCAATCACCGGCGGGAAAAAGCGCGCAGCTTCCTTGAGCACGTTTTGCTCAAGGAAATTAAAGATTTCCGGACTGCTCCTGAGCATGGTCGGCGTGAACACGCCCGTGTGCCACCCTTTGACGGCGATGACGGCCTTTTGAATAAACGGCAGTTCGCTGGAAAAGAGAAAAAAGTCCGGCTTGCGGCTGCCGCGCTGCCAGCCGGGATTGTAGACCATCAGATCGATTTCCTCCTGCGCGTTTTTGCGGCGCGCGACGACTTGATACTTCCGCGCCTGACGAACCAGGAATCCGTTTTGTTCGAAGTATTCTCGAACGATTCCTTCGTCGATGGCTGACATGGAATCGATTTAGTCGCGAAACCGAGACTAACGGAAGCGTCGATTTACGAACGGCTCGAGCCCGAACACCATGTTAGGCTATTCTGCCCCCACGGCGCGAAACGCCTTTTCCGCCAAGTCGAGCGAGATACCGTCCTGGGTGATGGCGTGACCGAGAGATTTCAATACGACAAACCGCGGCATACCGCCCCTTACTTTCTTGTCGCGTGACATTGCGCCAAAAAGGTCGGGCAGCCCTAACGCCGATCGAAGTCGAGTTGGCAGGGAATGTCTCACCAGCACTCGATCAATCCGCTCGACGTCGAGAGCTTTGAGGTGCCCCAGATGGTGGGAGAGACGCCCGGCCGCCGCCAAACCGATCGCGACGGCCTCGCCATGGAGGTAAACACCGTATCCTGCGACCTGTTCAATCGCATGCCCGAACGTGTGACCCAAATTCAAGAGCGCCCGTCCTCCTTCGACAGCTGTTTCCCGCTCATCAGCGGCCACGATGGCTGCTTTTAATTCACAACACCGCCGTATTACTTTTGCCAAATCGACACTGGCGACCGTCAGCGCGTCACGTTCCAGTTGGTCGAACAAAGCTGGGTCGCCAAGCAAACCGTACTTGATGACCTCCGCCATGCCCGCGGCGAACTCCCGCGGAGGCAGGGTTTGCAGCAGATCGGTCCCGATGTACACGCCCCGAGGCTGGTGGAACGCCCCGACCAGGTTTTTGCCCGCTGGTATATTGATGCCCGTTTTGCCACCAACGGAGCTGTCGACCATCGCCAACAACGTCGTGGGTATTTGATACAAGTCGATTCCGCGGAGCCATGACGCTGCAGCGAACCCCGCGAGGTCGCCCACCACACCTCCACCGACCGCAAACACCGCCCCTGCTCGATCGATTCGGTTGGCGGCCAAAAAATCCAGCACTGCTCCGAGCGTTTCGAGTGACTTGGCGCCTTCACCCGCTTCGACTGCCAACAGAGGTGTCGCTTCGAACATCGCTGCGAAGGCATGCTTTTGTGCGTCACGCACGTGCGCGTCCGTTACCACCGCCACTTTCCGGCCGGTGCTCAACAGCTCTTTGACCTTCGCCCGGACCGTCTCAACTGCGCTATCAGACAGGATGATAGGATACCGCCTATCCCCTACTTCGACGTTCAACTCGTGGACCATGGCTAAGTTAAGCTCGGTGCACGCCCGTCCGTCAAACTCGGTTTTTATTGAGACTGAGATGCCGTCTCATATTTCGCTTGAGTTGAGAACGAGTCTCTTCTTCAACTCGACCCATGACCGCACCACGGAAGCTCCTCGCATTACTCGCCGCTTTCTCGGCGTTTTCATTTTGCGGAGCGCAGGAGAGCTTCAGCGGCGACCTTGCGGTCGTAAACACGAACGATCCGCTCGAGCTGTTGGCCGTTGATGTGATTGGAAGCCGGCCCCAGATCGTCGACGCGACCGCATTGAAAATGCCCGTCACTTTGCACGAGACCCCGCGCAGCGTGACCGTAATCGACCGAGCGCGGATCCAAGAGCAGAACTTCGTCCGTCTCGAGGATACGTTTCGCTACGTGCCGGGCGTGTTCTCCCGAAGTCAGGACGGCGACAGCTACCATTTCCTGTCGCGCGGTTTCGATATGGGGCCCGATCAAACCATGATCGATGGATTCAGTGGGCTGCTCGCCAACGGCACCTTCAGCCCGAGTCTTTTCAGCGTGGAAAGCGTCGTCTACCTCCGTGGTCCCGCGGGATTGCAATATGGTGCCGCCACGGTGCCGGGCGGTGTGATCAACCTGGTCACGAAAAAGCCGACCGCACACTCGTTCGGTCGAATCGAAACGCGCGCCGCCACCTTTTTGGGACATGGAATCGACGCCGGTTCCAACAACTCGTTTGAGATCTCAATCGATGCGGGCGGCCCGCTCACGCGCGATGGGAAGGTGCTCTATCGCGCCGCTGCCCAATTACAAAATCTCGCTTCTTACAAAGACGGCATCAACGACCAGAACCGCGGTTTTCTTGCGGCGCTCACCTGGAAGTTTGGCGCTGATGATCGCTTCGAGTTTACGCCGACCGTGCTCTGGCAGCGCCAGCCCTTCGGCGCAGGACGGGGCGTCTCGATTTCCCCCGCCTCCTCTTTGTCCACCGCTGACGGAATCTACGGGCCGATCCACACCGCCGACCTCACGCCGCTTTCACTCAATTATTCGAAGGGAGAACGCACCCTCGAAAACACGATCGCGGGATTTGATTTCCGGGCAACGTTGACGCCCTCATGGAAGTTAAACTCCGCCTACCGCTTCATTCAGACCGACAGTGATTCGAACCAGTTCAGCGTACAGACGGCCACGTTACGACGGGTCGCGGGGCGCTGGGTCGTCGATCGTCGACAGGCGGTCAGCGAAATCGGCCGACAGAACCACGCCTTCGACGTGAACACGTCTTACGAGCTCTCCACCGCGGCCGGCGTCAAGAACTTCACCCTACTCGGAGTAAACGCGAGATTCTACCGACTCACTCACTCGCGAACCTCCGCAACGCAGCCAGATCAGTCACCCGTTGATATCTACACGGGAGTTCCGCTGAGTCCGCTGATCGACAAGCACCCTGTATTGGTGAACGCCTTCCTGAACGATGACTTTTATTGGAACGCCTACGTCCAGAATCAAACGTCGTTCGCAGACAACCGCTGGATTCTCACTCTGGGTGCGGGGTATGGTGAGCAGGAATTCGATCGCGACTACTCCAACGTGATCGCGCCACCACCGGCAAATCTAGCTGCTCTCAATGCAACGCGGAAAGGTGATGTCACTCCGAACGCTTCGCTCGTGCACAACATCACCCCATCGATGGCGATCTATGGCAGTTACTCGACCAGCTATTCGCCGCCGGATGGATCGTTCGAAAACGTTCTCGGCGAAACGGGGGCCTTCAAACCAACCACCGGTACTAATCTCGAAGTGGGCGCCAAGCTCGACCTCCCGATCTCAAGCACGGCCTTCACGGTCAGCGTTTTTCGGACGGAACTCGACAACGTTCTCACTCAGTCCGGGCCAGCCGAGTTCAATGCGAACGGCAACCGCTACTACACCCAGACGGGCGGCGGACGCCTGACCAAAGGAGTCGAATTCGCCGCAGAGACTCACCCGCTTCCAGGCTGGCGGCTCAATGCGACGGCCAGCTATCTGGACTCAGTTTATCGCGGCGAAGGTCGTATTCCTGGCAGCCTTACAGAGCGGACGCCGCCGTGGGCATTCTCAGTTTACAACCACTACCGGTTTTCAAATCAGCTCCTGAAAAACTTCAGCGTGAGCTTGGGCGTGATCTGGCAGGACGAGCGTGGTTCCGCGGCGCGCACGAACGCAGCGCCCGATCCGCTGATTCTGCCGAGCTACTGGCGAGTCGATGCAGGATTGTATTATCGAATCGGAAAGCGCTGGGACGCGGCGCTCAATGTAGAGAACGTCCTCGATGACACCTATTTCGTAAACGGCACCACGGGAGCCGCCCTCGAGCTCGGCGCGCCTCGTAATGTTTCGGTGCGACTCGGCTACCGGTTCTAAGTCGTCCCTTCGGAGCAACACGACCAAGCCCTACCCACTTCACCCGCCGTGACACCATGAAATTTCGCAACGTTCTCTTTTGGGTGCACCTGATTGCGGGGCTTGTTTCTGGGTTGGTGATCGCGGTCATGTGCTTCACGGGCACCGCACTCGCTTTTGAAAAGCAACTGGTCGCGTGGTCTGAACGCGATGCGCGTTACGTCGCGACTCCACCACACGAGTCCAAGCTCAGCTTGGACGAAATGGCGCAGCGACTGCGTCTTGCTCAACCGGAGTCACGGCCCAGTGCGATCAACGTTTCCGCCGATCCCCACGAAGCCGTGACGTTCGCGTTGGGTCGGGACGCAAACGCCTTCGTCAACCCCTACACCGGTGAAGTTCGAACCCCGAATTCGACGACCGTCCGGACGTGGATGCGAAGCCTGACGGATTGGCATCGCTACCTCGCTCTATCCGGCGACCAGCGACCAATCGGAAAACTCATCAACGGCATCAGTAATCTCGCGTTCTTCGTGTTGGCTGTGACCGGTCTTTATCTCTGGATGCCCCGACAATGGTCTTGGTCGGCAGTGCGCGCCGTATCGACATTTAACCCACGGCTGAAAGGTCGCGGTCGCGATTTCAACTGGCACAACGTCATCGGGCTGTGGAGCGCGCCCGTTTTGATTGTGCTTACGCTGTCTGCGATCCCGATTTCATTCCGTTGGGGATCGACCATGGTCTACCGAATCGTGGGCGAAGAACCGCCGGCTCAACCTGCTCCGGGCTTAGCCGCTAACGCGCCGGTGCTTCTGCCCCCGGTGCCGCCTGGTACGAACCCACTCGATCGCCAAGCGCAGTTCGTCAAAGTGCAAACCGCGTTTCCAAAATGGGAACAGATCACGCTCCGGCTGGCCGGACCAGCGCGGCCTGAACCGGCACGCGAGGGCCGCACTCCTTCCACGACGGCTGGCGCAAGTCCTCAGCCGGAGAACCGACCGCGTCAGAATGCACCGCTCGAACGCGCTGCCGATGCGAGTGCCCCGACCTTACGCGCAAACGGGACTCAGCCGCTGGTGTTTACCGTGAAAACAAGCGGTGCGTGGCCACGTACCGCAACGACCACGGTCACGATGAACCCGTTTTCAGGTGACATCGTGCGGCAGGAATCCTTCGCCGATCAGTCGGCGGGACGGCGGCTCCGCGGATGGACCCGATTCCTTCACACGGGTGAAGCCTTGGGCCTCGGAGGACAGCTCGGCGCCGGCCTCGCGTCATTCGGCGGATGTTTCCTGGTCTACACGGGCACGGCTCTCGCGTGTCGGCGCTTCTTCGGCAAACGTTCTGACTCGCCGCGAGGCTAATCTCTTCAGTGGCCGCTACGCCCCAGCCAGAGCGACATCCGCAGATTTCTTGGCCGCAAGGTCGCCTTCAATGCGTTTCACGGTTGGCTCGTCGAGTTTGTAGAGCAAAATCGCAAGTCCGCTGAGGAGCCCAAAAATTCCCGGCAGCAGGCTGAACAAGAGAACAATTCCTTGAAACGCCCGCGGCGTCTGCTCGGCATTCGCGACGAATCCGAAGTAGCTCAGCAACCAGCCAATCATCGCACTGCCGATCGCGAGCCCGACTTTCTGTGCGAATACCGTAGCGGAAAAAATCAGGCCCGTCGCGCGTCGCCCGAATTTCCACTGACCGTAATCAGCGGTATCGGCGTACAGCGACCAGATGATCGCAGGCGTTGGTCCCGCCGCAAATTGCCCAATCACGTTGAGGACGTAGAGTGCCGTCAGCGAATGCGGATCAACGAAGTAAAACGCCATCATCGCAACGGCGTTGATGCAGGTCAGAGCGATGACCAACTCGCGACGACGCACGTAACGCAGGAGCAATTTCGTGGAGAGTGCCCCGGCGATGAAGCAGAGAAAACCCACCAGATTGAACGTACCGAGACTCGATTCCTGGCCGACGCAGTATTTGAAGTAGTAGATTCCTGAACCGCCGCGCATTCCGACGTTCGTGAGGTTGAGAAAAGCCACGAAGAACAATATCAACCAAGGCCTGTTGCCGAACAAATCGCGCACGTCCTGCTTCAGCGAAGAGTTGGCGTTCGGCGGGGCAACCACGCGTTCACGCGTTTTCGCGAAGGTATAGAGAAACATCGCGACAGAAATCACGGAGAACACCGCCATCGTGTTTCGAAAGCCGACCGCCGGGTCGCCGCCGCTTCCGGCCAGCGCGTCTTTCAGCCACGGGACCAACCAGCCGATCAGGAGGGCGCCCGTGAACGCGCACGCGAAGCGATAAGTTGACAGAGAGGTGCGGTCTTCCGAGGACGACGACATCACGCCCATCAAGGCCGAGTACGGCGTATTGATCGCGGCGTAGGTGATCAAGACCAGCGTGTAGGTAACGTACGCATACACGAGCTTGCCCTCGGCGCCGAACTTCGGATTGGCAAACATCAGGAAACCGAGCACGCCGTAAGGGATCGCGCCCCACAGAATGTACGGCCGGAATTTTCCCCACCTGCTATTCGTCCGATCCGCAATCATTCCGATCACCGGATTCAGCGCCGCCACCAGGATGGGCGTCGCGAACATGAGCGTACCGACGGAAGTGGACGCGAGGCCGAAGACATCCGTGTAGTAGAATACAAGGAAGAGGTTGAACGCCTGGAAATAGAAATTCGAAGCGGTGTCTCCGAGACCATACGCGAACTTCTCGGAAAAGGTGAGAGGCTGCGCTGACGCGCGTTGAGGGGATGAATCAACAGGAACGGTCATTGGGGTAAGCAAGTGTAGAAAATCCCGGGCAGCTTGCGCCACCACGAAACGTTGCCGCGGGACAGAAGTTTTCGCCTGGTTTCGTAAGGACGAACTCAGTACACCACCGATGGGCGTCGAACCGAGAAAACAAAAATCCCCGCCGCGAGTCTGCGGCGGGGATCGGACTGATGGACCATCACAATCGATGCAAGATCGCGGCGTTTAGAACGACAGCTCGTAAGTTACCTTCGCCGTAATCGGAGGATTGTAGATGAGGCCATACAGCTTCGTATCGTTCAGCAAATTATCCACGTTGAGCTGCACGGAGTGATAACGCCCATCGGACTTCCACGCCTTTCGGACGAACGCGTTTAGTCGCAGCTGCGATGGCATGTAGAGGACGATGACTTTGCCGTTCACGTCCGTCTGCACCTGGTTGCTGCCGTGAGTGACGCCCGAGAAGTACGCACGTTTGGATGCCCAATCTGCGCCGAGACCTGTGACCCAACCTTTGAGCGACCCGTCGAACTTGTAGTTCGCGAACACGGTGTAGCGATTCTTTGGCGTGTCGTCGCCGGGGAACGTACCCGTATTCGTGCGCGTCGAGGTGTCGGTTGGATCGGTGTAGGCCTCAGCAAGCGTTTGTCCCTTCAGACCGAAACCACCGTTGGGGAAGTACCACGTTGCCCATCGGTCCTGAGGGTACGGGTACTTGATCCACTGACCCTTGTTGGTGAGCTTTACCGAGCTGTTCACGGCGCCGGAGAAGACGAGTTGGAAATGATCGTTCGGGGTGTAAAGGATTGTGCCGTCCCAACCGGTCGCCTCGGAAATCGCCGGAAGCGCGTTTTGCTGTGGGCCGTTTTGGAATGCACCGTCGTCAAGCGTGGCATTGTTGATTCCCGGATCATTGATGTCGTTGCCATAATAAGGCCAGCCGGCCCAGCCGGGTGCTGCGGCTTTGAAGAACGCATCCATCCACGCCGCACCTTCAGCTTTGCTGGCGTTGAGGTAGATACTGCCCGGAGTCGCGCTCTTGCCGTTGATCGGCGAGACGAGCGTGATCGCACCCGCATTCGCCGCCGCAATCCATGCTGCCTGCTGCGCGGCATTGGGCGTGTAGGTCTGACCATTTGGCGTGAACTGGCCTGGGAATGGATTGTAGAAGCCGGTACCATTAGCGTCACCAAGATTGTAGATGATCGGTTTCGTTGGATCGAAACGCGGGTGACCGAGAGGCGCAGGAGTAGAGAATCCTTGGCCGAGCCAGGCGTTCTTCGTGATCTTATACCGGCTGATGGATCCGGAGATCTTGCCGTCGAGGAAATCGAACTTGATGCCGTACTCTTTGCTCTTCGCGGTATCAGCTCCGACCGGTGCGCCGGTGAGAGACTCGTGCAGGCCGCCGAAGTTTGGCTGGAAGCCGTCCGCCTTCAGGGCGAAAGCCGAAAGGCTCTTGGTGAGCTTCACCATTACGCCCAGCTGCTTGGAGGTCGTTCTCGCCTGCGCGGCCACACTCGTCGTCGTGGTCGCGACATTCGTGATCGTGACGCCCGTATTCGTCGACCAGTTGTCGCTCGTGTCACGGCGGATGCCGGTCATGAGGATGATCCGGTCCTCAACACCCCACAGTTTCCCAAATTTAAGGAAGTTGTTGATGTAAAAGGCGCGATCCCATCCCTTGTTGATGTTGTCGCGATTGTTCTGATACAGGGCAGGTGCCGGGGATCCGTCGCCCTGGACGCCAAACACAATCGGTTTCAGGTCGAGTGGGCCCTTGAAGCTGTAGAGGCCCGGGATCGTCTGTTTGTTGTCCGACGATATCTCGTTATAGAGTTCCGAATAACCAGCCAGCACCTGGTCTTCGAGCTGGAACCAGCGGCCGACGAAGAGATTCTTGCGCGCGGTGAGTTCCACGCGTTCCTGATCCCGCGTCGTTTCGGCGTGGTATTTATTCCAGGCGTAGCGGACGACTTCGTTTTGAAAGGTGCCGTACTGAAGGTTGCCGTTGGACGGCGTGACGCCGTCGAGCCCGTTATCGAGCGACGTGAGTGTAATCGTCTGTGAGAGATTGAAACCGGGATTGCCGACGGAAACTTGCTGAATGCCGCCGTTGGCATCCTGCGTCTTCACATCGTAATCGGTGTGATTGTAACCGACCAGGAAGTCGACCTGCGGCAGGACGTCACTTTGCTTCAACAGTTGCTGCGTCGCGATCAGCTGGATGTTGGATTGCTCCTGATTGTTGAACGTGGTCGGCCCGCCGAGATTGAAGGTCCGCTTGTCAGCACCCGGCGGCCAATAGAAACCCGTCGCCTCGAGTTGATCATTGTTGATCGGCGTAGCGCCGGTGCCTTGCGCGGCGCGGAGAGCGCGAAAGCCATAACCATTTTGTTTCGCCTTGGTGTACTCCGTCTCGAGCGAGATTTCCGTGGTGCTCGTCGGCTTCCAGGAAAACGACGGAGCGATGAAGACGTGAGAATTTTTCTGGTAATCGATGTTGGTTTTCGAGCTCTCCCATGCGCCCACCAGGCGGTAGTCGACATGGTGATCTTTGCTGATCGGGCCCGTCGTATCGAGCGTCGCACGCATGTAGTCGTACGAACCGTAGCCAACGGAGAGACGGGTTTGCTGCCGGTTCAAGGGCCGCTTGGTCAGATAATCAACGACGCCGCCGAAATTGCCTGTACCGTAGAGGAGCGCATTTGGCCCCTGAACCACCTCGATACGATCGATGTTAATCGCATCGCTGGGGCTGCCACGAAGAAAACCGTTCCGCAGAACATTGTTCGTGATGAAGCCACGAATCTTCAGCTGCGTTCCGCTAATGTTCGAGGTGATGCCCTCGGGATTATTGACGCCACCCGGACCGTAGGCCCCGCTCTGAATCCCACCCACGCCGCCTTTGTTTTCCAGATCGTTCTGCGTCTGTAGTGAAATTCCGGCGACGTAGGAGAGAGATTTACGCAGGTCGGTCGCGCCGGTATCGGTAATGAACTCGCTCGTGATGACCTGCATCGGCAGGGGCAGATCCTTGATCGCCGTGTCGACGCGGGATCCTGAAATCACGTTAGTGGCGGCGTACCCACGGTCCTTTTGGGTCGAAACGGTGAACGGCGAAAGGACGACGGTCTCGTCCGCGCCGGATGCTGGAGCGCTGGTGGTTTGAGCCACGAGGGGCGGCGTAGCGAGCAGCCCGAGCGCGACGAAAGCGGCCAGGAGACGATCCCGATGAGACGGGACGTGGGGTTTATTCATGGGAGGAACGGAGGGAGGTGTTATTGGATCTCGTCCCCCTTCTCCTCCTGAACCAGTGACACCCCTCACACGCAAAAACCGCGGCACAACGGCCGTAGCAAGCAGGCGAAAGGGGTAACGTCCAGTAGAGGGGTTGGGGTGAAGGTTGCACCGACAGACCGGGTCAACAGGGCAGAATCGAGCTGCGAGAATCTGACGTTGTCAACGGAATTGTGCACAGATTATGTGCACACATCCGCATGCCAAAACAGCGACGCAAATACCGATTTTTGCCTATGAAACGGGAGCACCATCGATCTACAACGCAGCACGAATGAGCGAATTGACTGCGCAAATTCTTCATTAATGTGCACATATTTTTTCATGCTTGTAATCTACGGTTGTGTTTGATCCTTTCGCCTCGCCCCGTGTTACCCCCCACGTCACTTTTCGCGTTTTTACCTCCGCAATGCGTTCGTTGAACCAACAGTTGCTCGCAGAACGACTGAATGTCTCGCGGACGACCGTTTCCCGCAGTCTCGCCAACCATCCCGCCATCAGCGCCGAGACTCGTGAGAAGGTCCAAAAGCTCGCCGCGGAGATGGGGTACCACAGCAACCCGGCGCGAGGCGTTCGCCGATCTCGTCAGTCGAAAGCAGCCACCATCGGAGTACTGATCGGCGTACCTGCGGAGAACGTGGCGCTCGCGACGTTCCCGTTCATTCTCCAGGGCATTCGTGAACGCGCTGAGATCGAACACCTCGCGGTCGATGTGTGCTTCGAAAAACCCGCTTCGCTGGATCCGACTTCGAAGCGTCAGCGCGTATTCCGGCACATTCGTGCGGGCGACTGGCGCGGCACCATTCTCATTTACCCGTTTCCCGAGGAAGCCGTTGATCTGATTGCGCGGAAAATTTCGACGGTCGCCGTGCTCGAGAGCTACGCCAGTTCGACGATCGATATCATCGATACCGACGACACTTCAGCAATGCTCACGCTGGTTACGCGATTGAAGGATGCGGGGCATCGTTGTATCGGTTTTATCACCCACGACTATCCCGTCGGAGGCCATTGGTCTTTGCGCCGTTTCGGCGGGTACGTTGAAGCTCTTTTTCACCACGGGCTCGAGTTCCGACAGGACTGGGTGGTCAATATCAGCAAGACCACGCCTCATCTTCGCGAAACTGAAATTGCCGATTTTGTAGTGAATAAGTTGAGACAGGACCATGTGACGGCTTGGGTCTGCGCAGCTGATCACCAAGCCTACAGTTTGATGCATGGACTGCAGCAGCGCGGTATTCGCGTGCCGGAAGATTGTTCGGTCACCGGGTTTGATGGTCTCGAACCGCCTGCGAATATGCGCCGTGTCACCTCGATGCTCGTGCCGCACGAAGACATCGGCAGTTCTGCCGTCGCTCGTCTGTACAGCCGAATGATGCACCCTAGCTCTCCCCGCCGGAAAATCCTCGTCGAGGCCCGTCTCGTCGAAGGTGAAACGATCGCCGCTCCGTCACCCGTCTGAGGCTGCGCCCACTGTTTCCGCCGGGGCGTTTATGAAACGCTCCACCCTTTCGTATACTTTTCCGCGCAACTTCGTCTGGGGCGTCGCCACGGCCGCTCCGCAGATCGAAGGCGCCACCACGGTCCACGGCCGCGGTGAGTCCATCTGGGACCGCTTCGCGGCCACCCCCGGGCATGTCGTTAACGGCGATACCCCGGCGATCGCGTGCGATCATTACCATCGTTTCCGGACGGATTTCGCGCTGATGCGTCGCCTCGGCATCAAGCACCATCGCTTGTCCGTGGCCTGGCCGAGAATCATCCCCGCGGGTCGCGGAACGCCCAACGGTCGCGGGCTGGATTTTTATCAGCGCCTGATCGATCGCATGCTCAAGGAGGGCATCACTCCGTGGGTCACCCTTTATCACTGGGACCTTCCCCAGGCGCTCGAGGACGAAGGAGGCTGGCGCGTGCGACAAACCGCGGAGGCGTTTGCGACCTACGCTCAAGTCGTGGTTCGAACTCTCGGCGACCGCGTCAAACACTGGATCACGCTGAATGAGATTCCGTGCTTCATTGGTTTGTCCTACCAGCGTGGGGTCCACGCACCCGGAGCGAAAGAAAGCCAGCGAGTCGTGAGCCAGGCTTACCATCACGCTCTATTGGCGCACGGTTACGGCGTGGGCGCCGTGCGGGAATGGGGCGGACGCGGCGCACGCGTAGGGCTCGTCCACAATCCGGACGTGCCGATTCCAGTTACCGAAACCGCGCCCGACATCGCTGCGGCCGAAACTCTTTTTACTGCCGGTTGCGCGCATATCCTGGCACCCATTTATCACGGTCGCTACCCGGCCTCCTACCTAGCCAAGCTGGGCGCAGACCGTCCGCGGGTCGACAAAGGTGACCTGGCTTTGATTGCCCAACCTTCCGACTTCCTGGGACTCAACGTCTACTCGGGTAGCTTCGTTCGCGCCGGTCGCCACGGAAAACCTGAGACCCTCACGCTGCCCGGGAATTATCCGCGCGCAGACCTAAGCTGGCTCAACCACGCGCCCCAATCCATGTATTGGGCTCTTCACCACGCGGCCCGACTTTACGGGCCCACCGCGCTGTACGTGACGGAAAATGGTGCCGGTTACGAGGACCAGCCGAATGCATCGGGGGAAATCATCGACCTTCATCGGCGCGACTATGTCCGTAACCACTTGATCGCCGTCCACCGTGCCATCGAAGACGGTCTGCCCGTGCACGGTTACTTCCTGTGGTCATTCCTCGACAACTTCGAGTGGGCGGAAGGCTACGTGAAACGTTTCGGGATCGTTTATAACGATTTCAAGACTCAGCGCCGCACGCCAAAACTCAGCGCCCGGTGGTACGCACGCGTGATCGCCGAGAACCGCATCCTCTAACCCGTCCTGGGCACGTCGTCTGTCCCCGCGAAACAGTCGCTTGAGTGCGCCGCCAGCTCCGCTCACCCAGCACCGCACGGGCTGATGCACCGCCACGCCAAATCCAACCCGCCCCACTGCCGATGAAACCGACGATGCTCCGCCTCATGCTGCAACTGGGAGTCGCCTTTTGCCCGTTGGCGAGTCCGGGCCACGCGGCAGATGATCGGCGACTGATTTGGAGCGACGAATTTGACGGCGCCATCAACTCGGCGCCCAATTCGGCGCATTGGATTTACGACGAAGGCGGCAAGGGTTGGGGAAACCAAGAACTTCAGACCTACACGCGCGCGACTGAAAACGCGTCCCTCATCGCGGATGCCAATGCGGCGGACGGAAAGGCGCTGGTGCTTCGCGCGCTGCGGGGGTCGGACGGCAAGTACACGTCGGCTCGTCTGAAAACCCTGGGTAAGTTCGTGATGAGCTACGGGAAAATTGAAGCGCGATTGCGGACGACGAACGGCAAGGGAATTTGGCCGGCTTTCTGGATGCTCGGAGAAAACATTTCAACCGTCGGGTGGCCCAAATGCGGCGAGATCGACGTGGTTGAAGTCATCAACGCCAACCCCGACACGGTCTACGGCACTTTACACGGTCCCGGCTACTCCGGCCCGAATGCGTTGACGGGCAAGACGCGGCTTCAGACCGGCACGCTGGATCAGGCCTACCATGTATATTCGATCGAATGGTCCCCCGACAGGATCGAGTGGTTTTTCGATGGCGCGCCCTATCACACGGCGACCCCGGCCTCGCTCCCCGCGGGCGCGCGTTGGGTTTTCAACGATGCCCCGTTCATTATCCTCGTGAACCTCGCCGTCGGCGGCAACTGGCCCGGTCCACCCGATGAGACCACCCCATTTCCGCAAACGCTTACGATCGACTACATCCGTGTGTTCGCTGCCGGGAAGCCGCCAAGGTGACGTCTTCCGTCCGCGCTGCGGCGATCAGCAAGGCCCACGCACCTTTGCCTCTCATCGAGTTCAGGTTCTTCCCGACGATCCGATCGCGGAGATGAGCGGACAATCATTGCCAACCAAGGTTAGTGCGCGCTGTCTAGGCGTTCGCGATGAAAGTTTCCGTATTCCTGCTGGGCATCGCCTCGCTGCTCTGTTCCTGCTCAAGCGTTAACACCCACCGTGATCCGCACGCCAATCTAAGCGGGCTGCAGCGATTCTACGTGATCCATCGCCTGACCGATGATCATCATATCGATGACACGATCGTCGCTCACCTCCACTCGTTGGGCCGCGAGGCGGCGGCTGGTCCACTAACGATGATGCCCCAGTCAACCGAAGCGGTCATCACTTACCGCGACGAGTGGGCTTGGGATTTCAAATCGTACCTTCTCCAGCTGGACATCGAAATATCACGCGCGCACAACAACCAACCGCTCGCGCGCGGGTCTTATCGACAGCCGACCCTTGTCACAAAAGACCCCGCCGCCGTCGTCGAAGAAATCCTCAAGCCACTTTTCCGCCATCCGTAAAAGCGATCCAGCTGCATGAGCATCTCCACCCTCGACACGTATCACTGACCCGTCACGTTGATCGACCCCTGTAGGTCGCCCCCCTATGAAAAAGTTGCCCCTTTGCACGTTGGTTTGCGGCGCGTTGTTCGCGGTGTCCGGAACGATCGCCTTGATTGAGAACGCTCCCCGTCCCGAGCCATTCCCCCTGTTCTTCCCGCTCATGTGGGATGTGATCATGGTCGGCATCGGTGTCGGCATTGTTTTGCGCTGTGACTGTGCGCGCCGCGCAGGGATGATTTGGGGCGCATTTTGCATCTTGGCTTCTCTCGTAATCGGCGCTGCCGCCTTCGGTTGGTTGCTCCCGCAGCAGTCCGAGCCACTTAGTACCCAACGGCTGATTTTCATGCTGGTCACCGTCGCTTTCGGGGTGATCTACGGCGTGTGGCAATTGTTCGCGCTCAACAGCCCCGCCGTGCGTGCCTGGACGGAGCCCGAGCCCCGCACCAACGTACACGCCACGCAGGTTCACCACGGCTGAGGCCGCGTTTCGAGCGATCGCGGTTCACCGCGGTCAGCGGGCTAACATAAAGCCCACGCGCACTTGATCAGGACGACGGAGATTGTAGTCGCGCAGGCTTTCGCCCCAACCGTTGAAGTACTGCAGCAGAAGATTGCCGCCCACGGTCGAGGCGACGCCGGGGATCTTGCGCAGAGGCCATGTCAGGTCGAATTGCGCACTGCCGTACCGCGAGTCACTGCCCTTTCTAAGATAAGAGGTCAGCTCCACGCCTTGGTTAGCTCCCACCCGGATCATGAGATCAACATAGCCCCGGTACTCGGGAATCCGCGGATTCTCACTCTTCTCCAAATACGCCAGGACTCGCGGCGCGACGGTGATGCTCCACCTGCGCGTCAACGTACGGGTGAGATACGGCGTAATGAATGCCGTGTTCAAACTGCGTGAGACGTCCCCGGAACTGCCGTTAGATTCGTGCTGAAGGCCAGCTTGGAATCCCAATCGGGTCAGCCAATCGGGCTTCCGGTTGATCGTCTCCTTCCAGAAGAAAACCGCGGGCTTGTAGCTCGTGTCGTAAAACGGCTTTGAGGCGTCGGACAAATCCCACAAGGAGGTCTGAGTGTAGCCGAAGTACAGCTCTCGCCACCAATCGGGTATGTTTCCCGAAGGCCCAAACAGCCGGTATTTGAAGCTGAACTGAAACTTCGCGGTGGTTTTTGCATGGAAGCCGACCGCGAGGTAGATCGGATCGTAACCAGAGATATGTCCCCTGAGTTTCTCCTGCTCCGTCGTGAGATCGAGATCTTCGGGGTGATCCACCGCCGCTTGTTTCGCCTGGCGTGACGCTTGAGGTGACGCGTTGACGACGGGCGCCGGAAGAACGGCAAACATCACCGCATTCGAGTCCGGGTCACTGATCCGCATGGAGACATTACCTTCGAGGGTATCCGGCAACGTGACCGACACTCCCACTTGCTTGAAACTCATCGGCGCGAGTGGGATTTTTTCACCCGCCGGCATGGCGTCGGGCACAACGGGAACGGTGCGTTGTTCGCGCGTACTGACCAATGTCGCCTGCATCGCACTAGGCAGGACAAAATCCGACGACTCCGTCGTTGGATTGTTCAGAAATAAGGTGAGGTGGAGGATTTTTCCGGCATGAGCCGTTTCGGTTGGCGGCACGAGCAACGCCTCTGGTCCAGCACGGAGATTGCCCAACAACACGAGATACACAGCGCTCAGCCTCAGCAGTTTCATCGACCGACCATGTGTTGCTCTTTGAACCCCGCAAATCATTTGGCCGATCCGTACTCCGCGGCATCTCGTTTTCGCCTTTGCGGTTGAGAGGTCGTCGCACAACGTCATCGCATGATTTCTTCACCGGCACCGGTGGGCAAGGCCTCTGAACACGTCGATCGGAGCGGAATCGGCGGGCATCCCCGCGGGCTCACCACCCTCTTCTTCACCGAAATGTGGGAGCGCTTCAGCTATTACGGGATGCGAGCGCTGCTCATTCTCTTCATGGTCAAAACGGCCGCTGAAGGGGGACTTGGGTACGACACGAAACGCGCCGCCGCAATCTACGGCACCTACACGATGAGCGTGTACTTGTTGAGCATCCTGGGCGGTTTCATCGCCGATAATTTCATCGGTTCCCGGCGCGCCGTGCTCATAGGCGGCATCATCATTGCGAGTGGCCACTTCGCCATGGCGCTCAATTCGCAGCTGACGTTTTTCTCCGGCCTCGTGCTGATCGCCGTCGGTACCGGGCTCCTGAAACCCAACATCTCGACGATGGTGGGTGCGCTTTATAGCCCGACGGACGTCCGCCGTGACGCCGGCTTTTCCATTTTCTACATGGGGATCAATATAGGTGCATTTCTTGCGCCGCTTATCACGGGACATTTGGCGCAGAGTGAAAGCTGGCGCGCACAGCTGACGAGTTGGGGCTTTGACCCGACGCACAGCTGGCACTGGGGATTTGCTGCCGCTGGCGTCGGCATGACGTTTGGTCTCATCATGTATGTATTGCAGCGCGATCGGCTCGCTCATGTTGGCTTGCCGCCCGCTCCGGCCGCTGACGGTTCCCGGCCTTGGGGAAAACTCGCTCTGGTGGCTGTCGCCTCGCTGGCGCTCATCGCAACGATGCGCGCGAGCGACGCTCATCCCTCGCTGATCTACGGGCTGTTCGCAGTCCAGATCCTGGCCGTCCTCTTCTTCGCCTTTCGGCGCGATCAAGACAGCAAGCGTCTCGCCGCCATCCTGATCTTCTTTATCGCTGCAGAAATCTTCTGGGCCATTTTCGAGCAAACCGGCTCGACCATCTCACTGTTCGCCGACCGCCTGACTCGCAACGAAGTCTTCGGTTGGCCGTTTCCGTCTTCGTGGTGGCAGTCGGTGAATTCGATCTGGGTCATCCTTCTCGCTCCATTGTTCGCGTTCCTTTGGATTCGCATGGGCACGCGCCAGCCATCGAGTCCGCTGAAGTTCGCATTAGGTCTCTTGTTTGTCGCGTTGTCGTTCGTCCTGATGGTGCCGGCTGCGAAATTGACGGCCGAAGGACGGGTCAGTCCCCTGTGGCTGATTGGTCTGTTCTTTTTGCAGACAACCGGAGAAATGCTGCTCAGCCCCGTCGGACTCTCAACGATGACGAAGCTCGCACCCCAGCGTCTCGCCGGCCTGGTCATGGGGATTTGGTTTTTGGCGGCGGCCTTGGGCAACAAACTCGCGGGCGTCCTCGCAGGTGAATTCAAAAGCGAAAATCCCGAGCAGCTGGCGACATTCTTCTGGCACCAAGCCCTTTCTGTCGGCGTAGCCACGTTGGCCTTGCTCGCGCTCGTGCCGTGGGTGAAACGGCTGATGTGTGGAGTAAAATAGCGCTCCGAGCATGCCGTCGTGGGACAGCAACCAGTACCTGCGATTCGTCGCGGAGCGAACCCGTCCCGCGGAAGACCTCGCGGCGCGAATCTCAGTCCAGTCACCGAGCCGGGTAATCGATCTCGGCTGCGGTCCAGGAAACAGCACTGCGGTCGTCGCTCTCCGTTGGCCCGCAGCGGAACTAACCGGACTCGATTCCTCCGCTGCGATGGTCGAGTCGTCTCGCCGGTCGTCCTCCTCGATCACCTGGAGCGTGGGTGACATCGCGACATGGTCCACCACCACACCGTACGACGTGATATTTTCCAACGCCGCGCTGCAGTGGGTGCCCGATCATGCATCGCTGCTGCCGCGGCTCATGAAATGCGTCGTTCCGGGCGGCGCGCTCGCCTTCCAAGTGCCAGCGAATTTCGACGCACCGGGCCATCAGCTCATTCGCTCGATTAGCTCGTCCGATCGATGGCGTCACCAATTCCGTTCAGCCGTACGCGAATGGCACGTAGAGGAGCCGTCGTTCTACTATGATTCACTCGCCACCTGCTCCCGCACGGTGGACCTGTGGACGACGGAGTACTTTCACGTAATGCCGGGACCTGACGCCATCGTCGAATGGTACCGTGGGACGGGGCTGCGACCGTGGCTCGATGCTTTGCCGGACGAGGTTGCGCGGACCCGTTTTTGCGACGACTACCTCGATGAAATCACCCGAGCATTTCCGCCACAGAACGACGGCAAGGTTCTGTTTCCGTTCCGACGTTTGTTCGTCATCGCGTATCGCTAAGCTAAGCCCACGGCCTTGCCGGAGCGACGTTGCCAGTTGAAGTTTGCCGCGAAATATTTCTGCTCGAGGCCATGCCCGTTCGCGCCTGGTTTCCCACGTACATTTATTCCGAACCCCTGCAGCACTCGGGCCTCGATCGGTTGAATGACAGTCTTGCGGCCGAGTGTCGGCAGTTGCGCGACTTCGACGTGGCTGGTCGTCGCTGGTCCGAGAAAAATTATCCGGGCGGCTATACGAGCTACGCGTCGCTGAATGAGCTGCACCGATTTTCCAGCAGCTTCACTGACCTTGAAAAAAAGATCACGCGACACGTGCGCGCCTTCGCGCGTTCGCTCGAGATGGATTTGCGCGGTCGCTCGATTCGCATGACCGATTGCTGGGTCAACATCATGCCACCCACGGCCGCTCACTCGCTGCATTTGCACCCACTGTCTTTCTTGAGCGGAACCTACTACGTCGTTACGCCCGCTGGCTGTCCCGGGTTGAAGTTCGAGGACCCGCGGCTGAGCAAATTCATGGCCGCTCCGCCCAAGCTCCCGAACGCTAAACCCGCGAATCGCGCCCACGTCACGTACCCGGCCGAAGCGGGCAACCTCATCCTCTTCGAAAGCTGGCTTCGGCACGAAGTGGCGGCCAATCGCGTCGACGACGAACGCATCAGCATCAGTTTCAATTTCAACTGGGCATAATTGCGCAAAGCCGGGTTCGGATAACGTACGGACATGGCAGCGTCCGACGTCATCACCGAGAGGCTGTTCATCGCTTTGTCGCTGCCCGACGCCGTCAAAACCGTTGTCGCCGGACTGACTACGCCGCTACACGACGTGCGTTGGACGCCCGTCGAAAAGCTTCACGTCACCGTTCGATTTCTGGGCGACATATCCGTGGAATCTCGCGACGAACTGGTCGAACGGCTGGCGTCGGTGCGCGTTGATTCCTTCCCTTTGCCACTCGAAAGCGGTGGAGTTTTCCCCACCAAAGGTCCGCCGCGCGTCCTGTGGGTTGGCGTTGGCTCAGGTCATCCCCGGCTCTACCAATTACGACAGCAGATTGATGACACCCTTTTGGCCGCAGGTCTCCCGACCGAAATCCGAACCTTTCATCCGCATGTTACGGTTGGTCGTTGCACGGAGCTCGCCTCGGCGGCCGTCAACGCGTGGGTCCGTACTCATCGGAACTTCGCTGGGCCCACGTTCATGGTTGAGGCATTCGATTTGTTTGCGACTACCCTTCACCCAGCTGGTGCTATATACCGGTTGGTTCGGCGTTATTTGCTGAAATCGTAAAGCGGTGCACCGCTATCGTTATGCTCGTCATCCGTCGCCTCGTAGATCGCCATCGTGCCTACACCGGGATTTTCCTTCCGGGCGAGCCGCCGAAAATCTTTCCCACGAGCGACCATGAGCACGCCCGGATCCTCCAGGTTTACAAACAGGACCGATCCTATGATGGGATCGTAAACGACTTCTCCGAATTCGGACTTTCACCTCGTCCTTTGGGCACAAAAAAAGCAACCCCGCCGGTGCGGGGTTGCTGAATCCTTTTATTTTAGAGGAAGGAACCTACCAACGGCGATTATCACGCCGATCGCGGCGGTGATCATGGCCACGGTAACCGTGACCGTAATAACGGTTGTCCGTGATGTAGACGCCTGGACGGCCTACGATGATGGTCCGCGGATAGGGCTGAACGTAAACGACGCGAGGAGCCGGAGCGTAGACAACAGCCGGTGGGTAGCCGTAACCCACGGCGGGAGCACTGCCATAAACGGGAGCGCAAGGAGCCATTTCAACCTGGCGAATTTCGCGGCTCTGATAGCGAGGACCGGAGTCATCAATGGCAGAGCCGATCAACGCACCGGCCGCTGCACCAATTACCGCGCCTTGCGCCCAGTGATCATTGTTGTGACCGCCGATTAAAGCACCCGCCACTGCCCCCAAGACCGTCGTGTCGCGAACGACCGACGGACGATAGTATTGAGCCTGCGACGTGCTGACGGCAGCTGTCGCGAGGGTTAGGGTGAGGAGTAACGATTTCATACGCTACTGAGACGCCTTCCGCCCCCGAATGTTTACCCCATCTGGCCGCCCCTCGTTAGTCGCTCCGACACGGGCATTTGCCGCGATTATTTCTACTTTGGTCGAGATCAAATTGGCGAAACCGATCAAACCGGTTCAACGTACGGTCGTGAAAACGATCGAGATCAGCGACGAGGTGTACGCTGCGCTGCAGGAACTTGCGACGGGCTTTCACCGGACACCTGGAGAGGTCCTCGCCTCTCTGCTGCACGTTCCGTCGGGCGCGCCTGATGCGGCCGAACCGCTGGCCGGTTTCGTCCTCAGCTCGGAATTCAGAGCCAAGTTTACGGACGCGGAAAAATATCTGGCTCTTCTCAGCTGGATTGCGTCGCGCCACCCTGCTGATTTCGGCGAGTTCATCCGCAGCATGGAAACGGGTCGCCGCTACTTGGGCATGAGTCGTGAGGAAATTGTCGAGACGTGTCGGCACAACCAAGCCCGCCAGATCGATGGGACGCCCTACTGGGCGATCATGAATATCGATACAGCGACCAAGCGGCGCTTCCTTGCTCGGGTTCTTGAGTTTGTTGGGTACCGCGACGCGGCTATCGATGTAGCGTGTGCGGCGATTGGTATGAAGCGAAGTGCTCGCCGCAGCCGTTTTCCGACGCTCCTCGCTTCGTAATCGCCGGCCGCCGCATCAAGCTCGGCCGAACTTCTAGCTTTCCGCCGTCGAAATCGTCGGCGTACTCTGAGGAATGGCCACACCTGGTGAGTCGCCCGAAATCAAACGGCGTAGTTTTCGAAACTTCCTGGCCTCCATTCGGTATTCGATCGACGGGTTCACCGCCGCGCTTCAACACGAGCCGTCATTCCGCGAGGACCTCATCTTTGCGCTCTTGCTCGTTCCGCTGGCAATCATACTCCCCGTCAACGCCGTGAGCACCGGGCTCATGATCGCGTCACTGATCCTCATCCTAATCGTTGAACTGCTCAACTCAGCCATCGAGTGGGTCATCGATTATCTCCGACCCGAAAAGCATCCGCTTGCCAAAAGAATCAAAGACATGGCCAGCGCAGCCGTATTTCTGAGCTACATCAATTGCGTCGTGGTCTGGACGATCATGCTGTGGCCGAGCAACGCCGTCTGGCGTCGCCTGGGATTCCTGAACTGAACGAAACGGTCCGCTTCTCGCCGTCGAACGATCGATTGCCGCTCCGTGCGCGCACCGCTACCGCAACCGGATAAAGAACCACGTAGCTAGCGCCGTCATGCCAATATTCGGCAGCCACGCTGCCATCATCGGATCCAAAATCTGTTTCGTCGCCAAAGCCGACGCCGTCGTCGCGAGAATGTAGTACACGAAAAACAACCCGATCGATTTCGAGACGCCCACCGCGGGATTCACGCGAACACCGGTAACCGCGAACGGAATCGCAATGGCGATCACAATCAGCGGAGCGATCGTATCGGCAATCAAACCGAAATACCGCACTGCGTACCGCGTTCCTTTTGGATTTTTCGCAATGGCGAAATAATCGATGAGGTTGCGCAACTGTGGCAGCGAGAGATCGCTCGGCTTCCGATCGATCAAAAGCATCAGCTGCGGATCTTCCCGGAAGCCAGGCTCAGCCTTCTCGGCGAACGGCACACTGGCCTGCATCTCGCCGGTATCTACCCGGAACGTAAGCTCACGTCCGTTCATGAAAACCCAACCGCGTCCGGGATCGAAAGTCGCACTTGTAGCCACGATGCGCGTCGCCTCGCGTCGACGATCATCGAGCAGCGACACCGTCACGCCGTAACCTCGCTGCGTGAACGCGCTGTAACGATTGAAGAACCACATCCGTCCGGCCTGCGGATTATCGAACCCAACGCTGTACACCGCGCCCACGCGATCCGGCGTCTGCGAACCGGATTCCTTGCGAAACAGCAAATTGTCCCGCAGTTCGGCCGATTCTTTGACGGACCATGGCACCACCCGGGTGTTCAACCACCAGGAAAGTCCGCAGGCCGCCACGCCGAGCACCCACACCGGCGCCGTCATCCGCATGAACCCTACTCCAGCGGCACGCAACGCCGTGAGTTCGTTGGCACGGTGGAGTTTGCCGAGCACAAACATCAGCGAAACCAGCAGCGCCAGCGGCAACACGAGCGCGAGATAACTGGGAATGGTAACCGCGATGTACATCAGCAGGTCCAACGCCCGCGCTCCGACTTCCCTCAACGATCGGAAATCATCGTAAAGCACCTGAACCAGCAAAAGTCCGATCATCGCGCACAACACCAGCCCAAGAATCGTCAGCCACTCCCGCAGCAAATGTCGGTCAAACGTGCTCAAGTCACGTGATCAAACGAGGACGCGTTCCAAAAGCAAAACCCAATCCGTCGCTCCTCTTTGTGGGAACTCATCACACCTTCCCCGCACGAAGGGCATAACAGTTTGGTTGAAAACCTGCTTTACGTACCGTTGTGTCCCGCCGGTCCTTCGCCAGAGAAAATTCCATGACGTCTTCCGTTTTTCGTTCACTGCGCACCTTTTCTATCAGCGCGCTGCTCGCCTCATCGGCCTTCGCCGCGTCTGACACAATCAAGGTCGGCGAGTACGCCTCGATCACAGGAAAGGAAGCCAGCCTCGGCCAGTCATCCCATCAAGGCACCGTGCTCGCGGTGGAAGTCATTAACGCTGCCGGTGGCGTACTCGGCAAGAAACTCGAGCTCATCACTGAAGACACCCAGTCAAAAGCGGGAGAAAGCGGCACTGCCGTCCGGAAGTTGATTTCACGAGACAAGGTGGTCGCGATTCTCGGCGAGGTTGCATCAAGCCGATCACTCGAAGGCGCTCCTGTCGCCCAACGCGCGAAAGTGCCGATGATCACGCCGGCTTCGACCAATCCGAAGGTCACCGAGATCGGCGATTATATTTTTCGCGTCTGCTTCATCGATCCGTTCCAAGGGCCCGTCATGGCGAAGTTCGCGCTCAACACCCTTAAGGCAAAACGCATCGCGATTCTTTCCAGCTCCTCCTCGGCCTACAGCGTGGGCCTCGCAAAATACTTCAAGGAAGCGTTCCTCGCCGGCGGCGGGCAGGTTGTCGCCGAACCGAAGTACGCCGAGGGCGACAAGGATTTCAAAGCCCAACTCACCTCCATCAAAGCCGCGGGCGTGGACGCCATCTTTTCGCCCGGTTACTACAACGAGGGCGCGCTGATCGTGAAACAAGCCCGTGATCTCGCGATCACCGTGCCCGTGTTCGGCGGCGACAGCTGGGAAGCCGAAGCGTTGATGGAATTAGGCGGAAAGGCCGTGGAGGGCGCGTTCCTCTGCTCGCACTATTCGCCGCAGGATCCATCCCCGCGCGTGCAGGAATTCGTCTCCGCCTACAAGGCCCGCTGGGGAAATAGCTTCGCTCCGGATTCGAATGCCTCCCTCGGCTACGATTCGGTCTTGGTCCTGGTCGACGCCATCAAGCGAGCCGGTTCAACCGACCGCGCCAAAATCCGTGATGCGCTCGCGGCCACCAAAAATTTTGCAGCGGTCACGGGTAACATCACGATCAACGAAAAACGCGACGCCTCGAAAAACGCGGTCATCATCACCGTGAAGAACGGCGCGTTTCAGTTCGTTGAAAGCATCGCTCCGTAAGCGCCTCACCTCAGGCCGGCGTTCGGCACTACCTTCCCAAAATTGCTGCGCCCTGGCGCGAATCCTTCTATGAAACTCCCCCGACTTCTCTTCCGTTCCCTTTTGGGTTTGCCGGTATTCGCCCTAGCCCTCCGTGCCGCTGATACGATCAAAGTCGGCGAATATGCCTCTCTTACCGGTAAAGAGGCGAGTTTCGGCCAGTCGTCCCATAAAGGCCTGACCCTCGCGATCGAGGAATTGAACACGACGGGCGGCGTGCTCGGGCAGAAGTTTGAACTGCTCACCGAAGACAATCAGACCAAGCCCGGCGAGTCCGCCACCGCGGTAAAGAAACTGATCGCACGCGATAAAGTGATCGCACTCGTGGGCGAGGTGGCGTCCGGACGTTCCTTGGAAGCGGCCCCGGTCGCACAGGCGAACAAAATTCCCATGATCGCTCCGGCCGCGACCAATCCCAAGGTCACGCAAACGGGAAACTACATTTTCCGCGTCTGCTTCATCGATCCTTTTCAAGGTACCGTGATGGCCAAGTTCGCCAAGGAAGACTTGAAAGCCACCAAAGTCGCCGTCCTCTCCAGCGTTTCGAATGCGTACAGCGTCGGTCTCGCGAAGTTTTTTCGAGAAACCTTCACGGCCGGCGGCGGCCAGATCGTATCCGAAAAAAACTTTTCGGAAGGCGACAAAGACTTCCGCGCCCAGCTCACCGCCGTCAAGGCCGCGGGCGCCGAAGCCGTCTTCGTTCCGAGCTACTACACGGAGGCAGCGTTGATCGTTCGACAGGCCCGCGATCTTGGGATCACGGTGCCGTTCTTCGGTGGCGACGGTTGGGAAGCGCCGCAGCTGCTGCAGATTGGCGGCGAGGCCTTGGAGGGTTGCTACTACTCCACCCACTTCTCACCTGAAAATCAGGACGCCGCGGTCCAAACGTTCGTGAAGAAATTCAAGGCTCGATGGAATAACGAAACCCCTGACGCGTTCGCCGCCCTCGGCTACGATTCCGCCTTCGTTCTGGCTGATGCGCTCAAGCGGGCGGGTTCAACCAACGGCCCCAAACTGCGCGATGCACTCGCCGCGACGAAGAATTTCTCCGGCGTTACGGGGGTCACCAACATCGACAAAAATCGTGATGCCTCAAAGCCCGCGGCCATTCTTGCGATCAAAGGCGGCAAGCTGACGTTCTTCAAAACTGTCGCGCCTTGAGTGACTGCCCGCGGATTTTTGCACTCGGCCAGTGGTTGCGCAGCGTTCTGGTCGTTGCTCCCAGTATCGCTCTCGCCACGACCGCGTTCCCCGCGGAGCCCATCAAGATCGGCGCCTATGGTTCGTTGACCGGGAAAGAAGCAACTTGGGGCCAATCGTATGAACGCGGAGTACGGCTCGGCCTCGAGGACGTAAATGCAGCTGGCGGCGTCCTCGGTCGCCCGCTTCAAATTCTGTTCGAAGACAACCAGTCCAAGCCGGGCGAATCGGCGACCGCAGTGCGGAAGCTCTTGTCGCGCGACAAGGTGGTGGCCGTGCTCGGGGAAGTATCGTCCGGTCGCTCTCTCGAGGCCGCGGCGATTTGTCAGCAAGCCAAGGTGCCGATGATCAGCAGCGGCAGCGCACCGAAGCTGACCCAGGTCGGCACCTATATTTTCCGCGCCCATTTCATCGATCCTTTTCAAGGCACCGTGATGGCGCAGTTCGCGCGCACGAAATTGAACGCGAGACGCGTTGCGCTCCTCACCGAGGCAACGAACGCCTATTCGGTCGGACTCGCTAAGTTTTTTGCTGCGGAGTTCACGTCGGGCGGCGGCACCATCATCGTCGAGCAGAAATACAGTTCGGCGGAGCGGGACTTCAAAGCTCAGTTGACGGCGATCAAGGCCACCCGTGCGGACGCACTTTTCGTTCCCGGCTACTACACCGAGGCAGGGCTCATCGTCGCCCAGGCACGGCAACTCGGACTCGAGGTGCCCATTCTCGGCGGAGACGGCTGGTCGGCACCGGAGCTCCTCAGACTCGGAGGACCGGCCTTACGCAACACCTACTACTGCGACAATTTTAGCACTGAATCCAAACTCCCCGAGACGCAGCGATTCATTAGCCATTTTCGCGCGCGCTACGCCGGCTTCCCCGATGGCGTGGCCGCGGATGCTTACGACACCGTGCTGATGCTGGCCGACGCGATCACCCGAGCCGGCGGACCCGATCCGCAAAAGATACGCGACGCCCTTGCCACCACCCGAAATCTCGCTGGCGTTGGCGGGCCCTTGACCATCAATGAACAGCGCGATCAGTTGAAGCCCGCCTACATCCTCGGCTTCAAAGACGGCGACTATCATTTGAACGAGATCATTCGCCCGTAATTGCACCGCCCCGCCGTACTTAACCTTCGCTCGTGACCGAATTCCTCCAACAACTTCTCAACGGCCTTTCGCTCGGCGCAATCTATGCCTTGATCGCCTTGGGCTACACGATGGTTTACGGAGTCCTTCGGTTCATCAACTTCGCTCACTCTGATGTCTTCATGGTCGGTGCGTTCATCGGCTATTACCTCGGTAAAGTGATTCCGGAAAATACGGTGTGGGGCGGAATCGTCATCCTGGCCGGCGCCATGATCGGCTGCGCGTTGCTCGGGATGCTGATTGAGCGATTGGTCTACCGTCCTCTTCGCGGCTCGCCGACCCTCAACGTGCTGATCACGGCGATCGGCGTATCGTTGTTGCTCGAATACACGGGCCAGCTCGTTTTCGGCGCGGCGCCGCGCACCTTTCCCGCCATTTTCCCATCAACTAATTTCCATGTCGGCGAACTGACGCTTTCGAGCAATCAGCTATTCGTCATTGGCGTGGCGGTCGTGTTGATGGTCGTACTGCAATTCATCGTTTTCCGCACGAAGATCGGTACGGCAATGCGTGCTGTATCGCTCAACCCAAACGCGGCTCAACTGGTCGGGGTGAACATTAACGTGGTGATCGCCTTCACTTTCGCGCTCGGTTCTGCCCTGGCGGGCGCCGGCGGCATTCTCTACGCGCTCAACTATCCGTCGATTGATCCGCTGATGGGCGTAATGCCTGGATTGAAAGCATTCGTCGCGGCAATCCTCGGCGGCATCGGCAACATTCCAGGAGCTGCGCTCGGCGGTCTCCTGCTCGGAACGGTGGAGACCTTCATCGGTGGCAGCCAGTGGTCGACCTACAAGGACGCAATCGCGTTCGCCATTCTCATCATCATCCTCCTCTTCCGCCCCGCGGGTCTCCTGGGCAAGTTCACGGTCGAAAAAGTGTGATTGCGCTCCTCGATGTTCACCGAGTCCACGACTGATTTCCCGGCCCTCGCGCCCGTCTCCTCGCCATGATCCCCAAACCTCATCTCGCGTTGCTCGGCGCACTCGCTGTGGCGTTTGGAATCTCGCATTTTTCAGACAGCATCGATCCGTACCACCTCGATGTCCTGACCGGGATCGGTATTAACGTCATCCTCGCCGTTTCGCTGAATCTGGTTAATGGGTACACCGGCCAGTTCTCCCTGGGCCATGCGGGCTTCATGTCCGTCGGCGCCTACTTGTCGGCCGCCGTCACGCTTTTTCTCGGACCTAAATTGTTGGGCGAAGAAGGGGGGACGATCTGGCAGCAAAACAGTCTTTTCCTGGGCGCACTCGTGGCGGGCGGATTAAGCGCGGCGTTCGCGGGACTGCTCGTCGGCGTTCCGTCCCTGCGGCTGAAAGGAGATTATCTCGCCCTGGTCACCCTCGGGTTTGGCGAAATCATCCGCGTCACGTTTCAGAACATCGAGGTTCTCGGCGGCGCGTTGGGCATGAACGGAATCCCCGCCTACACCTCAATTTTCTGGGTCCTCGCGTTTGTTGCGCTGACGGTGTTCGTCGTCACCTGCCTGGTAAACTCCACCTATGGTCGCGGCTTTCTCGCCACACGAGACGACGAAATCGCCTCCGAAGCCGTGGGCCTCAACACCACGCGTTACAAGATCGTGGCCTTCGTCATCGGCGCGTTCTTTGCCGGCATCGCCGGCGGTCTCTACGGTCATTTCAAGATGACGATCACGCCGACCGGCTTCGATTTCACCAAGAGTATCGAAATCGTCGTGATGGTCATCCTCGGTGGCATGGGCAACACGCTCGGGGTCATTCTCGCAGCGGTGTTGCTGACGCTGCTGCCAGAAGTGCTGCGTCCAGTCGCGGAATACCGCATGGTCATTTACTCGTTTCTCCTGATCGTCCTCATGCTCGCTCGTCCACAGGGGCTGTTTAATTTCCGGCTGCCGCTTCCCAAGAAAACCACCTCCCCATGACACCTCCCGCGGAAGAAACCGTACTTTGGCAAGGCTCCCCGTCCCAATGGACCAACTTCGGCGCATACATCGTCTGCCTGCTCCTCACAGCCGGCGTCATCGCCGGTTACCTATTCACGCCCGATCGTCCGATCTGGATTCTCGCCGGTCTGGCTCTGCCGCTGATCTATGGGTTGTCCCGGTGGTGGCGTACACGCGGCCAGCGCTACGAGATCACCAGCGAGCGGATCCGGATTTCCACCGGACTGCTTTCGCGGCGCACGAGTGAAATTGAATTGTACCGCGTGCGAGACTACACGGTGGAGGAACCCTTCTGGCTCCGCTTGATCGGACGCGGGAATCTGATCATCGAGACCGCCGATCGCACCACCACGCACGTTGTCATTCGCGCCGTTCCAGGCGTTAACGCGCTCAAAGATCAAGTCCGCGCCCACACCGAACGCATGCGGCAGATCCGCGGCGTGCGCGATTTTGAAATCAATCCGCAGTGAGTTCTCCGCTTCTTCAGCTCGATAAGGCAACGATCCGCTTCGGCGGCCTCACTGCGGTCAACGCCGTCGACTTTACCGTCGGCGAGAACGAGCTGGTTGGTCTGATCGGACCCAATGGCGCCGGTAAGACCACCGTCTTCAATCTCATCACGGGCGTCTACCAGCCAACGGATGGCACCGTGACCTTGCTGGGACGTGACCTCAGCGGAATCAGCGTCAATGGCATCGTGGAGCTCGGGATCGCGCGCACATTTCAAAATATCCGGTTGTTCGGCAGTCTCTCGGTCTTCGACAACGTCCGCGTCGCCTGCAATCTTCACCGCGACACGAGTCCGTTGCAGCCGTTGGTGCGCCTCGCGTCGTTTAGGCGGGATGAAGCGGCAATCGCGAAGCGAGCCGAAGAGTTGCTGGAAATCTTCAATCTCCGGCGATTCCGCGACGCTCCAGCGAAGAGCCTCCCGTACGGCGAACAGCGCCGGCTGGAAATTGTTCGGTGCCTCGCCACCAAACCGAAACTGCTCTTATTGGACGAACCCGCCGCCGGAATGAATCCCTCGGAGAAGATCGATCTGGTCCGGCTGATTCAACGGATTCAAAAAGAGTTCAGCCTGTCCGTGTTGCTGGTCGAACACTCGATGAAAGTCGTGATGGGCGTATGCCAGCGAATCGCCGTCCTCGACTACGGCGTCAAGATTGCGGAAGGCGATCCCGCGGCGATTCAGGGAAACCCGAAAGTCATCGAAGCCTACCTCGGCGAGGATCACCAGAAATCGCTCTCCCACCACTGATGTTCGCGAAGCACCGCCCTACCTTGGTCGCACATCCCCGAGTGCTTGCGCTCTCATTAACAGCGCACGCGGTGAGACGTTGAAATCCTGACTTCGCCGCTCGCTCATGCTTTCCGTCTCCGATCTTCATGTTTCGTATGGTGCGATCACCGCTCTGTCAGGCATCTCGTTTGAAATTGGCCAGGGCGACATCGTGACCCTGATCGGCGGAAACGGGGCGGGAAAAACCACCACGTTGCGCACGATCTCGGGCTTGCTCCGCCCCAAAACTGGCCGAATCAGTTTCCTGGGAGAAGACATCAGCGCAGCGCCCTCTCATCAGATTGTCTCGCGTGGTCTGTGTCACGTGCCGGAAGGCCGGATGATTTTCTCCAATCTCACCGTCGATGAAAATCTCGCGATGGGCGCGTTCCTGATCAACGACGCGAACCGCAACGCGAAAAACCGCGACTACGTTTTCAGCATTTTCCCCCGGCTCAAGGAGCGGCTGAAGCAAATGGCCGGAACGCTTTCCGGTGGTGAACAACAGATGCTCGCGATTGGCCGCGCCTTGATGAGCAGTCCGAAATTCCTGATGCTCGACGAGCCCTCTTTGGGCATCGCTCCACGCCTGATCAGCACGATCTTCGAAAAGATCGTGGAGATCAATCGGACCCACGGTATCACGATCCTGCTCGTCGAACAGAACGCGAACCTCGCGCTCGAAGTTTCCACGCGGGCCTACGTCCTTGAGACCGGCCGCGTCGTGATGGAAGGCGAAAGCAAGCAACTGCGCGCCGACCCGAGACTCAAAGCCACGTACCTCGGCGGATAACGTCCACGCGAGAGGTTGGGCGTTCGATGGCGTGATGGGCGACGGTGCGGCGCCTCAATCGTCCCGCTGCTCCCGCAGCGGGCTACACGGCAATTCCGCTCGGACGTAGGTCAGCGCGCTTGCGCGCGCTCCGAATGCATCATTCGAATTCGCGGTGTTACCGTGATTCGCGTTTTCGCAGAGCGCGGTGTGTCGAGCCGCACCGTCGATCCGCCGCCCCGTTCCATTGCTTGAGCGCGTCCTCCAGCAACTGCCGGATCTCTGGATATCGCTCGAACAGGGCCGCTCCTTGCTGTATCAACTCGCCCAATCGCGCTTCACGGATTCGCGCCGCGTCCACGTCTTCCGAAGTGGTCGGCCGTGGCAGGCTGCCGAAACCTTCAGCCAGTCGACGCAACTCCTTCCGCGCGCAGCGGACGGCGCGATCGCTTCGAGGATGACACGGTACGTCCGCGGCGAAACCGGAAAGCGCATGTCTCCGTACGCGACGCTCAGGGCGGCATCCTCATACACCAACGACAGACGGCCGGCTTCCAGAACGCGCCCGTAATGATCGTCCAGGATTGGCACCAGAACCCGGGACCGCTCCTCCCCTTGTTGGCTATTCCAGTCGATGTCGAAGTAACGTGCATACGGCGAATGTTCACCGTTCTGCAACACATCCCGCCACCACGTATTCAGCAAGCCGTGACCATTGATCCCTCACTCACCGGGAAAGTGGCGTTCGTTACCGGCGTCGGCTCCGGCATTGGTCAAGCCACTGCCGAAGTTCTGGCGGCCGCCGGTGCTCGCGTGGCCGGCCTTACGCTTAAGCTCGAGGAAGCTGAGACATGCCAGCGCATCAAAGAAAATGGCGGCGACGCCCTCCCCCTCGCCGGCGACGTGTCCTCGAGCGACGACATTGCGGTGGCCGTACGGGCGATTGAGCAACGCTGGGGCCAGATCGACATTGTCATCGCCAATGCCGGCATCAACGGGGTCTGGGCACCCTTGGACGAGATCACGGAAGACGACTGGGATCAGACGCTCGGCACCAATCTCAAAGGTACGTTTTTGATCGTGAAACACGCGCTGCCGTTGCTAAAGAAACAAGGCGGCTCGGTGGTAATCGTGGCGTCGGTGAACGGCACGCGCATTTTCAGCAACTCGGGCGCGACCGCCTACTCGTTTTCCAAAGCCGGTCAGGTCGCATTTTCGCGGATGACCGCACTCGAACTCGCCAAGCACCGCATCCGGGTCAACACCGTCTGTCCCGGTGCCATCGATACGAAGATCGGCGAGAACACGCAACAAAAGCATCTGGAACGCGCGCGCGAGCCCGTGGTGTTTCCCGAAGGTCAAATCCCGCTCACCGATGGCAAGGCCAGATCATCACAGCAGGTCGCCGAGCTCATCCGCTTCCTCAGCTCGGATGCGGCCGACCACATCACGGGCACCGAGGTGTTCATCGATGGAGCTCAGTCGTTGCTGCAGGGCTGAGCGGGGACGACGCCTACCTTGGGCGTCAGGCGCTCAATCGCGCCATTCCGTCAATCCCACGCGCCCGGCACGTGTGGTCTCACTTCTTGCGGGACGCGTGCCGTGCCTCTTCGACCGAGCCTTTCTCCTGTTGGAACAACGTGAGAGAATGCGCGGTGAGAATGTACTTATCCCCACCACGGGGCGTGAGCCCACCCTCCACGAACCCATGCTCGTTGGTCGTATCCAGGATCTGACGCCATCGCACTCGCCGTGAACTCGGCAACTTTACGATGACATTCTCGTGGTGAGCGTTGAAATAGAGGAGGAACGTATTGTCCTGCACCGGCTCGCCCGTGGACGTCGTCAGATGCAGCGAATCTCCGCTCATCACCAGGCCCAGCACCTTCGCGAAATCGGCCGCCCAGCCGTCCTCTCCCATCTCGGACCCATCCGGATTGAACCAGGTCAGATCCTTCATCCCGTTGCCATGGAGATCACGGCCTTTGAAAAATGACGGCTGATGAAAGATCGGATGCTGCAGCCGAAAACGAATCAGCCGGCTCGTGAAGTCGAAGAGCTTGCGCGCATGCGCGTCGGGCAGCCAGGGCATCCAGCTCGTCGCGTTGTCCTGACAGTACGCGTTGTTGTTGCCGCGCTGCGTCGCGCCCGCTTCGTCGCCTCCGCGGATCATCGGCACGCCTTGGGAGAGCAACAGCGTCGCGAAGAAGTTGCGCTGCATCCGTCGTCGCAGCTCGAGGATCTCCTCCGGAGCGTCCAGCCCTTCATGCCCCCAGTTGCATGAGTTGTTGTTGTTGTCGCCGTCCTGGTTGTTTTCCCCGTTCGCAGCGTTGTGCTTATCGTTATAGGAAACCAGATCGCGCAAGCTGAAGCCGTCGTGCGAGGTGATGAAATTGATACTGGCGGTGGGCGTCTTGCCGCCACCTTCGTATAAATCCGAACTACCGCAGAGCCGGTATGCAAAATCCCGCATGTGGCCGGACTCGCCTTTCCAATAGCGTCGCACGGTGTCGCGATAGCGGCCGTTCCATTCCGCCCAAAGCAAGGGGAAGTTACCGACTTGGTAACCTCCGTCGCCTACATCCCAAGGTTCTGCGATCAGCTTCACCCGCGAAAGCACGGGATCCTGGTGAATGACGTCGAAGAACGACGACAACCGGCTCACATCATGCAGCTCACGCGCCAGAGAAGGGGCGAGATCGAAGCGAAATCCATCCACGTGCATTTCCGTAACCCAGTAGCGCAAACTATCCATCACCAACTGGAGCACGTGCGGATTCGGTACATTCAAAGTGTTTCCCGTGCCGGTGTAGTCCATGTAGTAACGGGGATTCTCGCCGGTGAGCCGGTAGTAGCTCGCGTTGTCGATCCCGCGAAACGCGAGCGTAGGCCCGAGATGGTTACCCTCTGCCGTATGATTGTAGACGACATCGAGAATCACCTCGAGGCCGGCGGCGTGGAGCGTGCGGACCATCGCTCGGAACTCATCGACTTCGGAGCCCAGCTCAGCCGTGGTCCGATACGTCGGCTCTGGCGCGAAGAAGCCCAGCGAGTTGTACCCCCAATAATCACTCAGTCCCTGATCGAGCAGGTGTTTCGAATTCACGTGCTGGTGCACGGGCATGAGCTCAATCGCCGTCACCCCCAGTTTAGTGAAATACTCAAGGGCTTGGGGGGAACACAGCCCAGCGTACGTACCGCGGACGTTTTCCGGCAGTTCGTCCCATAACTTCGAGAAGCCTTTGACGTGTGTTTCATAAATGACGGACTCGTGCAGCGGCCGGTCTGGGCGTTTGTCATCGCCCCACTCGAAGGTCGGATCGATCACGACCGCCTTCGGCATCAACGCGGCATTGTCTCGCTCGTCCATCGACAGATCCGCGTCCGAATGGCCGATGGTGTACCCAAACATCTCGTCTGACCACTGGACCTCACCTGCGATGGCCTTCGCGTAGGGGTCGAGCAGGAGCTTGTTCGGATTGAACCGGAAACCCCGGGAGGGTTCGTAGGGACCTTCAACGCGGTAGCCGTAGAGCTGCCCAACTCGCGCTTCGGGCAGGAAGCCGTGCCAGACGAAATCGCTTCGCTCCGTGAGTCGCACGCGCGCCGTCTCCGGCTCACCGAGCCGGTCGAACAGGCAAAGCTCGACTCCGGTCGCGTGCTGCGAGAACAACGCAAAGTTCACGCCCGCACCCGTCCAAGTCGCGCCCAAAGGATAACATCGGCCTTTCCACAGCTTCTTGGGGATCATCAGGGGCGCCGCGGACAGGCTTTACGCCGCCTCGTTCCCCCCAGACGTCGCGTAAGCCCCCCGATTCGTGCGCTTGATTTTCTCCACAAGCTGCTAAAATACCGGCCTCTATTCGCGTTCGGTCCTTCCCACGATCATCTTTCAACCTTCAACTCTCCCTTCCATGTCTACCACCGCTCCGCAGAAATTTGAGTTCCAAGCCGAGATCAAGCAGCTGCTCGATATCGTCATTCACTCACTCTACACCGAAAAGGAGATTTTCGTCCGGGAGCTCGTATCCAACGCCTCAGACTCGCTCGAAAAACTTCGTCATCTTCAGCTCACGGAGAAGGAAATCTACGACGATAAGCTCGAGCTCGAGATCAACGTCACCACCGACGACAAGGCGAAGACGATCACGCTCCAGGATTTTGGCGTCGGCATGACCCGCGCCGAGTTGGTTGAAAATCTTGGCACCATCGCCCATTCCGGCTCGAAGGCGTTCTTGAAGGCGCTCGGCGAAAGCGGCGCCAAGAATGCCAACCTCATCGGTCAATTCGGCGTCGGCTTCTATTCGGCGTTCATGGTGGCGAAGAGCGTAAAGGTCCACACGCACTCATGGAAGAAGGACGAGCCGGGCCACGTCTGGAGCAGCGATGGCTCGGGCAGCTACGAGATCGAAGAATCCGAGGGCGAACGCCGCGGCGCCAAGGTGATCATCGAACTGAAGGACGACTGCTCCGACTACGCGCAAGACTGGAAGGTCAAAGAGATCCTCGAGCGTTATAGCGCGTTCGTCTCCTTCCCGATTAATCTCAACGGCAAGCGCATCAACACCGTTCAAGCCCTTTGGCTGCGCAGCAAAAACGAAATCAAGGAAGAGGAGTACCTGGAGTTCTACAAATTCCAGGCGCATGCGTTCGACGAGCCTCGGCTCCGGCTTCACTTCTCCGCCGATGCTCCCCTTTCGATCAACGCTCTCCTTTTCGTCCCAAAGGAGAACACCGAGAAACTCGGCTTCGCCCGCACCGAAGCGTCCGTCTCACTCTATTGCCGGAAAGTCCTGATCGACGCGAAGCCGAAGAACCTGCTGCCGGAATGGCTGCGCTTCCTCAAGGGCGTCGTCGATAGCGAGGATCTGCCGCTGAACATCTCGCGCGAGACGATGCAGGACAAGGCGCTCGTCGATAAGCTGAACAAGGTCATCACCAAACGGTTTCTCAAATTCCTCGACGACGAGGCGAAGAACCGCCCTGACGCCTTCAACGAATTTTATCAGGAATTCGGCGTGTTCCTGAAGGAGGGCGCTGCGATCGACTACACCCACAAGGATCAAATCGTGAAGCTGCTGCGGTTCGAGTCTTCCCTTACGGAGAAGGGCAAGACCACGAGCCTGACCGATTACGTTTCGCGTCTCGGCACCGATCAGAAGGAAATTTATTATCTCGTGGGCCCAAACCGCGCGGCGATCGAAAGCGGTCCCTACTTGGAAGGTTTCAAAGCGCGTAATCTCGAAGTGCTCTTCTGCTACGAGCCGGTCGACGAATACGTGATGAACAATGTGCGCGAGTTCGACGGCAAGAAACTGACGGCGGCTGATCATGCTGACGTCAAGCTGACCGATCTGCCGAAGCCGGAAGGCGCGCTGAGCGAAGACGACACGAAAGCGTTGACCTCCTGGCTAAAGGAAACCCTCGGCGAACGCGTGGCCGACGTGAAGCCGAGCGATCGTCTCGTCGATTCACCCGCGCTCGCGCTCAACGCCGACAAGTTCATGTCTCCTCACATGCGGCGCATGATGAAAGCCATGAACAAGGACGGCGCCGATTCGCCCCTCCGCGTGAATCTCGAAATCAATCCACGTTCGGCCGTGATGAAGCGTCTATCCGAGACGCGGACAGCGGCACCGGAAAAAGCGAAGCTGGTGGCGGAGCAAATCCTGGACAACGCGCTGATCAGTGCGGGACTCCTTGATGACGCAACACCGATGGTTGCCCGTCTCTACAAGCTACTCGAGTCTGTTTGAGTGTTCCTGGCCGCGGCGGTTCGGTGCGGCGGGACGACCTCCGTGTCGTCCGTTAGCGGGCACGGGTTCCAGCCAGATGAAGCATGTGCTCGCCGCACATTTTGATTTCCGGCGGAGACCGAGTTTGATTCGGTTCCGCATGAACCCGCTTCGTGCTTTCGTCCTGATCCTTGCTGCCCTGCTGGCTGGGCCATCGCTGATCGTTGCTGGATCCGGATCCGAGCCGACCGCGGATCTCAGTCTCTGGCAGGTGGAGCAGATGCCCGGCGGAACCGTCAGGTGTGACGGCGATTCACTCGTCATCGAGGACGCCGCTGGCTGCACGGTTTGGTTTCGCGAAAAGCTCACCGCTCCAGTCGAGATCAGTTACGACGTGACCATCGTGTCCCGCGGCGGCGCGTATGATCGGGTTTCGGACCTCAATTGCTTCTGGATGGCGCGCGACCCAGCCGGCACCGACGCCTGTCCGTTTTCTCCCGACCGGAAACGCGGTGGACGTTTTTCTGATTACGATTCGCTGGAAACGTATTACGTCGGCATGGGCGGTAATGAAAATTCGACGACGCGCTTCCGCCGCTACAATGGCACCAGCGCGCGACCGCTACTGCCCAAGCATGATCTGCGGGATCCCGCAGTCCTCCTCACCGCCAATCGCACCTACCACCTTCGAGTCGTGGCTCGAGACGGAATCGCCGAGTTTTGGCGCGACGGCGAAAAGGTGTTCGCGTTCACCGATCCCACTCCACTGCGCGCGGGTTGGTTTGGATTCCGGACCGTCAAGAGCCACTGGGAGATTCGCCATTTCGAGGTGAAACGCGGTGCTAGCGCGCCGACGTCGCCGGGCGGACCTTGATTCCTGCTTTGGCCAGCGCTCGGGAGCCCACGTAGGCCAGGCGACGCCCGCGCGGAACGGAACTCAGCTTCGATTTCGTTTTGTACATCGAGACCTGCAGCGGCCAGGTCCACGCGAGCATCCGCTCAGGCACTACGCGATGACGCGCAAGCGCGCGCACGTTATCGACCAGGAAATTGAAATACGCCGACTCCGCGAAATAGGCGTCGTGAATCGCCCGGGCCGCTGCGCCCATCTCCTGCCAACGCGGCTCATAGGTTGCCACGATCTCTTCTACGCGGCCCACATCGGCTTCCTTGATGAAGATCGCCCCGCGCTTCCAGTCGGGGCCAACGCAGGGTTTCCACGCGTCCGAAATAATGATGGGCGCAATGCCGAGCCGCAGCGCCTCAAAGAGGCGGATGGATGAAGCGCCAACGCCACGCGGACAGAGGATGAACTCGGAGCGAAGACAGATTTCGAGGTAACGGCGTTGATCGTCATCTTTCCCCGACTTCGCGTGGGAAAACGCGTCGAAACGCGAGGTGTCTTCCAACCACACGTCCTCGCGACGCTTGGGTGCGGAAAAAAGCTGAGCGCGGCACGGATGGCAGTTTCGCCCTAGAAACGAGAAGAGCAGATCCGGCCTCCGCTCGGGTGACGCGGCAGCGGTGAACGCCTGGATGTACGGATTCTTGAAATCCGGGTGATGTAGCGCATAGGAGCCCGTCCGAAATCGACCCAGCCCGCTCCCGCGCGTCGCGTTCACGTAAATGCCGGGCAGGAGAAAGGGAGTATTCCACGAATCCCACAGCGCGTACGTCTTGTGCAGAAATCGGAGGAAAAGTGGATGATTGCGCAGCGCTCGCTGATCAACGTCCAGCGGCAGATTCGAGATGAAAACAAAATCCCGCTGCTTCCGGCGTCGCCACCATTTCGTGCAGCGTAGGGCGACTGGCAGCGTGGAGCCGACGCAGCTCCTGATCCGCGGCCGCATTGGCGTTCGGCCCTGACTGGCAAGGCGTGGAAAATATTTTCATGCGCAGTGTGGCTTCGCTCCGGCGAACCCAGACCTATCGGCCGCGCAAAAGTTCGGCCCAGCCGGCGCGTAAACTTCCTGATCTCCGCTCGCATAACGTGATGCGTCCTCGTTCGAAGGCCGCTGTTTGCTGCGGTTCGAACCGACGCGCTCATCCGCGGAGTATCCGCCCCAGACACGCCGGCGTTCACTCGCACTCGTCAGCTCCAATCCTCCGCGGCGCCGGTCGACTGCGACCGGCCCCGGAATGTCCAGCAACGGAGCGCGCGCGAGCGCGCTGACCTACACGGAAGGCCTCGCCTTTATGGGAAGTCCGTCGCGCCCAGCAAATAGCGACCGCACTCGAGCGGCGCCCCAGCCTTCGTTGATCGCCCTTACAGCGCTTTGAGCAAGCGTTCGAGCTCGGCGCGCTTCGCCTGTTGATCAGCCAGCTGTTTGCGCGCGCCCGCCAACACAGCCGGTGGCGCCTTGCTCACGAACGCCTCGTTGCTCAAACGCGCTTCCGTCGCCGCGACGTGCTTCGAGATCGCCTCGAGCTCTTTCGTCAGCCGGATTTTCTCGGCGCCGACGTCGACAGTACTCGCGAGATCCAGATACAGCGTGCCCAGCGGGGTGACCACCGCAGGCGCACCTTCAACTTTATCGCGACGCGCCATCCCCGCGGCACCCACCATTCGAATCAGCTTGGCCGTACTCGCGTCGAGTGTCGCCCACGCTGCGTCATTTGCGATGACTTGAAACTGCACATCACGCCGGCTCGCCAGATTGTGCTCCGCTTTCAACGCGCGTGCTTGTGACACAAACGTTTTCAAGCTCTCCACTCCGGCGATCAGCGCTCGGTCCAGCACCAATCCGCGGGCTTCCAAAGCGGCTTGCAGTCCAGCGGCAGTTTCCAGACGCGTCGTCTGGATGAAGCCGCCTTGATTGGCATACCCCAACAAACTCCAGAGTTCCTCCGTGATGAACGGGACGAAGGGATGCAGCAGCAGCAGCGTCTGACGCAGCACGAGGTCCTGGATCGCAAGGCAGTTCGGTTTCGTTTCCGGCGCCTGCAACTTCGACTTGGAGACTTCCACGTACCAATCGCAAAAGTCGTTCCAGAAAAACCCATACAACGCCTGCACCGCCGCACTGAATTCAAATTCGCGGAAGCAGCGTTCCACTTCTTTCGTAGTCACAAGCAAGCGATCGAGGATCGCGTGGTCGTCACCATCAAAGCGTGACGGATCGAGCCGCGTGATGATCGCACCCAACGTCGAGTTATCTCCGGCCTCGCCGCTCATCTGCCGGAAGCGGCACGCGTTCCAAAGCTTGTTGCAGAAGTTTTTGCCGCTCTCGATCCGGTCCTCCTGGAATCGGATGTCCTGACCTTGCGGCGCGATCGACACGATCCCGAAGCGGAGTCCGTCGGCGCCGTACGTTGCGATGAGATCGAGTGGATCCGGCGAATTGCCGAGCGACTTCGACATCTTGCGCCCCTGCTGATCGCGAATGATGCCGGTGAAATAAACGTCCCTAAACGGAATCCGTCGCTCGATCGGTTCACCCGGTCGGACAAATTCCAGCCCGGCCATGATCATGCGCGCCACCCAGAAGAAGATAATATCCGGGCCTGTCACCAACGTGGACGTGGGATAAAAATAGTCGAAGCCCTGCTGCTTCATCTCGCCTTCGTCGGGCCAGCCCAGCGTCGCGAACGGCCAAAGCCACGACGATGCCCACGTATCGAGCACGTCATTCTCCTGCTCCCAATTCTGCGGATCAGCCGGGCCGTCCACTGACACATGCCAGTTCTGCGGGTCGGAGCGATCTGCGCCTTTGCGGTACCACACGGGAATCCGGTGGCCCCACCAGAGCTGTCGGCTGATGCACCAATCCTGGATGTTCTCGAGCCAGTGCAGGTACACCTTCGACCACCGCTCCGGATGAAACTTGATGTGACCGTCACGCACTGCGGCTTTCGCCTCCTCCACTTTCGGGTAGCGAAGCCACCACTGCTCGGTGAGCCGTGGCTCAATCGGAACGTCCGCGCGTTCTGAATACCCCACATTATTCGAATAGGCTTCCTCATCCACCAGCGCGCCCGACGCCCGCAGCAGCTCGGCCGCTTTCTTGCGTCCAGCGAAGCGATCGAGTCCGGCGAGCTCATCGCCGGCGAGCGCGTTCAACGTGCCATTTGCTTCCAACACATCGATCACCGGCAGCTTGTGCCGGAGTCCGATTTCATAATCCACTTTGTCGTGAGCCGGGGTGATCTTCAGCGCCCCCGAACCGAACTCCTTGTCCACCGCGCTATCGGCGATGATCGGAATATCCGCCGCCGGCCCGATTGGACGGCGCACCTTCTGCCCGATCATGTCGGCAAATCGCGGATCGTCCGGGTGCACCGCAATCGCTACGTCTCCAGGGATCGTCTCCGGCCGCGTAGTTTTCACCTCGACGAAACGGCCGGGTTGAGACGCGAGCTCGTACCGCACCCGGTAGAGCGTGCTGTTCACCGGCTTCATGATGACTTCCTCGTCGGACAGCGCGGTCAAAGACGCCGGGCACCAGTTCACCATGCGCTTACCGCGATAAATGTGACCACGTTTGAACAACTCCACGAACACGTGCAGGACGCGCTTCGAATAAGCGGGATCCATCGTGAACGCCGTTCGGTCCCAATCGCATGAAGCGCCCAGCCGCCGGAGTTGTTCGAGGATGATCCCGCCTTTCTCGTGCCGCCATTCCCACACCTTCTCGACGAATTTTTCGCGACCGAAGTCGTGCCGGGTCTTCTTCTGCTTCCGCAACTCGCGCTCCACCACCGTCTGGGTCGCGATGCCCGCATGGTCCGTCCCGGGCAACCACATGGCTGAGCGCCCCTCCAGCCGGGCGCGGCGAATCAACACGTCCTGCAACGTGTTGTTCAACACATGCCCCATCGTCAGCACACCCGTCACATTCGGTGGCGGAATGACGATGCTGTACGGCTCGCGCTGCGGATCGACCGTGCCACGGAAGGCTTTGGCCTGCAGCCAGGCTGCATACCATTTTTGCTCAACGTCGCGTGCTTCGTAGCTCTTGGTGATTTCGGCCATGGTCGTGAGAGGACGGGAAGGTTGAGAAAACCGCTCGGGCCGGCGCGAGGCAAGTGGTTAAATCCCCTCGCACGCCGCAAAACTTTGCGCTCATTGTTGCTCCTTTCATGTCCGTTCCCCTCGCCAGTCCGGTCGACCTTCTCGCCTTTTCCGACAACACCGCTCCAGCAGAGCGACTTGCCGCCTGCAAAGCCTACCTGCTGGCTGAAATGACGGCACTGCGGGCGCGCCATGCCGCGGGCGGTTCGGGTCTGGAAGTCGCGCGGGCGCGGGCGACATTCATGGATCGCATGCTCCGCGAACTATTTGACCATGCGATGCGGCGCTTTGCGGCAGTGAAGGGCAAGCCGCCTGCACCGGTCGCCCTCGTCGCGCTCGGCGGTTACGGGCGCGGTGAGCTCAGCCCACTCAGCGACATCGACGTGATGTTTCTTTTCCCAGCGAAAACAAAGCCGTCGGCCATCAAGGAGTTCCTTGAACACCTGACCAACGACATCCTGTACCCGCTGTGGGATTGCGGGCTTAAGGTCGGCCATTCCGTCCGCAACGTGGACGAAGTGTTCGCTGAGGCGCGGAAGGATATTCAAACGCTCACGTCGCTCCTCGAGTCGCGGCTGATCGCCGGCTCGACGGTACTCTATGACACCTTCGTCCAGGCATACCGGGCATTTTCGACCGCGGAAGATCCGAAGGGGTACATCGCTGCGCGCTTGACTGATCAGGCGCAACGAAGGGCCAAGTACGGCGACACCGTTTTTCTCCAGGAACCGGACCTGAAAAACGGCGTGGGTGGCCTGCGCGATTACCAGAACGCACTCTGGATGTCCCGGGTGAAACTCGGGATTTCGCAGATCGAGGAGCTGGTGGTGCAAAATTATCTCCGGCCCGACGAGCTCGCGGAGTTCACCCGCGCTTACGATTTTCTCCTGCGCGTGCGCAATGAACTCCATTTTCTGAGTACGCGGCCCACTGACCTGCTCGATCTGGATCTGCAACCACGTGTGGCGCAAAACCTCGGCTATCCGGAAGCCGACCTCCTCGCGCGAGTGGAACACTTCATGCAGGAGTACTATCGCTCCGCGCAGACGATTTTTCGCGTGTCGAAACTGATCGAGAGCCGGCTGGCGCTCATCATTGGACGCGACGCCCACGGAGCTCGCGTTTCCTTTCGGGAAAGCCTGCGCGCTTCCCGCTTCCGTCGCAGCAAACGCTTCGACGGCTTCGTGCTTCGCGGCCGCGACCTCGCTGCCGAAGACGATCACGTCTTCGAACAGGATCCGGTTCGGCTGATCCGGGTGTTTCGGCACCTGCAACAACTGGATTGCGCCTTGGATTTCCACTTGGCGGCCTTGATCCGACAGTCGCTCCCCTTGTTGACGCAAGACGTCAGGCATTCCCATGACGCGAACATCAGTTTTCGCGCGATTCTGTCCGAGGCCGGGGCTGTTTTCCCGACGCTCAACTTCATGCACGAGCTCGGCGTTCTGGGCCGTTTTATCCCGGAATTCGACGGCCTCACCTGCCTGGTTCAGCACGAGTTTTACCATCGCTATACGGCCGACGTTCACACGCTGGAAGCTATTCGCCAGCTCGACCTGATTTTCACCGACGCCGAGCCGATCACGCTGAAATACCGGGAAGCGCTGCATGAAACGACCGATCCGACGCTGCTGTATCTCACGTTACTGCTCCACGATATCGGAAAAGCTGAAGGGATTAAGGGACACGCGGAGAAGGGTGTCGTCATCGCCTTGCCCATCCTGAAACGGCTCGGCGTTTCGTCTGAAGCGCGAGACTTGGTCGCGTTCGTGATCAAAAATCATCTCGTTATGGCACGATTCTGGCAGAAGCGTGATGTCGATGATCCCAACACCGCTGCTGCTTTTGCTGAACTCGTGGAAGATGCCGAAAAGCTCCGTAATCTTTACGTCCACACCTTCTGCGATGCGCGTGGCACGGCCGCCAGTCTCTGGAATAGTTACAAAGATACACTTCACACCCATCTCTACCTCGCTACGCTAGAGCACCTCAATCTCGGCGACGCTGTTCACGCCTCTTACGAAACGAAGAAGCAAATGACCCAACAGGAACTTATTGCCCGCAAAATCCCCGGCATCAGCGCGGACGAGATCGTAGCTCATTTTGGCCTGCTCCCCGAACGGTATTTTATCCAGACGGATTCAGACGAGATCGCGCTCCACATCCAGATGGTGAATCGATTGTTCAAATCGATCGCCAACGCAGATTCAGTCGGCTCCCTGAAACCCGTCATCGAATGGAAAGATGACCTCAACCGCTCGCTGACCGTCGTTAATGTGGTCACGTGGGACCGAGCCGGTCTCTTCTACAAACTGGCGGGCGCTTTCAGCGTGGCGGGACTCAGTATTCTCGGCGCCAAGATCATTTCGCGGTCCGACCATATCGCCATCGATACCTTCTACGTCGTCGAGCCGGGTCGCGGAGTTGTACAGAGCGCCAGCGCGCAGGAAACGTTTGCGCGCACCATCGAGGGTGCGCTCGTATCCAACAAAGACCTCTATCCCGACATCGTGGCGCAGGCGAAAAAATACGCCGCCAGCCGTTTCACGGCTTCCACCAACGGTGAGGCGCTGCACACATCGTTTCCGCCCACGGTCGAAGTTTATCACGAGCTCGCGATGCAGCGGACGATCGTCGAAATCCAGGCCCGGGATCAAATTGGTCTGCTCTACCGGCTGGCCAAAATCATTTCAGATCACGGCTTCGACATCACCTTTGCACGCATTGGAACCGAGCGCGGCGTGGCGATCGACACGTTCTATATCGAAAGTTCGGAGGCCGCACTCCCCGTCGACACTCCGCGGCTCCAGGCGCTTCGCGATACGCTGACTGAAGTCATCAAGCCGGTGGCTGTCGCGGCTGCGAGCTGACGCTGACGTTTCGAGTTGTTCACGCGCAGGTCGCGTCTGCACACTGACGCGCCACCATGTCGACGTCTGCCGATCCACGCGCCCTACCCGCTCTCTACCGGTTAACGGCGTTGGCCGGTCGGGCGCTCGACCCGAACGCCGCCCTCAACGAGGCGCTCGCGATCCTCGCGGAAACATTCTCTGCCGACGCGGGATCGATTGCGCTGCTCAACCCCAGCAGTGGCCGGCTCGAGGTTGAAGTTCAACTCGGCATGCCAGCCGGACGAGACCCCGCTGGTTTAAAACTTGGCCACGGAGTGACCGGCTGGTGCGTGCTGAATTCCCGCTCCTTGCTCGTTCCCGACGTCGCGGCGGAACTCCGCTACATCGCAGTCCGTCCTACGGCCAAGTGTGAAATGGCCGCTCCCATGACGGATCGAGATGCCGTAATCGGCGTGATCGATCTTGAGAGCGACCGTGTCGGTGGCTTCACCGCCAACGACCTCACGCTGCTGGAACAACTCACGCTCGAGACGACCCACGTGGTCCTGCAGCTCTGGCGGACGCGCCACTTGCAGTCGAAAGCTCGGCAGCTCGAAACGCTGCTCACCACGGGTCAGTCGCTGGTCGGCAAGCTCGAAACGCAGGAGCTGTTTGCGACGCTCACGCGCGATACCCGACGCATGATGCAGGGGCATCTGTGCGCTTTTTTTCTGCATGACCCGGTCCAGCGTTCCGTTCGCTGCGTGGCCACGGACGCCTCAATTCCAGGCGCCGCTCTGCTGCCCAGCGGCGACCTGCCCATCGAGTCCTGCCTGCTGGCGGCAGCCCTGCACACCAAGCGCCCAGTGGAGTTTTCCGATGTACAGACTCCCGGCTTCCAAGGTTTGGCCGACCTGCCTTCTGACCCGGCCCTACGCTCGGCGCTGTTTACCCCGTTGATTTACGAAGGGGATGTTTTTGGCGTGCTGGCGGTGTTCGTCGACCGTCTGCATCGGTTCGACGATGACGAGAAACGAGCGTGCACGACGCTCGCGAGCCTCGGAGCCGTCGCGGTCCAAAACGCCCGGCTCTACGCCCGCGTTTTTCAAAGCGAAGAGACACTGCGCAAAAACGAACAACTCACGACGCTCGGGCTGTTGGCGGCGGAGATCGCCCACGAAATTCGAAATCCGCTCACGGTCATCAAACTGCTCCATGGCGGCCTTGGTTTCGATTTCTCTCCGAGCGATCCACGTTCCACGGATCTGCGCGTGATCAACGAGAAACTCGATCAGCTCGAAGCCATCGTGTTGCGCGTACTGAACTTCGCCAAGGCGCCCACGACGCTCCATTCGCGCTGGTCCTTAACCGACACGATTTCAGATACGCTGGTCCTGGTGCGCCCAAAACTCGCCCAAGCTCAAGTTCAGTCGCGGTTCGAAACGCCGGTCGGCTCCTTCGTGGTGGATGCTCACAAAGGCCAAATTCAGCAGGTGCTGCTCAACCTCATCTTCAATTCGACGGAAGCAATGGCCGGCGGAGGAGAACTCACGATCACACTCGGCGAGGAAATTCGCGGAACGGTCACCTTCGCGACCATCCATGTGACTGATACGGGAACCGGCATCCCGGACGATTTTGCTCCACGCATCTTCAACTCGTTCCTGTCCGGTCGACCGGGGGGAACAGGGTTGGGGCTGGCGATTGCGAAACGTATTCTCGAAAGCCATCACGGAGACATCACGCTGGTGTCGACCGGTCCCAACGGCACCACGATGCGCGTAAGCCTTCCCCTGGCCCGGAACTCCTGACCTGTCGTTGTCATGTCCAACTCCCATCCGCCACTCGATGAAACGCAGATCGCCAAAGAGCGCTCACGTCAGGCCGCCGGACTGAAGGTGGTCATCGGATTTCTCCTGCTCGCCGCGGTGATCGTCGGGGGATTCCTCACGTCTCTCCCCTTGCCGGTCCGGCTGATGGTGGCAGCGACGGATGTCGTCGTTGCGACGGTATTGTTCCTGGTCGTACGCCAGAAGTTCAGCGGAAAATAGCGGTGCGTCTGGGCGGCGCCCCGCCTCTGCGGCCCTTGGAGCGTCCGAAGTGCTATTTCAGCTGCAGCTTCAGATCGACCATCAAGTCCGCAGCGATCTTTTCGAGATCGACGCGAATCGCCGCGAGATTTGCCGCCGGTGGCACCAACACGGTCGCCGTGGCTTGGAAGAGCGTGCCACCACCCATCGGAGCGCTAACTCGCTCTGAGGCGAGTTCCTCGACGTTTACGTTATGGGCCGCCAGCACGGCCGAGACGCTGCGTAAAATCCCGGGACGATCCTGTCCGACCAACGCCATCGTCGCGAGTGAACCTTTTGCCGTGAGCATTTCGCCGCTTTCCGCGTGAACAATCACTCGCAGTCCTTCGGCTTCGAGTTGCTTGAGTTGACGCACGAGTTCGTCCGCCCGTTCCGCCGCGACTTCGACACTCAGAATGCCGGCGAACTGACCGCCCAACCGACACATCCGGCTCTCCAGCCAGTTTCCGCCATGGTCCGCGATGCGCCCGGCAAGGAGTTGAACAAGGCCCGGTCGGTCGGCACCGATCACCGTCATGACGAGAGTCGCGATCATGGGCGAAACGTGCCGAACTCACATCGCTACCGCAATTCCGGACTTCGGACGTTTCCTCGCCTGAGAATCCACGCCTCGCCACCCGCAACAGCACCGCTGTTGCCTGACCGTTATTCGTCGAGCTCGACGTTCCAATACGCGAGATCGAGGAAGTCTTTCCACATTTCGCGGTGCTGCGTTCCAAGGACGAGAGAGATGACCGGACGCCACTTCGGTTTCACCGGTTTCCGGATCAAGCGGAGCCGAGCTTCGTGCGGAAGCCGATTCGCCTTCTTCGTGTTACACTTGATGCAGGAGCAAACGATGTTCTCCCACGTCGTCTTCCCGCCGTAATCGCGCGGGATAACGTGGTCCAGGTTCAGCTGTTCGCGAGGTAATACGCGGCTGCAATACTGACAGGTGTTCTTATCTCGTTCGAAAATATTGTTGCGCGTCAGCTTGAGCTCCTTGCACGGCAGCTTGTCGAAGAACGTGAGGAGAATGACCCGCGGCAGCCGAATTGTCCGGTTCGGGGTATGCACCGTCTCCAGCGGCACCAGTGGCGGATTGTTCGTTGAGAAATCAATCCAATCGAGGAGGCCAAACGTACGAAAGTCCTCATCGTGGTGATGCACGACCTGCGCATGACCTCGCGCCAGCAGCCCAAAAGCCCGACGCGCGCCGATGACGTTCACCGCCTGCCACAGGCGGTTTAAAACCAGCACCGGTTGATCGAGCGCGACCTCCATACGGGGCGAGGGCAATAACCTCCGCTCCGTTGCCGTGTCAAGGCCTCGGACCTGACGGTCTTTGTCCGGTGATCGAAAGGTAGGGCGAACCCTCTTGGTGAGCCGCGCTCTGAAACGGCTCGGCGGGGACGCCTCGCCCTACCTTTCACTGTGGCTCAGACGCAGCCAGCGACGGCTCCAGCGCGACGCCCTTGAGCTTCACGCCTTTGAGCTTGGTGACGATGAACTCGGCGTGGTCCTCGGCGACGTCCGCCAGCGTATGCCGCTGATGGATATCGATCGCGCCCACGACATTCGCGGTCAACCGCGTCACGCCTGATATCTTGCCCACAATGTCCGCCGGAGTGACGACTTGTTTGCGCCCAACGTTCAGAAAAATCGTCACCATGCCGGGCTCGCGTCCCGTTCGCGCCGGACGCTCGTATTTGGATTTTTTCGGTGCGCCGTCGTCATCGGTTTCTTCGGACTCCAGAGCGGGCGCGGCTGGAGTCTCACGCGGCGGGGCCGGCTGCACGTCGGGTTTGGCCGCTTTCGCTTTCGGCGTTGCGACCGGTTTCGCCCACGTGGGTGCCGGTTTGACCGCACGGGACGCCGGCGCGGGAGCGGCTGCAGGACTCGAGGTCGGTGCGGCGGCTTTGACAGACGCCGCTGCGGCGCCGGGCTTCTTTTCAGCCGCGCCCGGGACAATCTGAAGCATGTGGATCAGAGCCGAGCAGATGTCGGTGCTCGCGTAACCTTGATCAAGCAAGCGATCGATCATGCCGTCATGCGGTTTGAACTGCTTCGCATCCAGCGTGGCCCGAATCTTGTCGAAAAACACGTTCGTGCGCGCTTCTTCGACTTCATCCAGCGATGGCAGTTTGCCCCGGCGGATATCGAGCTTCGCCCAGCGCACCATGCTCTGCAGCTTGTAGATCTCCTGACCGGAGACGAAGGTGAAGGCGCGGCCTGATTTCCCCGCTCGTCCCGTTCGCCCGATCCGATGCGTGTAGTCTTCCGCGTCGTTCGGCAGGTCGAAATTAAACACGACTTCGAGGTCATCGACGTCGAGCCCTCGGGCCGCAACATCCGTCGCCACGAGGAATTCAAATCCGCGCCGGCGAAACTTATCCATCACGCGGTCACGCTGCATCTGCGAAATGTCGCCGTGCAGGCGGTCCGTCATGTACCCTCGCGAGTGCAGGTGTTCGTCCAGATCATCCACCATGATTTTCGTACTGCAGAAAATGATGCCGTAGCGGAAATCGTGCACATCGATGAGTCGGGTCAATGCTTCGATTTTCGACCGGCGGTCCACCTCGAAATAGATCTGCTCCACTTGCGGCGCATTTTGCGCGACGGACTCGATTTTGATCCACGCCGGATCTTTCGAATACCGACCGATCAAGTCCTGAATGCCGCGTGGAATCGTGGCGGAGAAAAACAACAGCTGCCGCGTTGCCGGTACCGCTTTCAAAATGTGCTCGATGTCATCGCGAAAGCCCATGTCGAGCATCCGGTCGGTTTCATCGAGGATCACCATTTTCAACGAATCGAGTTTCAGCGTTCCCCGCTCCATGTGGTCCATCACCCGCCCCGGCGTCCCGATCACCACCTGCGCACCCGCGGCCAGGGCGCGAAACTGCCGCTCGTAACTTTGTCCGCCGTAAATCGGCACGCCCATCACCCCGCGTTTGAAGAAAGCGATTTTACCGGTTTCCTCCGCAACCTGAACCGCGAGTTCGCGCGTCGGACACAAGATTAGCACCTGCACGGCCCGTAGCTTCGGATCCACTTTCTCGATGGCAGGGATGGCGAAGGCCACGGTTTTGCCCGAGCCGGTCGACGACATGCCGACCACATCCCGTCCCTGCAAAATCGTCGGTATCACCGCGGTTTGAATCGGCGAAGCCTCCTCGAATCCCATCTTGTCGACGGCCTTTAAGATGTCCTCAGAGAGCCCGAGCTCGGTGAAACGTAATTTGTCCATTCGGTAGATTGCACCCCCTCGCGGCCCGCGGCCAGCCTGCATTCGTCTTTTGGACGCGGTACCTTGCTCGTAAAAAAAACGGCCATGTGTCCGTTGCACCGATCGGTTGCGCATCGAACGTCCGAAGAACTCTTGCCGGCTCGGGTCCCGCGCACATTGTCGCCGGCGTAAGTTGTTCTTTCACCGCCTAAGGCGACGCCGCTTCCTCGGCGTTTTCACGGGGGAACCAAATTCCGCAGCGCTCAACGCCGCGGACGGGGCGAAAGGTGGCAGGTAACTGCGACCAAGGTCACTTCCTAGGACCAAGCCCGTCAGCTAACCTCGTCGGCAATGGGAAGGGTGATCCACTAGAGCCCGCTTTCGCGGTGCCTCCACGGTCGCTCCAACGCAGCCGCATGTCCGTGTCCGCGGGAATACCGCGGGCGTAGCCGTGCTTTTGGGAGACCTCTCATGACCTCCACGGTCCTTAATTCAATCGGTGTCGCGAGCTTGCTCGCGCATCTTCTGTTGCTGGGCGCAAGCCTCGTGCTCAAGGGCATCGCCTTGAGTCAACGATCCACGCTTGCGCGTATTTTATTTGGTTTGGCCGCGGTCGTCCTCGCCGCTCTCGCGCTGATCCTGGCTGACACCTGGATTGAGCGCGGCGTGCTCGTCGGCCTCGCTGCGTTGCTCTCACCCCTGATGCTCGGACTCGTGGTGATCCGCGAAGATCAGGTGGGCTTGGTCATCAAGAAGTTTTCCCGCCGCAACCTCCCCGCTGGTCAATTCATCGCGCTGGCCGGGGAAGCGGGCTATCAGGCCGATACTTTGCCGCCGGGGCTCCACTTCGGTTTATTCTTCTGGCAATACCGGGTCGCGAAGTCGCACGTCGTCGTGGTACCCCAAGGCGAGATCGCTTTGGTTGTGGCTGCGGCCGGAACCTCCATTCCAGCCGAACGCATCCTGGCCAAGGTCGTGGCGTGCGATAATTTCCAGGACGCCCGGCGATTCCTGCTCGGCGGCGGCGAAAAAGGCCGGCAGCTCGGGCTGCTCACCGCGGGCACTTACCGAATCAATCCGGCGCTGTTCCAAATCATCACCGCCGACACGGCCGAGGACCACGGGATGGCGCGTAGTCAGCTCACGATCACGCAAATCAAATCAGACATGGTCGGCATCGTAACCACGTTGGATGGACGACCCATTGATGCCGGCGAAATCGCGGGTCCGCTCATTCACGACCACGACAACTTCCAGAACGCACAGTCGTTCATCGAAGACGGCGGCCGCCGCGGACTCCAGGAACAGGTGCTGCTCTCCGGCTCTTGGAATCTGAATCCGTGGTTCGTCCAGGTTGAGCAGGTGGCAATGCTCAACATCCCCATCGGCTCAGTCGGCGTCGTGATTTCATTCGTGGGCCTGGCCCACGAGGATGTGAGTGGCGTCGCGTTCAAGCACGGCGACCTCGTCAACGTCGGCCACAAGGGTGTCTGGGTCTGCCCGCTCTATCCCGGAAAACATCCCATCAACACCCGGGTTATGCGCGTCGAACTCGTTCCCACGACCAACATCGTGCTGAACTGGGCCAACCGCACCGAAGCCCATCATTACGATGACAAGTTGAACTCGATTACCGTGCGTTCTCGCGACGGCTTCGCCTTCAATCTGGACGTTTCACAAATCATCCACGTCGGCGCACTTGACGCGCCAAAGGTGATCTCGCGCCTCGGTTCGATGCAAAATCTAGTGGACCACGCGCTGCAACCCATCGTCGGAAATTATTTCCGCAATTCGGCGCAGCATCACACCGTCCTCGATTTCCTCAATGCGCGCAGTGAGCGGCAGGTGGAGGCAGCCGGACATATCCGAGTCGCGCTCGCGGCGTACGATGTCCAGGCGATTGATACGCTGATCGGCGACATCACGCCGCCCGCCGAGCTGATGAAAACTCAGACGGATCGAAAGATCGCCGAGGAAGAAAAGAAAACATACGAGACGCAGGAAGCCGCTCAGCGCCAGCGACAGGAATTGGTGCGTGCCACGGCCCTCGCGAACATCCAACAGCAGATGGTCGACGCCGATCAGGGCGTTCGGATCGCAGAGTTGCACGCGCAAGCGGCGATTCGGTCTGCCAATGGTGAAGCCGAATCGACCAAACTACGCGCGCTTGGCGAAGCGGATGCGATCCGCGCCACCGGCAGCGCCAAGGCCGAGGCGTACCGCGCTGGTGTCGAATCACTGGGCGCCCAAAGCTACACCGTGATGCAGCTCATGCAGACCGTCGGCGATCGCGGCGTTCGGATTGTTCCAGACGTTTCTGTCACTGGCGCAGCTTCTGGCAACGGTCTCCTTGACTCGATGCTCGGCTTGCTCGTGCGCGACAAAATCGAAAAACGCGCTGCTTAATCCGCTGCGCTCCACTCGGCCGCACGGGACGACTCAGCTTCGCTAAAGCTCCTTCCCGTGCGGCTGCCTCCAGAAACTTGTCTCCTTTTGCTCTGTAGTGCTCCCATGAAAACCCGCTCACGTTCTTCCGCCATCCTGGCCTTCGCTCTCGCTCTCATCGTGCTCCTTGCGCCGCCGCTCTCACGGTCCGATCGCGAGGTCGGGGTGACCGATGTCTCCGGTCCCGTCCTCACTTCGGTCCTGCTCGTATCCTCACTCGTTGCTCTGTTCCCGACTCTGCACGCCGTACTCGAAAAATGAATGCTCTCTCTCGAATCAGATCCATCTTCATCGGCCAGGCGCGGTCGCTCACCGATGAAACCCTCTTCCACAAGGTCTCGCTTGTCGCGCTCTTCGCGTGGGTCGGGCTCGGTGCGGATGGCCTTTCGTCCTCGTGCTACGGCCCGGAAGAAACGTTCAGGACTCTTGGACAAAATCCTCATCTCGCGATCTTCGTGGCGCTCGCCTCGGTGGTCACGATCCTCGCCATTTGTGCCAGCTACGCCCAGATCATCTCGTTGTTTCCCACCGGCGGTGGCGGCTATCTGGTTGCGAGCAAGTTGCTCTCGCCCGCTGCTGGCGTGGTCTCGGGCAGCGCACTCCTGATCGACTATGTATTGACGATCACCATCTCCGTCGCGAGTGGAGCCGACGCGCTGTTCAGTCTGGCTCCTCCCTCCTGGCTCATGTGGAAATTGCCGTTCGCGCTCGCCGGCGTGGTCGCGCTTACGTTGATCAATCTGCGCGGCGTCCGCGAATCCGTCATGCTGTGGGTGCCCGTCTTTTTCGTCTTCATCGGCACGCACGCGTTCGCGCTCCTTTATACGTTCATCACGCATGCGTCCGGGCTGGGCGGCGTGGCCACCTCGACCGTGCACGAGGTGCAAACGGTGAGTTCACAGCTGGGTTGGTTTGGACTGCTCGCGCTGATCTTGAAGGCTTACAGCATGGGCGCCGGCACCTACACCGGCATCGAAGCCGTCAGCAACGGACTACCGATTTTGCGTGAGCCGAGAGTCCGGACCGGGCAACGCACGATGGTGTACATGGGTGTCTCGCTCGCCGTCACCGTCGCAGGCTTGCTCCTGGCCTATCTACTTTTTGCGGTCGTGCCCGAAGAAGGAAAAACGCTGAACGCCGTTTTGATGGAGCGACTCACGAGCACGTGGCCTCACTCCGTTGCGTCCACGTTCGTTCTCGTCACCCTCGCCTCCGAAGGCGCGCTCTTGTTCATCGCCGCACAGGCCGGCTTTCTCGACGGTCCACGGGTCCTCGCCAACATGGCGCTCGATCGCTGGTTTCCATCACGCTTCGCGAACCTCAGCGACCGCCTCGTGACTCAAAACGGCATTTTGCTCATGGGTGCCGCTGCGTTGCTCATGATGATCCTCACCCGAGGCTCGGTGGGACTGCTGGTCGTGCTGTACTCGATCAACGTCTTCATCACGTTCTCGCTCTCTCAGCTCGGCATGGTGCGACACTGGTGGCAGGTGCGCGCAACCGAGCCGCGCTGGCGGCGGAAACTCGTCTTGAACGGTTTCGGACTCGCGCTCACGACGTTTATTCTCATCTCGCTTACGGTCGTTAAATTCGCCGAAGGCGGTTGGGCGACGTTACTCGTGACTTCCTTGCTCTCGATTGGTGCGGTCGGAATTCGACGCCACTATCGGGGAGTCACCGCGCAGCTCCGCCGGCTGGATACGATCGTCGAGGCCGCCGCCGTGGAGACGACCTCACGCACGCCGGCCAGCGAGGAATTGGATCCGAACGCGCGCACCGCCGTTCTCTTTGTCAACGGCTATAATGGCCTGGGGCTGCACACCGCGTTGCACGTGCCAAAAATGTTCGGCAATACGTTTCGCAATCTGGTGTTCCTCCAAGTGGGCGTCGTCGACGCGGGCAATTTCAAAGGCGCCGATGAAATCGAAACGCTCCGGCAGCACACGCACGTGGGAGCGAATCGTTACACGGATTGGGCGCGACGCCATGGCTACGGCTCTGCCACTTACACCGCGATTGGCCACGATGTCGTCAACGAGGCCATGAAGTTGGCGCAGGACGCGGCCGCGCGTTTCACCAACCCGGTCTTCTTCGCCGGTCAGTTGCTGTTCGCGCGCGAAACTCGCATCACGCGATGGCTGCACAACTCCACCGCGTTCACGCTTCAGCGACGCTGCTTCCTCGCAAACCTGCCGTTCGTGATCCTTCCGATCCGCGTCGCGAATTAGCGTCCGGCTCAAAGGGTATTCCGAGATTTGCCTCGCCCGGAGGACGCAACGACGGCGACGGTTGGATTCCGAAAATGGAGGGACGACCTCCGTGTCGTCCGCCTGCGTGCCTATCCGCGATCAAATCGATTGCTCATCAACGACGCCCGACCATGACGGACGAGACGGAGCTCGTCCCTCCACTCGAAGAGACCACAATCCACCGATCATCCGAGCAGCTTTTTCAGCGCCTCGGGATCGCTGACGGGCGCCTGACACGTGAACTCTTCACACACGTACGCGGTCGGCCGACCCTCTTTCTCCCGCATGTCGGTCAGCCACGGAGCGCGGGCGCCGAACCACGCGCGGTCTTCGTCTGACGTTATGCCGATGAGACTTCTCCGCCGACCGAGTCGTTCGTGAATCACCGCGATCAACGCGCGATACGCGGCGGACGTCGGATCTCCGACAATCACGACGTGCCGCGGGTCATCGAGTGCCAGCTCCATCGCGGTGAGCATTTGCGGCATCGCGTACGGCGTCCCACTCCATTGCTGACGAAACGCCGCCAGGCACGCGCGACCACGTGCGCGATAGCTCATTCGGGACGCCTCTGCCTTGTCCTCGCCGTCGTCAAAGATCGCGGCGAACCGGTGCAGGTTTACGGCCGCCACTGAACTCGGCGCGGGCTCGGCGCCGTCGTAATCCTCTTTGAGACGAAGGATGATCGCCGCATCACCCGATTGAGAATTGTAGTAGCCCCCCCGCTCGGCATCCCAAAACCGCGTATCCATCGTCCGCTGCAGTTCCTCACCCCACGCCAGCCAGCCTCGGTCGAAACCGGCTTCGTACAGGTCCAACAGCCCTTGGATCAAACACGCGTAATCCTCCGCAAAGCCTTCGGTCGCGCCCCGATTTTGACGCCAGCTCCGGTACAGTACATTCGAGCCCTCGTCATAGAGTTCCCGGCGGATGAACTCAGCCGCGCGAATCGCCGCGTCGAGGTAACGCTGGCTCTGCCCAGCCGCAGGCCCTTCATCGTGCCCGAAGATCTGATACCCTCGTGCGAGCGCAGAAATCATCAGACCGTTCCAGGCGGTGATGATCTTGTCGTCGCGTAACGGACGCGGACGTCGCTCCCGGACCGCCCGCAGTTTTTCGAGCGAGCGCACGATCCGGTCGCTGGTCTCCTCCGGCGAAAGGTTGTAGCGACGTGCCGTCGTCACGAGAGACTGCCGCTGCGTCAGGATATTTTTCCCCGCGAGTTCTCCTTGTGGATCCAGCTCAGTTGGAACGTTGCCGTTTTCCGCCACGCCCGCATGGGCGCAAAACAAGGGTGCGTCATCGCCGAGCGCCGCCGCGATCTCGGCCTGGGTCCAAACATAAAACGCACCTTCCGCGTGCTCCGTCCGGCCGAGCGTCACGAGACTATCCGCGTCCTCAGCCGAATAGAAGCCGCCGTCCCCGTGCGCCAGATCGCGCAACACGTAGTCGAAAATATCCCGCGCCATCCACCCGAAGCGCTCGTCGCCAGTGGCCTGTTTCGCCTGCAGCGCGTTCACCGCAATCTGCGCCTGGTCATACAACATTTTCTCGAAGTGCGGGACGAACCACGATTCATCGACGGAATAGCGGTGATAGCCGCCACCAACGTGATCGTGAATTCCACCGCGCGCCATGGCCTGGAGCGTCGCACTCGCGAGCTTCACGGCTTCCGCCCCCGCCTCGCTCGACGCGCCTTGCATCGCCGCCGCGCGGAAGAGGAAATCGAGATTGCTCGCGCGAGGAAATTTCGGCGCTCCACCAAACCCTCCATTGGTGGGATCGAAGGATTCATACAAATGCTGAAAGCATTTCTCAAACGCAGCGGCGCCCGCTTCCGCCAACGTCTCTTCCGCTGATCCGACGGCTTCGGTTTCAATCGATTGTTTTTCGGCCGCGTGCTCCCGCAACGCTTCGATCACCCGGTCTCCTTCGGCCACGAGCTTTTCCCGTTCGTGTGTCCACCCGTTCGCAATCGCCCGCAACAACGAAGGGAAACCGGCGCGCCCCTTCCGGTCTTCCGGCGGAAAGTAGGTTCCGCCGAAAAACGGTTTCAATTCGGGAGTCAGCCACGCGCTCAACGGCCAGCCGCCGTGCCCGGACATCGCCTGAACGTACGTCATGTACACTTTGTCCACGTCCGGCCGCTCCTCCCGATCGACTTTAATCGGGACGAATGACGCATTCAGGAGCGCCGCGATCTCTTCGTTTTCGAACGACTCGTGAGCCATCACGTGACACCAATGACAGGTCGCGTACCCGATGCTCAAAAAGATGGGCTTTTGCTCCGCGCGTGCTCGGGCAAATGCCGCCTCACCCCACGGAAGCCACGCGACCGGATTCTCCGCGTGCTGGAGCAGATAAGGCGATTTCTCGTGAGCAAGCGCGTTGGGCATTCCTCACGCTTACGCATTACTGCCACGGCGCAAGGCGCCGCGTTCCGTGCGAGTCCGGGCGCACACCACCGTGAGCGCGCGCAAGCGCGCTGACCTACGTCCGATTCCAGAAGACCTGTATTCCGCACCGTGGGCCAGCGCGCTTGCGCGCGCGGTCTTCTGGAGTGCGGCGGCTCGACGCCGCTTTCGACGGTGTGGCTCGATACACCGCTCTCTCCCCACGGGGCCACCCGCGACGAGCCCTGACTACCTACGACGCTTGCGCACTTCGAGCGAGGCGAAGCTCGTCCTCGAGTTCGGCGAGTCGTTGACGCAATGGCGCGACGGCCGCTTCGATTTCTGACTTGGTATAACGCGGGGTGATGTATTTCGGACAATTCCAGTCGAACGCGACCACCTTGATTTTCGCGAGACGCTCCGCTGCCGGCGCGCCCGGAATCGCCACCTTTTTCGCGAGCGCAGGATCGTCTGCTGCGGCGACGACCGTGGCGTGTCCGAGGATCTTCAGGCGCGATCGCTGTGGATAATCCATCAGGATCAGCGCAACGCGGTCATCCGCGGCGACGTTTCCGGTGGTGAGCATCTGTCGGTTTCCGCGATAGTCCGCGAACGCGATGACGTTTTCCCCCACGACCCGCAAAAACCCGGCCGGTCCACCCCGATGTTGAACGTAGGGCCAGCCGGACTCAGAAACGCTCGAAAGGTAGAACGTGTCACGGGACTCGATGAACTCGCGCTCCGACTCGGTGAGCAGATCGGATCCACCAGTCTTTTCGATGAGTTGGGCCCGGCCCTGATACCGTTCCTGCGCCGCCGCAACGGCGGGCGTTGAAGCAAGCTCCATGAAATGCGAGTTCATCGTAGATTGAGTTAGAAGATCGCCACGTTCCACCCGTCTGCGAAATAGGACCGAAGTCCTGCCACGCCCGGTGTTCCGGGCAACGGCGTGTCGGACAGCAATGCGACTCCGGTGGCCGACACCGCGTCGCGCGCACCAAACTTTGTCGCGCACCCCAATGAGGCTCCCTTCACCAGCTCGCGCACGGACTGATAGCGCTCATGGGCCGGGTGCGCCAGCTTCGCCAGTTCAGCCGGCCACCGGGTTCCAGCGCCTTTGAACACGATTTCGACTTCGTCGCCTGCCGCCCGCGTTTCGTGCGCAAGCGCAAGACCGTTGAGCAGGCGGCCGAGGACTTCGTCCGTACCGGCTTGGGGATCGGACATGATGACAATGGCAGATTTCATGGATGAGACAGGTTTAGGTTTTTGCGGTATCGGATAGAACTGACACACGATAGACAGAGCTGTCTATCTGAGGTATGCAAGCCAAAATAGACAGATCTGTCTATTTTGTTGCGAACGTCCGCAGAGACGGCAAACATTGAACGATGAGCGCCCAACCTGCCGTGCCGGTCCCCTCCTCCGCGAAACGCGACCATCTGCTCGCGACCGCGTGGCGGTTATTTTACCGCGACGGCTATCGAGCAGTCGGCATCGATACGCTGTTGGCGGAAGCCGAGGTCGCAAAGATGACCCTCTACAATCATTTCGCGTCGAAAGAGGAGTTGATTGTTGCCGTGCTTACGCAACGCAGCGCGGCCCTCCTTCAGGGCGTCGACGCCGCGATTGGGCGCGCGGGACGAACTCCGCAAAAACAACTCGCCGCTGTTTTCGAAGGACTGAAGCAGTGGTTTCTCACGGATGACTTCAAAGGCTGCGCGTTTATCCGCGCGCTGAGCGAGTACCCCGAGCCGGATCACCCCATCCATCAGACGGCGTGGGCGCACAAGCGGCAGATGAACTCGCGTTTGCTCACGATTGTCCAAAACGCCGGAGCACGGAATCCCGCGACCTTGGCGGATACCCTCAGCCTGCTCATTGACGGCGCGATTGTCGCAGCCCACGCCACGGGTTCCGCGGACTCGGCCGACGCCGCGCGAACGGCAGCCGTGAGTCTGCTGAAACTTCACGTGGCGTAGCCCGACGTGGCCCGCTCCGGGAGGAGCGGGATCTGAGCGCCACACGATTCTATTCATGCGCGGACAAATTTTTATATGGAGACGCGGTTGATGCCGAAGGTCCCGCTCCTCCCGGAGCGGGCTACGTCGGCGTGGGTTACCTCGAGTGGCGTACGTCGGAGTGACATACGCGCCTGCGTCGGAGTGGCCGACGTCCCAGCGAACCACTTGAACCGACGCGCATTCGTTCGAAACTGCTCGCCATCTCGGACAACCTGCGCCCGTTCTCTCACCTTCTCGCGGTTCTCCTCCTCCCTCTGCTCAAAATGCCCACCCATCGTATTCTTGTCACCGGCGGTTCCGGCAAAGCCGGCCACTGGATCGTCAAACATCTCGTCGAAGCAGGTTACGAAGTCGTCAACGTCGATACGCGGCGCCCCACGATTTCGCAGTGCCGCACGATTGTTGCCGACCTCACGCAGCTCGGTCAGGTCGTGACCGCTTTCTCACCGTTCGGAACCGCCGATCGTCGACCTTACGACGGAGTAATCCACATGGCCGCCATCCCCCGTGCGCACGATGCGCCGAATGATGAGATCTTTCGCGTCAATACCCTCAGCACGTACAACGTTCTCGAGGCGTGCGCGCTTCTGAACATCCAACGGGTCGTGATCGCATCCAGCGAGTCATCGTACGGCATCTGCTTCGCTTCCGAATTTTTTGAACCCAAGTACCTTCCGATCGACGAGGCGCATCCACAACTTCCGGAAGACACCTACGGCCTGACCAAGGTTCTCAATGAAGTGACAGCGGAAGCGTTCCACCGCCGAACCGGCATGCAGGTGATTTCGCTGCGTCTCGGAAATATCCTTTGCCCCGAAGACTACGACGGCGTTCGTGCGCGGTTCGATCATCCCGAAGATCGTCTGCGGATTCTGTGGTCCTACATTGACGCGCGCGATGTGGGGATCGCATGTCGGCTCGCGATCGAAAAAGACGGTCTCGGTTGCGTGCCTGTAATTCTGGCCGCCGACGACACATCATCCAACCTCCCCACGCAGGAGTTGATCGCTCGCTTTCTTCCCGGAGTTAAATCCTTCAAGCGTCCCCTAGCCGGGCGACAGGCCCTCATCGCTAACGATCGCGCAAAGTCGCTGCTCGGTTGGAAGCAGCAGTACAAGATTTTGAACTGAGCTGGAACAATCCAGACGAAACCCAGAAACCAATCCGTTTTACAGAAGGTAACAAAGAGAACGAAGAGGCGCTCGACGAGGAAGCACTCTTCGTTCCCTTTGTTCGCTTCTGTTCAAATCCGGTTCTGGTGGCTTCTTCGGAAAAAGTTTCACGCTGCGTGACACGATTTTCGATTTCCAAACCAAGTCGGACGGGACAGAGCCCGTCCCTCCATTCAAATTAGGTTTTGTCCTTGGTCTTGGAGAACTCTGCGTGAGGAATTCATGCTTCCGCTGTTTTGGTTGCGGCCCTACCGAGCTGCGACCTCAGCGTGAGACGACTTCCTCGCCGTAGCGGGAGCGATCGCCCCCACGATCATCCCTGCACGCGGCGTCGGAGCGCTTCCGCTTCTTCCTCGGAGCGCGGCCAGTCTTCTTTCAACAAACGCGATAAAGAACGGTCCGCGAGAATGCGTCCCCCGGTCTGGCAATCAGGACAGTAGTTCACCTCGTTCTCTGCATACACAATGCGCTGAACGAGCGCACCACAGACCGGACAGGGTTTCCCGAATTTTCCATGCACGGCCATTTCCGGACGGAAAGCCGTCACCTTTGCCGGGAACTTTTCGACCGCCTCTTCAAGGAGCCGCTCGGTCCATTCGCGCAGGACGACGGCCCCAGTTCGAAACAAGTGACCGATTTCTTCCGGAGAGAGCTTTTGCGTCAGTGCGACGGGCGACAGTCTTGCGCGGTGCAGAATCTCATCCGAGAAGGAGTTGCCGATGCCGCTGAAAAGGTGCGGATCGGTCAGTGCGCGTTTCAGCGTATGGTTGCTGCTCGTCAGTGCAGCGGCGAACTCCCGCTCACTGCACGTGAGCACCTCGAGCCCGCCCGGATCGTGTTCGGACAGCCCTTGGGTACCGTCGACGACGTGCAGGGAAGCCCGTCGTTTTTTGCCGGCTTCCGTGATCGCAAGCGTGCCCGTTTCGAATCGCAAGGTGGCGAGCATGTTTTTGGCCGCGAGCGACGCGCCGGTATCCGCCCACTGAAGTCGACCCGCCACCATGAGGTGCAGCACGAGCCAGCGATCCTGCTCAAAGCCGAACGCGATTCGTTTACCGATCCGCCGGAACGCGGTCACATGCCGTCCCACGAGCGAATCGATCGGCGGACGGGCCGCGCGCAGGATGAACAGATCCTCGACCCGCACCTGCTCGAGTCGGCGCCCCAGAACGCGTTTCGTCAGAGCGTCGATATAGACTTCGATGTCAGGGAGCTCGGGCATGGGGTTAGCACCAGAGTGAAACGGAATCACCCAAAGTGGCTTGAAAAGCGTTTGTTGGGTTGGAGCAGTTTGCAAACACCCCGAGGAGCGACGTGGTCGAGTTCGACCTGTGAGGCCGCGCAAGACACCAACCTCGTTTCAACCGCTCCAGCTACCGCCGTAAATCAACGCATTCTTGTGGAGGGACGACCTCCGCGTCGTCCGTAACGCTTAAATGCATTGAACGCCGAACAGTCTCTTTTCCCCGATCGCAAACGTCCGATCCACTTGGCCTCGTCGGCGACTCACAACCAAGCAACAATCTTCTTCGTTACAGTTTGCACGTACCATCGTCGCCGCATCCTCGCGACCGACCGATTCCACGAACTTCTTCTATCATTCTGGCGCGCTTGTTCGCACTACTCGGTCGGCCGTTACGTTCTGATGCCGGACCACGTTCACCTGTTCTGTGCTCCCGCACTTTTGCCCGCAGAACCTTTGCACCGCTGGATTCATTCGTGGAAATCAAGAAGCGCGATCGGCTGGTTACGAGAAGGAGGTGAGGGCAAGCTATGGCAACGCGATTTCTGGGACCGCCAATTGCGGGTCGGAGAGAGTTACACCGCGAAGTGGGAATACGTCCGAAATAATCCGGTTCGCGCGGAACTGGTCACAAAGCCAGACCAGTGGAAATACCAAGGCGAGCTTGAGGTGTTACGATGGCACGCGTGATCGCCCCAAGGCGTGCGCACGCCGCAACGGACGACACGGAGGTCGTCCCTCCATTCCGAACCACATGCCGAAATACGGCGGGTAGGCGCGAGCAATGCCAACGGGTTCGCTCACTCCCCTCACCTCACTGACCCAACACCCACGCGAAAATCAACGGCGCCACGATCGTCGCGTCACTCTCAACAATGAACTTCGGCGTCTTCTGGCCGAGCTTGCCCCAGGTGATTTTTTCATTCGGCACCGCGCCGGAATAACTGCCGTAGCTGGTGGTCGAATCACTGATCTGCGAGAAGTAACCCCAGAGCGGCACGCTCGTGCGACCAAGATCCTGGTGCAACATCGGCACCACACAAATCGGGAAGTCACCGGCGATGCCGCCACCGATCTGGAAAAAGCCGATCGAGCCTTCCCCGTTCTTCAACAGCTTCGCGGTCTTGGTGTACCAGTCCGCCAACCACGCCATGTACTCGATGCCCGTGCGAACGGTGTGAACATTCTTGATCTCACCCGTGATCACGCGTCCCGCATACATGTTACCCAAAGTCGCATCTTCCCAACCCGGGACGATGATCGGCAGGTTCTTCTCCGCCGCAGCGAGCATCCAGGAATTCTTCGGGTCGATCTGGTAGCTCTTCACCAGCTTTCCTGACCGCAGAATCTTGTACATGAACTCATGCGGGAAGAACCGCTGACCCGATTGGTCGGCCGCCACCCACTCCTCCGCCACGGCCGCTTCGATGCGCCGCATCGCTTCACCTTCGGGAATACACGTGTCCGTCACGCGATTCATGTGACGATCGAGCAGCGACTGCTCATCGGCCGCAGTGAGATCACGGTAGTGCGGCACGCGTTCGTAGTAATCGTGCGCGACGAGGTTAAAAATATCTTCCTCAAGATTGGCGCCGGTGCAGACGATCGCGTGGACTTTGTCCTGACGAATCATCTCGGCGAGCGTCAGGCCCAGTTCAGCGGTCGACATCGCTCCTGCGAGCGTGACAAGCATTTTGCCTCCTGCCTTCAGATGCGTCTCGTAGCCCTTGGCGGAATCGAGCAATGCCGCCGCATTGAAGTGGCGATAGTGATGGGCGAGGAATTGTGAGACCGGACCTTTTTTCGCCGCCAGCGTTGCGTTGACGGACTCGGGTTTCACTTTGGCTTTCTTAGCTTTCATGTGTGATGCCGAAAGTTGCGTGGTGCTGCGACGACGCGCCACAAAAAACCATCGCATTAGGAAATACTCCGCCGTGCACTTCGACGCCGACCATGTTGCCCTCGTTTCTCGCGGCCCTCTTCTTCGCGCTCAACGCCACGTGCGCAAGCCACAGCGTGCGTGCGTCGGGTTCGGCGCGCGCAAATCTTGGACGGCTCGCAATTGGGATGATCGTCCTTGGGTTCTTCGCGCACACATTCGGCCACGGTTTCGCGAGCGCGAGCACCGGATGGTTTCTGCTGAGTGGACTCATCGGCATGGGCATCGGCGACCTCGGCGTTTACGGCGCGCTGCCTTTCCTCGGATCGCGCCTCACGGTGCTGATCACGCAATGCCTTGCCGCCCCAATCGCGGCGTTCGGCGAGTGGATCTGGCTCGGCACCAGGCTCACCGTACCCCAAGTGACGTGGGGATTGGTTATTCTCACCGGAGTTGCGATCGCTCTGTTGCCCACCCGGGCGAGTCCTCCACGCGTTCACGTGAAACCAGTCGGATTCGCCTTCGGATTTCTCGCGGCCTGCGGCCAGGGATTCGGCGCGCTCGTCAGCCGTAAAGGGGTCGAGGTCGCCGCCTCTGCAGGTGAAGCCGTGCACAACGCGACCTTCGGTTTGAACTCCGCGTATCACCGCATTCTCGCCGGGATGATTTTCACCGCGATCTGGTTCTTCGTTCTCTCGCGACTGAAGAGAGCGCGAGAGCCCAGCGCCACGCTGACGCCGCCGCAGCTTCGAAAAGCCCGCCTCTGGATGATCGCCAACGGCCTGGCCGGCCCGGTTCTTGGCGTGGGATGTTACCAGTGGGCGCTTGCAACGACGCCGAGCGGGATCGTCCTGCCAATCGCCGCGACAACTCCCTTACTCGCGATCCCCATCGCCTACTGGCTCGAGCACGACCGCCCCACGCGCCGCTCTATCGTCGGCGCACTGGTCGCTGTCGCCGGCTGCATCGCGCTCACCGTCGCGCGGTAAACCACGCGGCCAAATCTCGTTGGCATCTCGCAGGCCGAGACCGATCCGGTTTGTCACGCAATACGTGACAAGACCGGATTGGCCGAACGATCTTCCGAGATGAATCTTCAGCAGGAAGCTGCCCTGAATCGAGCTGCTGACCTCCGATCGGGTTTGTCTCGCATTACGTGACAAGCTGGTTTGCGAAACGGCGGGAGCGGTGGTCGCGCGAGGTTACCCACGCGCGCCGGCATGAAGGACGAAATCGTGAAGCTCGTTCGGGGGCAGGGATTTCACTCCGGGGTGGGAGATTCAGATCTGAGCCGGTGCGTAACGCGTCATTGACGCGGGGGGCTCGCATGGGGTTTGCTTGCGGGTTCCGATGCTTACCATCGCCGACGTTTCCAAGTCCTACGGCACCCGCGAACTTTTCGCCGAGGTCTCTC